>CACJGU010000006.1 GCA_902593125.1 uncultured Alphaproteobacteria bacterium
TTCCAGTGGACACTCATATACATAGATTAGCTCAGAGATGGGGTCTAACGAATGGAAAGAATGTAGTACAAACAGAAAAAGATTTAAAAAATCTTTTTCCAAAAAAATCTTGGAATAAGCTACATCTTCAAATAATTTTTTATGGAAGACAATATTGTCAGGCTAGAAGTTGTTATGGATTAGAATGTGAAATATGTAAAATTTGCAATCCTAAAAGAAAAAATCCTATAAAAACAAAAAAATAGTAATCAAAAAGGTTGAAATACTACAAGTATAATAATGAATATTAATATTACGGCTGGAACTTCATTTGTAATTCTAAAAAATTTTGTTGAGAATTTATTTTTATCATTTTTAAAATCATTAAGACATTTAAAACAAAAGAAATGATAACCGGTTAGTAATATAACAAAAAGAATTTTTAAAAGTAGCCAAGTATCAATTCCTACATAATGTGTCATAGAGAAACCAGATATCCAAGTGACTATAAAAGCTGGGAACATTATAATTTTGTATAATTTTCCCTCCATCAACTTGAAAGTTTCCGATGTTTCCTTGGTTATATTGGGATTAGCATGATTTACAAATATACGTGGGAGATATAACAAGCCTGCCATCCAAGCTACCATACTAAAGATATGAATTACTTTTAAAGTGTTAAATAACATTCTTTATTCCCATATTGCATGTGGAGGCATTGACATTAATATAGCATCAACATTTCCCCCAGTCTCTAGACCAAACTTGGTACCTCTATCATATAATAAATTAAATTCAGCATAACGACTACGTTTAATCAGTTGTTTCTTTTTTTCTTCCTTACTCCACTCATCATTCTTTAGAGAAATCAAAGTATTTTTGATAAACTTATGAAAGTAATCACCAACCTCTTGGACAAATTCAAAATCTTTACCCCAATCTCCAGTTTGAAGATAATCAAAAAATATTCCCCCTACACCTCTTCGTTCATTTCTATGCTTAAGAAAAAAATAATCATCACACCATTTTTTAAATTTCGGATAATAAGATTTATCATATTTATTACATAAAACTTCTAAACCACGATGATATTTTTCCTCATCCTCGAAAATTAAACAAGGTGTAATATCCATACCTCCACCAAACCATTCCTGAGTGGTTTTAATAAATCTTGTATTAAAATGCATAGAAGGAATTTTTGGTGAAACAGGATGTAACACAACACTGATGCCAGTTGCATTATAATTTGGATCTTCTTTAGCACCTGGGATAGCTTCTCTCATATTTTCGTTAAATGTCCCAGCAACGGTAGAAATATTTACTCCACCTTTTTCAATAATATTACCCTTAATTTTACTCATTTTACCACCGCCATCACCTTTGTGATCCCAATTACTTACTTCAAATTGTTTTTCATCAATGTTTTGAATAGTTTCAATTAAATTATCTCGTAATTTTTCAAACCATTCTTTCGCAGTATTAAATTTGGGATCAGTAATCATAATGGCCAACCTTGAATATGTTTTTTTATTAGATTTACAAAAACGTCTATGTGATCATCATGATCATTCAAGCAAGGTATATAATGGTAATTTTCTCCACCCGACTCAATAAAATATTCTTTATTTTCTTCTTCAAGTTCTTCAAGTGTTTCAAGACAATCACTACTGAAACCAGGTGATATTATATGTATATTTTTAATTCCTTGTTTTGGTAATTCTTTTAAAGTTTCACTTGTATATGGCTTTAACCATTCTTCCCTTCCAAATCTACTTTGGAAAGTAGTCATTATCTCATCATCTGACAATCCCATATGTTCTTTGACCAATCTTGTAGTTTTAAGACAAAAGCAATGATACGGATCACCATTAGTTAAATACCGTTTTGGTATACCATGATAACTAAAAATAATTTTTTGTGGTTTAGGATTTTTTTTCCAAAATGATGTTATGGAGTTTGACAATGCTTCAATATAATTTTTTTCTTCAAAGTATTGATTGATAAAACGCATTTCAGGTATCCAACGCCACTTTTGCAATACATTAGTTACTTCATCAAATGTACTACCTGTTGTTGCAGCACAATATTGCGGATACATAGGTAAGATTAATAATCTTCTTACTTGCTTTTTTTGAAGTTTTAACAAAGCATTTGGAATAGATGGATTGCCATAACGCATACCAACTTCAAAAACTATATTTTCATTTTTTGAAGAAAAATATGATTGAATTTTACTTAGTTGTCTGTTTGCAATGTCTAAAAGCGGAGAACCCTTATCAGTCCAAATTTGTTTGTATGCTTCTGCTGACTTTGATGGTCTTATTTGCAAAATTACTAGCTTCAATATAATTTGCCATAAAATTTTAGGTAATTCGATTACTCTTGGATCTGATAAGAATTGATTTAGATAAACTTTTAGCTCTTTTTTATTTGGAGCATCTGGAGTGCCTAGGTTAGTAATTAAAATACCAATTTTTTCTTTACTACCGTGCTCATAATCTTTTTCACCTATATATTTAACCATATCTATTAGCTAAATTCTTTTCTAATATTTTCTATAAATAAATGAACATTTTTTTCTGGAGTATTTTTGTTAATTCCATGTCCAAGGCCACAAATCCAACCATTAAGATTTTCAATTGATTTCATTTTTTCAATAAAATCTTTTAAATCACTAAGAAATGTATTTTTTTCACTTAACATTAATTGTTCATTGAAATTTCCCTGAATAAATCCATGCTTTTGATTTTCAAACACAGATTTTAGATCTATTGTGTGATCATAGCCAAAACCAGCAAAGGGAAAACTGATGATAGAATTTAGATCTAGCAAACTCCTACCTCTTGAATAATAGCCAACTTTATTTGGAAAAGAATTTGCAATCTCTTCTAAAAATTTAGAGTAAATTTCATGAAAATTTATTTTATCTAAATCAAGTAAAGAACTATCAAAAACCATAACAAGTTCAACACCTGCATCTAATTGTAATTGAATATTTTTCTTTAGAAGTGGTAAAAGAATTTTTGAAATAAATTCTAAATTAATTTTAGTGTCGATTAAATCAGAGTCTTTATTTCCAAAGGCATATTTTGATAATGTCCAAGGTCCGCCAACAAATCCAATTAAACTTTTATTATTTGGCAATTTCTCTTTTGTTATTTTTATAGCTTCAAATTGAAATTGCATATGCTCAATTCCACGATCTAGATTACTATAATCATTAATATTTTCTGAATTTATATAAGAATTAAATTTAGGTCCTGGGTCAAATTTTAATTCTAAACCTAGTCCCTCTAATACAAATAAAATGTCACTAAATAATATTGCAACATCGTAATCAAATTCCTTTATTGGACCAAAAGCAACTTCTGCAGCTAAATCTGGAGTTTTACATAGTTCTTCAAAAGTATATTTTTCTTTGAGTTTACGATAATGTGAATGGTATCTTCCAGCCTGCCTCATGAACCAAATGGGTGGTGTTTTTTGACCATTTCTTTTGAGCGCATTTTGTAATAAAATATTTGTCATTTTAGGCTTTTATTAATTTTTTCTTCCAACTATCATAAGATAGCTCAACAAAAAGATTTTTATCATTACCTAATATTTTACTAATCTCATTGTAGGTATTTCCCGGGCCACAAAAATGATATTTTTCTATAATTTCAGGATATTTATCTATGCTCACCTTAAAAGCTGAACTACTCATCCAATAAAAGTATTTTTTCTTTTCTATATCTATTTCAAAATAAATAGGCTCCAATTGATATGTTTCAATTTTATTTTTTATCGAACTTACTGGAGATTGAGAATGAGTTAACTTAATCCAAGTATTATTTGTTAGCGAATTAATTTCGTTATCAAAATCCTCACCAAGACCATCAGAGGTACCATTAACCCAAATACCTCTTTCAGCTAAATTTTTCCATGTTCTTAAACCACTTGTCCAAATTACATTATTTGATTTAATTTTAGACTTATCTGGAATTGCGCTAATACGCGAAACATAAATATTTTTGTTTTGTAAATTATTTATATCCTCAATATTTTCATTTAATTGTTTTCTAGCAAATATTTTATAATTTTTTAGATCTTTAGGATAAATCTCATCTTTTATATTATTAGAAATACTTATATTTTTTGATTCAATGAAGTCCCAGCTCTCAAAATGATTTCCACTTTCATCTTCACCTCTTTTAGACACAACTAATCCTAATTTATGTGAGATGTAAGATACGCCTATTTTTTGATGACATCCTCCACCATAATTTTTTAAAATACTTCTTTCTTTAATAACATTTGAATAATCTTCGGAAACATTAATATCTTTTAAAATGTCGTTTAGTTTATTATCTTGAATTCTTGTTTCAATTGCTAAAGCGCCTTGTCCGGGACTACAAGGGTTTATAGACAATGGTAAAACAGACCATAGACATTCGTTAATATATTTTTTTAGAGTTGTTTTTAATTCATTGAATTCAGAATAATTATTTAAAAGTAATCTATCAATTGCTGCTTTAGCAACAACAAAACCATCACTATTAGGATTTTCAAAAAATTTTTTAAATCTAGTAGGTATGTTCCCCCTTATATTTTCAAAATTAATTTCATCAAATTTTTGAGGAAGATATTTTTTAATGAAATTTTCTAAGTTATATTTTCTTCTTGGTGATGAACATAGAATAGTAATTTTTTTACTATCCATAGTTTTATTTTTTTTTAAGAATAATATATCTCGTTTATCAGCTCGTTTTAATGTTGCGGCTATTTTAGTCTTATCACCAACTTCAATTGGAAGATCTTTCCAAGAGTGCACAATTAGATCACATTTATTATTTATTAATTCATCCCTTAAATCATTAGTAAAAACTCCTTCATTTGGCATTTCAGAAAGAGGGGTTTTTAAATCTTTATCTCCAGAGGTACTTCTCGTTAAAAATTCTATTTCTATAAAAGGATATTTTGATTTTAGATAGTCAGAAAATTCACGTGCTTGAATTATTGCTAAGTCACTTTTTCTCGATAAAACTCTAATTTTCATGGGTTATATTTATTTAAATAACACTATATAATAAAATTACTAATGGTTGAATTTAAAGGTTCAAAATCTTCTTGGGGCTTGGTTGCAAAGCTTTTTCATTGGTCATTAGCTCTGTTGCTTTTTTGGCAGGTCTCAACAGGGATCAGCCTTCATAATATGGAATTTTCTCCACTTAAAATAGGTTTTATTATTACACATAAATTTTTTGGCACATTGGTTTTTAGTTTAGTTGTCCTTAGATTAATGTGGAAGTACATATTCAATACTCATCCAAAGTATGAAAATATTCCATTATTTCATAAATTGGTTTCGAATTTAGTGCATTTTATACTTTATGGTCTAGTTATATTTATTCCTATACAAGGTACTTATATGACATGGCTTGAAGGTGGAGATGTTCATCTCTTGGGATTAATTAAAATACCACCGTTAATAGAAGAAAACTTCATGCTATACCCTCAAGCATTAACTATACACTATTACTCAGCACTCATTTTAACTACCTTTTTTTCACTCCATATAGGAGCTGCATTGTATCATCGATTTATGATTAAAGATAAATACGGTGTCTGGGAAAGAATGTCTTTTGGAAGAAATAAGGTGTGACAATTCATTCAATTAAAGACTTACAATTACACATAGGGTGAGATATCAAGAAAATATGGAATATAAGAAATTCTTTAAATCTGAATTGAATAACCTTAAGGATCAGGGTCTTTACAGAGACTTTAGAAACATAGACAGACCTATAAAAAATTTCCCAAACGCAGATGAGAGCTTCAAAAATAAAGAGAGAGAAGTTGAGGTTTGGTGCTCTAATGATTACCTGAATATGAGTCAACATCCAGAAGTAGTTAATGAAATAGTAAAAACACTTCTTGAGTATGGGTCTGGCTCAGGTGGAACAAGAAACATTTCTGGCACGTCAAGTTATCATACTGAACTTGAAAAGAAACTTGCAAATGTTCATAACAAAGAGGCAGCATTGGTTTTTGCTTCAGCATATACAGCAAACCAGTCAACTTTATGGACTCTTGGAAAAAAAATTAAAGATATTGAAATATTTTCTGATGAATTAAATCACGCATCTTTAATTCAAGGTATTAAAAATAGTGGAGCTAAATGTCATATTTTTAAGCATAATGACATTGATCATCTAGAACAATTACTCAAAGATGCAGATGTAAACAATCCTAAATTAATAGTTTTTGAAAGCTTATACTCTATGGAGGGTATAAGATCTCCAATAATCAAAATAGTAGATTTAGCAAAAAAATACAATTGCATGACATATTTAGATGAAGTTCATTCAGTTGGACTTTATGGTAAAGAAGGTAAAGGTATTGCAGTAGAAATGGGTGTTGAAAACAAAATTGATATTATTAATGGAACACTAGCTAAAGCATATGGTCAAATGGGGGGTTATATTGCAGCTAGTTCAGAAATTATTGATTATATAAGAAGTTTTGCACCAGGTTTTATTTTTACAACATCTATTTGTCCATCAATTGCTGCAGGAGCAGCAAAAGCAATAGATATCGTTTCTTTAGCAGAACAACTAAGAATAAGAATTAAAGAGAATGCAGCTTTAATAAGAGAAAATTTGGACTCCATAGCAATTCCATATTTAGACACAAACTCTCATATTGTAGCAGTACTAGTAAATGATCCCTTTTTATGTAAGAAAGTATCTAAAGATTTAATAGATGATCATGGTATTTATGCACAACCAATATTTTACCCAACTGTTCCAAAAGGCTTAGAAAGACTAAGAATAACAGTTACTCCAAAACATAGAAAAGAGCATATAGAAAAAATGATTAAGGCTCTTGATAAAGTTTGGTCTAAAAATAATTTGCCAAGAAAAAATATTAATAAAATTACCGCAAATATCTAAGTTTTAATGTTGATATCAATTTGCCTTGCAGCGAAACCATAATAAACTACAGCCACAGTAATTATTATACCTCCAATAATTACAGTTGGACTTGGCACTTCGTTAATTCCAAAGATGGGAAGCCATACCCATAAAACTCCTCCGACTACTTCCATAAGAGATAATAAAGCTAATTCAGCTGAAGGAAGATATTTTGCTCCTAAACTGTACAATATAAGTCCTGAAGCTACTAAAAAACCATGAAGTAAACTTAGGTAAGAGTTTATTTTTGGCATAGACGTAAAAGGTTTAACAGAAAAATCCAAAATAAAAAATGCAAATATAGCACAAAATACTCCTGCCAAAACAACGGTTGTAAATTTAGGAGTTTCTGGTTTCCAACGAATTGTGACAGTATAAAGTGCAAAACCGGTTGCAGATATAAAGCCAATAATTGCACCAAGGGCTGTTCCAGTAATACTATCATTTATAATCATTATACAAACACCTATAAAAGCTACTATCATTGCGATTAAGGTAGATAGTTTTAATACCTCTCCAAGTACAAAATAACCAACTATTGCAGCAATAAAAGGCATAGAAGCTAACATAAAAAGAGTAACAGCTGCAGTAGTCATAGTAATTGAAAAAATAAATCCTGTAAAAGCGGTTGCCAAAAATAATCCTCCAATAACTGAAGAAGGACCAATCTTAAAAAAATTTTTATAAAAAGAAAAACCTTCAGTAATAAATAAGAAAATTAGTAAAATAATTGATATTGAGATACCTCTATAAAATAAATATTGAAAAACATAATCATGACCGTCAACCATATATCTTACAGTTAAAGCGCCAAAACTCCAAAAAATCCCAGCAAAAAATACAACTGTAAATGCGTAAATATATGTATTCTGACTCATATAAATTTGATACAAATCATTAATTTAGTTAAAAGTAAATTGATATTTTAATTATTTAATTGAATACCTGTTTCTTTACTACCAGAAATAGTTACTTTAGTTTTGTTATAGTTTTTTTCTTTTACAGTCGAAGTAGACGACATTTTACATCCCAACAGAGATATAAAGATAATTATTGGCAAGTACCTATAGACCCAAGCGAACATTTTTTTCCATCAACCCAAATAACATTAGATAAATTAGCTTCATCAAATATAGCTCCTGAGATATTAGCGCCTAGTAAATTTGCCTCATATAAATTTGCACCTTTAAAAGAAACTCCAAACAAATTAGAGCCCTCAAAATTTACTTTTGCTAAATTAGCATTTTCAAAATTAGCATTATTACAATTTGCACCCTGTAAATTAGATGCATATAAATTTGAATTACTAAAATTAGAAAAGATAAAGTTACCAATTGATAAGTTTGAATTATTTAATTGAGATTTTTCAAAATTTGAAAGAGATAAATTTACTCCTGACATTTGTGAATTTGCTAAACCAGCTCCAGATAAGTCTAAATTTTCAACAAAATTACAATTTGTCCAATCAACTTCATTAGAGGGTTGATCATCACAAGCCGCATTGGAAATAGCAGAATAAAATATTATAAAGAAAAATAGATAAAAATATTTCACTATTAGATATTATGGCTCATTTATGTTAAATTTAAGGCATTTATCTTGAGGTTAATTTTAATTCTATTCTCCTATTCTGTTGATAATCACTATCAGTATTCCCATCGCTTATAGGATAAAACTCGCCAAAACCTGCCGCTGCCAACCTATTTGGAGGAAAGCCTAATTCTAATAATAGTTTAAGTACTGAATTAGCTCTAGCTGTAGAAAGATCCCAATTCGATGGAAATTTAGAAGTTTGAATAGGTCTTTTATCGGTATGACCTTCAACCATTATGATCCACTCAATATTGTCTGGAATTTGGTTTGTTGTTTCTTTTAAAGTTAAACCAATTTCACTTAATTTCTTTTTTCCTAAAATTTCTAATTCTGCTGATGCTGACTCAAACAATAATTCAGTTTCAAAAATAAATCTATCTCCAACAATTTTAATATCTTCTCTATCTCCTAAAATAGATTGTAATTTTCCAAAAAATTCAGATCTATATTTTTGTAATTCAAAAACTTTCGATGTTAATGCTTTATTCAATTTTTCACCAAGAGCTTCAATTTCCAAATCTTTAATTAATTTATCTCTTTGACTTGACTCTAAAGCGCTATTTAATATCGCAATTTCTTGCTGGAGCGTATCGATTTGACTAGAAAGTATCTCTACCTGTTCTAAAGTTTTTGATGCTTGAAATTCCATTTTCCTAATTTCATTTAAAGATGTCTCTTTTTGATTTAAATTTTCCTGCTCAAGTAGAGTTAATTGATTTTCTAGAAGATTTAGTTTTTCTAATTGGATTTGTTCTTTTTCTACAGATAAAGATAAAATACTGTTCAATTCAGATATTTTACCTCTAAGACTAAAAATTGTACTATCTTTTTGAATTAAATCTTTATTAAGTCTAGCTAACTCTTCATTTTTAAATCTTATTGCATCAAGTTTTTCTTTTAAAGATGCGTCTTTCAATCCAAGGCTATCATTTATTTTTAATAAATCATTTGTTAATTCTTTGTATTGTGAAATTTGATTTTGCAACTCTTCATCTCTTAAAGAAAGTTGAATGTTAAGATTTTGTAATTCTTCATTTTTATTTTTTATTGCTTGCAATTGTTCATCGATTCCTACATCTTCAAGACCTAAACTTTCATTGATGGCGAGTAAATTTTTATTTTTCAAATTTAGTTCTTCGATAGTTTCTTTAAGAGACTTTTCACTTTCAGATAATTTTAGATTTGCTGTATCAAGTTCTTTATTAAGTAAATTTAATTGATCAATTCTTGTCGCAAGTGCTTTATTGATTCTTTCACCTAATCCTTTTGTTTCTAGCAAAGCAATTTCTTGACCTTCATAAGTTTCGAGTGCATTTGCAACAATTCTTAATTCCTTAAGCAAATTACTAATTTGATCAGATAAAGCTAATATGTTTTGTTCTTGAACAAAAATTTCTGATCTTTTTTTGGCTATATCTTCTTGTAATTCTTCACTATAAAGTTGTTCTGACTCCAAATTCGATTGAGTCTTATTTAATTCTTCCTGAGTTTGAGCAAGAGAGGAAAGTGCCTTATCTTTATCTTGAGTTTCAGTAACCAATATCTTTGATAATTCATTAATTTGTATTCTTAAATCCTGTAAAGCTTTATCTCTCCCTGAAATAGCATCACTTAAATATATTTGTGAGACCGTGAAAACCATTAAAACAAAAATGATAACTATTAAAAGAGTGGCTAGGACATCTACAAAACCTGGCCAGATATTAGTTGAATCAGAAAGCCTATTTCTTAAAGACCTACTCGTCATTATTATTTTTTTATTTTCTTTAAATCTTTTTCAATACTCTGAAAATATTCTTTAATTTTTTTTGCTTCCAATATTCCATTTTTACTAATTGCATCAGTTAATTGGATCAAAGAAGATTGAGTGTTTAATTGAGAAGATAAAAAATTTGATAATTGTTTATCCAAATTTGAAGAATTAAAATTAATTTTTTTCAAAACTTCATTAAATTTGTCTAAATTTTTAGAAATATTATTTTGATTTTCTGCTGATTTTTTTAAGGCAGAAACGATATTATCTAAATTGTCATAAATTTTTTGAATTGCAATATTAGTAGGTTTATCTACCTTATCAACAAAATCTGGTGAAGAGTTAGTTGATAATGTTTTTTCAAAATATTGACTATACTTATTTTGTGCTTGCCCAAGGTTAAGATCAAGAAGTCCAAGAATAAGAGATCCAGCTAGACCAAGTAATGAACTACTAAATGCAACGCTCATACCTTCTAATGGAGCATTTAGACCATCTTTTAAAGAATTGAAAAAACCTGCAACGTTTGTATCATCAATACCTAAGCCATTTATAACATCACCTACAGAACCAATAGTTTTTAATAATCCCCAAAATGTTCCAAGCAATCCTAAAAATACCAGAAGTCCAACTAGGTATCGTGAAGTTTCTCTAATACTAACTAATGTCATATCAGAATTTTCGATTAATCTATCAATTGATGAGCTTTTAAATACAAATTTTTCATTTATATTTTTGAGTTCTAATGAAATATTTCGATCTTGCCCTTTAAGGTTTGCGAAGGAATCAATCGAGTTAGTGATGTTAAAATTAGAAAATGATATAAATTTATTATTTAAACTTATTAAATGATAAAAATTAAATGCAACACCAACAAATAACCCTAAAATAATTATAAAATTTATAAATATATTTGATAAAAATGCATTTTGGAGAATTGGATATAAGAGTACAACAATTATAAAAACAAATAAGAGAAAAAATGAAGCTCTAATTATGTAGTTGTTTAAACTCTGAGACATGTATTAAAAGAATTACATCAGCATTCTATTTTTTTCAATAAATATAAATTAATTAGTTATAAATATAGTTTCTGGTTAAAGGTAAACTGTTAATATTTTTAGAAATTTGTATTTGAAACACAACATTTCCCATATTAACAAAAGAATATTTGCTAGCTAATAGATAGAATTCCCACATTCTTAAGAAGCGTCTATCAAACATCTTTATTATTTTATCTTTATTTTCAATTACATTTTTATACCAATGCGAAAGTGTATGAGCATAATGAAGTCTTAAAATTTCTATATCAGTGACATTTATATTAAGTTTTTGTGTCTCAACCATTACTTCAGATAAAGATGGAATATAACCTCCAGGAAAAATATATTTTCTAATCCAAGGACTAGTTGCTGTTGGTTTGCCTCTTTGACCAATTGTATGTAAAAGGAAAACTCCATTTTCTTTTAACAAATCATTTGCTTTTTTTAGGTAGGTTCTAAAATATTTAACACCAACATGCTCAAACATTCCAACTGATACTATTCTATCATATTGATTTTTTTCGTTTCTATAATCTTGCAGAGCAAAAGTCACCTTGTCACTTAAACCTTCTTGTTGTGCTCTTTCACTTGCCGTTTTGAATTGATTTTCAGACAAAGTAATACCTTTTACTGTTGCTCCTGTAGATTTAGCAATTTCGATAGCCATTCCTCCCCAACCACAACCTATATCTAATACATTCATGTTTTCATTAATTTGAAGTTTATTAATAATGTGTTCTTTCTTATCTTTTTGTGCTTGGTCCAAACTCATGTTTATATTATGAAAATAAGCACAGGAGTATTGCATATCCTTATCTAGAAATAGCTTGTATAAATTTTCATCAATATCATAGTGGTGAGCTACATTTTTTTTCGAATTAACAAGCTGATTAATTTGTTGAAGGGGCATGAATATGGAAGACATATATTCATATAATTTATAAATTTTATTGTTAGAGATAAAATCATCATAACAATTAGTTATGAGATTTATAAAATCTTCAATTGTTCCTTTTTCTATAATGAGCTCTTCATTCATATAGGCTTCACCGATATAAAGACTTGGATTAAAAAACAGTTTTCTTTCTATTGATTTATTAGTTAGCTTAACCGCAACTACTGGGTTAGAATTTCCAAAAGAATGCACATTATCATTAGAGTCTTTAATTTCTAAAGTACCTTCAAATTTTAGTTTTTTTAAAACATTATAAAGCATACTTTTCTATATTAAAAAAATAGAAAACAATGTCAATGATTTGAAAACATTGTTTTTTTTTGAGTATTTTAATAGGTAGATATATGCTTATGCAGCAATACGACGGTTTTTTTGAGCTTCTTTTTCTTTTTTAAGCTCTTTTTCGTCAATATAGGCTATGTCGCAGTGAGCTTGGCAGTAAGGCTTTCCAGTTACAGTATCTGCTTCACAAAAATGAAATTCCTTTTCCTGAGGATCACCTATCGGCCACTGACAGCTAGAAAAGCTATGCATAACACTATTTTGTTTAAAGTAGTTTTTTAGAATAGACATTTTTTACCTAAATTTTAATTTCGAGATAGTTTATATTTATGAAAAAACCAGTATTCAACAGAAATTTTAAAAAAGTTGTTAATTATCAATATCTTAGTACTTTTAAAATTGAAACCTACTATATGTAGATATCTTAAATCTATATAAAACGAATCGACCATTATAAAATTAAAGGAATTAATAAAATTAAAAAAAATAAATAAGAATAAATTATTATCTTAATATTTAATTTAGATTTTGGAGGTTTTCTTATCAAAATAAATATAATTATTATTGTCCAAAAAATTAATAAAACCGCCCATCCTGTAATAAATGCATTGATAAAATCTTCTGTCATATTAAGTTTATAGTAAATTTAAATCGTTATTAACTATACTGCGCAATGCAAGCCAGTTTTTTGAATATATTTTTGATGATATTCTTCTGCTTTATAGTAATCACTTAATTGACTTATTTCTGTCACAATAATTAAGTTATTTTCTTTGGCAAAATTGATTTTAGATTCAGTAGCTAATTTTTTTTGATTATCATCAAAATAAAAAATTGCTGATCTGTACTGAGTACCAATATCAGGTCCTTGTCTATTAAGCGTGGTGGGATCATGACATTTCCAAAAATGATTCAATAGTTTGTCATATGAAATTATTTTGTTATCATACTCAACTAGTACTACTTCAACATGATTAGTATCACCTTCACAGATACTCTGATATGTGGGATTTAAAGTATGACCTCCGGTGTATCCTACTTCAGTTTTCACCACACCAGGTATTTTTCTAAAGGTTTCTTCCACACCCCAGAAACAACCTGCACCAAATAATGCTTTTTCCATATAATTATAAATATATATCTATTTGATAATTAATCAAATCTAATGAAATCAAAATTTAAAATAATAGATAAAAAAAATTTGTATGACGGCTTCTTTAAAATGAATGAAGTTACTTTAAAATATAGAAAATATGATGGTAATTGGTCGAATAATATTAAAAGAGAATTGTTTGGAGGTGCTCAAGTTGCGGCAGTCTTACCTTATGATCCAGTGAGTAAAGAAATTATTTTAATACAGCAATTCAGACCTGGAACTATTTCAAAAGACATTGATCATTATCTTGATGAAATTGTTGCGGGCATTATAGATGAAGGAGAAAGTCCTGAAATAGCCGCGAAAAGAGAATGCCTAGAAGAAACAGGTTGTGAAGTTAAAAAGTTAATACCAATCCAAGGTTATTTCCCTGCGCCTGGATCTTCAGAGTCTTTTTATCATCTTTTTCTTGGAGAAGTAAAATCTTTTAAAGGTTCAAAAATTCAGGGTTTAGAAAATGAAAATGAAGATATTTTTGTAAAATGTTTTAAAATTAATGAAGTTAGAAAAAAAATGGAAGATGGAAAAATATTAAATGGACTTACATTAATTGCGCTGCAGTGGTTTTTTTTAAACTTTTATGGAGATTAAATTCCAACACCCCTTTGATAAGGTTGTACTAATTCTTTGCAAATAAGGGTCATGTCAAGAGTTTCAATATTTTGATCGATTGTTTGATATTCCTGACACTCAAAAAGGTCCTTTTCTTTTTGTAAAACTGTAACAAATAATAAAATTTTTACTCCATTGCCTACTTCTATATTACTTATAGAATAACTTTTTACCTGGAAACCTTCATTTATTAAGTCTTTATATGTTTTTTCACTTTCTATCCATTGATCAGTATTAGGATTTGAGTGAGATGTTATGGGAAGAAAAAAAATAAAAATAAATATTAGAAATATTAATTTGTTTGTAACCATTTCAGTACCTCACTTATATGCTTGTCTATTGAATTTATAGGATAGAAGACTTTTTTAATAGTATTATTATCAACAATTAGTGTAAATTTTTTTAAATAAACTTGTTTGTTAATTGAAAAAGTTGGTAGTTTTAAAGCTTTGATTAAGGTTAAGTCTATATCACTTAAAACATCATAATTTATCATTAAACGCGATGTCATTTCTTTAATGTATTCGATTGGTTGTGTTGATACTCCTATAGGTATTGCATTCATTTTAATTATCTTTTCATAATTATCTCTAAAAGAGCAATTTTGCAGTGTACAACCATTTGCGCCTGGAATCTTATTCCAATTTTCTGGAAGTTTTTTTTTTGGATGCCCTGTTAAAGAATAAAAGTATATAACTAACCTAAAAGTATCAGATCTATTAAGTTTTAAATAATGTCCATCCTGATTTGGTAAAGAAATATCTGGGAATTTTCTATTAATAAGGTGGCTACATGATCCATCATCATTTAGTTTTGATATATCAATATTTTCTTTCATCTCATTTAAATATTACTTGTATATTTTTCATGATTATAACATAAGATCATTATATGACTAAAATTAAACCTTTATCAAGCATGTCAACACCAAGGTATGCAGATATATCTACTTTTTTTAGATTACCAATAGTTAAAGATCTATCAAAGTTAGATTATTGCTTTTGTGGTGTGCCTTGGGATGGTGGAACAACAAATAGGCCAGGTGCAAGACATGGCCCTAGAGAGGTTAGAAATGCTTCATCACTAGTAAGGCTTTATCATCCTGTTTCATTAAAGAGCCCATATGATATTTACAATGTAGCAGATGTTGGTGATTGTCCTGTTAACCCAGCAGACCTTCAAGATTCACTTTCAAAAATAGAAATTTTTTTTAAAAATATTAGCAAAATGAATACAATACCAATTTCAATTGGTGGAGATCATTTAATTAGCTTACCCATTTTAAGGGGCTTGAAAAAGGATAAGGCAATTGGTATTTTCCAATTTGACTCACATTCAGATACTTGGGATAGTTATTTTGGAGGATATAAATATACTCATGGAACACCATTTAGAAGAGCAATTGAAGAAAAACTAGTTGATCCTACTAAATATGTAATGCTTGGCATAAGAGGATCTTTATATGATCCAAATGATTTAAAATGGGCTCAAGATCAAGGAATAACAATTATTACAATAGATGAATATTATGAAATGGGTTTAGAAAAATGTATAGAAAAGATTCTCAAAATTTTAGAGGGGTCTGATATATATTTTACACTTGATATTGATGGAATAGATCCTACCTTTGCACCTGGTACAGGAACACCAGAGGTAGGTGGATTTAATGTAAGAGAAACTCAAGTTATAATTAGGGCTTTAAAAAACTTAAATTTTGTTGGTGGTGATGTAGTTGAGGTATCTCCTCCATTTGACATAAATAACATGACTTCACATGTTGCAGCAACTATTGCATTTGAGATGTTATGTACTTTCACAAAAACAAATTAAATTAAGATTTAATTATATTTTTTTTAAAACGTTCTTTTATTTTTATTGGATTAAGGGGAATAGATTTAACTTTAATATTACCAGGTTTGACTTTAGATATTATAACATATGATTTATTAGTACATTTGATTGCTTCTGATAGAACTTGAGGTGTTTCTATACCATCACATTCTATGACATTCTTACAACCAGCTCCCATTGCGACTTTCTTTAAAGAAGTCTTTTCATTAGTAAATGTCTTTTGATCTCCTGTGGACCCATATGAACCATTATCTATAATTAAAAGTGTGAAATTATTTGGAGATCTATTTCCAATCGTAGCTAAAGTATTCATATTCATTAATATTGATCCATCACCATCAATGCTTATTACTGGCTCATCAATACTTAAGGATAGACCCAAACCAATTGAAGAGCACAAGCCCATAGTTCCTAACATATAAAAATAATTACTCCTATCATCTAACTTAAATAATTCTTGAGAAGGGTAGCCGATATTACAAATTACATGATAATCTCTAATTTGTTTTTGTATTAATTTTAAAAGATTAAACCTATTCATTGGTCAGCTTTCATTAGATTAAAATCACAAAGTATAGCAACTGGAGTTCCAATTTTTTTTGATTTAACAACGTATTTTGATATTTTATCTAAATCACTAAATTTATTGCAGTGCAAAGTAGGAACATTCATTGTTTTAAGCAAATTTTTTGTAATAGATCCCATTTGATATTGTGCTTTGACTGTTTCACCTGGTGTTCCACGATAGCTAATAAGTAAGATTGTAGGAATTTTATAATATTTTAATAGAGAAACTATTGCATTAACTGAGTTTCCAATACCAGTATTTTGAAGTAATAAGCATGGAAATTTATTCCCTAAATGGGCTCCTGCACAAATACCAATACCTTCTTCTTCTCTAGGAACAGCTGAATAAATAATTTCTTTATCCTTTTCCAAAATTGAAATCATATTTGATAACAATTTACAAGGAACACTTAAAAAAAAATTTACACCATTTTTTTTTAATATCATTAAAATTTTTTTGCTTACTTTCATTAAATTTTTCTTTCTCTTTGTTTTTTATAATCGTTTTGTCGAACATAAATAATAATACCTCCAATAATAATAAATAATGCACCAGGAAATAATTTATCAACTGGCCATTCTCTAAAGAAGATCCAACCTAAAATTAAAGCAAAGAAAATTTCAATATAGTCAAATGGCATAATTTTACTTAATTCTGCTCTTCTAGAACCATAAATTAATAGTAAGGTTCCTGTTCCACCTGCTAGCCCCATTATAAGTAAAATAAAAATATCATAAGTATTTTTAAAATTTTCCCACATATCAAAAAAAATTACAATTAATAAAGAACAAACCATCGTTCCTACTTGTCCATATATATTGATTAAAGGTGATGGAGTATCTAGTGTAAAATTTAAAGCTGTAACTCTTGCTAGTGAATACCCAAGTGCCGCTAAAACTGGAAGTAAAATAATTATGTTAAAATCTTCAGACCAGGGTTCCATTATTAATATAATTCCAATAAAACCAGACATAACTGCAAACAATTTATACGATCCAAATTTTTCTGCTAATAAGGGTATTGCTAGTAATGTTACCATCATAGGCCCTGTGTATTCCATAGTAGCCACTAAAGCAAACGGGAGATAAGCATAAGAAGTGTACAAGCATAATTGTGCTAGTGCTACAAATACTCCACGAAATAATCCTAGCTTCCATTGCGTAATTTTTATTTGTCTACCATTACGATGCCAATCATTTGAAAAATATAAAGCAATAATACATGGTATCATTCCAAATAAATTTCGAAAAACTGATAATTGAGCAGCAGGATATTCATTACGCAAAAACTTTATTGCGATACCCATACAATCTAATAAGAACAAACCTGAAAGTGATAGGATAACGGCTAAAAATAAATTGTTTTTCATAAATTATAATTTATTTATAAAAAAAACTTCTTTTATATAACACAACACTGATCTACCCAGTGTCCTGGCTCAACTTCAGTAAGACCCATTTTAATCTCTCCACCTTTGCAATCTATTCCAGGATTAGGACATCTAGTTCTGAACACACATCCTGTAGGTGGATTTAATGCACTAGGAATTTCTCCTTTTAATTCAATAGCTTCAGATCTTTTTTCTGGATCAATTGAAGGAATAGAGGATAACAATGCTTTTGTATAAGAATGTTTAGGGTTCCTAAATAATTCTCTTGAAGGACCCATTTCAACTATATGACCTAAATACATAACTGCAACAATATCACATACATGAGCAACAACACTTAAATCATGACTAATAAACAAATAAGTAAGGTTAAGTTCAGTTTGAAGTTGTTTTAACAGATTTAATATATCTGCTTGTATTGATACATCTAAAGCAGCAACACTTTCATCTGCTACAATAAATTTTGGATTACTGACTAAGGCTCTTGCAATTGATATTCTTTGTCTTTGTCCTCCAGAAAATGCATGGGGAAATCTTCTTAAATGCTCAATATTCAATCTACATTTAGCTGCAATATCTCTTACTCTTTCATCAGTCTCTTGTCTTGAGTTAGTTATTTTCATGACTTCTAAAGGTTCTGCAATAATATCCCTAACTGTCATTCTTGGACTTAAAGCTGCGTAAGGATCTTGAAAAATTAGTTGGGCTTTTTTTCTATATTCTTTTAAATCTTGTTTGTTTATATTAGTTAAATCATAATCTTTTTCATCATCATGAAAAATAACATTTCCTGAACTAATCTTATTAGCTCCAAGTATTGCTCTACCGAGAGTCGTTTTTCCTGAACCGGATTCTCCAACTAAACCAAAAAAAGATCCTTTTTTAATTTTAATATTAATATTATTTACAGCATGTATTTTTTGTTTTTTTGAAATAAAATTTTCTTGGTAGTCAAAATTAACCGAAACATTATTTACTGAAATTAAATTATCACTCATTTTGACCACACTTAATTCCACACTGATCAACCCAATGACCCGATTCAACTTCAATTAATTTCATTTCTATTTTACCATCTTTTCCCTCTGGATTATGATGAGGGCATCGAGTTCTAAATACGCAGCCTGTAGGCCTATCTAATGGACTAGGAATATTTCCAGGTATCGGAGATAACGGGGCGTCTAGGTTATTTATATCAGGCAAAGCTTGTAATAGACCTTTTGTATAAGGATGTTTTGGATTTTTAAGAATCTCATTTACCGGACCTTTTTCCACTACACTTCCCAAATACATTACTGCTACATGATCAGCTACTTGAGCAATAACACCTAGATCATGAGTAATAAATATTACACCCATTTGATATTCTTTAATAATATCTTTAATTAAGTTAATCACTTGAGCTTGAATTGTTACATCTAAAGCAGTTGTTGGCTCATCTGCTAATAAAAGTTTAGGCATAGTTGATAGTGCCATAGCTATCATTGCTCTTTGACGCATTCCCCCAGACAATTCAAATGCATATTGATTAAACCGTTTTTCTGCATCTGCTATACCTACTCTTTTGAGCATGTTTATGGATATTGATTTTGCTTCATCTTTATTAATATTTTTATGAATTAGCAATTGCTCAACCATCTGTGCGCCAATTTTTATTGCTGGAGCAAAACTTGCCATAGGCTCTTGAAAAATCATTGATACTTTACCACCTCTAATTTTTTTTAAGTCTTGCTTAGTAGTAAATTGAAGAATGTTTTCGTTGTCTAAAATTATTTCTGCATCTTCGTTATAAGAAGTATTACCTGGGTTTAGTTTCATAATCGATTTAGCTGTCACTGATTTACCTGATCCAGATTCACCAACTATACCAAGTACTTCGCCTTGATCTACAGAAAGAGAAATATTTTCAACTGCTGTAATTCTGCCTTCATCAGTATCAAATTTTACATCTAAATTCTTTACTTCTAGTAAATGACTCATATTATTTTACCTTATGAGGGTCTGCTGCATCACGTAATCCATCACCTACATATACAAATGTTAAAATTAATACGACTAAGAAAAATACAGGTATGAAATACCATTGATAGTTTAGAAGTACGTCAGCCTTTGTTGCATTTTGCAGAAGTACACCAAGGGAGTTTACCGGTTCTCTTAAACCCAGTCCTATAAAACTCAAAGCCGTTTCAGATAATAACATATATGGAAAACTAATTACTAAATCGACAATAATATAACTTGTAAAACTTGGTAATAAGTGTCTCACAATAATGTGAGTAGAGGATGCTCCACAAAGTTTTGCAGCAAGAATATATTCTTGGCTTCTTTCACTAAGCAAATGAGTTCTTACTCTTCTTGCAAGCGTTGGCCATGAAATTAATCCAAGTAAACACGAAATAAAAAAGAAACGTAATTCAGAGCTCCATTCTAATGGAGCAAAGGCAGCAAGACACATAAATAGAGGTATTGGTGGTACCGTTCGAATTGCATCGGTAAACATTTGTAATACACTATCAATCCATCCGCCATAGTAACCTGATATCCCGCCTATAATTAGAGATAGAACAAAAGATATAAATACACCGAGTGTTCCCACAGCTAGTGAAATGTAAATAGCACTTAATGTTCTACTAAATAAATCTTTTCCCGCCTTATCTGTTCCGAATATATGAATACCACCTTCTTCAACTCCAAATAAATGAGTATTGAATGTAAAACCTGGAATTTTAAAATCTAAAATTTTTCCTGGAAGATTTATATTAAAATCAAAAACTTTATATTCCCATCCTTCAACAAAAAAATAAACGTATCTTCTTTTTTCAGTATCAACTTTATATACCCATCTAAAGTTAGTATCTGCTCCTCTATATTTTTCTAATGTGTGTAAAAATGGCCTAGCTGAAAAACCATTTTCATCCCAAAACATTGGAATTTGTGGTGCTCCATTTTCGTATTCTTTGTCCCTTCCATTTATTGTTGGATCGTAGGGAGATAAGAAATCTGAAAATAAACTACAAATTATCATAAATAGTAAAATGGAACCTGCAATCATAGCTGATCTATTGCCAAAGAAACGTGTTCTTACTAATTGCATTTGGGTAGCAGTATAATAAGCCTCTTTTTTTGCTGAACTAACCTCCACCCAAAACTCCTTTTCTAATCCTTGGATCAATAATTGCTAAAATTATATCAGTAACAAAATTTACAAATACTATTGTAGCTGTAAGTAAAAAAATAATTGCACCAGCTAATTGTTGATCATTTGATCTTGCTAAAGCTTCAATTAACAGTGCTCCTGCTTCAGTTAATATTAAAATCAAAGCCACAATAGGTAGTGCACTAAAAATTCTATTTAAATCAAAACCAATAGAATTAATTACTGGTCCTAAAGAATGTTTAGCAGGATATCTCCATAACAAACTCATGCCAGAAACTCCTCTTGCTCTTGCAGCCATAACGTAAAGTTTATCATTTTCATCAAGCATAAGTGCTCTGACTGTTTGTAATGCAAATGCTGTAGCATTCCATCCTAAAACAAAAATTGGTAACCAAGCTCGACTTAGGAAATCCATTAACTTTGCTGAAGACCAAGGTTCATTTTCAAATTCTTGAGAGAATAATCCTGTCATAGTATCTCCGTAATAAACTGTCATAAATAACATGATACAAAGAGCAACTAAGAAGTTAGGTAAAGCGATTCCAAGATAACTTATAAATTTTAATGTATTATCAAGTGTCGCGTATTTAGTCGTGGCTGATATAATTCCAACTGGAATTGCTATTAAATATGAAAATATAAGAGCCACTAAACAAATTGTTAATGATAAAGTAAATCTTCCACTAAGAAGCTCATTAATATTCATTCTCAATATACAGCTGTTACCAAAATCTCCATTTACAACTATATTTGATACCCATTTTCCATATCTATATAAAAAAGGTTTATCCAAACCTAAACGAATTTTTTCTTTTTCAATGTCTTCAAATGTAATTTGAGATCCTTGTGTATTTTTGAAAGCTAGATACCTTTCTGCACAAGTACCTGGAACTAATTCCATCAGAGAAAAAACAATAAAGCAAACCAGTAGCAAAGTTATTATTGCAAGTCCTGCTCTTGTAAGTGTGAATTGTATAAAATTAATCATTTTTAATAATTAGAAACTTAGAATAGATAAAAAAAGAAAAGCGGCAATACATAATTGCCGCTTTTTTTCTAAGTTTTAATTACAATTACTCGTCTAACCACCATTGTGTCGCTAGATATGGGTAAGTTCTATAATACTCATAAGAAGTTGTTTTGAATTGTGTAAAATTTTTCAAAGCATTTCTATGATATGTTGGGAAAGGTGCCTTAACCATTCCAATCAAAAGACTTTGATCTGTCAACATTTTTGTAATTTTTGCTCCCCATTCATTTGATTCAGCAGTACCTAGGGCATAAGATTGGAATTGATCAATTCCATCACTTAAGTCATAGACCCATTGAGGTGGTTCTACTCCTTCAGCACCATCACTGTCAATATAGGCAGCCCACTCTAATCCGTTTGTATGATTAAAGTAGTTACCAAATGGTGGTTTAAATGTTTCAGGATCTCCTGCCACAATTGCTAAAGGCTGACCTTTGTCCCAAAGGTGAACGTCAAGTTGATTAGAAGCTTGAGAGCCACGATATTCATCAGGCGTAACCTCTTTGAAAGAAGTTTTTATTCCTGCTTCGTTAAAATATCTCGCAATGAGCTCTACTTCAACTCCACCAAATCCCTGAGTCGCATAATCAAGATTAATAGCTAAAGGCGCTCCACTTGGAAGTTCTCTAAAACCATCACCATCAGTATCTTTCAATCCTACTTCGTCAAGTAGAGCACTTGCACCATCTGGATCGTACTGTGTCATATACATTTTAACATCTTCAGGAACAAAGTCAGGTGCTGGTGAAATACCAACAAATTGCTCGACTTTACCTAGACCATAATATGCAACATCATTAATTTCATCTCTATTGATTGAAATAGACATTGCTTGACGGAAACGAATATCACCGAACACAGAACGTTTTTCTGGATCTGCATGATTTACGTTAAAGCTTAATATATTTGATCCACATCCTGGATTAATCTGAAGACTATATCCTCCCGAGTCAGCACCATCTAGTAACTGAGGTGCAGATTCAAGTTGTACAGACTGAGATTTATAATCTACTTCTCCATTTACAAGTTTTAACAATCTTATCTCATTCTCATTGATATATCGTTCATTCTGATAATCAATATATGGAAGTTGATTTCCAGCTGTATCAACTTGGAAGAAGTAAGGATTAGCTGCATACACTCTTCCTTCAGTGGTATCTTCAATAGTCATGTAAGCTTCTAAAGAAGGATAAGCAGCATAAGGTAGTCCGTCTACTAATTCTGGATTTCTTAGTAAAGGAGTTGGAGTATCAGTCCAACCTGAGTTACCGTAATAAGCAGCTAATGCATCCCAACCATCTGCAAATCCTAAAGCTTGTGCATTAGCATCTGCGTTTGAATCAATTTCTGGATGAAATTGTTCTAGGAAATGAGAAGGCATGAAAAACTGGTTGTATGACCATGCAATAGTAGCAGTTAAACCTGGAAAAGGTGATGGTAAATTGAATCTTACTGTTTGATCATCAATTACATCAACTGTCATTGGTTCACCACCAACTAATAGGTATGGATATGGTTTTTCACGAATTTTTGGATTCATCATTAAATCTTCGTACCAAAACTCTACATCTCTAGCAACAAATGGCTCTCCGTTAGACCACTTATGACCTTTTCGTAACATAAAAGTTAAAGTTGTAAAATCATCATTCCATTGAAAATCTTTTGCAACGTTTGGAACAATCGTTGATAAGTCATCAGCAAAACGAAGTAAGTTTACATGTCTTGTTGAAAGCATATCAGAAGTTCCAGCTTCTGTTGCATTTGAAAGGAAATTAATTGTTCCACCATATTCACCAATTGATTCATATGGTACAATTACTAAAGGCTCATCAGGTAATCTATCCGCTACTGGTGGCAAACTTGGATTACCCTGTATTGTTGCATTTATACTCTCAACGTTGGGATTATCATGGAAATGCATACTGCAGTCAGCCGCACTTTCATATTCAGATAATTCATATTGTTGAGGATATTTTCCTCCCGTCATTCCATCACTCATAGTAGAGCCAGAACAATCTCCTGCAAAAGAGATTCCGCTCCATGCAAAAGTTGAGAAAGAAAATACTAATGCTATGAATAGTTTTTTAAACATATATTTTCTCCTATAAAAATAAATTTATCGTATACTTTTTTTGTATACAAATTTGAGTTTTTAGCAAAAATTATTGACAAATATATTACGTTTTTTTTAAAAAAATTGTGTATTTCTTTTTATAACCAAACTGGATTTAACCAAGCAAAACGGCCAAAATTGTCTATTATACTAATTCTAAACCAGTTTGTATCAAGTTGATTTAAATCAAAAATTGCCTCTGTAATATTATTACCATTTACACTTAAAGATCTAGATCCTCTACCTACTAAAGTAATATTTTCCGCAGGAGATGTTTGTACCTTAACTAAGTTATTATCCATTTCACATTTTATAATTTCAACGCCAGTGGAAGAATAATATTTACCTGCTTTCAAAGAATCTAAAATGGAATTTTCATTTAAATTTTCAGATGCAACCATAACCCATCCACCTCCTCCATCAGGCATTCTAAAATGAGAGTCATCAGTGGCAGTTAAATATATTTTCTTATCTTCTTGAAGAAGATAATCTACTGTTGCTGTTCCAAATCCCCTTGCAGCCTCTATATGGCAAGAGTGATTGTATATCTCTACACCATGTGCATGACTTACTGACATACATTCATCAAAAGTTAACATATACCATTCTGGATGTGCAATTGTAACAAACGCACCAGTATCAATTGCTCTTTGTATTAAGTCGTGTGCAGTTTCTTTATCGTCAGCACATTTAAAATCTACTGGTAATCCATTAGCAACAATATGCCAAAGTTCATTCTTAACATATTTTTTTCCTTTACAATGAAGCTCAGCGGATGGAATAACAATAAAATCATTCTCATTTAAATGAGTTGTATCTAAAACTAATTCATTAGCAAATTTTTCACCTTTCCACAGATGTTCTGAAAGGCATATAAAATCATATCCCAAATTTTTATATTCTGTTACGACTTCATTTGGTTTTAGTGCTCCATCAGAATGATTAGAATGTCCATGTAAGTTTCCTTTGAAGTAATTAGTTGAATTTTTTGAAGGTAATAAATCCATATAATTTATTTAATTAATATTATTTATATTTTATAAAAATAAAATCTATATAAAAAACTTATGTTAACTACAGTAATAGGTGCCTATCCAAAACCCAATTATATAAAAATTACTGATTGGTTTAATGCAGCAGGTGGAACAGATACGGAGCACCCAACAAAATTTTACGATAGTGAAATAAAAAAAATGGGTAGTGAAGTTTATGAATTATTTAAAACTGCAACAAAAGAAATTATTAAAGATCAAGAAGAGTGTGGTATTGATATTTTAACAGATGGTGAAGTTAGAAGAGAAAATTATATTCATTATCATTGCAGACATCTTGATGGTATAAATTTTGATAAGCTAACTGAAAAAGTTGCAAGAACAGGTAACTATAAATGTTGGCTGCCAACAATAACTGGAAGGGTTAGAGCTAATGCATCTTTTTTAGTTGATGAATGGAAAAATAATCAACAACTTACTTCAAAACATCTCAAGATTACAATTCCTGGACCTATGACTATAACAGACACCATCGCTAATACTTATTACAAGTCTGATGAAGAAATGGGAGTAGATTTAGCAGATGCAATAAATGTTGAAATTAAGAGACTGGTTGATGCTGGTTGCAAGTACATACAAGTTGATGAACCATTGTTTGCAAGAAAACCAGAGAATGCTCTAAATTTTGGAATTAAAAATTTAGAAAGGTGTTTTAAAGATATAAATAATAAAAATGTTGAAAAAATAACTCACATTTGTTGCGGTTATCCAGATAAGTTAGACGCAATTAATTATCCGAAGGCACCTCTAAATTCTTATAGTAAAATTAGTAAAGAGCTAGATAAATCAATTATTGATACAGTTTCTATTGAAGATGCACATAGATATAATAACCTTGAATTTTTAAAAGATTTTAACAATACAAAAGTTATTTTTGGATTAATAAAAATTGCAAGTTCTCAAATAGAAACTAAAGAGGAAATAGTTAGCAGAATAAAAGAAGTAATTAAATTTATAGATAAGAAACAACTAATAGTAGCTCCTGATTGTGGATTAGGACATTTGCCAAGAGATTTAGCAAAGAATAAGCTTAAAATTATGGTTGAAGCTGCAAAAAGTTTTTAATGAATTAAAGTTTCTGGATCAACATACTCATAATTAAGATCATCAGCAATAGCTTTATATGTAACTAGGCCTTTATAAACATTTAGACCATTCATAAAGTGTTTGTCATTTTTTAACGCTTCATTAAAACCATTTCTAGCTAAGTTTTGAATAAAAGATAAAGTTACTGAATTTAAAGCTAAGGTTGAGGTTTTAGGTACACCTCCTGGCATGTTTGCAACACAATAATGAACGATATCGTCAACAACATAAGTTGGGTTAGCGTGAGTTGTTGGTTTGCTTGTCTCAACACATCCTCCTTGATCGATTGCAACATCAACAATTACAGATCCACTTTTCATTTCTTTGATCATTTCTTTAGTTATAATTTTTGGTGCATTAGAGCCTGGCACTAAGACTCCCCCTATTAATAAATCACATTCAGAAATATAATCTTGTATATTTATTTTATCGCTATGAAGAGGTTCAATTTTATCTCCAAATTTTTCTTGTAATTCTTCCAAACGTTTTTCAGATTTGTCAGTGATGAAAACTTTTGCCTGCATTCCTGTTGCAATTATGGCTGCATTTTCTCCAACAACGCCTCCTCCTAAAATTAAAACTTTAGCTGGTAAGACTCCAGGAGCACCACCTAGTAGCAAACCACTTCCACCTTTGTGTTTTTCAAGTGAATATGCTCCAGCTTGAATTGACATCCTACCAGCGACTGCACTCATGGGTGCTAAAAGTGGTAATTTATTATTTTGATCAGTTACAGTCTCATAAGCAATACAAATTGATTTTGAATCAATTAAACCCTTTGTTAACTGTGGAGCAGCTGAGAGATGTAAATAAGTAAATAGTATCTGATTTTCTTTTAACATTTCTACTTCATTCATTTGTGGCTCTTTAACCTTGATGATCATTTCAGAGTCATTGAATATATCCTCTGCTGAATTTACAATTTTTGCGCCAGAAATTTCATAATCATTATTTGAGAATCCTGCTCCAATTCCAGCATTATTTTGAATCAAAACAGTATGATTATCTTTAACTAATTCTTTTACACTTTGAGGGGTAAGACCAACTCTAGATTCTTGCGCTTTTATTTCAGAGGGTACTCCAATTTTCATTATCTATCACGCATATAATTTGAGATACCAGTTCTTAACTTGTCAATAATCTCATCTATATGTTTTTTTTCGCAAATAAATGGTGGAGCAACAATTAAACAGTCTCCAGTTGCTTTAAGACTTAAACCAGCATCAAATAACTTTTTGAAACAAGCATAACCTGCTTTGCCTAAACGCTCGTCCATTTTAATATCAATACCACCCATCATTCCATAACCTCTAATATCAGTAATAATATCAAGGTCCTTCAAAGAAAATAATCCATCTAAGAAATATGGTGACATATCTTTTGCTCTACCAAAAAGATTTTCCTTTTCTATAATATCCTGCATTGCAAGACCAGCCGCCATTGATACAGGGATTGCTGAATAAGTATAGCCATGAAAGAACTCAATTGCACCAGTTGGTGACGCATCAACAATGGTATCATATATATGATCTCTAGAAGCTACAGCACCCAGAGGCACAACCCCGTTTGTTATTGCTTTTGCCATAGTAATAATATCAGGACATACATCAAATGCTTGTGCTCCAAATGGAGCTCCCATTCTACCCCAACCAGTTATAACTTCATCAAAGATTAAAAGTATGCCATGCTTGTCACAAATTTCTCTAAGACGTTTTAGATATCCTTTTGGTGGAACAAGAGTTCCGGTAGAACCTGCAACTGGCTCAACAATGCAAGCTGCAATATTTTCAGCTCCAATGTTACCGGCTATTCTCTCCAAATCATCAGCAAGATTAGCTCCTGTTTCTGGTTCACCTTTTACAAAAAGATTTTCAGGTAAATGAGTATGTCTTAAATGATGAACATTAGGCATCAAAATATTTGAGAAAGTTTTTCTATTTGCAATCATTCCTCCAACAGAAATCCCGCCTATATTCATGCCGTGATATCCACGCTCTCTCCCAACAATATGAGATCTATGTCCTTCTCCTTTAGCTTTAAAATATGCAATTGCAGTTTTGATTGCTGTTTCTACAGCTGATGAACCACAAATTGTAAAAAAAATTTTATTTAAATCTTCTGGTGTATGTTTTGAAACTTTTCGTGCTAAATCAAATGAGCCACCAAATCCTTGTTGAAATGGTTGAACATAATCTAGTTGTTCTAATTGATTAGAAACTGCTTCTCTTATTTCTGGTCTTGAATGACCTGCTGGACTACAAAATAAACCTGAACTTGCATCAATTAATTTATTTCCATAATGATCTGTATAGTAAACTCCTTCTGCTTTGACCATCAATCTTGGACTATTTTTATAGTCTCTGTTTGAAGTGAAGGGCATCCAATGTTCTTCTAGAGAATTTGGTATTTCAGTTCTTTTTTCTAAATCCATTTTTTCCTTTTTTTTTATTGAGTATACGAAAATTGACCTGAATTAAAGAGTATTTGTATATATTAAGAGAAATATAATAGGAAAAAATGTAGCAGTAGTATAGAGAGTGAAATTATGACTGCTATTCCAGAAGATCTTAAAAACATAGCATTGAGAACTCCTAATATTCCTGCAGCAGTTGTATGTCCTGATCAAGAAAGTGTTTTATTGGCTATTAATGAAGCAAATAAAATTGGTTTACTTGATCCAATATTAGTTGGTAATAAAAAATCAATTGAGCAAGTAGCTTCTAAAATAGATTTAAATATTCAAGATTATAATATTGTTGAAACTAGTAATGAACAAGAAAGTGCCTCAGTAGCTTGTCAAATGGCAAATGAAGGCAGAAGTAAAATTATAGTCAAAGGAAATTTACATACAGATATATTAATGCGATTTTACCTAAAAAAAGAATTTAATTTACTTCAAGGTAAAAGACTAAGTCATATATGGCATATGACAGCATCTCAATTAAAAAAACCGATTTATATTACAGATGGTGCGCTTAATGTATTGCCTAGAGTTGAGATAAAATTACAAATATTAAAAAATGCAGTAGAATTTTATAATAAAGTAAATTCAAACAAGCCTAATGTCGCGATCTTGTCAGGTACTGAGGACCCAATTGAAAGTATGCCAAGCTCAGTAGATGCAAAAAAAGTCATGGAACTATCTAAAGAGGAAAATATTAATGCTTTTATTCATGGCCCTTTGGCATTTGATAATGCTGTATCTAAAAAAGCAGCAGAAATAAAAAATATTGAAAATGAAGTAGCTGGAAATGCTGATATACTATTAGTACCTAATCTAGAAACTGGTAATTCTTTATCTAAGATGATGGTATATTTCATGAATGCATGTGCTGCTGGAATTGTTATTGGTGGCAAAACACCTATTGTAGTTCCAAGTAGAGCAGATAGTATGAATTCGAAATTAGCATCAATTATGGCTGCAATAGTAGCCTCTGAGAATTAATTATTATCTAAATTATTTATATTAGTTAGATATATACTATCTTTTAAATCAGGACATTCACTAATATTATGGTCATAATAATCATCGTTATTGTAATCTAAATATTTTGAACCTGAAAATTTAAATAAGATATCATCTCTTGAGTCATTTACATGGAAAATATCATCGGTATCTTTATTTTTTGAACAGCTGTTAGGAAAACCAATAAGATGTAACAATTCATGTAATACAGTTTGTTCTTCACTATTTAGTTCATCATTAGAAGTTTGAATTATATCTACACATGTATCTTTATTTTTAAAATCTGAATTAGTGTATATAATAGAAACCTTTCCTCCAAATCTAGCACGTCCGCATGTTGTATGAAAAAAACTTTTTCTTTTTTCCCAGCCTTCAAAAAAAACTATAAACTTTTTTGTTTCAAAGTTATTGAATAAATTCTTGTTTGAAAGAATAATTTTTTCAACCTTAGAAGAATTGTCATCAGAACTATTTTGTTTTGAATTATACAAATTAAACCATTTTAATGTTTTGTTCACTCTCATAAAGGTAATATCAAGTGAATTTATTCCATAATCAAATTTAATTTTCTGTTTATTACTTTTTTCTGAAAACCATTTATTAATATTTCTTATAGTTTTAACTATTCTATTGTTTATATCTAAATCTCTACTTATTTGATCACATGGAACAAAATAAATTAAATGAATTAAATTCTCATCTTGATCTTTTTTATCAAGAAAACTTCTATTATCTGATTTATCTTGTTGTAATCTTATTATATTTTTTTTAATTTTTTTTTCATTATCATTACAATACTCTGGAATAATTTTATCTTGAGGTTTAAAAAAATATTTCCATTCGTCATCGTAAAACTGAAAATACAAAACTAATAAAATTATTAAGATAAAAAAAATCGATACTGGTAAAATAAAGTATCGATGCATTAGTTAAAGATTATTTTGCTGTCCATCCACCATCTATCACAACAGAAGATCCTGTCATCATTGAAGAAGCATCTGATGCTAAATATACAACTGCAGTAGCAATGTCAGCTTCAGTTGCTACTTTTCCTAAAGGTATGTTTTCAATTACAGATTTTTTAAAATTTTTATCTTTAAAAAATTTTTTTACCATCGGTGTTTCAACAAAAGTTGGGCAAACAGAATTCACTCTAATGTTGTATTTAGCTAGATCAACAGCCATGCCTTTTGTCAATCCTTCCATTCCAAATTTTGTCATATTGTAAACACTTCTTAGAGGTGCGCCTACTTTACCTAATTGTGATGATATATTAATTATCGATCCGCCAATTTTTTTTCGATTTTTTGATTTAAGCATAACTTTTGTTGCCAATTGTGCAATATCAAATGATGCTTTAATATTAAGATCAACAACCTCACTCATATCTTTTCTTTTAATTTTGGTAAAATATTCAGGTCTATTTGTGCCAGCATTATTTACTAATATGTCTAATTTGTTGATTTCAGAAAATATTTTTTTAATTTCTTTTACATTTGTTACATCACACACATAATAATTACATTTCTTTTTGAGTTTTTTAATTTTGTTTTGAACAATTAAGAGATCTTTCTCTGTTCGACTCAGAATAATTACATTTGCACCTGCTTCTGCTAATGCTATCGCACATGCTTTACCTATACCTTTTCCTGATCCTGTAACAAGAGCGGTTTTGTTATTTATATTAAAATTTTTAAGAAACATTTATTCTGATTATTTACAATGAAAAGATAGATTGATCTAATAAATTCATTTTTTTGATGCACATTTGAAAATTATCTTCTTGGTGGTAGTCACCCGGAAATCCGATGCACTTAATTCCTGCACTCACAGCAGAATTACTACTTTCTTCAGTATCCTCTATTGCAAGACAATCTTCTGCTTGTAAATTAAGTTTATCTAAAGTGACTTTGTAAATTTCTGGATGTGGTTTTTCCTTTTTAACAAACGATTTATTGCCAATAAAGTCAAAATCTTCTTTAGAAATTTGACCAGAAAGACTTTCGAATACTGCATCGACATTATTTAAAGTTGTAGAAGTTGAGAAAGCAAGTTTAAAATTATTATCTTTTGAATACTTAATTATTTCATCAACACTTTTTCTTAATTTTTGTTTGTTTTTAATAATGAATGAACTGAAGATTTCTGTTTTTCTATTTCTAATTTGTGATGCATTTACATTAGTATTATTTTTCTCAGCAAAATCTTCTACTCTTTTTGTCCCACCAGATTTTTTTAACAAAATTTTATAATCTTGCTCATCCCAATACCAATCTAGACCAGCTTCTTTGAAAGCTGTATTAAATGAATTACGTTGAATATTAGAAGATTCGATAAGGGTTCCAATCGATCCGAACAGCAGAGCTTTGTATTTCATAATAAAACCTATATTTAACTAATATGTTTTTTAACCCTTTACTGCACCTGCAGTTAAACCACTAATTAATTGTCGCTGAAAAAACATTACGATCATAAATAATGGTGCTGTTGCAGAAACAACACTAGCTACCGCCCACATGTAATTACCTCCGTACTCTACTGTTCCAAGATATGCATTGATTTTTGGAACCATAGTGTAGTTTTCTTGATTAAGTAACAAAGCAGTTACTGTAAAATCATTATATGCTAACATTAAACTAAATAAGCCAGCTGTTATAACTCCTGGCCACATAACAGGCATAATTATAAAACGAAATGCTTGAAAATATGAACAGCCGTCAATTAAAGCACTTTCATCCAATTCTTTAGGCACTGTTTTAAAAAATGAATATAATAACCACAAAGTAAATGGTTGGTTAATTGCTACCAACACAATTATCGTAGTTGGTAAAATACCCCAAACTCCAAATTGAAAAAAAGGAAATAAATAACCTGACACCAAAGTGATGTGCGGCATTGCTCTAAAAATTAATGCTGCAATTAAAATCCAAAAGGTATACTTATAGGTTGATCTTGATAGAGCATAAGCACCAAGTGTTCCTAAAAATAAAGAAATAGATACGACAGATATTGTGACTATAATTGTATTTAAAGCAGCTCTTCCAAATTCACCTTCAGTCCAAGATTCTATATAACCATTTAATGTAAAATTTCTTCCAGTTTCAATTAGGGTATTAAAGCCAGAAATAGCATAATACCAGTCAGCTCTTGAAAAAAAGTCTGCTTTGACCTTTAATGATCCCCACAGTGTCCAGAGAAAAGGAAAAACGGAGATGGTCAACCAAAAAATAATAAAAATTGAATTTATAATTATTAATTGTTTAGAATATTTATTAACTTTTGATTCCATTTATCTCTCAGTTTTAAATTCTTTCCATGTTCTAATAAGAACTGGAGTTAGAAGGATTCCTACTCCCAAAATTGTTAGCATTGACGTTGCTCCTGCCGATCCAAATAACATTAATGTTTCATTTCTAAGATCTTTGTAAATCATCCATGATAAAGATTGCGCTACTCCTTCAGCACTAAAACCTATAATCGGTTCAAAAACTCTAAAGTTATCCATTAAACATATTAAAGCAATAAAGGTTGCGACTGGATATAAATGAGGAAGAACAATATGCCTTACTCTTTGAGATCGTGAAGCTCCATCGATTACAGCTGCCTCCATTGGATCTTGAGGTACTGTTTGAAGTCCAGCGTAAAAAACAACAAAAGCAAAAGGTGTATTGTGCCAAATTCCATATATTATTAATGTAATCCAAGTTAATTTTTTTGATGATTTTAAAGATAAATTTGGATCATCAAAAATAATTTGAATAGTTGCGCCTAATATACCTTGAGAGTCTATCATCCAAAATAATACTAAAGAGCCTATTAAAGGAGTCACAATCATTGGGAGTATAGTTCCAAAAATTACCATTCCTTTTATACTTTTAGCTAAAACATTTACAGAAAGAGCAACGATAAATCCTAAAACAATTACACACGGGGTAACACTAAAACAAAAAGTGAGAGTGAAAAGTAAACTCTTATAAAAAGGAAGATTTAAAACTTTTTTCATAAAATCTGAGAAATTATTTGTACTGACCCATGCCTCTTTAACTTCTCCAAAAGCTAAATGATTTCTATCTTTGTATGTTTCTAATCCATTAAATCTACCTAGAGGATTTTCCGCCCTTGCTAGAGCTGTAGCTTCCTGATCAACTTGTACTTCTGTTTCACAGCCGAAAGGATCACATGTTTCCACCTCTATTAGTATTTGTTCAGGCTCAATATGAAGTGATTGAAAAAAACTTGAAAATATAGGAAGCCCTATAAATAGAACCATTGCCAATCCACTTGGAAAAAAGAACCAGAAAAAAGTTTTATGAGGCATTACTCATACTTTTATATTTTTATTGTTAAGATGTAACAAAAATGAGAGTGGAACATATTGTTCCACTCTCAATATTTATTTAGTTTACAGGAAACCCTGTTCTTTGGCTTTAGCTATGTAAGCAGCTTCAATGTCTTCAAGTGCTTTTTCAGCTGATTCATTACCTTGTAAGAATTCAACCATTTCATCACTCATTGCTCCATGGAGTAAACCCATTTGAGGAATACTTGGATATGGAGTTGCTCCCATTTTAGCAGCAGCTAAAACACCGACTGCAGCATCACCAGGAGTATATCCGTTGATTAACCATACAGCAGCGTTTGGATTGTTATTAGCCATTTCTGTTGAAGATGCAGCACCAACTAAAGCTCTAAAAGAAGCTTCGGCGTTTTCATCAGATGTATTTTTTGCAATTGCTAAACCATCCCACCAAAGAGTTGTAGCAGCAGCACTTCCTCCGCCAACTGTAGGCGGTGCAGCTAATCTTGTATCTGCTTTGATAGCTTGATCACCTTCATCATCTAAAAGTGACGCAGCACCTGATCCCCAGATATGCATGATTGCAACATTACCAGACTCCCACTCCTCTTTAACTGCATTTGTATCTTGCGTTAAGAAGTCAGGGTTACTTAGTTCAGTTAATTTTTTTATTACATTAAGTGCAGCTACACCTTTAGCATTGTTAATGCTTGGTTCTGCAGTCCCTGGTTTAAAAAATTCACCACCATGACCTAAGTACATGTTTACAAATTCTTGAGAAAGATTCCATCCTGCTTTAAATGCACCAGCATATGGATTATCCATTTTTCCCGAAGCTTTAATTTTTTCAGCGGCGGCAATTACTTCTTCATAAGTTGTTGGTACAGCTATTCCTAGTTCATTAAAGATGCTTTCTCTATACCAAAGATGTTGAGCGTTAGCCATGAAAGCAACAGCATAAACTTTACCATCAAAAGTTATTAATTGACTTTTATTTAAGTTAGCACCGTATTTTTCAACTAAATCATCCAATGGACGAAGAAGGCCTTTGCTCATCAAAGGTGTGATTGAACCGTTAGTTACAATCTTAGCTGTAAATTCAGCTGGATTTGCTTCTAAAGCAGGTCCTTGTAATTTTTGGTGATCAACTGAATGAGTAACACTAAAATCAGCATCAGATCCAGCACATTTTTCTGCTTCTTCCATTACGATTCTGAGAGTTGTAAACTCGTTAGCTAATACATTAATTGTCCCATTTGTTACTCCACAAGGTGAGTGCCCGCCAGCATATGCACCTGTACTAACAAATGTAAACAACAGAGCTATTAATAGTTTTTTCATATATTTCCCCTTATTAATAAAGTGTGAAATTCACATTTAAGTATAATTCCTTTATATTAGTATTAGAAAATAATGCAATAATATGAATTGATATTCAATGTTTTGAATATTGAAATTGAGGGGATAATTCATGAGTTTTAAAAAGACTGCGACATCACAGGACGTAGCAAAACTGGCAGGCGTATCCCAATCCGCAGTTTCAAGATGCTTTACTAAAGGCGCCAGCATTTCTAGTAGAACAAAGTTAAGAGTTTTAGAAGCTGCCAAGAAATTAAAATATAAAGCGCCTAATATATCTTCTAATTCTACACCTAATGATGATAGCGGATTAGTAGCTATCATTTTACCTTATGTTACTAGCAGATATTATCCTGAAGTTTTAATAGAGTTACATGAAGCACTTAGAAATGGAGGTTTTAGGATTTTATTAATTACGACTGATGACGGGGAAGAATTAGATGAAAAATTAATACAGCCATACTTAAAAGAAAAACTCATTGCAATAATATCAGCAACAAAACCTACTGATAAATTTGTTGAAGATTGCAATCAAAAAAGAATTCAATTTATTGCTTATAATAGGAGTTGGAATATACCAACGATAAGTTCTGTTGCATGTGATCATCGTAATGGAGGAGAATTAGTTGCAGAATATTTTACCAAAAAAAATCATAAAAATATTGGACTAATTGAAGGACCAAAAGGATCTTATGTTAGTGATGAACGATGCAAAGGTTTTAAAAATTATCTTAAAAATAATAAAAAAATTAAATTAAAGATTGAAAAAGGTTTTTTTACTTATGAAGGTGGATATCAAGCAACTGAAAAAATTTTTAATAAAAACATAAGTGCAATATTTTGCGCTGATGACACAATGGCATTTGGATGTTTAGATTATATTAAAAAAAATACTTCATTAAAAACACCTTTTCACTTAGAAATTATTGGTTATGACGATATATCTATGTCAGCTTGGGAATCATATAACCTGACAACTGTTAGACAGCCTATTAGACAAATGTCAAAACTAGCAACTCAATTAATAAATGAATTTATTAAGGATCCAGATTTTGAACCTATAAATCATATTGTACAGGGAAGACTTATAAAAAGAAAAACTACAAAATAATTTATTTAAATTTTAATCCCATCTGTTCGAAAACACCATGATTATCTACCATAACGTAGTTATCTAAAAACTTTCCGTCTTTAATGGTCCAAAAATCTGAAAATTGCATTTTGATTGATTTGCCTGTTGGCTCTACTCCAAGATATGTTCCGCTATGTGTGCCTGTTAAAAATCCCGTTGCACTAATCCACTCACCTTCTGCAACCACAATATCGTTTTTTACATGATAATCTGGAAATGCTTCATAAAAAGGTTTTAGCACTTTATATTTAAAATTTTCTATACCATGGATATCACCAAAACCTGGAGGACCATGCCAGACCATATCATCATGCCAGTACTTGTGTTGTGCTTCTAAATCTTGAGCATTAAGTGCATCATACATATCAGCTAATAATTTTTTACTTTCATCTAAAGTCATTTTTTATCTCCTAAAATTTGCATTAGAATTGCAAGCTCATTAAAGCCAGTCCACTCTTTAATAATTTTATTATTTTTAATTTCCCATTGAGTAATTCCCCACAAATACACTTCTCTATTTGTTGGTTGGCCAAATGAGCCATTACCTTTATGAGTTCCTACTGCACCCCAACGAACTGATACTAAGTAACCATCTTTTGTATTTCCCATCCAATATAAATCTTCAATACTTAGTGCAAGATCAGGAAATGATGCCAAAAGTGATATTATAAATTTTCTTAATTGCAAAACTCCTTTAAATTTACGACCAGTTGAACCTTCAAATTCTAAATTACTAGAGTATGCTTTATTTATTGCAGAAAAGTTTCGTCTATTCCAAATTGTATCATAAACTGCATGCACAAACTCTCTTACATTTTTGATTTTATCTGGAATATCAAAACTAATTGGTCTTAATTTAATAATATTTCTTGTTGGTTTAGAGTTTTTAAAATGAGGAGCATAAGGCCCTGCAATTCCTTCATCGACAAGTTGCTTAGCAACTTGATTTAAATCTAATCCAAGTTGTTTAATTAAGCCTGCAGTGTCGTAAACAACATTTTCGTAATAAATTTTATTATTTTTTGCTACACAATTTGCAATACAAAATAATCTTACTTTTTTACCAGTTGGTTTAGAAAATTTACTAAATCCCGTATTTGTTCCAGTAATAATTGTTCTATGTGAAGTATGAAAACTTGCATTTTCATCCCCTGCCCAAATAACTTCATCTGCAAATAATCGAATATCTGGAAAGGCGTTGTTTGTGTGTACAGTATCAGCTACTATTTTTTCAGATCCAGATTGTAAACCAAATTCATCCCAAACTCTGCAGTCTTTACTGTAGGTGTCATAGATATAACCAATATTTTTTTCTTCCCATATTTGATACGTAATCCTTACAATATAATCAATTATATTTTTATACTGATCCTCAAACCCCTTCATTGATTGATGTTTAAGTTTTTTTGGTTTTGGATTTAATGATTTAGCTGTTCCACCACCCCCATATGCTTTTAATGAAATATCATAACTCTTAGGCATATGATGATCTTGAAGGGCTTCTGGTCTTTTATCTGTAATTTTATTAAACTTCATAATTTGTATTTGTAATGAGATACATTTAAAAATATTTCAAAGCAATAAAATTTTATTCAAAAAAATGAATATTGTCTTTTTTAGTTTATTAATATAATCAAAATGAAATGACTGATCTTCAATTAGAAAAAAAATTAGTATTAGATTATTTCAATGAAATAGATAGTTGCAACATTGATTCATTATCTGAAGTTATATCTAAGTACACATCAGAAGATTTTAATATGAAGTGCACACATCCATTCAACGAACTAAGTAGTATCGATCTTGTTGCTAATAATCTTTGGAAACCAATTAAAGATTCATTTTCACCTATACAACGTCGATTAGATATATTTTATGCTGGAATAAATTCACTAGATAAAAATAAAGGGAAATGGATCTCAAGTATGGGTCATTTCATGGGTGTTTTCAATAAATCGTTTGTAGGCCTTAAACCAAATTATAAATCTATTTTGTTAAGATTTGCTGAATTTTATAAAGTGGAGAATAATAAAATTACTGAAGGAGCGATTTTTTTAGATGTAATGAATTTAATGCAGCAACTAGGTCTTTCTATAATTCCTGAATCTACTGGTCTGGTTTGTGTAACACCAGGACCAATGAATCATAAAGGTTTAAAATTTGATATTTCTAATGAAAGTGAAAGTCAAAAAACATTAGATTTAATTCATAGAATGCGCGATCGACTTGTTAAGGAATCCAAAATGCAATCATATAAAGAGGAATTAGAATTAGATTGGCATAATGATATGATTTGGTGGGGACCAGGCGGTATAGGAGCTTCATATACTATTGATGGTTATAAAAAAGGTCACACAAAACCATTTCAGGATGGTTTAGAGTTTGTGCGTTTCAATGGACACATACTTAGTAGTTCAGAAGATGATCTAGGTGGTTGGTTTGGTTGGCCAAATTTAATTATGAAACCTAAAGGAGAATATTTAGGTTTAACAAATGCTAGTGATATTGAATCAGAAATGAGAGTTGTTGATTTATATCGAAGAGATGGAGATAAATTGGCTGAAAATTGGATCTTTATTGATCATTTACATTTTTTAAAAAAACTGGGAGTGGATCTTTTAGAAAGAGCAAAATTTTTAAATCAGTAATTAGATTACTTTCGAGGCAAGTTTAGTACCTTCAACTAATGCATGAAGCTTTTCATAACAAATTTTTTCATCAATTTTTCCAAAGCCAGCAAATGTACTAAAACCACAATCTGTCCCTGCCATTAATTGATCTTTCGGAATTACTGTAGAAAACTGAATTAATCTATCTGCAACAACTTCTGGATGTTCAACAAAATTAGAGGTTGAGTCGATTACGCCAGGTACTAGGACTTTATCTTTTGGTAACTTTATATCTTGAAAAACTTTCCATTCATGAGCGTGTCTAGGATTAGAAGATTCAATTAGAAAGTATTTTATCTTTGATTTCAAAATTATAGGTAATATTTTCTCTAAAGCAATATCGTGTGTATGTGGCCCTTCATAATTTCCCCAACATATATGCATTCTAGTTTGTTCAATATTAACATTGGATAATGCTGAGTTGAGGCATTCAATTTGTAGTTCTGCACGTTTAATAAATTCATCCTCAGATAAATTTTTAAAATTCATGTGTCTTGCTAAAGCAAGGTCGGGGCAATCTAGCTGAACTTGGATATCTGATTTTGTTATAACTTCATATTCTTTAGCCATAATATTAGATAATTTATCCAAATATTCATCTTCACTACTATAAAACTTATTTGGCATAAAAACATTTATGACTCCAGGTGAAGCTGAATTCATAAATGCATGTCGATGATTTAGTTTATCAAGTGAATTTTTAAAATTATTAATATCTTTTATAAGAGACGTTTCATCTTTTACTTTTAATTCGTTTGTACAACATGGTCTGGTATAAGTTGGTGTGCCACCACTTTTAGCAATCTTTTCTTTATATTCAGGAAAATCATCAAGGTCAGCGGGTGCTCTTCTTTCACTTTCACCTGAGAACCCCTCTATTCTGTCTTTAATATAAGTAGCATAACTAATTTTACTCATCTCCCCATCACTGACAAAGTCAATTCCAACATTAAGTTGTTTCTTCACAACACTTTCGACATTATTTTTTAACACTTCATCAAAACTACTTTTACTGAATTTTTCACCTTTATCTTTAGCAAATAAAAATTCTGAAAGTTCTTTTGACCTCGGAAGACTTCCAACATGTGTTGTCAAAATATTAGACATTAAATTAACCCGTTTTTAATAATATCTGTTTCCAGATCATAGTTTCATCATAGAGAACCCATTCATTTTTGATACCTCTTTCTCCATATTCAACATGATTGATACCCATTATATAAATTTTTGCATTAGTAGCTCTTCCAAATAAACCATCTCCTTCATGTTTTCCTACTATAGACCATCGTACTGAAGCTTTTTTAGGTTCATGTTTTTCTTCAGTAAAAGCAATGTGCTCTACTGAAAATAATCCATTGGGGAAAGCATCTCTTAATTCTTTCCAAAATTTTATTGCCTCATCTCTTCCATGGCTAGTTTTCCCTCCTGGTTGAAATTGTTGTATAGCTCTATCATAACTATCATTTATTGTTTTCTCTAAGTTAATGTTCATGATGGAGGTTAATATATTTGCATATAGCTCTCCAATATTACCAGAAGCTAATATCGGAGATTTATAAATCGATTCTACAGGTGTATTTTCATCAAAAGGTTTGCTAGTTTTTTCAGGACCACCTTCATCTTTAATGAGATTGCTAGCAAATTTTTTCGGATCTATTCCAATTTGTCTCACGATTGCTCCTTGATCTCTTACAAGCCACTCATCATAAACCTGATTATTCATACATGCACAGTCAGCAATGGTTCGGTAATAAAGTTTTTTTCCTGTCGCTTTCCCGTACATACCATCAACAGAATGAGTTGAAGTTGATAAAATACGGTGTGATGAAAAATATCCCTCATCATCATTGCCTGTCCAAATTATATCTTCACCTAAAAGTGTTCTATCGGGGAATAGTTTTTTACTAGCATATGTACTTTGTATTACTGGATCTGCACCATAAATTACTCCAGATGGAGATCTTGTAGGTGTTGGAAGACTTACATTTGGGGTATCAGCATAATACTGTCTTATTGCTTCAACATCATTGTTTTCCCAAATCTGATATGTAATTTTTAAAATATAGTCAGGTAAGTCTTTAAACTGTTTATCAAAACCTTTCATAGTAAAATAATATTTAATTAGTTTGACGTATTATAAATAAATTCCCCTCATCATTACTTATCTGTCTAACGGAGCGTAATGAGTTTTTTGGAACAGAAAATGTATCTTTCTCGTTGATTACAAGTGTGTTTCCATCACACTCAATTTCCCATTTACCAGATAAGCAATGATAAACTTCTGATTTCTCTAGTGCATATTCATGTATATGTGCATTTTTTCCATTGAGTAGTGAAAGGCTAAAACCTGTTGTATGAGGTATCTTCGGTTCAAATGATTTGTTGTGAATATTAAAATGATCAAGATAGTTGATAATTTTATTTGATTTGTAGTGTTCATCATCAACAAAATATTTATCTTTTTTATCAAATCGAATAACAAACTTTTCAATATCTTCTGAAGAATAATGGTCGAAACTTTCTAATTCATGATCTTTTAATGGTTGAATAACTTTAGTTTCATCTGTTATTTTTTGTTTCTCTGTATCAATTAAAGAATTATCATCCATTAAAACCATACCAGATTCTTTTGCATCTTTTAAAAGTTTTGGTGTCCAAGTGATTACACCAGGATCATTTTCACCTAATACTACAAACATTAAAGCTTCTTCATCACTTACATTTTGAAAACCTCTGAACATATTTGTAGGAAAAGAAGCTATATCACCTTTCTTTAAAATCACTTCACCTTCATTACCGTCAACCCCCCAATAGAAACGCCATGCACCAGAATGAATAATAAAAACTTCAGCTGTTGTATGACTATGTAATCCAGATCCATTCATAGGTGCGGCACTTACAGCACCGATATTAAAACCATGTTCTTCAGCTATTTTGACATTTTGTTTTGCATCTTCACTTACTCCAGGCCCTATAACTGAATAATTTTTTCTGTCTTGATGGCCTTTTAATTTACCCTCAACAAAAGGTATGTTACTTGGTATAAGTTCATCAAATTTTGCTAATCTTGATGTAATATTCATTGACATATTATTGTGATATTTTATTCATTTTTTTTGAATATTATTCAAATTAATGAATAAATCAATTATTATTTATTTTTACTGTTAATAAATCGATATGACAAATGAAATTAAAACTTTTGATACTGGTGAAAAAGATAGGTCAAATTTTATACACGTAGATTTAAATCCAAAAAAAAATATTGAGAATAAAAAAAATTTTAAAAATTTATTTAATAAAATTGCTGAGTGTCCAATAGATGATTTAGATGAATATTTAAAATTAACTTATCATGAAGAAGTAGAATTAAATGCCTTTCATCCAATAAATGAAATTAAGGGAATTGATGATGTAAAAAATAAATTATGGAGACCAATTAAAAATGCATTGCCTGACTTAGAAAGAAGAAACAATCTTGTTATAGGTGGAGCATTTAGAGACAAGGTTTTTGTTTCATTTATTAGCCATCTTACTGGTACATTTGTAAATGAGTGGCTAGGCATTCCACCAACAAACAAAACGATATTTTTGAGAACATGTGAAGCTCATCAAATAACAAATAATAAAATAATTAAATCTTATACACTAATTGATACTGTTGATTTTATTCGCCAAGCTGGACACTGGCCAATAAATAAATCACTTGGTTCAGAGGGTATGTGGCCAAGTCCCATAACTGGAGATGGTGAAAATAATGAGAATTTGGATAATGATTTATCGTTAAGATCCCTCAACCAAGATTTGACTATGCAACGAAGCCTCAATATCAAACCCGAAACAGAGCCTGAACTAAATATAAATGAAATCAGAGAAAAATTAATCAATCATCCTCAAAAAAATTACTGGCATCCCAAAATGATGTGGTACGGACCATCAGGCATAGGAACAGCAAGAGGGCTAAAAGGGTTTGTTGATCATCATCAACTTCCTTTTCGATTAACATTTAAAGAGAGAGATTATTGGAAAATTGGACACTATATTGAAATTGGTGATGGAAATTATTCTATGACAGGTGGTTGGCACAGTATTGAATGTGTACATGGATCAAATGAATGGCTTGGGTATAAAGCAACAAATAAAAAAGTAACAATGAGAGTTATGGACTTTTATTTACATCATGAAGGTTTGATTAGGGAAAATTGGGTACCAATTGATATTGCTCACATTTTAAATCAAATAGGGATTGATATATTCAAATTAATTCATAAAAAATAGTTATGGCTATAGAATATATCAAAAAGGGAATAGATGAGAAACAACGAATAGAAGATAATGAAAAAGTAAAAAAAATTGTTGAAGAGACACTTAGTAAAATTGAAGATGAAGGTGATAAATATATTAGAGAATTGTCTAAAAAATTTGATAATTATTCTCCCCCAAGCTTTAAATTAAGTGAAAATCAAATTACTGACTTAATGGATGAAGTATCTAATGAGGACAAAGAAGATATAAAATTTGCTCAAAAACAAGTTAGATCTTTTGCTGAAGCTCAGCTTAAAACTTTAAATGAACTGGAGGTTGAAACACATCCAGGAGTAATTCTTGGACATAAAAATATCCCTGTGCAAGCTGTGGGCTGTTATGTACCTGCTGGAAAATTTCCCATGGTAGCTTCAGCACATATGTCAGTTGTTACTGCATCAGTTGCTGGAGTGCCAAGAATAGTAGCAACTACACCACCTTTTCAGGGTAAACCAAATCCAGCTGTTATTACAGCAATGAAAATGGGTGGTGCACATGAAATTTTTGTTTTAGGAGGTATGCAAGGAGTTGGGGCAATGGCAATAGGAACAGAAACAATTAAGCCAGTTGATATGCTCGTTGGTCCTGGAAATGCCTTTGTTGCTGAAGCAAAACGACAGCTGTATGGAAAGGTAGGTATAGATTTATTTGCAGGCCCTACTGAAACAATGGTGATTGCAGACGATACTGTTGACGGAGAAATTTGTGCAACTGATTTATTAGGACAAGCAGAACATGGTTATAATTCACCAGCAGTAATGATAACTAATTCAAAAAAACTCGCTGAAGATACATTAATTGAAATTGATAGATTATTAAAAATACTTCCTACAAAAGATACCGCAAGTGCAAGTTGGCGAGACTATGGAGAAATAATTCTATGCGAAAATTATGATGAAATGCTCATAAAAGCAAATGAGATCGCTTCAGAGCATGTTCAAGTAATGACAGATCGAGATGATTGGTTTTTAGAAAAAATGACTTCTTATGGTGCGTTGTTTTTAGGACCTAGGACTAACGTTGCAAATGGTGATAAAGTTATTGGGACTAATCATACTCTTCCTACAAAAAAAGCAGGTCGATATACTGGAGGATTATGGGTAGGTAAGTTTATTAAAACTCATACCTATCAAAAGATTGTAACTGATGAAGCAGCAACACTAATTGGAGAATATGGTTCAAGACTCTCTCACCTAGAGGGTTTTATTGGTCATGCAGAACAATGCAATGTCAGGGTTAGACGTTATGGAAAAAAAAATGTGGCCTACGGTAAACCAGCTGGAGAAAAAATTTAAATTATTTTAATTCTCCTTTAATTCTCATTTCATTTCTTATTTTAGTTGCAGATATATCATGTATTTCTTTACCTAAATCATGTTCTGTGAAAGAATACCCAACACCTCTACCATAGGATATATCTATAATGTTAGGAACCTTAACAACTACATATTCATTTCCTTCAGAATAACCATGCTTACTTAAGCCTTCATTGATTTTATTTTTTACTTCTTCAAATTGAAATGGATTATCAGCCTGACCTTCTACGCCTGCATCTACTCCTCCCACATCTCTATACATAATACAAACTTGACCAGTTTTGCTGAGTGCTCTCTTAAATAATTCCGTATGACCATCATGCCAAGGTTGCCATCTTCCTAACATTTGTACTGTTGGTTTTTTCCAATCAAACATTATTAATCTCCTTTGCTAAATTTTCTATTTCTTTATCAGATAAAAAATTTGTTATTTTAATATCTGTTTTACTTGGTTGCTCGAACATTTTATTAGTATCTTCAAATCTACCTTCTTTTATTGTGTCTAACCAAATGACAAAGTCAGGATTAAATGCTTCTCTTGCTTTTTCAGTAGGAGCAACAAAATCACATATTACCCATCGACCATTTTGTTTTTCAAAATCTGCAAAAGTTTTCATTCTGTTTGCTTGTCTAATACGCCCTTCCATTGAAAAATCCCAATCATTAGCAGATTTTCTTACTATATCTGCATTATACCAAGCACAATTTTCAATAACTTTTATAAGTCTCTCTGCAAGCCATGTTTTTCCAGAACCAGGAAGTCCACAAATAAGTATTTTCATTTTTGTATTATGAGTTAATTTTTTGCAATAAAATAAGGGTTAATAACACTTTCTTTTGTGTTGTATAGTATTTTATTTTTATCTAGATTACTAATTGATCCTCCTGCTTCCTCCAAAATAATATGTCCTGCTGCAATGTCCCATTCTGATGTTGGTCCTAACCTTGGATAAATATCTGCATCTCCTTCAGCAATAAGACAAAATTTTAATGAACTACCGGCTTTAATTAATTCATAGTTATTTAAATTTTTTTTTAGCCAATTTGTAAATTCAATATTTGAATGTGATCGACTACCTATAACCTTAATAGGATCACTTTGCTTCTTGTTACTTTTAATAATTTTAAATTGATCAAAATTGTTAATTTTTAAGCTAGTATTAGTTTTAAAAGCACCATTATTTTTAATTGCATAATAGAGAAGAGATTTTGCTGGTGCATAAATTACTCCAAAGATAGGATAATTTTTTTCTATAAGAGCAATATTGACTGTAAACTCACCATTTCTATTTATAAATTCTTTTGTTCCATCAAGAGGATCTATTAACCAATATTTTTTCCAGCTTTTTCTTTCACTCCAATTTACTAAACTTTCTTCACTTAAAATTGGAATACTTGTATCAACATTTTTTAATTTATTAATTATAATGTTATTTGAATTAATATCAGCAATTGTTAAAGGTGAGTTATCTTCTTTAGACTTTACAATAATATTTTTATTATAAACTTTTAAAATTTCTTTACCTGCTTCTATAGCAATATTTAATATCTCCAAAATAGTATTTGGCTTATTTAAATCCATAGTAACTAAATAAAAATAAAATAAATATAACTAAAATAGAAAGATAAACCTAAAATACCAAAAGTTCTTCCTAGTTTTTTAAATAAGTACATAAATATAAGCACAATAAAGGTTATAAAAAGCATAAATAATAAATCCTGTGATACTAAAACGTCAGGCATTGTAAATTTATTAAAGAAAGAACTAATTCCTAAAACACCTAACACATTATAGATATTTGAACCTAAAATGTTACCAAGAGCAAAATCAACTTTTCTTTTTATTGCAGACATAATGCCTACTACTAATTCGGGAAGAGATGTTCCAAAGGCAATTAATGATAATCCAATTACAGCTTCTGAAATATTGAATTTATTTGCAAAATTTATTGCTGAACTTACAAAAAGTTCTGATCCATAAATTAAAAATACTACACCAATTATAATTAAAATAATTGAAATTAATGCTGAGTAATCGCCTTTATTAATTTCATCTATCATCAACGATCCTCTACTTATCTGAAGATACATTATTAATGCCAGTAAAATTATGGATATTATTCCAAATATAAAATTAAAATAAAAATAACTCATAAAAATTAGAAATATTCCTAATACTATATTAATCCAAGCTTGGTTAATTTGGTTTTTATTGATGTTTGTAATTGGGAAAATAATTGTTGTTGCTGCCATAACTAAAATTAAATTTGCAATATTGCTCCCTAGAACTGCACCAAGTGCAAGATCCGCGTGATTAGTAACTACAGCATTAATACTACTTGCTAATTCAGGAAGAGAGGTGCCTCCTGCTACTATAACAACACCAATTGCAAAAAGGGAAATATTTAATTTTTTTCCTAAACTTACTGAGCCTCTAATAACAATTTCAGCACCAGTAACTAATATAACTAGTCCAGCAATTAAATAAAAAAGATCCACTAAATATATTACTGAATAACCGTATCTTTAGGATCTATACCTGCAATTTCAACAGGGGCTTTCATAGCATCTCTTCTAAATGGTTCTCCAAGTTCTTGATTAAGCATAACTTCTATAAATGTCGTTATGCCTTCCATTTGTTCTTTACAAGAAAGTTTTAGAGCTTCAGTCAATTCTTCTTGGGTATTAACTTTAATACCTTTAAAACCACAGGCATCAGCAATTTTTGCATAGCTTAATTTAGGATCAAGTTCAGTCCCAATAAAATTATTATTGTACCAAAGTGTGGTATTTCTTTTTTCTGCTCCCCACTGATAATTTCTAAAAATAATCATTGTTATATTTGGCCATCCTTCCCTATTGCAAGAGGTCATTTCACTCATACTAATCCCGAAAGCTCCATCACCAGCAAAACCTACTACTGGTGTTTTAGGGCAGCCAATTTTAGCGCCAATAACAGAGGGAAAGCCATAACCACAAGGGCCAAACAAACCAGGAGCTAAATACTTTCTTCCATTCTCAAAAGTAGGGTAAGCATTTCCAATTGCGCAATTGTTACCAATGTCACTAGAAATAATTGCATCTTCTGGCAATCCTGCTTGAATTGCTCTCCATGCCATTCTTGGAGACATTTTTTCAGGTTCTCTCTCTCTTGAGTCCTTGTTCCAAGATGTTCCAGGATCATCTTCTTCATGATCAAGACCAGTAAGAGTTTGCAGCCATGATGATTTTGTCTGATGAATTAATTCTTCTCGTTGTTTTCTATTATGATCTCCAGCAGTTGAAGATAGATTATCCAAAATCTGTTTAGCAACGAGTTTTGCATCACCACAAATACCAACGCTAATTCTTTTTGTTAAACCAATTCTATCTGAGTTTATGTCAACTTGAATTATATCAGCATCTTTTGGCCAATAATCAATACCATATCCAGGGAGAGTAGAAAAGGGATTAAGCCTTGTACCAAGTGCGAGAACCACATCAGCTTTCGAAATAATTTGCATTGCTGCTTTTGATCCATTGTAACCTAGAGGTCCAACAGCTAATTGATGTTTTCCTGGAAAACTATCGTTGTGTTGATAACCACAAGCGACTGGGGCACTTAGTTTTTCAGCTAATTTTTTGCAATCGTCTATTGCGTCTGCTAAAATTACACCTGCACCTGATAAAATAACTGGGAATTTTGCATTAGATAATAATTCTGCAGCTTTATTAATTGCTTCTGATCCTCCTGAAGGTCTTTCAAAGTTTATAATTGCTGGTAATTCTATATCAACTACTTGTGTCCAAAAATCTCTTGGAATATTTAATTGTGCTGGTGCAGAACCTTTTATAGCTTTAGATATAACACGATTTAATACTTCAGCTACTCTAGAAGGATCTCTTACTTCTTCTTGATAACAAACCATATCTTTAAACAAATTCATTTGTTCAACTTCTTGAAATCCACCTTGACCCATTGTTTTGTTTGCAGCTTGTGGAGTTACAAGTAACATTGGAGTATGATTCCAATATGCTGTTTTAATTGGAGTAACTAATCCAGTAATACCTGGACCATTTTGTGCAATACACATGGCAATTTTTCCGGTTGACCTAGTATAGCCATCAGCCATAATGCCACCATTTGATTCATGAGCAACATCCCAAAAGGTAATTCCAGCTTTTGGAAATAGGTCGGATATAGGCATAAATGCTGACCCAATAATACCAAAAGCATGTTGTATCCCATGTTTTTGTAAAACTTTTACAAAAGCCTCTTCAGTTGTCATTTTAGCCATATTTGCTCCGTCAAAATATTTAATTATCCCTACATTAAATTAACACATAAATGAACTATAATAATTTAATTTTAGTTAATACTTTATTATATAAATTTATAATTAGATAATTATTAATATATTTACGAATGTTAAAATGACGCTTCAAGGACTAGAAATTATAAAGGCAACCTCTAAAACATTACCAAATCAACCTGGAGTATACCAAATGGAGGATGATAAAGGTAATATATTATATATAGGTAAAGCAAAAAATTTATCTAATAGAGTTAAAAACTATTTGTCTCTTAATAATCTCACAAGAAGAATTCAACGAATGGTTTGTCTTACAAACTCAATGAGTTTTTTTGTCACTAATACTGAGTTAGAGGCTATAATTTTAGAGTGCAATCTAATTAAAAAACATAAACCAAGATTTAATGTTTTATTAAGAGATGATAAGTCATTTCCATATATTTTTATTTCTTCAGAACATGATTTTCCAAGGATAGAAAAACACAGAGGTGCAAAAAATAAACCAGGAAGATACTATGGTCCATTTGCAAGTCCTGATGCAGTTAATAGAACAATAAATACAATACAAAGAATATTTTTGATCAGATCTTGTACAGATAAGGAAGTATCAGCAGGAAATAAATTATGTTTTAACTATTATTTGAAACGTTGCTCTGGACCATGTGGTCAAAAAATATCCAAAGTTGCTTATGCTAAACTAATAGAAGCAGCTGATGATTTTTTAAGTAGTGGCAACTCAAAAAAAGTGCATAAAAATTTTTCTAATCAAATGTACAAAGCATCAAAAGAAAAAAATTTTGAGCTAGCAGCTTCTTTAAGAGATAGAATAAAAGCACTAGAACACATTGCCCAAAATAATTCTATAAAAATAAAAGATTTTAAAGATGCTGATATTTTTGCAATAAGTACAAAAGATGGGAGAAGCTGTATTTATGGAAGTTTTTTTCGGAACAATACTTCATATGGAGGAAAAGCATTTTATCCTGATCATGATAAATTATCAGATGAGAATGAAATAATGCTTGGTTTTTTAAATATTTTTTATGCTGAAAAAGAAATTCCTAAAATAATAATTACTAATATAAATATAAACAAAGTTGATCGATTAAGTTATTTAGGTAAAAATTTTGAAAATATTAAAATTTTAAAACCTTTGAAAGGTCCAAAAAAAAATTTATTAAAATTTGCAGAAAAAAATTCGAGTATTAATCTTGAATTAAAATTAAACAAATTAAAATCATTTGATAGTTTTACTTACGAAATAAAAAAATTATTCAAAATTGATAAAGATATCAATAAAATTGAAGCCTATGATAATAGTCATACTTTTGGCAAATACCCTGTTGGTGTTATGGTTGCTTACAATAATAATGGTTTCATGAAATCAAATTATAGAAAATTTAATATTAAATTTAATATGGAAGAAAATAAAAATAAAGTTGATGATTATTATATGATGAAAGAAATTTTAATAAGACGTTTTAAAAATATTCAATTTAAAACAGATTTTGATTTACCTGACCTATTATTAATTGATGGAGGTAAAGGACAATACAATTCTGCACTAGATGTGCTGAGTAATCTTAAGATTGACATTCCAATAATAGCAATGGCAAAAGGTGTTGAAAGAGATTCTGGAAAGGAAATCCTAATTCACAATAAATTTACTTATAGATTGAGTGAAAATAATACTCTACTTCATTTTTTGCAAAATATCAGAGATGAGGTTCATAGATTTGCTATTACAACTCATAGAAACAAAAGATCTAAAATGAGTATAAAGTCTGTTTACGATGATTTAAAAGGAATAGGACCAGAAAGAAAAAAGATATTAAAGAAACATTTTGGATCTATTGAAAGTCTCAAATTAGCTAGTTTAGAGGAGCTTAAAAAAATCAAATCAATACCAGATAATATATTAGAAAAAATTTATGAATATTTTCATAGCGTTTAAAAAATACATAATTTAAAACTAAAATTATAATGAACTTATCTAATTTTCTAACAATAACAAGAATAGTAGTAATTCCAATAATTGTAATTTGTATTTATTTAAAAAGTCCAATTTTTGGATGGACAGCTTTTGTTTTATTTTGTTTAGCAAGCATAACTGATTATTTTGATGGTTATTTAGCAAGAATAAGAGATGAAGTTACTAATTTTGGAACCTTTTTAGATCCAATAGCTGATAAATTATTAGTGGCTGCAGTTCTGCTGATTTTAACATCTAAAGGTGTAATAGCAGACTGGGATACCATACCTGCGCTCATAATTTTATTAAGAGAGATTACAGTATCAGGATTACGGGAATATTTAGCTGGAATTAAAATAAGTGTACCTGTTTCAAGAATTGCAAAATTAAAAAACTTTATTACAATTATGTGCTTTAGCGTTATTAATATTGTCTGAGGCTATTTATAATGCTTATATGATAGTGTATTTTGGTAAAGTATTTTTATGGATTGCAGGTTTATTAACTCTATACACTGCCTACGATTATGTAAAAGCTTCAATAAAACATTTCTAAAATGAAAATTAAATATTTTGCTTGGATAAAAGATATTACAAATAAAGAATTTGAAATAATTGCCAGAAACCATCCAAAAAATATCGAAGAATTAAAAATTGTACTGAAAAAAAATTATCCAGATTTAGAAAAACATTTAGATCAAGATGTACTAAGATTTGCAATTAATTTAGAATATACTTTTGAAAATCAAAATTTAAATTCTAATGATGAAATAGCAATATTCCCTCCTGTTAGTGGGGGTTGATGATTAAAATTCAAAAAAAAGATTTTAATATAGAGCAAGAAATTAAATTATTAAAAGATAAGTATTCAAATGTTGGTGCAGTGATTTCGTTTATTGGATTTGTAAGAGATATAAATAATAAAAAAGATGTTAAATATATTGAGTTAGAGGTCTATGAGAAGATGGCAATTAAAGAATTATCTAAAATTAAAGATAATGCTATTAAAAAATTTGATTTAGTAGACTGTTTAATTGTTCATAGATACGGCAGGTTAGATGTAAACGATAGAATAGTTTTAGTTGTTTGTTTTTCAGAACATAGGAACAATAGTTTTGAGGCATGTAAGTTTATTATGGATTATCTTAAAAAAGACGTTCCGTTTTGGAAAAAAGAAATTTATTTTAAAGGATCCGACTGGCTAGAAAATACTAATTAGAATTTGTTACTAAACTTCTATAATCTTTCATAAATTGAAAGGTTATTGATTTCTCACCTGTTTTAAATTTTTGAGAATCAATTGATTTTACAGGAGTTATTTCTGCTGCAGTCCCAGTTAAAAAAACTTCATCAAAATCCTTTAATTCATGTGGTTTTATATATCGTTCAATTAAATCAAAACCTTTATCCTTAACCATTTTAATAACTGTTTGACGTGTAATGCCATTTAAGAAACAATCAGGTATTGGAGTGTGAATTTCCTTATCTTTAACTAAAAAAATATTTGAGCTTGTTGCCTCAGCAATATAACCTCTGTAATCTAGCATTAAAGCTTCATTGTATCCTTTTTCTTCAGCAAATGATTTTGAAAGTGTACAGATTAAATATGGGCCAGAAGCTTTAGCTTCGAATGGTATTGAGTCTGGAGGAGGTCTTTTCCATGGTGAAGTTATTAAACTTAGTCCTTCTTTCATGTCCTCAAAATTATAATATGTAGTCCAGTCATCCCAGACAGCAATTGAAACATGAACGTTTGAACTTTTTGTTGATAAACCCATTAAATTACTTCCTCTCCAAGCAAATGGTCTTACGTAACAATCTTGATATTTCATTTTCTTGATAAGCTCATCTTTAGCTTTATTAATCTCACCTTCAGTGTATGGTATTTTGATTCCTACTGTTTCAGCTGATTTAAAAAATCTCTTAGTATGTTCCTCACTTTTGAAAATTTTACCATTGTATGCTCTTTCACCTTCAAAAACTGCACTTGCATAGTGTAAGCCTTGCGATATCACATGAGTTTTAGCTTTGCTCCAATCTACAAAGTCCCCATCATACCAGATCCAACCTTCTCTATTTTCAAACGATTTCAACATAAATAAAATATATTTATTTTTTAAATGACAATTGACTATCAGTGATGCATAATTAAGTCAATATGGCTGACCTAAATAATTTGTTAACTCCATTATTCCTAAATGAAAAGGAAATTAGGAAAATAATAGAATTAATGTTCTTTTCTTACAGAGATTTTACTTCTGGGCCTGATAAAATACTTGAAAAACTAAATTTTGGAAGGGCTCACCATAGGGTAATTTACTTTGTTGGGAAAAAGAATAATTTGACGATAAAAGAACTTCTTTCAATATTAAAAATCACAAAACAAAGTCTGTCTAGAGTATTAAATCAGTTAGTTAAAGAAAAATATATAATTTTGTCTACAGGTGAAGATAAAAGAACAAAAAAACTCTCACTTTCAAAAAAAGGGCAGGATTTAGAAAAAAAATTATCTGATATACAAATAGCTAAAATTTATAATGTTATAAAAAAATTTGAAGAAATTGATATAAATGGTTTTAAAAAAGTATTGTTTGAAATGATAGATCATGACAATCAAAAAAAATTTGATGAAATAAACTAAGAATATGAAAAAAAGTATACTCATCGTTGATGATGATAAAAGATTGAGAGAACTTTTAAAAGATTATTTGACGGAAAAAAAATTTGAAGTCTATAGCTCTGAAGATTTTTTAGAGGCAAAAGAAATAATTTCCCTTATTATATTTGATTTGGTTATTTTAGATAGGATGATGCCATCTGGAGACGGTATTGATTTAGTTGAATTCATAAAAGAAAAGTCAAATTCTCCAATCATTATGTTAACAGCGATGAGTGAAGACCAAAATAAAATTGATGGACTAAAGATTGGAGCAGATGATTATTTAGCTAAACCGTTTGAACCTGAGGAACTCTATTTAAGAATAAAAAAACTTTTGAATTTATATAATAATAAGTCAAAAAAAGATTTAAAAATATCATTTGGTGAATTTATATTTGATATGAATTCATTAGAGTTAAAAATAAATAATAAAACTGTTTATCTTACTGAAGGTGAAAATAATTTATTATTAAAATTAATTTACAAAAGAAATGATATTGTTTTGAGAGAAGAATTAGCAGATCAAGAATTTGATGAATCTGAGTTACGTAAAGTAGATGTACGAATAACTAGATTGAGACAAAAATTAGAAAAAAATGCAAAACAACCTCAATTTGTTAAAACAATTAGAGGTAAGGGATATAAATTAATTTGTGATGAAATTTAATGATTAAAAAATTTATACCATCTACTTTAATTGGTCGTTCAATAATAATAATATTTGTACCTATTATCATATTAGTTCTATTAACTTCATTAGTTTTTTATCAAACATCTTGGAGTATAATATCTAAAAGATTAACTGAATCAGTTGTGGCAGATATTAATGTGCTAGTAAAGTTGATTGATGTAAATTTAGAAAATTATGCATTAGAGATTGCTAACAAAGATTTTAAAATGGATATAAAGATTATAGATGGCGAAGTAATTGATCCTCTATCAATAAATCTCAACAGGGGCATTTTATCTAGAAGACTTGAACAATCTTTATCAAATCTAAAAAAACCGTTTGTATATGATTTAAGTAATTTAGAAAATGGTGCTTTAATAAAAATACAGTTAAATAATAAATTATTAATAATCAATGTAGATAAGGATAGAGTATATAGTCAAACGGCATTTGTTTTTTTACTGTGGATGATTTTTGCTTCATTAATTTTACTATTCTTGTCTTATTTTTTGATGAACAAACAATTAAAACCTCTTAAGAGATTAGCCATAATTGCTGAAACATTTGGAAGGGGATTAGATGCACCAGAATTAAAAAGTGTGGGAGCTTATGAAATAAGACAAACTTCTCAGGCTTTTAATCAAATGAGAACAAGAATTAATAGATTTTTAAAACAAAGAACAGATATGTTAGCTGGTGTTAGTCATGACTTGAGAACTCCTTTAACCAGAATGAAGCTTCAAGTATCACTTATAAAAGACAAAAAAGCAAAATCTGAGTTAGAGCTTGATATTAATGAAATGACTGCAATGCTAGATAGTTATGTAAGTTTTGTAAAAACTGAATCTCCAGAAACAATAGAAAACATAGTAATCAATGATTTAATAAAAGACTGTGCAAAAAATTTTGATAGGAGTAAATATAAGATACAAATAAATGAAAAAAATACTATCCAAACCTCTGGAAGACCTATTCAATTAAAAAGAGCATTTCAAAATATAATTAACAATTCAAAAAGATATGGAGATAAAATTATTATAAATATTTATCTTAATGCTGATGGATGTAACATAGAAATAAATGATAATGGACCAGGTATTCCAAAAGAGAGTTTTGAGGACGTTTTTAAACCTTTTTTTACTCTTGATCCTTCAAGAAATAAACTTAAAGGGGAGAGTGGTCTTGGATTAACAATTACTAGAGATATAATTAGATCTCATGGAGGAGAAATTAAGCTTGGAAAATCACAATTAGGTGGATTAAAATTATCTGTTCTGTTGCCAATATAAATTTAGTATAGCCTAACTCCATTCAATAATTTTTTAGAGGGTAAAACTAGTATTGGCTCATTATTATCATCTGGTAAAGCTAGAACTAATACTTCAGAAATAATTTTACCAATTTGCTTTGGTGCAAAATTAACTACGGCAATAACTTGCTTGTTTATTAATTGATTTGGATTATAATTTTTTCTTAGTTGAGCTGAACTTTTTTTTATACCAATTCCTTCACCAAAATTAATTTTAAGTATTATTGAAGGTTTTTTTAACTGATTATATTCTTCTGCCTCAATAATTGTTCCGAGTCTAATATCTACTTTTTTAAAATCGAGGTATTGTATAGTTTTGTCTTCCATTAGAATATTTTTAAATATTTATCTAAATTGTTTAAATATTTATCAAGGGCTGTCATAGTTTTTTCTAGAGATTCAGTTTCATCATTAGTCCAAGAATAAATCGTTAATATATATAAAGCAAAAATAACTTTCAATTTAGGTAATCCTTTTAATCCATCAATATTTATATTCGATAAAGTTGACATTAAAACTATGCTCTCAACGAATGATGGAGTAATAAAAAATAACTCATTAGGGTTTTTTAAAAAAAATTTAATTAATTTTTTAATTGATTTTCTATATTCATTAAGAATATCGAGCCTTGCCATAAAAACTTCAAATAACATGTCCTTTTTTGATGACTCCTCTAAAGAAGAAAGGTTTTTTTTAAGTAAGAAATCAAAATATGTATTTAAATTTTTTAGCAAATCCCTTTTATCTTTAAAAAAACTATCTTCTCTTACCTTCAAGACTTTTAATAAAGTAATTTTTTCCCACGAATTATTTTCTAATAATTGTAATGTTTTTTTTGCAATTAAGATCTTATTTTTTTGCATTTTATTTACTTTGATCTTTAGCTCTTTTAAAGGCCTCTGAGGTCAATTGAAAAAATAATTTGTGTAAATTTTTTTTATTCATTACTTTAAGACCTGCTTCGGTTGTTCCTCCTTTAGTGGCAACACTTTTAACTAAATCTTTAGCAGACTTTTTATTTTCTTGTATTAAATTAACTGATCCTTTAAAAGTTTGTAAAACAAGTGTTCTAGCAATATTTGTATTAAAACCTAATCCAATTGCTGCTTTTTCCATTGCATCAATTAAATTGAAAACAAAACCAGGGCCACTACCTGAAATAGCCGTAGCCATATCAATTTCATTTTCATCTTTCAAATATATAGACCTTCCAGAATAATTAAAAATCTTCAGAACCTGATTCTTCCTAAATTTACTCATATTTTTATTTGCAGTTATACAATTCATACTTTCTCCAATAGAAGCTGGTAAATTAGGCATAACTCTAAAAAAATATTTTATTTTTTTTAATCTATTTTTAAACTCTTTGATTTTCTTACCCGCAATTATACTAATAACGATACATGTTTTTTTAAATTCAACTTCAGAAAACTCATCTAATACATTCTTTAAATCAAATGGTTTGACAGCAAAAATTATAAAATCTGTATCAAAATGTTTATCTATTTTAGAAACAGATTTAAAGATTTGAATTTTCTTATTTTTATAATTGTTTTTAAGATAATTGTATTTAATTGGATCGATAACAGTTACATAATAATTATTTGATTTGAGCCACGAGGTTAGTAAAGCTTCTCCCATATGCCCACATCCAACAAGTAAAATTTTTTTCATGTATATTAAAATATATATTAACAATAATATATATTTTAAGCTCTGCCAATTATTTCAAAGTTTGAGAATTTAATTGCTTCTCTTGGGGTTATTTCATCAAATAAAACTTGTTGAAAGCTAGGATAGAACTTTTCACACTCATATATCCCTATATCAACTAGATCTTCAAATTTTTTATGAAGAACTTCTGTTTCTGTATTTGATAAAATTGTATGTCTAAATGCAGGTATCCCGTTTCTGCTTGTTATATCAAAATGACCTATCCATAAATTTTCATTAATTAAACCAAGCAATTCATAGGCTTTATTTAGTTTTATTTCAGGAAATCTAATATCAAAGGTAATTGATAGACTAAGTGCATTGATATTTTCTGACCATGTAAAATAAAGTCTGTAAGCACACCATTGAGAAGAAATTTCGGCTACAAGTTCATGATCATCAGCTCTACTAAAGTTCCATTTTTTTTGATGAATTACATCTTCAACTATATCTATTGGATTTAATAACATATTATCATTTTCCATACATTATGTAGTACATATTTAAAAAGTAAGTACTAGATATGGATTACTAAAAATTTACGATGTTTTGCAAGATTATTTATTAAAAAACTAGAATAAATGTGAATAATTAAGGATTTACTTCGTTTTTTTGCGTTTCTTATTGGAATTAGACCTTTTTATTGTTGTTTTTTTCTTCTTTTTAACTCTTCTTTTTGGGGTTTTTTTTAAATTTTCATTATCATCAATTAATTTTTGCACCATTTTTTTTAATACTTCAAATTCATCTTTTTTGACTAAATTCATTTTTTTTATGACTTTATTAACTCTTAAAGAAACTATTGTCTCAATTTCCTCTTTTATTCCAGAAAATGTGCTCATTGCGTCTACTGCAAATTTTGATAAATCTGATAAGATTTTGTTTTTATTAACCATTTTTTTAATAATAATATAACTATATGAATTTTATTCAACCTTCAATAGATCCAGTGATTATATCATTCGGTTTTGTTGATATTCGATGGTACAGCTTAGCATATATACTAGGATTAATTATTGGTTTAGTCATAATGAAAAGGCTAAATAAATTTAGTAATAATTTTATAGACCCAAAACATTTAGATAATTTTTTTGTTTGGGCTGTTATAGGTATTATCATTGGGGGTAGAATAGGTTACGTTTTATTTTATCAATTTAATTTATTTATTACAAATCCTCTCTATATTATTGAGATTTGGAATGGTGGAATGTCGTTTCATGGTGGTCTTATAGGTATAATTGTAAGTATTTACTTATTTTCTAAAATTAATAGGATAAATTTTTTTTATCTTTCTGATTTAGTTTCAATTGTCGCGCCAATTGGAATATTTTTTGGGAGAATCGCAAACTTTATAAATACTGAGTTAATTGGAAAACCAACTGATTTTTATATATCAGTTATTTATCCATCAATAGATGATATTCCCAGACACCCCTCTCAACTTTATGAAGCAATGTTTGAAGGTTTAATTTTATTCATTTTTTTGATTACATTTTTTTATAAAACAAAAGATTTTTTAAAACATGGCATCATAAGTGGTCTTTTTTTATGCTGTTATTCTTTTTTTAGATTTATTATTGAATTTATAAGAGAGCCGGACATACAAATAGGATTATTATTTAATTTTATTTCAATGGGTCAATTATTATGTGTTCCAGTATTTATAATTGGCTTTATAATTATTCAATATCATGCAAGTAGAAAAAATAATTAAGTCTGAAATAATTACAAAAAAAAGAGGTATGCGTTTAGATATTTTTTTAAAAAAAGCGCTTTTTAGTAAAGATGGATATTATAGTAAAAGAAATCCAATAGGTAAAATAAAAGATTTTGTAACTGCTCCAGAAATTTCACAAATTTTTGGAGAAATAGTTGGCATGTATCTATATTATTTTTGGAAAACAAAAATAAATTCAAAATATAATTTAATAGAATTAGGTCCAGGCAAAGCTACTTTATTTATGGATATTGCAAATAGTGTTTCAAAATTACCAGGCTTTTTAGAAAAATCAGAAATTTCATTTATTGAAATTAATCAAAAGTTAATAAAGTTACAAAAGAAAAATACCAAAACATTATTAAAAAATATAAAATGGAAAAAAAAAATCAATTTTAATTCTCATTTACCCTCAATTATATACTCAAATGAGTTTTTTGATTGCTTCCCAGTAAGACAGTTTACTTATAAAAATGTCTGGTTTGAGAAATATGTTAATTTTAATAGAAAAAATAATAGTTTTTATCTTGAAAATAAACAAGTAAATAACAAAAAATTACTTACCCAATTAAACTTTCATAAAAAAAATAATTTATTAGAAATTTCATTTGAAAGAAATAAATATTTTGAAAATATTTGTAAATTTATAAAAAAAAATAGAGGTATTTTTCTTACTGTAGACTATGGATATTTAAATAATAATAAAAATTTTACATTACAGGCAATACAAAATCATAAATTCTCTCATGTATTAGAAAATATTGGTGAAAAGGATATTTCAAGTCATGTAAATTTTGAAGATTTAATTAATATTGCTAAGCAAAATAATTTAAAAATTGAAGAATATACTTCTCAAAGGGAATTTTTATTAAAATTTGGAATTTTAGAGAGAATAAAAACTTTTAATAAATCCAGATACAAAAATAAAATTAATATTGGAATAGACAGATTAATTAATAATAATGAAATGGGAAATTTATTTAAATTTTTAATAGTTTCAAATTTATGAATCAAAGTATTTACTATAATATAAAAAAATTTCGTAAAATTGTCACTTGTGGTTTTTTTACATCAAAAGGAGGAACCTCTAAAGGAAATTTTCATTCTTTAAATTGTAGTAAAAGTAATAAGGATAATAAAATTAATGTTTCTAGAAACATAAAAATTGCTCTAAAAAATTTAAATATTGATAACAAAAAACTTAAACTAATAAATCAAATACATTCAAATAAAACTTATATTATAAATGATAATAACTTTAATAAAAAACTTTATGGAGACGGACTAATATCAAAGAGCAAAAACATTGCTTTAGGTGTTTTAACAGCAGATTGTGCTCCTATTTTTTTGTTTGATAATAAAAAAAGAATAATTTGTTGCCTACATTCAGGCTGGAGGGGAACTTTATTAAATATAATTAAAGAAGGTATAAAAAAAATTGAAAACAGCAAAATTAATAGAAAAGATATAATTGCTATTGTGGGCCCTTGTATAGCCTTTAAAAATTATGAGGTTGATAAAAAATTTAAATCTAAATTTATAAAAAAAAATATTCGATATTCTCAATTTTTTAAACCAAAGAACAATACAAAAGATTTATTTAATTTACGTGGTTTAATAAATTATCAATTAAAAAGGGAGAGAATTTCAAATATATTCAATATAAAAAAAGATACCTATAAAAACAATCAGATTTTTTTCAGTCATAGGAGAATGAGTCATCAAAATCGTAGCTCAGAAGGAAGAATGATAAATATCATCTGTTTAAAAGATTAATTTCTATTGAACTATTTTCTATCTGATATAGTAGTGAATTCTGTTTAATGAAAATCATCGCTTGTAATAGCAGTAAATCTCTTTCAGAAAAAATCTCAGAACATATTGGAACGCCATTAGCTGATGCGTCTCTAAGAACTTTTAACGATAGAGAAATCTTTGTAGAAATAAATGAAAACATTAGAGGTGAAGATGTTTTTATAATTCAATCAACCTCTCATCCTGCTAACGATCATTTAATGGAACTATTGATAACAATTGATGCAGCACGAAGAGGATCTGCAAAAAGAATTACAGCAGTAATTCCTTATTATGGATATGCTAGGCAAGACCGTAAAACAGGACCACGTACACCCATAACCGCAAAATTAGTTGCAAACTTAGTTACATCAGCAGGAGCCCACCGGGTATTAACAATGGATTTACATGCAGGGCAAATTCAAGGCTTTTTTGACATACCTCTTGATAATATTTTTTCTGCCCCACCTATTCTTAAGGATATTAAAGAAAAGTTTGCAGGAAACAAAGATATAGTTGTTGCATCTCCTGATGTAGGAGGTGTTGTAAGAGCCAGAGCTTTTGCAAAAAGATTAGACGCTGGTCTAGCTATAGCAGACAAAAGAAGAGAAAAAGCAGGCGAGTCAGAAGTAATGAATATAATTGGAGATGTTAAAAATAAAACGTGTATTTTACTTGATGATATTGCTGACTCAGCAGGTACTTTATGTAATGCAGCTGAAGCTCTTAAAAATAATGGAGCTAAAGAAATTTACTCTTACATTGTACACGGAGTATTATCAGGTAAAGCGTTAGAAAGAATATCAAACTCTGCAATAAAAGAATTAGTTTTGACTGATACTATTGAGCCAACAAAAGAGGTAAAAAATACAAAAAACATTAGACATATTAGTATTGCTCCTTTAATGGGTGAGGCGATTAAAAGGATTAGTAGTGACGCATCTGTCTCTGCGCTTTTTGATTAATTTTTAAGATTATGGAAAATTATAAAGCATTAGATAGAAACAAAGAAGCAGGTTCAATTCATAGCCTTCTTACCAAGGGTATGGTGCCTGGTATAATTTATGGAAAAGGATCTGAACCAACTAAAATCGCTTTAGAAGATAAAATTTTAATGAAACTTATGAATAGTGGCTCATTTTATTCAACAATTATTGACATTGATGTAAATGGGAAAGTTGAAAAAATCCTTCCAAAGCAACTACAATATCATCCAGTAAGCGATAAGCTTATTCATTTTGATTTTTTAAGAGTTCAAGAAAATACAAAAGTTAACGTAGAGATTCCAATCGAATTTTTAAATCAAGATAAATGTCCAGGTCTAAAAAAAGGTGGTGTACTTAATACAGTTAGAAGACTGATTGAACTTACATGTAATGCAAATAATATTCCTAGTAAACTTGAGTTTGATTTAATTGAAAGTGAAATAGGTGATGCTGTTAAGATTAGTAATATAAAACTTCCAGAAGGTGTTGCTCCTACTATAGCAGATAGAGATTTTGTAATAGCTACTTTAGTTCCACCAACTGTAGAAGTCGAAACAAAAACTGAAGAAGCTTCAGAAGAAGCTGCCTCAGAAGGTGCCGAAGAAAAATCAGAAGAAAAGAAAGAAGATACTTCTGATAAAAAAGAAGAAAATAAAGAATCTAAATAAATTTACTTTATATTCCATCATATGTTTTTAATTTGTGGACTTGGGAACCCAGGTGTAAGTTACAAAAATACCAGACATAATGTTGGTTTTCATTTAGCAGATAATATAATTTCTCATTTAAATTTAGATAAAATTAAAGAAGATAAAATAAAAGAATTGTATTCAGGCTTAATTAATAACCAAAAACTTTTTGTATTAAAACCACTTACATTCATGAATTTATCTGGAAAAGCAGTTTCTCAGATTGTCAATTTTTATAAAATAAAGTTAGAAAATACTTTTGTTATCCATGATGATCTTGACTTAGAATTATCGAAAGTAAAAATAAAGCAAGGTGGAGGAAATGGTGGTCATAATGGATTAGAAAGTATTGACCAATATGTAGGAGAAAACTATTTTAGAATACGTATTGGAATTGATCATCCAGGACATAAAGATCTGGTTTCAAGTTATGTTTTAAATAAATTTTTAAAAAAAGAAGAGCAAATAATTAATAAAAAAATCGACAAGATGGTAAATAATATAGAATTAATATTTTCCGATATTCCTCTATTCTTAACAAAAATAAGCGAACAAAGTTAATATGGGATTTAAATGTGGAATAGTTGGATTGCCTAATGTTGGAAAATCAACGTTATTTAATGCTCTAACGCAGTCAAGTAATGCAGAGGCAGCAAATTATCCATTTGCTACTATTGAACCAAATATAGGAAGAGTTGCAGTACCTGATGATAGATTAGATAAACTAGCAATAATTGGAAAAAGTGAAAAAATTATTCCATCCTTTATGGATTTTGTTGATATTGCAGGATTAGTAAAAGGAGCCTCACAGGGTGAGGGGTTAGGAAATAAATTTTTAGGACATGTAAGAGAAGTTGATGCAATTGCTCATGTTGTTAGATGTTTTGAAGATACTAATATTACCCATGTATCATCTAAAATTGATCCAATAGATGACATTGAAACAGTAAATTTGGAATTACAGTTGGCTGATCTTGAAAGTTTAAATAATAAAAAAACAAGTTTAGAAAAAAAATTAAAAGCAAACGATAAAGAATCAAAAAATCAATTTGAAATTATAAATAAAATCTTAAAGACTCTAGATAATAACAATGTTTTAGAAATGAATGAGTTTGCTAGTAACGAAATAGAATTTGTAAATAGCCTTAACTTAATTAGTCTAAAGCCTACAATGTATGTATGTAATGTAGATGAAGAGTCTATTCATAATGGAAACGAATTATCAAAAAATGTTATCGAGTTTGCCAAAAAAAATAATCATTCTGTAGTTTTAATCTCTGCATCAATAGAAGCACAAATAGCGGAATTAGATAATGAGGGAGAAAAACTTGAATTTCTAAAAGAACTTAATTTAGATGAAACAACATTGAATAAAGTTATAAAATCAGGATATGAACTTTTAGATTTGATTAACTATTTTACATGTGGTCCAAAAGAAACAAGATCATGGACGATAAAAAAAGAAACTCTTGCACCACAAGCTGCTGGAAAAATTCACACTGATTTTGAAAAAGGATTTATTAGAGCAGAGACTGTCTCTTATGAAGACTATATAGAAAATAATGGTGATGCTGGAAGTAGAGATTCAGGAAAGCTTAGACAAGAAGGTAAAGATTATATCGTTAAAGATGGTGATGTAATGAACTTTTTATTTAATGTCTAAGTAACGTCACGCCAGAGTCTATTCTTTGCTAAATAAACAATTGTTCCAAGTATAATAAAAAATAAAATTACTTTAATTCCTAAATTTTTTCTTTCTTCCATTTCTGGTTCAGCAGCCCAGTGAAGAAAATGTGTTACATCAGCCGATAACTGTTCTGCATTATTATCAGTGCCATCATCATAATCTACACTTCCATCGGCTATAGGTGCTGGCATAGCTATTTGATTTCCAGCCATCCATTTATTGTACCACATTCCATTACCAACCTCCATTCCCTTTGGAGGTTCAACATAACCTAGAAGAAGGTTATAAATATAATCAACCCCATATTTTCTAGCTTTTGTAATTACACTCAAATCTGGAGGATAAGCTCCATTATTATTTGCTCTTGCCTCGTTATCATTAGTATATGGATTGACAAATCTGTCTGCTGGTCTGGCCGGTCTTTCAAACATTTCACCATCATCATTTGGACCATCTAATACAGTATATTCAGAAGCAATTACTTTTACTTGAGCCTCGGAAAAACCAACATCAATAAGATCTCTGTAATACAGAAGTTTCATTGAATGACATCCTGCACATACTTCTCTATAAACTTTATAGCCCCTTTGAATTGCAGCTCTATCAAAAGTTCCCGTTACACCTTTAAAAGACCAATCATGTTTTGGCATTTTTTCGGTACTCATTTCTGCAGCAAATAAATTTGAAGAGAATAATAAAAAAATAATAAGTAATAGGCGCATTATAGATTTGTATCTTTTTGCATTGCTGGTGAAGGAATTCCTTTTTCTCCTCCACCAATATTAGGAGCTATATTTTTAGCATAAACATCACTAATACTGAGCGGTAGCTTACTTGGCTTCTCTATCCAACCAACAAAAGGTGTAATGATAAAGAAAAAACCAAAGTAGTAAAGTAAACCTACTCTAGCAATTAAAAGATATAAACCTTCGGCAGGAAGCATACCAACGTATCCTAATGCAAAGAAGTTAACAAAAAAGCCCATCATAAACCACTTATATATTGGTCTATAATTACAGCTTCTCACTTTCGATCTATCAAGCCAAGGTAGAACAAAAAGAATTACTATCGCACCAAACATTAGAAGAACCCCTCCTAATTTATCAGGTACTGCTCTTAAAATTGCATAAAAAGGTGCAAGATACCAGTTTGGAACAATGTGAGCTGGAGTAACAAGTGGATCTGCTGGAATATAATTATCAACTTCAGCCATAAGATTTGGTCCGAAGAATATTACTGCAGAAATAGCAACACCAAAAGCACACATAGCTACTGTATCTTTAATTAACATATATGGAAAAAAGTTTACTGAGTCATTTTTAGTTTTAATATCAATCCCATCAGGATTATTTGAACCATGGACATGAACTGCAGCAACATGTAATCCTACAACACCAAAAATAACAAATGGTAAAACATAATGAAGAGCAAAGAAACGGTTTAAAGTAGCATTTCCAACATTGTAATCACCAAGGAGCCATGTCTTTAATCCCTCACCAATAAATGGAATTGCACTAAATAAATTTGTTATAACTGTAGCTCCCCAATAAGACATTTGTCCCCACGGTAATGTGTAACCAAGAAAAGAAGTTGCCATCATTAATAAAAATATGAATACACCTAAGATCCAATTAAGTTCTCTTGGATATTTGTAAGAACCAAAATACATTGCTCTTACTATATGAATGTAAACTATGATGAAGAAAAAGGCTGCACCATTGGAATGGATGTATCGCATTAACCAACCGTAATTGACGTCTCGCATTATTCTTTCAACACTATCAAATGCCATATCAGTATGTGGTGTGTAATTCATTGCAAGAAAAATTCCACTTACTATCATTGTAACAAGCGTAATTGTTGCTAATGCACCAAAACTCCAAAAATAATTACAATTTTTAGGCATTGGATAATCACCGTATTCTTTTTTGAAGTAAGAGATTATTGGTAAACGAAACTCTATCCAATTAAGGACAGGATTTTTAAACTGATGTATTTTTCTATTCTTATCCATCTTATCCTATCTTTATAGTATTATCATTTAAAAAGGTATAGGGCGGAACGTCCAAGTTTTTTGGAGCTGGTCCCTTTCTTATCCTACCTGATGTATCGTAATGTGAACCATGACATGGGCAGTACCAACCATCGTACTCACCTTTCATATCAGAAACCTTCTGACCAAGTGGAACACAACCTAAGTGTGTACATACTCCCACTAAAACTAACCATTCTTCTTTTTGTACTCTATCTGCATCATCTTGTGGATCTCTTAAGTCAGAGGCTTGAACCATTTTAGCTGCATCAATCTCATCTTTTGTTCTTTTTTTAATGAAAACAGGTTTTCCACGCCACTTTATTGTTATACTTTGACCTTCTTCAATAGCACTAATATCTACTTCGGTTGATCCTGCAGCTAATGTGTCTTCTGCTGGACTCATACTTTTTAGAAAAGGCCATATAAAAGCAGCTGTTCCAACAGCACCAAGCGTTACAGTGCTAAGTTGTAGGAAATCTCTTCTCTTATTTTTGGGTTTTTTAGCCATTTATAATGAATTCTTATATCTTAATTAATCAAAAAAATACTTTATAAATATGTGCCAGCATGACGCAAGTAATAAAATAATATAATAAAAAACTGTGAGAATAGCACTCTTTGAACCTGATATACCACAAAATACTGGAAACATATTTAGACTAGGTGCCTGTCTTGGAATACCAGTAGATATAATAGAGCCAGCTGGCTTTGTGATTGATGATAAGAGACTAAAAAGAGCATCAATGGATTACTATGATTATCTAGAATTAAAAAAACATTTAAGTTGGGAAAAATTTTATGAGTGGTCAAAAGATAATTCATATCGACTCGTTCTTCTAACAACAAAAAGTAAAAAAAGTTATTTCGATTATAAATTTCAATCAAATGATATTATTTTATTTGGCAGAGAAAGTGCGGGGGCACCTAATTACGTCCATAGCTCCGTCGACGAAAGATTAACAATACCAATGATAAAAGGGCCTAGATCGATTAATCTTAGTAGTTCAGTTGCAATAGTAGCTGGTGAAATGTTACGCCAATTAACTTAAGCTAAGCTTCCCATCTTTCCTTCTTGATAGTCCATCATTGCTTGCTTGATTTCTCCTTCAGAATTCGCCACGAAAGGACCATAACGTGCTACGGGTTCTTTGAGTGGCTTTCCAGCCAAAACTAGATAAGATCCCTTTTCTGATATTGACGTAATTTTAATCTCATCGCTTGACTGATCGAAATAAATCATATCACCTTTGTTAGCGATTTTATCTTTCTCATTAAATTGTAACTGACCATCGATAATATAGATCATAAGATTTTGCTCTTTATCGACATTAAACTTTGTCATATCTGGTTTTGAAAATTGAATATCAAATATTGATACTGGTGAATATGTTTGAACTTTGGATTTGGTTCCATTTATTTCCCCCACAAGAACTTTAATTTCTATGTTCTCATTTTCAGATATTGTTGGGATAGTATTTTTTTTAATATGTTGATACCAAGGTCTCACTTTTTTATTTTTTTGTGGAAGGTTAACCCAGATTTGTAAACCTTGCATGATACCGCCACTCTTCTTAAATTTTTCAGTTACTAATTCAGAGTGAATTAAACCAGATCCAGTTGTCATCCATTGTACATCGCCAGTTTCAATTTCTGCTTGTCCACCAAATGAGTCTCTGTGTTCTACTTCACCACCAAGCATATACGTAATTGCTTCAAATCCGCAATGAGGATGAGCTGGTACACCAGTTGCACCTCCTGGCTCATAATTAATTGGGCCAAAATGATCAAAAAGAAGGAATGGATCATTTTCTCTCATTCCAGGAACAGGGAAGGCTCTCGTTACAGGTATTCCATCACCCTCGAAAGTCTTCATACACTCTTTAATTTCTAATGCTTTTCTCATTTGTATTTTAAATTATTATAAAGAATATATAGGTATTATTATGAAAAATCAAAATCCAAACCCACCAAAGTGTGGTTGCAGCTGCAGCTGTTGTTGCACTTGTGAAGGTGGAGATTGCTGTTAATAATACATTCTAAATTAAACAAAATTCAGAAATAAATAATTATAATTTAATTTTTTTAAAATTTTACTATTTTAAATTAATAATAATATCTGACTTACTATTTATTGGAGGAAATCTACCAACGATATTAGATCTATATATTTCAGGTCTATGTCTACGTCTCAAAAAACCATCATCAGATTTGCTATAGGATAATAGCAGTTCCTCTATTGAATCAATATAAGCAGTATTTTCAGGATCTATATCTCCAAACACATAGGTAAAACAATTTTCTGCGGTAAAGGATACAATACATGAACGTTTACAATGACTCATGCAATTTACACCTCTTAAAGTTACATTTTTTGTATTTTTAAATTTATCAATTAATTTTTGTGCAAGTTTTTCTCCTGCAAGTTTATTATTATTTTGATCTTTATTAAGGGTACATGTGAGACAAACAGATAATATTATTTCTTTTTGTTTTTTTGACATTTTTATTCTAAATTTAATAATCTAATGGGTGTGGTTTGTTAGATTATTAATATCTGACTCCTCTATTTCTTCTATTGATTTTGCAACTCGCCAATTTTTCATTGATCCGTCTTCATTTCTTGCAGTAATTACAGTTTCGATTGGTGGACAATCAGGCTCATGACAACTGAGCTCAGCAATACTTATTATCGTATTTTCTGATATTTTATATTTCTTGGAAATTAACTGTTTGAGATTTCTTATTTTTTCAACATTTTGAGTTTTACGATTAAACATATTTTCTACTTTAATTGTCTGCCCATAAAGATGATAAAAGAATAGAACCTTTCATATCACCAATTAATACTTGTGAATTATCACTAGATATCGCTATTGTTGAAACTTCCGAACCTGTTGAACTTCTAATCATAATTGGTTTTTTACTTTCATCAATTTCTGCTAATAAAACTGAGCCATCTGTAAAACCGGTGAAAACAGCTTTTTCTCCATTAAGTGCTTTGACAAATGTAGCAAGTTCTTTACCACCGTTTGCAACAACAATTGGCTTTCTCCCCATTGGTCCTTCTTTACCATCGAATGGCCAACAAACTGCATCACTGGATCCAGATGTAACCAAATACGGTGTATCTCCAACCCAAGTAAAACTTTTTATTTTTGATGGATAGCCCCTCATTGCTAAATCGGCTTTATCGTTTATGCGCCAACCGTGAATTTGATTTTCTTGCATCGCTGTAACAATATATTTCGTATCTGGGCTAAAAGTTACAGTTCCATGAGATCCTTTCCAGGTATAATTTGATGATGTCCATTTATTATTATTTAGTTTCCACACTGTTACTCCCCCATATCTTGAGACTGCAAGGCGTTTACCTTTATTATCAAATGCTAAGCCAGCAACTGTACTTTGATGCTCTAAAGTTTTTGGTTTATCTCTATTTTTTGTCCAGATATAAACATTTTTACCTGATGAACAAACTTTGGTATCTTTGTGGGAAGCTACACAGTCAACCCACTTTGAACCAAAATTAAAAATTTCATCAATATTTCCATCAGGTGATATTTTTAGAAAACGTCCATCTTCTCCTCCCGTTAACACATGATCTTCATAATTTGTCATACTCAACACTACACCCTTATGTGCTTTAACAGTTTTAGGATCAGATCCAGATTGAAAAAATCTTACAGTACCGTCTCCAAATCCTACCGCTATTTGATCACGAATTGTAACCGCTTCTGTAGCTGGGGCTCCAATATTAAAAATTGAACCTCTTCTTTCAAGTTCAGTTTTATTTGTTTCTTGAAGTGTTTCTAGATCAGCGTTCATGCTGATTTACAATTATCAAAGCCTTCCTTAAGATTCATATTATCAAGATCACGACCAATAAATACTACTCGAGAACTTCTATCTTTTCCTTTAGGCCAAGGTCCCATTGGTGAAGCATCCATGAGCATGTGTACTCCTTGAAATACATATCGCTCTTCTTCACCTTTAAAGTTCAAAATTCCTTTTGATCGAAGTATGTCCTGACCCTTAGTCCTGAGTAAATTTCCAAACCAATCTTGGAACTTATCCATATCTAATGGTGTATCAGATACAAAGGATAGACTAGTAACATCATCATCATGTTCATGATCATGATCTGATTCAAGAAAGTCAGGTTCAATATCTAATACTCTATCTAGACTAAATGCATTTAAGCCTACGATTTCATCAAGAGGTGCATCACAACGTGTTGTTTTAATAATCTTAGCAAAAGGATTAATTTTTCTAATACGATCATTAACTTTCACAATATCATTATCTTCAACAAGTTCAACTTTATTTAACAAAATTACATCAGCAAAAGCAATTTGTTCTTCTGCTTCATGATGATCGACTAATTGAGAACTTAGAT
>CACJGU010000007.1 GCA_902593125.1 uncultured Alphaproteobacteria bacterium
TAAGTGTATGCTCTCTGTGTTGCATTATACTTTTTATATTTTGTGCTAAAACTTCTAGAACAGTTTTTATTCCATCATCACTAGAGATTTTTATTTTTTTTATTGAATCAAGTAACTTATTTACAACATCCAAACTTATGTCAGAGGAGATAAGAACATTTTCCAATTCCTCTAAAGTTAAATCATCTATTTTTTTATTTTTTAAAATCTCTAAAATATTAAAAGAAAGTATATTTGATGTTTTACTTAACTTATTTTTAAAAATTGAAAAGAAACTCATACTCTTTTTGCTAATAAAGTATCATTCTCAACACCTGTGTATATGCAGGAAATTATATTTCCTTCTTTAAATTCTTTTTCAAGTTTTACTTTTAAAAAATGTTGGTCTTTTCCTAAAGAAAAATTTTCTTTTTTACTTTCAATCAAAATTTGCTCTTTCTTTCCGATATTCTTTTTTAAATGTTCTTTTAATTTTTCAATACCTTTTGTTCTAAGTCTTCTAGCTCTATCTTTTATAATATTTTTTTTAACCTGAGGCATTCTGGATGCAGGAGTGTTTTCTCTTGGTGAATAAGGGAAAATATGAAGATGAGTTAAATTACACTCATCAACTAGTTTAATTGAATCTTGAAACATTGTTTCTGTCTCTGTTGGAAAACCAGCAATAATATCAGCACCAAACGTAGCATCTTTCCTAATAGACAGAACTTTTTTACAAAAATTAATTGCCATTTCCCTTGAATGCCTTCTTTTCATTCTTTTTAAAATTAGATTATTCCCAGCTTGTAAACTTATATGAAAATGAGGCATTAATCTCTTTTCTTTTAAAACAGACCAAAAATCTTCGTCTATTTCAGCACAGTCAATTGAAGACAAACGCAGTTGTTTTAATTCAGGTACTAATTTTAAAATTCTTTTAATCAAGTTTGAAAAAGTAGGTTTTGCAGGAAGATCTTTTCCATAATCAGTTATATCTACTCCTGTTAAGACAACTTCATTATATCCATTACTGACAATTTTTTTTATTTTATTTACTACTTCTCCAGCAGGAACACTCCTATTATTTCCTCTACCAAATGGAATGATACAAAAAGTACAGCGATGGTTACAACCTTGTTGTATTTCAATATAAGCTCTTGATTTTCCTTCAAATTTTTCAATTGAATTTTGTACCGTTTTACTTTCTTCTAATATATTTCCTACTTTAAAATTTTGAGACCGATCTATATTTTTCCATGTTAAGGTTTCTAATTTTTCTGTATTCCCAATTACTGAGTCTACTTCTTTGAAACTTTTATATCTTAATGGGTTAATTTGAGCTGCACATCCTGTAACTACTATTTTATTATTAGGAAAATTTTTCTTTGCCTTTCTAATCTCATAAGAAACTTTTTTCTCAGCTTCTTGAGTTACTGCACATGAGTTTATGACTGTAATATTATTTAAATTATTCGTCTTAAGATGTTTTTTTATGATTTCACCTTCATAAATATTTAATCTACAACCTAGATTAACTATATGGTTTTTATTTTTCATAGATTAAATTTCTATACTACCCTGATAACTTATTTCTGCAGGTCCTGTCATAATAGCTTCATCATTAACTATATTTATGTGCAGTGATCCTTTTTCAAGTTTTACTTCAGCATTATTTTTAATTAAACCTTTTTTCCATGCTGCATATACAGCTGCACATGCGCCACTGCCACAAGCTAAAGTAATTCCAACACCCCGTTCCCAGACTCTCATTTGAATTAATTTTGAATTAATAATTTCAACTATCTCAACATTAGTTTTTTTTGGAAAGAGCTCATGATTTTCTATTTTAGGACCTATACTTTCAAGATCTGTCTTTTGGATCGATTTTCCAAAAAATACCACATGTGGGTTGCCAACATTCACAGCTACTCCATTACTATATCCATCAATTGGAATTTGTATATTCATTGTGTCGACCTCTTTACTCAAAGGAATTTTATCCCAAGTACTTGTTATTAAACCCATATTGACACTTATATTATTATCTATTTTTTTTGATTCCAATATTCCTGCATCAGATTGAATTCTTATAATTTCTTTATTTGAATCTTCGTCAAATAATATTTTTGCAACGCAACGTGTACCATTACCACAAGCTTCAGCTCTATCACCACCTGGATTAAAAATTTCAATTTCAGCATGAACATTATGATTATTTGTATTATTAATTGTAATTAATTGATCACAACCTGCTCCAGTTCTCCTGTCACTTAGTTTTTTAATAATTTCTTCAGTAATTGCGATATTGTTAGACCTTTTATCTATGATAACAAAATCATTTCCAAGTCCATGCATCTTTATAAAGTCTACTTTTTGCATATTTGTTTTATAACCTAATTTATCAAAAATCTCAGTAAATATGGGAAATTTAAGAATACTTGACTTTCAATTATTCAGCTAATAGATGGTTATGTACAAATCCTATATTTGTAAACGAATTAAGCTTGTTACAATTGTGATAGGTACTCTAGCCCACGAGTTTCGTGCCCTGGAGTTAAAAGACTATTGGAGAATTATGTTTGATACACTGAACACGAAATTTGAAAAAATTGTTCAAAGTATTCGAGGCAAAGCTGTTATATCAGAAACAGATCTTGAAGCTACATTACGTGAAATTCGAATTGCTCTCTTAGAGGCAGATGTTTCTTTAGTTGTAGTAAAAGAATTCATAAGTTCTATAAAATCAAATATTTTAGGAAAAGAAATTCTTAAATCCGTTAAGCCAGATCAAATGATCATAAAGCTCGTGCAGGATGAGCTTGTAAAAATTCTTGGATCAGAAAATAAATCTCTAAATTTATCATCTTCACAATTAACTAAAATATTATTTTGTGGATTACAAGGCTCTGGAAAAACAACATCAATTGCCAAACTTTCCTATTTTTTAAAGAAGTCTTCAAAGAAAAAAATTTTATTAGCATCAGCAGATATTTATCGACCGGCAGCACAAGAACAATTAAAAGTATTAGCCGAGGAAACGGGTTCAGATTTCTTTAGCCACAATCTATCATCAGCTAGTAAAATTGTTGATGAGTCTACAGATTATGCTCAAAAAAATTTATTTGATGTTCTTATTTTAGATACTGCTGGAAGACAGGTTGTAGATAAAACCTTAATGAGTGAATTAATAGAAATTGAAAATAAGTTTAAACCTGACGAAACGTTATTAGTAGCAGATGCTTTAACAGGACAAGATGCTGCAAATGTAGCTAAAAGTTTTTGTGATGCAATTAATATTACTGGATCAATTTTAACACGAATAGATGGTGATAGCAGAGGTGGTGCGGCACTATCAATTAAATCGATAACAAATTCTCCTATAAAATTTATAGGATTAGGTGAAAAAGTAGAAAATTTTGAAACCTTTCATCCTGATAGAATTGCACAAAGAATCTTAGGCATGGGAGATATTGTATCTCTTGTCGAAAAGGCTGCAGAAAATATTGATAAAGAAGAAATGGAAGATATGGCAAAAAAGATTGCCAAAGGAAAATTTGACCTTGAAGATTTTGCTAATCAATTAAAACAAATGGGTAAAATGGGAGGAGTTTCAGGATTACTATCTATGATGCCTGGTGTTTCAAAGGCACAGAAGTTAATGGCAGAGAATAAAATTTCTAACTCAATGATTGATAAGCAGATAGCTATAATTAGTTCAATGACAAAGATGGAAAGAGCTGATCCAGATATAATTAAAGCATCTCGTAAAATAAGAATTTCAAAAGGATCTGGAACAAAAGTTCAAGATGTTAACAGATTATTAAAACAGTTTCTCCAATCACAAAAAATGATGAAGAGAATGAAATCAATGGGTAAAGGAGGAATTCCCAGTGATTTAATGCAAAAATTACAAGGAAATCTTCCTCCAAACATAAATTAGAAAGGAAATAAAATGCCAGTAAGAATAAGATTATCAAGAGGTGGTGCTAAGAAAAGACCATTTTATAGAATAGTAGTTGCTGATTCTAGAAGATCTAGAGATGGTAAATTTATCGATCAAATTGGAACTTATAACCCAATGCTTCCAAAGGATAGTGCCGATAGAGTCAAAATGGACTTAGACAAAGCTAAAGAATGGATTTCAAAAGGAGCAAAACCTTCAGATAGAATTTCTATTTTTCTTAGCAATCTTGGAGTAATGGAAAAACCAGTCATTACGGAAAAAACAAAAAAACATTTACCTAAGAAAAAAGCTCAGGAACGTTTAGCTGCAGCTAAAGAAAAAGAAGAAGCTGCCAAAGCTGCATCAGAAGAACCAAAAGCAGAAGAAGCAGAAGCTAAGCCAGCTGAAGATGCACAACCTGCCGAAGAACCAAAAGTAGAAGAAGCAGAAGCTAAGCCAGCTGAAGATGCACAACCTGCCGAAGAACCAAAAGCAGAAGAAGCACAAAAAGAATAAAATTAATTTTTGCTTTGAGTAATAAAGATATTATTCTTGTTGGTCAGTTTGGATCTCCTTTAGGATTAAAAGGTGAAATAAAAGTTAATATGATGACTACCTCGTTTGAAGTTTTTAAAAATCTTAAAAATTATAATAATTTTGATGGGTCAGTTGCTTGGAATTTTAAAAATATTTCATTTAAAAATAATAAGTGTGTTGTTCAGGTTGAAAAATACTTTTCTAGAGAGGATGTTTTAGAGCTTAAAGGTCAAAAAATTTTTTCAAATAAGAAATTTTTTCCAAAAATAAAAGTTAACGAGTTTTACATAAACGACCTAATGGAATGCACAATTTTCTTAAAAGACAATACTAGTATTGGAAAAGTTTTAAGTGTTAAAAATTTTGGAGCAGGTGATTTATTAGAAGTCAAATATAATAACAAACTTACTCTTATTCCTTTTGATAAAACGAATATTTTATCAATTAATATTTATAAAAAAGAAATTATAGCTGATCCAATACCTGGTATTCTTGATTAAAATGAGAGTAGTAATTTTAACATGTTATCCTGAGATGTTTCCTGGCTCACTAGGATATTCTGTAATCGGAAACGCATTGAAAAGTAAAAAATTTTTTCTTGAGATAATCAATCTGCATAATTTTGGAATAGACAAAAGAGGAAGTGTTGATGATGAACCTTTTGGAGGAGGCCCTGGAATGGTTATTCGCCCAGATGTTATAGAAAAAGCATTAAATTCACTGACGCTTAAAACTAATAATTATTGTAAAATTTTTCTAACGCCTTCAGGTCAGAAATTATCACAAACCAAACTTAATAATTTATCGAAACATGATGAAATGCTTATTTTATGCGGTAGATTTGAGGGGGTAGACCAAAGAGCCATAGAAATACTAGGTTTTCAGGAAATAAGTATTGGAGACTATGTTCTTTCAGGTGGAGAGATTGCTGCTCAAGTGCTAGTTGAAGGTTGTATTCGTCTCATTCCTGGAGTATTAGGGCATCCACAAAGTTTATTAGAAGAGTCATTTTCTAATAATCTTCTTGAATATCCTCATTACACAAGACCTAAGGTTTGGGAGGATAAGCAGGGAAATACTCATGAGGTGCCAGATGTTTTAACTTCAGGTAATCATGATAAAATTGATAAATGGAGAAAACAAAAATCGGTTGAGAAAACTAAAAATTTAAGACCAGATCTTTTGAAAAAAGGAATATAAAATGAGTAATTTATTAGAGACATTCGAAAAACAACAGATAGAAAAGTTAACTGCTAAGAAAAGAGTTCCAGCTTTTCGACCCGGTGATACTCTAAAAGTTACTGTAAGAATTACTGAAGGAAGTAAATCAAGACTCCAAGCTTTTGAAGGTATTTGTATTGCAAGAAAAAATAATTCTGTGAATTCAAATTTTACAGTTAGAAAAATATCTCATGGAGAAGGTGTTGAAAGAGTATTTCCTCTTTTTAGTCCAATAGTTGAAAAAATTGATGTTATTAGAAAAGGCGATGTAAGAAGAGCAAAGCTATATTACTTAAGAGAACTTTCTGGAAAGAAAGCAAGGATTGCAGATAGAGATAGAGGTGATGAAGCTGATCAATACGAGTATATAGAAGATACTCAAATTCCAGAAGAATCAAAAACTGTAAATGAAAATGTTGAAGCTCAAGAACAAACAAAAGCTGAAAATGCTAATGCTAAACAAGATGAATCAAAAGTAGAAGCAGAAGCTAAATCAGCAGAAGAATCTAAAGCAAAAGCTGCAGAGGAATCTAGTAAAGAAGAGGAAAAAGCAGCCGAAAATAAATCGGATGATAACAAATAATCCTAAAACTCTTTTTGATAAAATTTGGGAACATCATCTTGTAGATAGACAAGAAGATGGAACTTGTCTTATATATATTGATAGACACCTTGTTCATGAAGTTACAAGCCCTCAAGCATTTGAAGGTTTGAGAAATAATAATCGTAAAGTTAGAAGGCCTGAAAGTACTTTCGCTGTAGCTGATCATAATGTTCCAACTTCAGATAGATCCAAAGGTATAGAAAATAAAGAAAGTAGAATTCAGGTTGAAACACTAGAAAAAAATTGTAAAGATTTTGATGTTACACTTTTTCCTTTATTAGATAGCAGACAAGGTATAGTTCACATAGTTGGACCAGAACAAGGTATTACTCAGCCAGGAATGACAATAGTTTGTGGTGATAGTCATACAGCAACACACGGAGCATTTGGCGCATTAGCTTTTGGTATTGGCACAAGTGAAGTTGAGCATGTATTAGCTACTCAGACCTTAATTCAAAAACCTGCAAAGAATATGCGAATTTCTGTTGAAGGTAAATTAAACTTAGGTGTTACAGCAAAAGATATTATTCTTCATATAATAGGTAAGATAGGAACAGCTGGTGGAACTGGTTATGTTATTGAATATGCTGGTAATGCAATTTCCTCTCTTTCCATGGAAGGCAGAATGACAGTTTGTAATATGAGTATTGAAGCAGGTGCTAGAGCTGGTTTAATCGCTCCTGACGAAAAAACTTTTGAATACATTAAAGGTAGACCTTACGCTCCATCAGGAGATAATTGGAATAAAGCTGTAGAATTTTGGAAATCTCTTCCATCTGATGAGGGCGCAAAATATGATGAAGAAATTTTAATTAATGCTGAAGATATTTCACCACAAATTACTTGGGGCACAAGCCCACAAGACGTTGTTGCTATAAATGGTATAGTACCAAATCCTCAAGAAGAAAGTAATCCAAATAGAAAGAAGGCTATGGAACGTTCTCTTGAATATATGGGTTTAGAACCCAAACAAGAAATACAAAAAATTAAAATTGATAAAGTGTTTATTGGCTCTTGCACTAATGGAAGAATTGAGGATTTAAGAGAAGTTGCTAAAGTTGTAGAAGGCAAAAAAGTTTCTGTAGACTCAATGATCGTTCCTGGTTCAGGTCTAGTTAAAAAACAAGCTGAAGAAGAAGGTTTAGATAAAATTTTTATTGAAGCAGGATTTGATTGGAGAGAGCCAGGTTGTTCCATGTGTTTAGCTATGAATCCAGACCAACTAAAACCGCAAGAAAGATGTGCATCAACATCAAATAGAAATTTTGAAGGTAGACAAGGTAGAGAAGGTAGAACTCATCTTGTTAGCCCTGCAATAGCAGCTGCCTCTGCAATCAAAGGTTCATTTGCAACAGTAGAGGATTTATAAATGGAATCATTTAAAACAATAATTGGTATCCCTGCACCACTACCAATGATTAATGTGGATACCGATATGATTATTCCAAAACAATTTTTAAAAACAATAAAGAGATCTGGCTTAGGAAAAAACTTATTTCATGAATTAAGATACGATATTCAGGGTAATATAAAGAATGATTTTGTTCTAAATTGGGACCCTTATAAAACTTCAAAAATTTTAATTGCTGGAGCAAATTTTGGTTGTGGATCAAGTAGAGAGCATGCACCATGGTCACTTTTAGATTTTGGTTTTAAGTCAATAATTGCACCAAGCTTCGCAGATATTTTCTATAATAACTGTTTTAAAAATGGAATTCTGCCAATTAAGCTAGATCAACAAAATGTAGATATATTAATGAACGAAGCAGAAAATAAAAATGATGTTTCAGTTGATTTAGAAAATCAAAAAATCACTTATCAAAATGATAAAATAATAGAATTTGAAATTGATGCATTTCGAAAAAAATGTTTGTTAGAAGGCTTGGATGATATTGGTTTGACACTTCAAAAAAATAAAAAAATTGATGTTCACGAAGAAAAAATACACAGTATCCAACCTTGGATAGTGTAGTCAAAAATGAGTAATAAAAAAATTTTAATTTTACCTGGTGATGGAATTGGCAACGAAGTTATGGCTGAGGTATTAAAAATAATTGATTGGATGGAAAAAACTAAATCTTTATCTTTTGATATCTCTGAAAGATTAGTTGGGGGTACAGCATACGATAAAGAAGGTAACTCTATAAGTGATGAAACGATGCAAGTAGCTATGGATTGTGATGCAGTATTATTTGGCGCAGTAGGAGGCGCTAAATGGGATAATGTAGAAAGAGATAAAAGACCTGAAGCAGCCTTATTAAGATTAAGAAAAGACTTAGACCTCTTTGCCAATCTAAGACCAGCTGTTGTTTTAGATGCTCTTTCAGATTCATCATCTTTAAAATCTGATCTTGTTAAAGGATTAGATATTTTGATAATAAGAGAGTTAACAAGCGGTGTATATTTTGGACAACCAAGAGGTATATCAAAAATTAGTGAGACTGAAAGTAAGGCAGTTGATACTCAACTGTATACCACATCAGAAGTTAATAGAGTTTCACGAGTAGCATTTGATTTAGCAAAGTTGCGTAATAATAAAGTTACATCAGTAGAAAAATCAAATGTAATGGAAACAGGTTTATTTTGGAAACAAACCGTAACAGATTTACATAAAAAGGAATATTCTGATGTTAATCTAGAACACATGCTTGCAGATAATTGTGCAATGCAGTTAGTTCGTTATCCAAAACAATTTGATGTTGTACTTACAGATAACTTATTTGGTGATCTTTTAAGTGATACTGCTGCTATGCTAACAGGATCTTTAGGAATGCTTCCTTCAGCAGCTCTTGGACCAGTTAAAGAAAATGGAACTAGAGCAGCAATGTATGAGCCCGTTCACGGTAGTGCGCCAGATATAGCTGGTCAATCTAAAGCAAATCCTTTAGCAATGATCATGAGCTTTGCTATGATGTTGAAATATAGTTTTGATATGCAAGAAGATAGTCAAATGGTTGAGAAAGCTGTACAGAATGTATTACTAAAAGGCTTAAGAACAGCTGATATAAAAGATGGAGCAGAAAGAATTATCTCTACTCAAGAAATGGGTAATGCTGTTATTGAAGAATTAAAAATTCTATCTGGAAATTAAATGACTCAAAAATACAATATAGCAGTAGCAGGAGCAACAGGTGCGGTAGGAACAGAAATAGTTCAAATATTAGAGCAAAGGGATTTTCCAATAGACAATTTATATTTACTTGCATCATCAAAATCAAAAGGCAAAAAAGTAGAGTTTAAAGATAAAGAAATTGTTGTAGAAGACTTATCAGAATTTGATTTTTCAAAAGTTCACATTGGTTTATTTTCACCTGGTGGTAAAATTTCTGCAGAATATGCACCAAAAGCAGCTAAATCAGGATGTATTGTTATAGACAATACCTCTCATTTTCGAATGCAACAAAATATTCCGTTAATCGTGCCTGAAGTAAACGCTAATGCACTTGATGAATTTTTTGATGATGAAAACAGAACTAATATTATTTCAAATCCTAACTGTTCAACTATACAAATGGTTGTTGCATTAAAACCACTACATGAAAAAGCAATTATAAACAGAGTTGTTGTATCAACATATCAAGCTGTTTCTGGAGCAGGTAAAACAGGTATGGATGAATTATTTAATCAGACTCAAAATGTTTATGCAAACCAAGAATTAAAAAAAGAAAAGTTTACAAAACAAATTGCTTTTAATGCCATTCCACACATTGGAGCTTTTTTAGAAAATGGTAATACAGAAGAAGAGCAAAAAATGATTGATGAAACTAAAAAAATTCTAGACGAGGGAATTAATGTTTCAGCAACTTGTGTTAGAACAGCTGTTTTTATTGGTCATTCAGAAGCTATAAATTTAGAGTTTGACTCGCCATTAGATGAAAAAGAAGCTAACGAAATATTATCTAACTCTGAAGGTATTTCTGTAATTGATCATCGAAAAGATGAAGGTTATGTGACCCCTGTTGAAATTGCAGGAGAAGACAAAGTTTATATTAGTAGAATTAGGAATGATCAATCAATTGATAATGGTTTGAATTTATGGGTTGTTTCAGACAATCTACGTAAAGGAGCAGCACTTAATGCTGTTCAAATTGCAGAATTAATTATTTCTAAATATTCTAATCTCATAAATATTTAATTATCTTCTATTAATCTTTTTCCATAAATTTGTGATTTTTGAACTTTGTACATATTTTTTTTGTAAAAAGCTTTCACACTTAAATTTGTATTTCTTACAAATAAATTTATTTTAGGACATCCAATATTTAAAAGTTTTTTTTCAATTATTTTTAAAATATTTGAACCGACACCTTTTTCTTGAAACTCTGGAAGTACAGCCAAATAGTAAATATAACCTCTATGTCCATCGTAACCTCCCATTGCCGAACCAATTATCCTTTTCTTCTTTTCAGCTAAAATAAATAAATCATCTTTGATTGACAATTTTCTTAATATATCTTTTTCAGGATCATTCCATGGCACAATAATTTGGCACTTTCTCCACAAGTCAATTACAGCTTCCTTATCTTGAATTTCATATATTCTGTAACTTATATCTTTCATAATTATTTGGCGGTCTCGTAGGGACTCGAACCCCAAATCCATGTTCCGAAGACACGTGTGATATCCATTTCACCACGAGACCTTTTAAAATTACTATAATATATTAATTGATTAAATTTAAAAAATTAAAATTACCAGGAACTGTTTGGAAGTTTTAAAAATTTCTCCTCTTCATATGTTGATTTTCTATTTAAAATCTTATTTCTGTGAGGATATCTTCCAAAATTTTTTATTGCCACTGTATGATCACTCCATGCTTTTTTTATTTTTTTATATTCAACATGATCTTTCAAATAAGTATCTACTAATTGATGACCAAAAATATGATCACTAATATCTTCACTATGTATAAGTGGTAAAAGTAAAAAATGTATTTTATCTTTATCTAGCTCTTCAAGAAATCCTCTATCTATCGCTTCATTTACTATTAATCTACATTTGTAATCTTGTTCATATGCTTTGAAATTATTTCTATAAAAATTTCTTGAAAGTTGATCTAATAAAATAATTAACGCTACACATTCTTCTGGATTATCTTGCCATTCATCATAATTGTTATGTATTGCATTCTCGTAATCATTTAAAAACAAACTTTTTAGTTTATCATCAAATTCCTTATCTTTTTTAAACCATTGTTCTAAAGGAGTTTTAACAAAACAAAATTCAAGAATAACTTTAGCTCTTTCATTAATCATACAGCTGTAATATAAATAAATTTCTCCTTATGACATTAAGTAAATTAAATAAATCTATTGTTACTTGTCGAAAATGTGATCGACTTGTTAACTTTCGTGAAAAAATAGCAAAAGAAAAAAGAAAACAATACCTTAATGAAATTTATTGGGGTAAACCAATTACTGGATATGGTGATAAAGATGCAAAACTTTTAATGGTAGGTTTAGCACCAGCTGCTCATGGAGGAAATAGAACAGGCCGTGTTTTTACAGGTGACAAATCTGCAGATTTTTTATTTAAATGTTTATATGAAGCGGGTTTCTGCAATCAACCAATTTCAATCAATAGAAATGATGGACTTGTTCTTAAAAACTTATACTTAACAACAGCTTTAAAATGTGTTCCTCCTCAAGATAAGCCAACTTCTTTAGAATTAAGAACTTGTTTTAATTTTTTTAATCAAGAAATCAAATCTTTAAAAAAAATAAGTACTATTTTAGCGCTTGGAAAAATTGGTTATGATACATGTGTTAATTACTATAAACAATATTATGATATAAAAAATAAAAATTATAATTTTGGTCATGGAAGTTATAATATTTTACCAGATAATAAAATTTTAATAGGAAGTTATCATCCCAGTCCAAGAAATGTAAATACTGGACGAATTAATAAATCAAAAATGGTATCTTTATTAAAAAAAGTCAAAAAAGAATTATAAGATATATGAAAAGTTTTTTTTTAAATGATCCAAAAATGTTGATTTATGGTTTTATGATCATTTTTTTTGGAAGTTATGGTCAAACTTTTTTTATAGCACTTTTTAATGATGATATAAAAAACTATTATAGTCTTACAGATGGTCAATTCGGTTTAATTTATGCTTTATCAACTACTTTAAGTTCATTACTGTTGATTAATGTTGCAAAACTGATCGATTTTATTGATCTTAGAATTTATTCAATAATAATAACAACAGGCCTTATTATAACCTGCATATCAATATATATTTTACCTTTTAATATTTTTTATCTGGTAATAATAATTTTATCTCTTAGATTTTTTGGTCAAGGTGCGATGACTCATGCTGGAATAACTTCATTAACTAGATATTTTGGCAAAGATAGAGGTAAGGCAATATCTTTTGGAAATTTAGGCGGTATGCTTGGCGTAATGTTTTTACCAATAATTGTAGTATATTTTAAGAATTTTTTCAGTTTTAGAGAAATATGGCTATTTAGTTCAATTTCTTTAGTTATCTTTTTACCTATTTTATACATAATACTTAACAATCAAAAACAAAGACAAAAAAAGTTTAAAGAATCAATCCAAGGTAGTTTTAAGAAATGGAAAACAATTGATGTAATTAAAAATAAAAAATTTTTGACTTATCTTCCTATAACAACTTTTTTTTCTTTTATTGGAACAGGTTTGATGTTTCATCAAATATTTATATTTAGTCAAAAAGGATGGACAATAGACATGCTGGGTGTAGGTTTTATTTTTTTAGGAGGCTTTTCTATATTAGGGCTGATTATTGGTGGACCTTTAATTGATATGCTTAATCCGCAAAAAGCAATCTTATATCTTTTACTTCCTATTTTTTTAGCAATATTAATTTTATTAGCATTTGATAGTTTCATTTTTTTATTAATTTATATGTCACTTTATGGTTTTAATTTAGGGATATCTTCACCATTTACAGGATCATTGTGGGCAGAAATTTTTGGTTTAGAAAGTTTAGGTACTGTAAAAGCTTTATTTCATGCACTAGTAGTTTTTGCAAGTGCCTTATCACCAGTTGTGTTTGGCTTTGTAATTGATTGGGGTTATGGGATTGGAATGATTTCTTTAATTTCTTTAGTCATGATAATTCTAGCAACAATTCTCCCTATAACCATAAATGCAAATGAATAAAGCAATATCTGACAGTTTAAATTTTCTTTTAAAAGAATATAAAAGATTAAAAAAAAAAAAAGAAATGAAGAAAATCACAAAACCAGAAGAAGAGGCTCTAAAAAAACTATCATCGTTCTTAGGTAAAAAATAATGTCTTATAGTGTGATTGATCAATATAATAGTTTTGTAGAAAATAATTTCATTAAAACTAATGAGTCACAAATAGCTATTTTAAAAAAAATAAATTCTATTTGGAAGAATAATAAGAAAACAAACTTATTTTCTATAAATAAAAAAATTGATGGTATTTATTTATACGGCAAAGTTGGTACAGGTAAAACATTCCTTTTAAACCTATTTTATCAAAATTCAAAAGTAGGAAATAAAATTCATTTTAACAATCTTATGATTAAAATTCATGAAACTGTTAAGGATTCATCTAATAAAGATGAGTCTATTGAAAATTTTGTTAAAAAAATAAGTAAAAAATTCAGACTCCTTTTTATTGATGAGATGCATATTTTTAACATAGTTGATGCCTTAATTATAAAAAAAATATTCTTTTATTTATCGAAATACAAAATTTTTTTAGTTATATCATCTAATTTTCATCCTGATGACTTGTACAAAGATGGATTGCAAAGAAGTGATTTTTTACCTTTTATTAATTTAATCAAAAATAATTTTAAGATAATTAATATTAATATTAATAAGGATTACAGAAGAGAAACATTGAACCAATCTAAAACGTATTTTACTCCTATTAATCAAGAGACAACAGATGAGTTCAATAAACTATTTAGTAGATTTGTTGATGAATCACATTTAACAACTATTAAAGTTAAATCGAACAGTAGAGAAATTGAATTTAATAAATGCAGTTCTAATATTCTAATGACAGATTTTAAAAAAATTTGTGAAGAAAATTTAGGACATCAAGATTATATTAATATTGCAAAAAAATTTAAATTAATTTTTTTAAATAATGTACCTGAATTAAATGAACAAAATAAAGATTCTTGTAGAAGATTTATTAGTTTAATTGATATGTTATATGAAAATAATTGTTCTATTGTTATACTAGCATCAAAACCAATCTCTAATTTAAACACAATCAGTAATCTAGCAGAAGAGTTTGCTAGAACTACAAGCAGGCTTTATGCAATGACTATTGTCCATCCAAGTAAATGAGAAGAATACTAAAATACTTAATTATTTTAACAATTTTTATAACCTCAAGTTATTTTATAGCTGGATTTTATGTTGCGTATCAAATTCTTAAAATTGATCACTCATGTGGTTTACATGAAGGCTCATTACCTAACAACTGGAGTACATCCATTGATGCTCACCAATACAAAAATTTATCCCAGAGAGTTCTTAGAGAAAATTTTCCATCTAAAAATTATTTTTTAAAAGATTGGCAAGATGTTTATTTTGTTTCGCGGGATAAAGATGTTAAATTAAATGGTTGGCTTTTTAATTTTTTTCCAAATAGACCAATAATTATTGTTACCCATGGTATCAATCCTAATGGAAAATGTAAATCAGAGGCAAATCTTGTTGCTTCACTACTTGTAAATAAGAATTTTAATGTTTTAACAATTGATTTAAGAAATTATGGTCAAAGTGACAGGGTAACTTCTTTTGAGGATCTGGGATTAAGAAGTTATCAAGATATATTAGGGGCCTTTGATTTTTTGAAAAAAATTGGTTTTAGTAATTCACAAATTGGATTACATGGAATTTCATTAGGAGCAAGCACATCAATATTTGCTGCATTTCACGAACCAGAGATATCAGCAATATGGTCGGATAGTTCATTAGCAGAATTTAATATGATTTTAAAAGATGAAATAGCCAGATATGGATTGTCTATTGAATTTGGACCTGTTGTTAGTTTAGCCGGAAAAATATTAACCGGAACTAACCCTACTTTACTATCTCCTGCATTAAAACTTTCAAAAACACAGTCATATTTCTTCACTCATGGTGATTCTGATACAAGAGTTCTAACACGTCATTTTCAATACTTTAAAGAATACAGTTTAAAAAATAAAATAGATGCAAAATTTTGGTTAGTAAAAGATTCAGATCATTTGGATGGAATGCTAAAATATCCAGAAGAATATTCAAATAAAATGGAAAAGTTTTTCAACTCTAAATTAAAATAAGCCGGATCTCTTAGCTAGATGGTACCTTGGCAGACACTTCTCTAGAACAGAAACTCAAATCAATCATCAAACGGCGGGTAAGATGATCAAAATCCCTTGGCGTTCCTCCGAAGCAAAGAAATCGAGTTAAATCCGGCTAATCCAAATTAATATCATTCAGAATAAAATTCAAGAAATTTAAATAGAAATTTTTAATGAAAATCTTAGGAATTCTGCAGTTTTTTTAATATTTATTAACAAATATTGGCACAATTTAAAAATATGTAAAATATCGTCCAAATTTAATTTTTTTTGAAATTAAATGAAAAAGCTATACTTATATATATAATCAAGAAGTATAATAAAAATGAATGATAGTCGTCCATTATCACCACACCTATCTATTCACAAAAAAGTCCTTACATCAATATTTTCAATAACTCATAGAATAACAGGAATAGGGCTTAGTGTAGGCTCAATACTTATTTCTATGTGGTTTTTATTATTAAGTTTGGGTCCTAATTATTTTTCATACTTTGAAATGGTTTCAAAAAATATTTTATTCAAATTTATTTTATTTATTTGGACTATAGGTATTTTTTATCATTTATTTAATGGATGTAGAAAACTTTACTGGTCATTTGGGATTGGGATGGATCTTATCACTGTTTACAGGTCAGGTTATATCGTATTAGTGCTAACTTTGATTTCTACTGCAATAGTTTGGTTGTTTATATGAAAAATTATGCACTCAAATGGGTACTACAAAGAGTAACTGCATTATTATTAATTCCACTAACTTTTTGGTTTATCTACTCAGCTATATCTTTGTCAAAAATGGAATATATTGAAATAACTGTTTTTTTTAAATCTTACATAAATTTGTTTTTGTTTTATATTATGATGATAACTATGCTTTTACATTCTAAATTGGGTTTACAAACAATAATTGAAGATTATGTCACATCGAAAAAAACCTCTAAAGCAATTAAGACGTTTGTAAATTTATCTGCATATTTGTTAATGATTTTAATAACTGTATTTACGTTAGGAAAAATGTTTTAATTATGAAAAACGCTTATAATATTGTTGACCATTATTACGATGTCGTTGTTATTGGTGCAGGAGGTTCAGGCTTAAGGGCAACTTTGGGATGTGCAGAAGCAGGCTTAAAGACAGCTTGTATTTCTAAAGTATTTCCTACCAGAAGTCATACGGTTGCTGCTCAAGGTGGTATAGGAGCAGCACTTGGAAATATGGGTGAAGATAATTGGAAATGGCATATGTATGATACTGTTAAGGGCTCAGACTGGCTAGGAGATCAAGATGCTATAGAATATCTTACGTCTAAAGCGCCGGAAGCTGTTGTTGAACTAGAAGAATATGGAATGCCATTTAGTAGAACAGATGATGGTAAAATTTATCAGAGACCATTTGGTGGTCATTTAACAAATAACGGAGAAGGTGCTCCAGCTATGAGAGCCTGTGCTGCTGCTGATAGAACAGGTCATGCACTTCTTCATACTCTTTATCAACAGTCACTGAAAAATAATGTAGAATTTTTTATAGAATATTTTGTTTTAGATTTAATAAATGATAACGATGGTAATTGTATTGGAGCTGTAGCATGGTGTTTAGAAGATGGCACAATCCATAGATTTTTGTCTCATCAAACAATTTTAGCTACTGGGGGATATGGTAGAGCATATTTTTCTTCAACAAGTGCACATATTTGTACCGGTGACGGCAGTGCCATGGCTTTAAGACAAAACTTACCTTTATCAGATATGGAATTTATTCAATTTCATCCAACTGGTGTTTACGGAGCAGGCGTTTTGATTACTGAAGGTGCTAGAGGAGAAGGTGGATATTTAACAAACAGTGATGGAGAAAGATTTATGGAAAGATATGCTCCAAACGCCAAAGATCTTGCTTCAAGGGATGTTGTTAGTAGAGCAATGACAATTGAAATTAGCGAAAATAGAGGGTGCGGAGATAATGCAGATCATGTAATGCTTCACTTAGAGCATATTGATTCTGATACGCTTTTAAAAAGACTTCCAGGTATTTCAGAAACTGCAAAAATATTTGCTGGTGTAGACCTAACAAAAGACCCTATTCCAGTATTGCCAACTGTTCATTATAATATGGGAGGTATTCCAACAAATTATAGAACTGAGGTTATAAGACCTACAAAAAATAATCCAGATAATGTATGTGAGGGGTTAATGGCAGTTGGAGAAGCCGCTTGTGTTTCTGTTCATGGTGCGAACAGACTTGGTACTAACTCTTTAATTGATCTTGTTGTTTTCGGAAAAGCAGCAAGTCTTACATGCTCAGAAAAAACAAAACCTAATTCAAAAAAAATTGACATTAGTAAGTCTTACACAGACAACATAATTGATAGGTTTGACAAAATCAGATACAGCAAAGGAAATTCAACAACAGGTGAACTTAGAACTTCAATGCAGCACATAATGCAAAAAAATTGTGCTGTATTTAGAACACATGATTTAATAACTAAAGGTATTGAGGAATATCATGAGGTAGAAAATTCTATGGACAACATAGATATCAAAGATAAATCTCTTGTTTTTAATACAGATCTTGTTGAGGCATTAGAACTTCATAATCTAATGGCTCAATCAAAAGTTACTTTACATTCTGCACTGAATAGAACAGAGAGTAGAGGGGCTCATGCCAGAGAAGATTTTAAAGAAAGAGATGACAAAAATTGGCTTGTTCATTCTTTAGCTTGGTTAAATCATAATGGAGATGTTAAAATGGGATCAAGAGGAGTACATATGAATACTCTAACAAATCATGTACAACCAATTCCTCCAAAGAAAAGAGTATATTAATGGTTGAATTTTCTCTACCTACAAATTCTAAGGTCACTAAAGGGATCAGTTATTCTTCCAAAGAGCCAGCAAAAGATCCAAAAAAATTGATAATTTATAGATGGAATCCAGAAGATAAAAAAAATCCAAGATTAGACACCTATGAAATAGATCAATCGAAGTGCGGACCAATGGTTTTAGATGCATTGATGAAAATAAAAAATGAAATTGATCCAACTTTAACATTTAGAAGATCATGCAGGGAAGGTGTATGCGGTTCTTGCGCTATGAACATTGATGGAGTTAATACATTAGCATGTTTGAAAAGTATGTCTGATGTAAAAAATGAAATAAAAATATACCCACTTCCTCATATGCGTGTTGTAAAAGATTTAGTTCCTGATCTTAGTAAAGCTTATGAGCAACTTGCATCTATCAAACCTTGGCTTCAACGTGAGCAAACAAATGAAATCAAAAAAAATTCTACAGATGAAAAAAAACAATCACCAAAAGATAGAGAAAAACTAGATGGAAAATGGGAGTGTGTATTATGTTTTTGCTGCACTACCTCCTGCCCAAGTTATTGGTGGAATGGAGATGAATATTTGGGACCAGCAGTATTGCTTCAAGCAGCAAGATGGGTAGAGGATTCAAGAGATTCAGAAAGAAAAGAGAGATTAAAAGCAATTAATGATTCATTAAAACTTTATAGATGCCATTCAATAATGAATTGCACAAGATCTTGTCCTAAAGGTCTAAATCCAGCTAAAGAAATTGCTGGACTTAAAAAGGCTATTGTTACAGAATTATAATTAAAGTATAAAACTTAAATGAGAAAAAAAATTGCTCTGATTGGAGCAGGTAATATCGGCGGAACTCTTGCACAAATTATTAGTTTTAAAGGATTAGGTGACATAGTTTTATTAGATATATTTGAGGGTGTGCCTAAGGGTAAATCTTTAGATCTCGCCCAGTCATCTTCCATTGAGGGATTTCATGCAGATTTTAAAGGTACTTCAAGTTTTAGAGATATCAAAAATTCTGATGTCGTAATAGTTACTGCAGGTTTCCCAAGAAAACCAGGTATGTCTCGGGATGATCTTGTAGAAAAAAATTCTATAATCATTCAAAATGTTGGGAAAAATATTAAAAAATATTGTCCAAAGGCATTTGTTATATGTATTACAAATCCACTTGATGCAATGGTAAGTGTCCTTCAGAAATCATCAGGTCTTAAGACAAATATGTGTATTGGCATGGCGGGAGTTTTGGATAGCGCAAGATTAAAATACTTTTTATCTGAGGAGTTTAATGTTTCAATTAACGATATCAGCGCATTTGTATTAGGTGGTCATGGAGATACCATGGTTCCACTTATGCGATATTCAACAGTATCAGGTATTCCTGTACCTGAGTTAATAAAGATGAAGTGGACAACAAAAAAAAATATTAGCAAAATTATTCAAAGAACACGTGATGGTGGTGCTGAAATTGTTAAACTCATGAACACATCTGCCTATTATGCACCAGCTTCCTCTGCAGTACAAATGGCAGAGTCATTTTTGTTAGATCAAAAAAGATTATTACCATGTGCTGCATATCTTAATGGTGAATATGGAGTAAAAGGACTTTATGTTGGAGTTCCAGTTATCATTGGCAAAAAAGGTGTTGAAAAAATTATTGAATTAAAACTTAATAATAATGAAAAGAAAGAATTTAACCATTCTGTTAAAGCAGTAAAATCATTAACTGCATTGTCTAATAAACTTCTAAATAAGAAAAATAAAAAGTAATTGTATTTTTCATCCAATCTAACTATTACCTCTTTATCAAAATGAATTTGCATGAATATCAAGCTAAAGATCTGCTAAGAAAATACAATCTACCCATACTTGAAGGTAAGAGTTACATAGAAAAGGTTGAAGATTTAGAAAAAGATTTACAAAATATAAAAGGACCACCCTGGGTTATCAAATCACAGATACATGCTGGAGGAAGAGGGGCAGGTAAATTTTTGCAACCATTTAATTCAAAAGGTGGAGTACAAATAACAGAATCAATTCATGATGCTAAAAAAATTGCAAAAGGAATGATGAGCAATACATTGATTACAAAACAAACAGGTAATGAAGGCAAGTTAGTAAATAGGATTTATGTAGAAGCTGGATGTGAAATTGAAAGGGAATATTATTTAAGTATCCTGCTTGATAGAAATCAATCAAAATTAATGATGATGGTATCTGATGCTGGCGGCGTAGATATAGAAGATGTCGCTGAAAAAACACCAGAAAGAATACAATATGTTTATTTTGATGACCTAGAAAATTTTAAAATTAGTAATACACTTCAAAATAAATTAAATTTTTCTATTAATGAGTTTAACCAATTTAAAAAAATTGTTTCAAATTTATGTAAGGCCTATGTTGAAATAGATGCTTCTTTAATTGAAATCAATCCTCTTGTTGTCACAAAAGATGGAAAACTAATTCTTTTAGATGCTAAAATTAATATTGATGATAATGCTCTTTACAGGCAGACTGAAATTGAAAAATTAAAAGATACTTCAGAAGAAAATGATTTAGAGCTTGAGGCTTCTGAAAATGATATGGTTTACATTAAGCTGGATGGAAAAATAGGGTGTATGGTTAATGGAGCAGGGTTAGCTATGGCAACTATGGATATTATTAAACAATTTGGAATGGAACCAGCCAATTTTTTAGATTTAGGAGGTACAGCAAATAAGGAAAGAGCTATAAAAGCTTTTAAAATAATTCAATCAGATCAAAATGTAAGATCAGTCTTCATAAATATTTTTGGAGGAATAATCCATTGTGATATGATTGCTAATGGCATCATTGATGCAATTAAAGAATTAGATTTTAAACTTCCTGTTGTTGTACGTTTTCAAGGAACAAATTCTAAAGAAGGAAGGGACATTATCAATAACTCATCATTAGGATTAATTTCTATTGATGATTTTTCAAATGCAGCTCAAAAAGCTGTAGAGTTATCAGAATAATGTCAATTTTAGTCAATAAAAATACAAGACTGATTTGCCAAGGCTTCACTGGTTCACAAGGAACATATCATTCAGAACAAGCTTTAGCATATGGTACAAACCTTGTTGGTGGTGTCACGCCTGGTAAAGGAGGACAGACTCATTTAAATTTACCTGTGTTTGATACTGTTGCTGATGCAGTCAAACAAACTAAAGCAAATGCAACAGTAATTTATGTGCCTGCAAAGTTTGCTGCTAACGCAATTCACGAAGCTTTAGATGCAAATATTGAATTAATTGTATGCATTACAGAAGGCATTCCTGTCTTAGATATGATTGATATAAAAAAAAGAATTATCAACAATCACACATATTTGATAGGGCCTAACTGCCCAGGACTAATTACACCTTCTGAATGCAAGATTGGAATCATGCCTGGCTTCATCCATAAAAAAGGTAAAATAGGTATAGTGAGTAGATCAGGAACATTAACCTATGAAGCTGTTGCACAAACTACAGAGGTAGGATTAGGTCAATCAACATGTGTTGGTATTGGTGGAGACCCAATACATGGAATGAATTTTGTAGATTGTATAAAGTTATTTTTAGAGGATGATGAGACCGAAGGCATTTTGATGATTGGTGAAATTGGGGGTGCAGAAGAAGAAAATGCGGCAGAATTTATTTCAAATTCAAAAATAAAAAAACCTGTTTCAGCATTTATAGCTGGACAATCGGCACCTAAAGGAAAGCGTATGGGTCATGCAGGCGCTATTATTTCAGGCTCAAAAGGTACTGCGCGTTCTAAGATTGAATCCTTAGAAAATGCTGGAGTTTTGGTATCAAAATCACCAGCCTCACTGGGAAAAACAATGCAATTAGCAATGCAAAATGGGAATAATTAGTTTCCATTAGTATGATTGTTATGCGAAATGGTTTTAGTTTAATAAAAATCAATGAATGATACTTTCTTAAATAGTGCTAATGCGCCATATGTAGCTGAACTATATTCTAAATTTAGAAATAATCCTGAAAGTGTGGACACAACTTGGAAAGATTTTTTTAATAATTTGAATGAAGATGACTACTCTGTTCTTAAAGATTTTGGTGGACCAGAATGGAAAAAACGTCCATCAAGTATAATAGATAAAAATTACATAACTAAGGTTATTAAATCACATACTAATTATAATTCCGAAGAATTTAGAATTTCAACTTTAGATTCAATTAGAGCATTAAGATTAATTAGAGCTTTTAGAATTAATGGACATTTAATTGCAGATCTTGACCCCTTAGGAATATATGAAAAAGAGTACCCCCAAGAACTAGATTATAGAAGTTATGGTTTCAATGAATCAGATTTAGAAAAAGAAATATTTATTGATGGAAGTTTAGGCTTAGAAAAAGGCAAATTAAAAAATATTATTAAAATATTAAAAGAAACATATTCTGCTTCAATTGGTGTTGAGTTTTTACATATACAACAAGCTGATCAGAAACAATGGGTGCAAGAAAGAATTGAAGAAGCAAGAAACAAAACAAATTTTACAAATGAAGGAAAAAAAGCAATATATAAAAGATTAGTCGAATCAGAACTATTCGAACAGTTTTTGGATAAAAAGTTTTTAGGTACAAAGAGGTATGGCATCGAAGGTGGTGAAGCAATGATACCTGGGATAGAACAAATTGTTAAACAGGCGTGTTTGTCTGGAATTGAAGATATTATTATTGGAACAGCACATAGAGGTAGACTAACACTTTTATCAAGTGTTTTAGAAATGCCTTACAAAAAAATATTATCAAAGTTCCAAGGTTCTTTAAACGACCCAAATGAAGTACTAGGTTCGGGTGATGTAAAATATCATTTAGGCGTTTCTGCTGATCGTGAATTTGAAAAAAAGAAAATTCATTTATCACTCACTTCTAACCCATCACATTTAGAAGCAGTAAACCCAGTTGTCGCTGGCAAAGTAAGAGCTAAACAAACTTTATCTAAAGATAAAACAACAGATAAAGTTATTGGTTTATTAATACACGGAGATGCCGCAATAGCTGGACAAGGAGTAGTAGCTGAAACATTTGCTATGTCTCAATTAAGAGGTTTTAAAACAGGTGGTACCATTCACTTTGTAATTAACAATCAGATAGGTTTTACAACAATGCCTCAATATGGACGATCAGCACCCTATTGTACTGAAATTGCAAAAATGGTTCAGGCACCAATATTTCATGTTAATGGCGATGATCCCGAAGCAGTAGTTCATGTTTGTAGACTTGCAACAGAATTTAGAAATAAATTTAAAGTTGATGTTGTTGTAGATATGTTTTGTTACAGAAGATCTGGACATAACGAAGCTGACGAACCTTCTTTTACTCAGCCGCTTATGTATAAGGCTATCAAAAAACAAATTACCACAAGAAAAAAATATGAAAAAAAATTAATTGAGAATCATACTCTTTCTGAAGAAGAATCTGAAAAAATTGTAGTTTCTTTTAAAAACTTTTTAGATAAAGAATTTGAATCAACTAAAAATTATAAGCCAAATAAAGTAGATTGGTTAGAAGGAACTTGGACTGGCTTATCTACTGCAACATTTGATGCGAGAAGGGGAAAAACTTCTGTAAAAGAAAAAACATTAATTAATGTAGCAAAAAAAATTCATGAAATACCAGCAGATTTCAATGCTCATAGAAGAATAAAAAAAATTTATGGAGACAGATTAACAAGTGTAATCAAAGGAAAGGGTATTGATTGGGCAACTTCTGAAAGTTTAGCTTTAGCAACACTTTTAGATGAGGGATACGGTGTTCGAATATCTGGACAAGATGTAGGAAGAGGAACATTTAGTCATAGACATGGTGTACTATACGATCAAGAAAACGAAAATCGTTTTGTTCCATTAAGACACTTTCAAAACAAACAAGGTTACTTTGAAATTATAGATAGTTTTCTATCTGAGTTTGGTGTTCTTGGTTTTGAATATGGATATTCACAAGTTGATCCTAAGACACTTGTTATATGGGAAGCACAGTTTGGTGATTTTGCAAATGGTGCACAAATTATGATTGATCAATTTATTAGTTCTGGTGAAAGAAAATGGTTGAGAATGTCTGGCTTAACACTGCTTCTTCCCCATGGACATGAGGGCCAAGGTCCTGAGCATACAAGTGGAAGATTAGAAAGATTTTTACAGATGTGTGCGGAAGATAATATGCAAATTGTTAATTGCACAAGTCCAGCAAATTATTTTCATGTTTTAAGAAGACAACTACATAGAAACTTTAGGAAACCTCTAATTATTTTTACACCAAAATCTACACTTAGACATAAATCTAATGTTTCTAATATTGAGGATTATATTAATGGATCAACTTTCCATAGAATTCTCACTGATAAATTATCTGTTAAAGAAAAAAGGAAAAATAAAAGATTAATCATTTGCTCTGGTAAAATATATTTTGAACTTGCAGATCACATTGCAAAAAATAAAATTAAAAATCTCTCCATAATAAGATTGGAGCAGATTTATCCATTTCCTTATGAAAACTTTAGAGATGAATTAAAACATTATACAGATGCCGAAATTATCTGGGCACAAGAAGAGCCAAAAAATATGGGTGCCTGGGGTTTTGTGAAAGGTAGATTGGAAAGTGTTATGCAGGAAGCCAAAGTTAAACAAGAAAAAATATTCTATGTTGGAAGAAGTCCAGCTGCGTCTCCTGCCGCTGGTTCTTTAGAAAGACACTTAAGTAATCAAGAAACTATTATAAAAATGGCAACTGAAGATTCGATTAGCAAAATTATCAAATCTTGGGCAGGTATTTCAACAAAATTAAAGACTAATCTGCCAATTGAATAAATTGACGTAAATGTTATTAAGCATTTAATTAATGAGTACTGAATTAATAGTTCCAACACTTGGAGAGTCAATTACAGAAGCAACTGTTTCAAAATGGCTTAAGAATATAGGCGATAATTTTGAAGCAGATGAACCTTTAGTTGAAATTGAAACTGACAAAATTACAGTTGAAGTACCAGCCCCTCATGCAGGATTTTTAAAAGAAATAAAAGTTTCTGAAGGAACTGATGTTGAAATTGGTGGTATTTTAGGAATCTTAGATGAATCAAAAGGTAAAAAAACAACTCCTAAAAAAACTGAAACTAAAAAAGAAAAAGTAAAAGAAGAAGAAAAAGAAGTTAAGGTTGAAACAAAATCTTCACCTGCCAAATCTTCACCATCTGCAAGAAAAATTGCTGAGGAAAATAATATTAAACTTGAAGATGTCACCTCATCACGTTCTGATGGAAGAATTAATAAAGAAGATGTAGTTTATCACCTTTCTTCTTCAAATAAAACAAGCACCAACAAAGGTGAAAGAGAAGAAGTAATTAAAATGTCTAAAATTAGACAGACGATATCTAAACGGTTAAAGGAGGCTCAAAATACAGCAGCCATACTCACAACTTTCAATGAAATTGATATGTCCAAAGTTATGGAAATTAGAAAATCAAAAAACCAAGAATTTCAAAGTCGGTATGAGGTCAAATTAGGTTTCATGTCATTTTTTGTAAAAGCTGTAGTAAAAAGTTTGCAAGAGTATCCAGCTGTGAATGCTGAAATTAAAGATGAAAATATAATTTATAAAAACCATTTTGATATAGGTATAGCTGTTGGAACTGAAAAAGGACTAGTCGTACCAATACTTAAAGACGCAGATCGATTGAGTTTTGGAGAAATAGAAACTAAAATTATTGATCTTAGCACAAAAGCCAAAGATGGAACGTTGACAATGGACGATTTGACTGGCGGAACTTTTACAATTTCAAATGGTGGTGTTTACGGATCAATGCTGAGCACCCCAATAATCAATAGGCCTCAATCTGGAATTTTAGGGATGCATAATATTCAAAAAAGAGTAGTAGTTGTAAATGATGAGATAGTAATTAGGCCAATGATGTATGTTGCGTTAAGTTATGATCACAGAATTATTGATGGAAAAGAAAGTGTTGGATTTTTAGTAAAGGTCAAAGAACTTCTAGAAGATCCATCCGATTTAGTATTAGGAATATAAAATGGAAGATTTTGATTTAATAGTAATTGGTGCGGGGCCTGGTGGATATGTAGCTGCAATTAGAGCTGCTCAACTTGGAATGAAGGTTGCTTGTATAGAAAAAGAGTCATCACTTGGTGGAACTTGTTTGAACATTGGATGCATACCTTCTAAAGCATTATTAAATTCATCTGAAAAATTTGTTGAAATTTCAAATCATTCTGCAGAGCATGGCATAAAAACATCAAAGATAGAATTAGATTTAAATGTTTTGATGGATCGAAAAACAAAGATTGTAAAAAAGCTCACAACAGGGATTGGTTTTTTATTTAAGAAAAATAATATAACTCATATTCCTGGCATGGCTTCATTTGTAGATAAAAATACTATTTCTATTACAAATGGCAAAAATAAAATTACTGCTAGTGCTAAAAATTTTATTATCGCAACAGGATCATCCTCGATTGAGATACCAAATATTTCTATCGATGAAAAACAAATAGTATCTTCAACAGGTGCTCTTTCTCTATCTAAAATACCAAAATCACTACTAGTTATTGGTGGCGGATATATCGGATTAGAGATGGGGTCAGTATGGAGTAGGTTAGGATCAAAGGTAACAGTTGTTGAAGCTCTTGATAGAATTGTTCCAACTATGGATGGTGAAATTGGAAAAGAGTTTATGAAAATGTTAACTAAACAAGGATTAGAATTTAAATTATCTCATAAAGTGAGTTCTGCAAAATCTAGTAAGTCTGGTGTAGATGTTGAAATGGAAACATCAGATAAAAAGAAAATAAAAGAAAACTACGAAATAGTTTTAATGTCAGTAGGAAGAAAACCAAACACAGAGGGACTGGGTCTCGAAAAAATTGGTATTAAATTAACCGAAAAAAAATCCATTGAAATAAAAGATAACTTTCAAACTACTGTTGAAGGTGTCTACGCAATTGGTGATGTAGCACCGGGACCAATGCTAGCACACAAAGCTGAAGAAGAAGGAGTTGCTTGTGTTGAATTTATAAATGGTCAAAAACCTCATATAAACTATGACGCTATACCAGCGATTGTTTATACCAATCCAGAGATTGCATCTGTGGGTAAAACAGAAGAACAACTCAAACAAGAAAAAAAAGACTTCAAGGTTGGAAAATTTCCTTTTATGGCAAATGGTCGTGCCTTAACCACTTCTGCATCAGAGGGATTTGTTAAAATTTTGGTTGATAAAAAAACAGATGAAATTTTAGGTGCTCATATAATCGGTCATGATGCTGGACAACTGATTGCAGAAATTGTTACTACAATCGAATTTGGTGGAAGTGCAGAAGATATTGCTAGAGTATGTCATGCTCATCCAACAACTAGTGAAGCGGTAAAAGAAGCAGCTCTAAGTGTTGATGGCAGAGCAATACACATTTAAATTTTAGCTAGATCCATTCCTTTTTTATATTTTTTTGATGAATGTTTAACAACTGCCTGACCACACCTCATAACTTTTCTTTTATGATCAAATGTCATTTTTGGCTCTCCATGTAATTTCCAACCATTAGATAATGCCTCTGTTACTCTTTGACAAAAATCAATAGTGTCATCATCTGTTATCAATCTATAACCTTTCATTTTACCTCCGTTTCATTTGATACTTAATAAATTTACTTCCATAATTTTAATTAAGTACTCAACAAGATCAGTTTGCATATCAACTGTGAATTTATTTTTATCTTTTGACCCCATAGCCAATATTATACTATCTTCACGAAATTTAACTTTTAATAAAATATATGATTTTATTTTTTCTGATTTATTAGGAAAAAATAAAAGTAAACCTTTAGGATTTTGATTCAAATTTGTAACCATTTTGTTTTTAAAATAACTATTTGCAATTTTAATATCCATTTGCGATAAGTTTTCTGCTCTAATATTTTCATTTGTAATAAAACAATTCATTTCATCACAACCTAAAATTATTTTAAGATCATTTTTAATTAAGGTTATCAATTTTGGTAAACTTTTTATATTTAGAATTCTAATTGTAGATTTGAGAACTCTTTTCTGCGCATTTAAAAGACTTTTTCCCGCAAGCAGTATTTTTGTCATTTGATTTTGTAAATCTATATTTTGTTGAGATATTTTTTTATATCTATAAGCTTCTAAGTCAATAACCTTATCTGAACTATTATCTTGAGTAGGAAAATTTAGTTCATTAATTAACTCTGAATTTTTAATAAAAAAGTTTTTATTTTTTTTTAAAAAATTTATTATTAGTTTTTCACTAATTTCATCTTCATGTGCCATGATGACTATTTTGGCAAAATTTGTTGTCCTGTTTTTGCCCAATCATCAAGAAATGCTTTAAGCCCTTTATCTGTGAGAGGGTGTTTATATAATTCATGAATAACCTTAGGTGGTAGAGTTGAAACGTGGGCACCAATCACAGCTGCATCAATCAAGTGTTGGGTGTTTCTTACGGAAGCAACTAATACCTCTGTATCATATCCAAAATTTTCATACATTATTACTATATCTGAAATCAGATCCATTCCTTTTTCACCAATATCATCAAGTCTTCCCACAAATGGAGAAATAAACGTTGCACCAACTTTAGCTGCTAGTAATGCTTGAGCACCACTAAAGCATAATGTTACATTTACCATGATATCTTTTTCCCTAAGAGCTTTGCACGTTTGAAGACCAGCAGGTGTAAGAGGAACTTTTACAGCAACATTCTTAGCTAGTGATGCTAAGTACTCACCTTCTTCAAGCATTTTGTCATATTCGGTTGCCGTTACTTCTGCACTCACTGGGCCAGATACTATTGCGCAAATTGTTTTAATTGTTTCTCCCATATCCTTACCACTTTTTGCAATTAGAGATGGATTTGTCGTAACACCATCTATTAATCCACTAGGCATTAACTCTTCAATTTGAGATATATCGGCAGTGTCTATAAAAAATTTCATTGTTTGTTGTATACCATATACAAGTTATTTAGAAAGTTAACATATAAAAAATACATAAATATAATGTTGTACGATGTAGTAGTAACACGACCTTTTGACAAAGTTTTCACTTATTCTTCAACGAATGAGCAACTTGAAATTGGTCAAATAGTCCTAGTTCCATTTGGAAAAAAAATAGAAGCTGGAATTATTTGGAAGAAGAATGTTCAAAATCCTGGGTATGAAATTAAAGAGGTTACAAAAATTTGTAATGATCTTATCCTTCAGAATTCTTCAATCGATTTTATAAATTGGATCACAAGTTATACATTAGCTCCACTAGGCGCAGTTTTAAAATTATTTTTAATTAACAATGATATAGTTGAATTTGATAAAGAAAAATTAGACAGCTTCAATAATACTGAGCCTAATTTAGTGTCCTTAAGTGAAGAACAAGAAAATTCATTTAAAGAAATAATCCAATCATTTAATAAATCAAACAAACCTGTTTTATTAGAAGGAGTAACAGGCTCTGGTAAAACTGAAGTATATTTTGAAATAATAGATAGATTTTTAAAAGAAAAAAAACAAATATTAATAATGGTTCCAGAAATTAGTTTAACTCCACAATTGGAGACAAGAGTAAAGAAGCGATTTGGAATGGAGGTATGTTTGTGGCATTCTAAAATTACAAAAAATAATAGGAAAAAAATTTGGCATCAATGTTTTGTAGGTGATCCTGTCATTGTTATTGGAGCTCGATCAAGTTTGTTTCTTCCTTTTACAAACTTAGGATTAATTGTTGTCGATGAAGAACATGACTCAAGTTATAAGCAAGAGGACAATATACGTTATCAAGCAAGGGATCTTGCAATTGTAAGAACTAAAATTGAAAAGAATTTTGTATTATTAGCTTCGGCAACGCCGTCTTTAGAAACAATAAATAATGTTAAAATTAAAAAATATCATCAAGTCTATTTATCAAAACAATTTTCTGGAACTCCGTTACCTGAAATTTCTATAATTGATTTAAATAAAGATAAACTCGATAAAGATAAATGGATATCACAATCAATTATAGATTCTATTTCTCAATGCTTAGAAAATAATGAACAAACTCTTATTTTTTTAAATCGCAGAGGATACTCACCATTAACCTTGTGTAATAGTTGTGGATTCAGATATGAATGTGATCAATGTTCATCATGGATGGTTATGCATCAACATAAAAAAGTTTTTTTATGTCATCAATGTGGAACAATTAAACAGTTAAATCTAGATTGTCCTAAATGTAATGAAAAAGATAGTATAAAATTTGTTGGTCCTGGTGTTGAGAGAGTTGCAGAAGAGTTAAAAGGGTTTTTTCCTGAGAAAAATATTTCTATAATGTCTAGCGACAATGTTAACACACCAAACAAAATTAAAAAATTTATTACTGATATAAATAACAAAGATATAGATATAATTGTGGCAACACAAATTATGGCTAAAGGATATGATTTTCCAAATTTGTCATTAGTAGGAATAGTTGATGCAGACGCAGGTTTATTTGGTGGCGATCCAAGAGCTATAGAAAAAACTTTTAACTTACTTCAGCAGGTTGGAGGAAGAGCTGGTAGAGGAAAAAAAATTGGTAAAGTTTTTCTTCAAACATATTTTCCAGATCAAGAAATAATTAAATCCATTCAACTTCGAGAAAGAGAAGCTTTTATTGAAAGAGCTTTAGAAGAGAGAAAGAATTTTAATATTCCTCCTTTTGGTTTTATGACTTCAATTATTATTTCTAGTCATACAAAAGCTTTAGTTCTTAAACACGCTTCAAGACTGGCTCAACAAGATCAAAATAGTGAAAATATTAAAATTTTAGGCCCAGTTGAAGCCCCAATCTTCTTACTTAGAGGGCAATATCGATACAGAATATTGCTAAAGAGCAATAGTAGAAAAAATCTAAACAAATTCACAAAAAAAATTGTTGAAAAGACTAAATTACCTTCCTCTGTTAAGTTAATAATTGATGTCGACCCCTATTCATTTATGTAATTTACCCACAATTTTAAAAAAATCTTCGACTTAACTCATTTGACGCACAAACTGACAGTTTACCCGCTTTTTCTGATGTGCTAATAGCCTATTTTTAAACTTCTTATGAATTTTAATTATGGCATCTAACATGTTATCTGGAGACCTTATTTCTGAAAGGTACGGATCAGCTCTATATGATCTTGCTTCTGAAAAAAAATGTATCGATGATATTCTAAAAGATTTTGAACTATTGCAAAAAGCATTGAAAGAAAGTTCAGAATTAAGACAGGTCATTAAAAGTCCATTAGTAAATTCAAATGAAAAACTTAATATTTTATTACATTTATTTTCTAAAGTAAATTTACATAACCTTACTATAACGTTTTTAAAAGTTGTTGATAATAATAAAAGAATTTCAAATATCGCGTCTATTATTTTACAATTTAAAAAAATAAACTCTGAAAAAAGAGGTGATATTACTGCGAATATAACTTCAGCAAACATATTGTCTGATGATGAAAAAAATAATATTACAAATCAACTTAAAAAATCTTTAGGTGAAAAATTATCTTTAAATTTTGATGTTGATGAAGGCATTATTGGTGGTTTAATTGTTAAGGTTGGTTCCAAAATGATTGATACATCTATAGCAAATAAAATTAATAAATTAAAAATTGCAATGAAGGGGGCATAATGGAAATCAAAGCAGCAGAAATATCGTCTGTAATTAAAGATCAAATAGCTAATTTTGAAACTAAAGCAGATGTTGCTGAGGTTGGAACTGTATTAAGTGTTGGAGATGGTATTGCGCGTGTGTATGGTCTTGATCAAGTACAAGCTGGAGAGATGGTAGAATTCCCAGGTGGCATAAAAGGTATGGCCCTCAACCTTGAAATGGATAACGTTGGTGTTTCAATCTTTGGTGATGATACTGGAATTAAAGAAGGTGATACAGTTAAACGTACAGGAGAAATTGTTGATGTTCCTGTTGGTAAAGAATTGTTAGGCCGTGTTGTTGATGGGTTAGGAAATCCTATTGATGGCAAAGGTCCTATTCAATCTTCTGAAAAAAGGAGAATTGAATTGAAAGCACCAGGTATTATTCCACGTCAAAGTGTATCTGAACCTATGCAGACAGGTATTAAAGCACTTGATGCTCTTGTTCCAGTTGGAAGGGGACAACGTGAATTAATAATTGGTGATAGACAAACAGGTAAAACAGCCGTTGCTATTGATACAATCTTAAATCAAAAATCTGTAAACCAATCAGACAATGAAAAAGAAAAATTATACTGTATCTATGTTGCCATTGGTCAGAAAAGATCAACAGTTGCCCAAATTGTAAAAACACTAGAAGACAATGGTGCTATGGAATATACAATTGTTGTATCTGCAACTGCATCAGAACCCGCTCCTTTGCAATTTTTATCTGCTTATACTGGTTGTACAATGGGCGAGTATTTTAGAGATAACGGCATGCATGCATTAATTGTTTATGATGATTTATCAAAGCAAGCAGTTGCTTACAGACAGATGTCTCTTTTATTAAGAAGACCTCCTGGACGTGAAGCATATCCCGGAGATGTATTTTATATTCATAGTCGTCTTTTAGAAAGAGCTGCTAAAATGAGTGATGAACACGGTGGTGGAAGTTTAACTGCTCTTCCAATCATTGAAACTCAAGCTGGAGACTTATCTGCTTACATTCCAACAAATGTTATTTCAATTACTGATGGACAAATATTTCTAGAAACAAACTTATTTTTTGCTGGTATTCGTCCTGCGATTAACGTGGGTCTTTCAGTAAGCCGTGTTGGTTCTGCAGCACAAACAAAGGCAATGAAAAAAATTGCTGGTCCTGTAAAACTAGAGTTAGCTCAATATCGTGAGATGGCTGCATTTGCACAATTTGCATCAGATTTAGATGCTTCAACTAAACAATTACTTGACCGTGGGGCAAGGCTAGTTGAAATCTTAAAGCAAGGTCAATATTCACCACTTACTGTTTCAGAGCAAGTTGTCTCTATTTACGCTGGTGTACGTGGATATCTTGATAAAGTTGCCGTAGGTGATGTAGTTAAGTTTGAAGCAGAAGTTTTAAATGAGATTAGAACTAGGCATAGTGATTTATTAGATGCAATCGCAAATGATAAAGAACTATCTAAAGAAAACGACGATAAACTAAAATCAATCTTAGATGATTTGGTTGGAAAGTTTGCAAATAACTAATTCATGCCAAGTTTAAAAGACATCAAAACTCAGATCAATTCAGTCGGATCTACAAAAAAAATTACATCTGCAATGAAAATGGTTGCTGCTAGTAAGTTACGTAGATCACAAGAAAAAGCTGAAGCGGCAAGACCATATTCATCAAGACTAGAGGAAATGCTTTCTTCACTTGCATCATCTGCTGCATCTGGGGAAGGCATAATTAAACTTTTAACTGGAACTGGCAATGATCAAAATTATATTGTAGTTCCAGTAAGTGCTGATAGAGGTTTATGTGGTGGATTTAACAGCAGTATAAATAGAGAAACTTTCAAGTTAGTTAAATCACTTGAGGGAGATGGAAAAAAAGTTCAATTAATGCCAGTTGGAAAAAAGAGTAGAGATTTTTTTAATAGAGTAATGAAGGATCAAATTCTTGAGAGCTTTGTCGACTTAAATGTTTCAAGTACTGGATACGAATCTGCATTAAATATTTCCAATAAGCTTCAAGAATTATATTTTGATGGTAAATTTGATAAATGTATTTTAGTTTTTAACAAATTTAAATCTGCTATTTCACAAGAAGTAACACAACAGCAATTAATACCATTGGATGTTTCAAATTCTGAAAAAGATGAAGAAAAGGAAAATACCTCAAATGCAATTTATGATTATGAGCCTGATGAAGAAACAATTTTACAAGATTTACTTCCAAAAAACGTTTCTATTCAAATATTTAAAGTGCTTTTAGAAAGTGATGCAGGAGAACAGGGAGCAAGAATGGCCGCAATGGACAACGCAACCCGTAACGCAGGTGAAATGATAGATAGTTTAACATTAAAGTATAATAGAACACGACAAGCATTTATTACAAAAGAATTAATAGAAATTATTTCTGGAGCTGAATCAATATAAAGGGGGATATATGGCTAACAATTTAACTGGAAAAATATCACAAGTTCTCGGAGCTGTTGTTGATGTAGAGTTCGATGGTGAACTCCCTGCAATCATGAACGCTCTTGAAGTTGACAACAATGGAACAAGATTAATGTTAGAGGTTGCTCAGCATTTAGGAGAAAACGCAGTTCGTACAATTGCTATGGATACAACAGATGGATTAGTTAGAGGTCAAACAGCTACTGATACAGGTGCCCCCATTTCAATGCCTGTAGGTCCGGAAACTTTAGGCAGAATTATGAATGTTGTAGGAGAGCCAGTTGATGAAAGAGGTGATATTGGGACAAGTAAATCTTATCCAATTCATAGACCAGCACCAGAGTTTGTTGATCAATCTACAGAAACTGAAGTTCTAGTAACAGGAATTAAAGTAGTTGATCTATTAGCACCTTATGCAAGAGGTGGAAAAATAGGATTATTTGGTGGAGCTGGAGTTGGTAAGACAGTTTTAATTATGGAATTGATTAACAACATTGCAAAGGCACATGGAGGGTATTCTGTATTCGCTGGTGTAGGAGAAAGAACACGTGAGGGAAATGACTTGTACCACGAAATGATTGAATCAGGAATTATTGACTTAAAAGGTAAGGATTCAAAAGTTGCACTAGTTTATGGGCAAATGAATGAACCACCAGGAGCAAGAGCAAGAGTAGCCTTATCAGGCTTAACTCAAGCAGAATATTTTAGAGATGAAGAAGGACAAGACGTATTATTTTTTGTTGATAATATATTTCGATTTACACAAGCAGGCTCTGAAGTGTCAGCACTTTTAGGTCGTATTCCATCAGCAGTTGGTTACCAGCCAACACTAGCAACTGATATGGGTGCATTACAAGAGCGTATTACGACAACAAAAAAAGGATCAATTACCTCTGTTCAAGCAATTTATGTACCTGCAGATGACTTAACAGATCCTGCACCCGCAACATCCTTTTCCCACTTGGATGCAACAACAGTTTTAAATAGAGCTATTTCAGAAAAAGGAATATATCCTGCAGTCGATCCACTTGACTCCACATCAAGAATTCTAGATCCACAGGTAGTAGGTGATGATCATTATAGAGTAGCGAGAGAAGTTCAGAGAGTACTTCAGACTTATAAAAGTCTTCAGGATATTATTGCAATTCTTGGTATGGATGAATTATCAGAAGAAGATAAACTAACAGTCGCAAGAGCTAGAAAAATTGAAAAATTCTTAAGTCAACCATTCTTTGTAGCAGAGGTATTTACAGGTTCACCCGGTAAATATGTTGATCTTGAAGATACAATAAAAAGCTTTGATGGTCTTGTTAAAGGCGAATACGATCATATGCCTGAAGCAGCATTTTACATGGTTGGTGGCATAGATGAAGCAATTGAAAAAGCAAAAAAACTTGAGGCTGAAGCAGCATAATGGCTACGATTTCATTTGATTTAGTCTCACCAGAACATCTTATTTTTAATGAAGAAGTCGGAATGATTATTGTCCCAGGAAAAGATGGTGATTTTGGAGTTTTACCTGGACATAGTAAGCTCATGTCTTCATTAAGACCTGGCAGAATAATGGTTTATAGTGAGGATAAAAATTTATTAAAATCATTTTTTGTTTCTGGAGGTTTTGCTGAAGTTAATCCTGAAAAATGTATAATTCTTGCAGAAAGTGTAGATGATATATCGGTTTTAGATAAATCTATAATACAGAAAAGTATTGAAGATTTAGAAAAATTAGATGATTCAAAATCGAAGGAACAATTATTAATCGCCAATGCAAAATTAGATGCCGTCAATTCGATTATTTATAATAAAATTTAAATAAATAAGTAATTAAATTCTTTTAATATTTTTTCGTATGTATTACGTTTAAAAGGTACTATGTTTTCTACAAGTAGATTATGGTGTGTCCATTTCCATTCACTAAATTCGGGATTATCTGTACCTACATTAATCTCATTGTCATTTCCATTAAATCGAAAAGCAAACCATTTCTGTGTTTGACCAACATAAATATCACCCCATGGAAGAGTTGCTAATGTTTCAGTGGGAATTTTATAATTTATCCATTGATTAGATTCTTTTATCATTGTTGCATTATTTGTACCAATTTCCTCAAGCATTTCACGCCATACAGCTTTTCCAGGATTTTCATTTTCATCTATACCTCCTTGTGGCATCTGCCAATGACCGCTAGGGTGATCTAACCTTTTTCCAACCAATATTTCATTCTTGTCATTTACAATCATCATACCTACACATCTTCTATAATTTTCTGTCATCTTTTATTCTAATGTTTCTCTATAAAGACTTACTCCTCGAATTAAATCAATTGCTCTTTGTAACTGATAATCAATAGCTAATCTTTTTTCAAATTCAGATAACTCTTCTTTGATTTCATTTTCATTTTTGCTAGTCTCATTATTTTTATCTAGTGAATCTTTTAAATCTGATTCTGAAAAAGTTTTGAAGTTATAAGATTCAAATTCACCTTGTTCAATTATCATATCAGGAGTTATTCCCTTTCCTTGAATAGATTTACCAGAAGGAGTGTAATATCTCGCTGTTGTTAACCTAATTCCAGTTAAGTCATCACTATTAGATACTTGAAAAGGGATTATTGTTTGTACAGATCCTTTACCAAATGATTGAGTGCCAATTATTATAGCTCTTCTATGATCTTGAAGTGCACCAGCAACAATTTCAGATGCAGAAGCTGATCCACCATCTATTAATACAACTAAAGGCTTTCCATTTGTTCGGTCAGCTTTTTTTGCTCTGTATCTTTTTATATCCTTTTTATCTCTGCCTCGTGTTGAAACGATTTCACCTCTTTCAAGAAAAATGTCTGTTACTTTTACAGCTTGTGTAAGTAACCCACCTGGATTAGAACGTACATCTAAAACATATCCAATAATATTATTGTCTGGATTTGATTGAATATTTTTTATTGAATCAACTAATCCTTTTTCAGTTTGTTCATTAAATGAGGTTATTCTTAAATAACCAACATCATCTACAATCTCACTTTTAACCGATCTTATATTTATGTAATCTCTAATAATTTTAACCTCAAATGGTTCAGTATTTTCTCTAGATATTGTTATAACTATAGGAGCACCTCTTTCTCCGCGCATTAGTTCAACAGCTTCGTTAAGAGTAAGGCCGAAAACTGGAGTATCATCAATTTGAATTATGAAATCACCAGCCAATATTCCTGCATCATAAGCAGGAGTATCTTCAATTGGTGCTATTACTTTGACGAATCCCTCTTCCATCGTAATTTCAATTCCAAGTCCACCAAACTTTCCTTTAGTGTCCATTTGCATTTCTTTCCAAATTTCTTCATTCATATATCCAGAATGCGGATCTAGACCTGATAACATTCCATCTATTGCTTTTTCTATTAATTCTTGATCACTTACTTCTTCTACATAGGAAGATCTAACTCTATCGAATACTTGTCCAAATAAATCTAAATATTTATATTTTTCTTCATCATTATTAGATGCGTATGAAGAAAAAGAAAAGGTGATGATAAAAGTATAAATAAATGTGGTATAGATTACTTTCAGACTAATTAAGTTCATAATATTAAGCTAGTTTAGTTTCAGAAGAATCAAAGTTAATCTCCCACAATTTTTCTAAATTATATAAATCTCTAGTTTCTTGTCTAAACAAATGTACTAAAACAGATCCAGCATCAACAATAATCCAATCACACTGAGGTCTTCCCTCAGGATTAGGACATTTAATACCAATTTTCTTTAAGCGCTTTATAAGCTCATCTGCAGTAGAATCTGCATGTCGAGTAGATCTACATGTAGCAATTATAAAACTGTCAGCAATTGATGATTTATTAGTCAAATCTATAATTTTAAGATTTTCAGCCTTAGCGTCATCTAAAATAGAAATAATTTGATTTGGTAAGCTTATGTTATTAATTTTTACCTCTTAGTTTTTTTCTTTGATTTCTGATTTCGCTTGAGGAAATTTTTATCTCTTTATTTTCAATTACTAACCATGATGGGGTAACAGTAAAATCATCTAAATTAGTTTTAGAATTAACAATTCTACTACTTTTAAATTTTTGTGAGGCAATACTTTTCAATGCTTTAGTATTATATCCATGTCTTCTAAAAATAACAATAGACATATTATTAAATATCTTTTGCCATTTTTCCCATTTGTGGAAATTAATTAAATTATCAGCACCCATTAACCAAAAAAATTTTATACTGTTATAATGTTTAAGAATATAATTAATTGTTTTATACGAATAATCAGAATGAATTTTTTTTTCAATTTCCTGAATTTTTATTGGAAAATTTCTAGTAATATTTTTACAATTATTTACTCTTTCTACATAACTCGCAGGTTCTGATATCTTTAAAGGATTTTTAGGTGTAACAAGCCACCACACCTCATCTAACTTAAGTATTTTTTTTGCTTCTAATGATATAAATAAATGACCTTTGTGTGGAGGGTCAAAAGAACCACCAAGCAAACCAATTTTTTTCAATTACGGTCTTTCCTGGCCGTTCCCATTAACAACATATTTGAATGTTGTTAAATGTTTTGTTCCTACAGGCCCTCTTACATGTATTTTATCAGTCGATATTCCAATTTCTGCTCCAAAGCCAAATTCACCTCCATCAGCAAATTGTGTAGATGCATTTTTGAGAATTATAGCACTATCAATTTTATTATAAAATTTTTCAAAAGTAACTTCGTTATTAGTGATTATACTTTCTGTATGTCCAGAAGAATAATTATTTATATGCTTTACTGCTTCATCAATACCCTTAACAATTTTTACTGATAGTATTTTATCTAAATACTCTGTAGACCAATCTTCCTCTTTTGCACTTTTAAAACTGCTATCTAGAGATTGTATATATGAGTCTCCTCGAATTTCACAGTTTATCTCTTTTAAAGGGTTTAATATCTTTATAGCTTCATCTTTAATTTTTTCATCTATTAAAAGAGTCTCTGCTGCACCACAGATTTCAGGGCGCCTCATTTTACTATTAAAAACTACTTTTTCTGCAATTTTTAAATCAGCATCTCTATCTACATACACATGACATATGCCGTCTAAATGTTTGATAACAGGTATCTTGCTTGCAGAATTAATTTTTTCAATTAAGCCTTTTCCACCTCGGGGAATAATTACATCAACATAATCTCTCATACTAAGTAAATGATCAACAGCTTCTCTTTCAGGAGTATTGATCATCTGGACACAATATTCAGGTAGACCAGCTTCCATGAAAGCATTAGTTATATTATTCACTAATTCCTTAGAAGAATAAAAACTATCACTTCCACCTCTTAAAATTATACAATTACCTGATTTTATTGAAAGACAAGAAGCATCAACAGTCACATTTGGTCTAGACTCATATATAACACCTAACACGCCAAGAGGTGTTGAAATTTTACGAAACTGCAAACCATTAGGTCTCTCCCATTTTTCTAAAGTAATGCCAATTGGATCTGGTATTTTAATTATATCTTCAATTGATGTAATTAATCCATCAATAGATTTTTCAGTTAATGTAAGTCTATTTATCAAAGGCTTAGGTAAAGATTTTTTTTCACCATTTTCTAAATCAATTATATTAGCTTTAAGAATTTTATTTCTGTTTTTATCTAAATTTTTTGTCAACTTTGTTAAGGCAAGATTTTTTTGATCACTGCTACAAACTTTCATGTTTTGAGAGGCATTTTTTGCTCTTTTTCCTAATTCAATAATATTATTTTCAATACTCATGTAGAAAGCTTAACTAAATTATCTTTATGTACCACTTCCTCTCTTCCTTCGAAACCTAAAACTTTATAAATTTCTTTACTTTTTTTTCCAATAATTTTTTTTGCATCATTAAAATCATAAGCAGATATGCCTATTGCTACCTTATGACCATTCTCAACTAAGATAGATATTACATCACCTCTTTTAAACCTTCCTTTGATTTCTATTACACCTGCTGGAAGAAGACTTTTATTTTTCAAAATTGCATTTTTAGCCCCTGTATCAATAATAATCGATCCTGATGGTTTTAAATGATTTATTAACCATTTCTTTTTGGACGAGTTTGTAGAAGTTAAGGGATAAAAAATTGTTGAATTTTGCTTACTAATATTGCTGATTGGTTTGTTTTTATCACTATTAGTGATTATTGTAGCACAACCATTTCCAGCACAAATCTTTGCAGCTAAAATTTTTGTAGCTATTCCTCCACTACCTAGCTCAGAAGATTGATAATTACCAAGTTCTTCAATTTTTTTATCAATTTTAAATACTTCTGAAATTTTTGTGACATCCTTGTCTTTTTTTGGATTACCTTGATATAATCCATCAATATCACTTAATAAAATTAATAAATCAGCTTCAATCATTTGTGCTACTCGGGCTGCAAGTCTATCATTATCACCATAGCGAATTTCTTCAGTGGCAACAGTGTCATTTTCATTAATGATTGGGATTATGTTTCTGCTTTGTAATGATGATATTGTATTTCTAGCATTTAAATATCGTCGCCTTTCTTCACTATCTTCTAATGTTAATAGAATTTGAGAAACACCTATCTTGTATTTTCCTAGTTTATTTCGCCACTGATGGGCTAATTCAATTTGACCAACTGAAGCTGCTGCTTGTTTATCTTCTAATTTTCTTAACTTTGTATTTGAAATACTTTTTGAACCTAATGCAATAGCGCCAGAACATACAATTACAATTTTTTTTGTTTTATTCAATTCTGCAATGTCTTTACATAAACTATCTAACCATTTAGATTTGATTTTTTTTGTTTTTGAGTCAACAATTGAATTTGAACCAATTTTTACAACTACTTTTTTATATTTTTTAATCATTTGTTATTTCATTATATTTAAATAAATAATCAATTAAATAATTTATACCCTCATTATTAAAACTTGATATAAAAAGAATCTCAGAATTTAATTTTTTATGAATATTAATTTTTTTTTCTTCTAAATTTTCATGAAGTAAATCAACTTTGGTAAAAACAATTATTTCTTTTTTTGAAGAAACTTTTTCACTGTATTTTGAAATTTCGTTTCTTACTGTATTATAGTTTTCGTACCAATTGTTGTCGTTTATATCTACTAAATGAAGTAAATATTTGCATCTCTCAATATGTGCTAAAAATTTATCTCCCAAACCTTTTCCCTCATGTGCACCTTCAATTAAACCTGGTATATCTGCTAATACAATTTCTTTATCAAAGCGCTTCACGGTACCAAGTACAGGATGTAGGGTTGTAAATGGATAATCCCCGATTTTTGGGTTAGCATTAGAAATTGTTGATAAGAGAGTTGATTTACCCGCATTAGGTAAGCCTATTACTCCTATATCTGCAAATAATTTGAGTGATAGCCATATCCATCGTTCTTCTCCTAATTCACCTTTTGTAAATTTTCTTGGAGCTTGGTTAATTGATGATTTAAAATGATTATTTCCTAAACCGCCATTACCTCCCTTTAATAAAATGTATTCTTCATCAATTTTTGTTAGATCTGTTAGCAATACCGTTTTATCTTCATTGTATATTTCTGTTCCAGGTGGCACTTTAATAACCATGTTGCTTCCATTCGCACCTGTTTGATTCTTTCCTCTTCCATTTTCACCTTTTTTTGCTTTAAAATGTTGTTGGTATCTAAAATCAATTAGTGTGTTTAAATTATCGTCGACTTTAAAAATAATATTGCCACCTTTGCCTCCATCGCCTCCATTAGGGCCACCAAACTCAATATACTTTTCCCTACGAAAACTAGCGCAGCCATCTCCACCATTACCTGATACAATATATATTTTTGCTTGATCTAAAAATTTCATAATAAATTTTTAATTAATTGGGATTATTGTTCTGTGGGAACAACTGATACAAAAGTTCTTACTCTTGTTTTTTTAAAAGCTACTTTTCCATTTATTGTTGCAAATATTGTGTGATCTTTACCTATGCCAACATTATCACCTGGATGAAACTTTGTGCCTCGTTGCCTAATAATAATGTTTCCTGCTATTACGTTTTCACCGCCAAATTTCTTAACTCCAAGTCTTCGACCCGCCGAGTCTCTTCCATTCCTTGAACTACCACCTGCTTTTTTCGTTGCCATTATTTATCTTCTTTTTTAGTTTTAACAGTTTTTTTAACAGTTTTCTTTACTGATTTTTTCTTAGTAGGTGAAGCTTTATTTGCTGCTTTTTTTGCAACTGTCTTCTTTTTTGCAACTTTTACCTCTTTAGACTCACTTTTATCTTTAGTAACTTTAGTTTCAGTTTTTTTAACTTTTTTTGTTTCAGGTTCAGCAGTGGACTTTTTTCCACCATAAGAAATTGATTCTATTCTTAATACAGTTAGATATTGTCTATGACCTTGTGTTAATCTGTAATTTTGTCTTTTTCTTTTTTTAAAAACTATTATTTTTTTATCTCTGATTTGATCAACAATTTTTGCTTCAATTGAAGCATCTTTTAGTAATGGCTCGCCTAAGCTATTTGTGCTTTGATCACTGATCGCTAATACATCAGTAATAGACACTTTATCACCTTTGGATCCCTCAAGTTTTTCTACTTTAAGTATCTGACCAGCTCTTGCTGAGTATTGCTTTCCACCAGTTTTGAAAATAGCTAACATATCTTTTGAAGCCGGGGTTTATAGTGAACTATGCTAATAGTCAAATTAAAAATATGGCGCAAAAACTGGAAATAAAGACCTTAAAAGCTATCCTTTGCTTTTCGCAAATAAGCAAACAATTCAAAGTCAGTAAAACCTAGCTCTTTCTTAATTATAGTACCTAATTTTGAATTTTGATTAAGGAATAAGTTATAGTGTTTTTCATCTTCTAATAAAAAAGGTACAGATTTTCCTTTATTATTTAAATCATCATTAATTTTGTTTCTAACTGTCAAATAAGCACTTTCTTTTTTGAGTGTTTTCTCAAGAAAATTTAAATTGCTTATTGTATATTCATGACCACAATAAATAATTGTATTTTTATCTAACTCATTAATTTTTTTTAAACTGTTAAACATTTCATTTAATGTTCCTTCAAACACACGACCACAACCAAGTCTGAACAGTGTATCACCACAAAATAAAACACTATTGTTTTCATCATAATAAATTATATGATCTAATGTATGCCCGGGTGTTTTTATTATTCTAAATGTATTTAAGCAGGAGTTGATCTCATCTCCATCACGTAAAACAAATCTTGTATTTTCAATCTGGGCATTTGGAGAGTGTATATTAACTTTTGGAAAAGCATTAAGTATTCCTTTTACACCTGATGTGTGGTCTTTATGATGATGTGTAATAAATATATCTTCTATGGTTAAATTGTTTTCAAGAGCAAAATTTAATATAGGATTACTATCAGCAGGGTCTATAACACAGCTCTTAAGCGTGTCATTATATAAAACAAAAGAGTAGTTATCTTTTAATTGATTTATAATTTCAACTTTCATCTAATAACTAATTTGCAATAACAGAATTTTTTGCAAAAACTTTTTTTGAAGATTTAATTTTTATTGGTTCAAAATTTTTATAACTTAATAAAAAGATAGCTTCATGAGTGAAAAAATTAACTCCAGTAACTGATTCACTTATATCAAACTGCTTACCTTTTGATGTTAATCCAATACTTTTTTCAATCACAATATTCATTTCATTACACAAATTCAAAAAATCCTTAATTGTAAAAAAATGAATGTTAGGTGTGTCATACCATGTATAAGGTAAACTTTCTGTTACTGGCATTTTTCCAGATATTAAAAGCTGTAATCTTATTTTCCAATGTCCAAAGTTAGGAAAAGAAACTATTGCTTTTGATCCTATTCTTAATAATTCAGACAGAATATCTTTGGGTTTCATCATTGCTTGTAAGGTTTGACTTAAAATTACATAATCAAAACTATTATTTGAATATTGAGATAAATCTAATTCGGCATTTCCATGTACAACATTGAAACCTCTTGCGATAGCATTAGCAGCTAAACTTCTATTTAATTCAATGCCATGAGTGATCGCATTACGATTATTTTCTAACTGTTCCATTAGACCGCCATCACCACATCCAATATCTAAGATTTTTCTATCTTGTGTGATAAGTGTTTCAATAAGGGACCAATCTTTTCTTATGCTATTAATTTTATTCATCTATCTTCGAAAAGTTATTTGTTAGAAAACCTTTTATAACATTATCTAACTGTGGTTCCTCTAATAAAAAACTATCATGTCCTTTATCAGTATCAATTTCTAGAAAGCTTACTTTTCTTGATAGAGAATTTAATTGATTTACAATCATTTTACTTTCTATTGTAGGGAATAACCAATCTGAGGTAAATGAGACTATTAAATATTTTAAATGGTTATTTGGATTATGACTAAACTCGACGTTTTTTCTAAATGTTTCATCATGATCAAAATAATCCATAGCTCTTGTTAAATAGAGATATGAATTTGCATCAAATCTTTCAACAAATGATTTACCTTGATATCTCAGATAACTTTCAACTTGAAAATCAGCATCAAATCCAAAAGAAATAATGTCTCTTGATTGAAGTTTTCTTCCAAATTTTCTATGCATTGCATCTTCTGATAAATATGTGATATGTGCAATCATTCTTGCTACTGATAGACCTCGTTCTGGAACCTCATTATTTTCAAAATAATTTCCATTTTTCCAAATAGGATCACTCATTATTGCTTGCCGTCCAACTTCATGAAATGCAATGTTTTGAGCCGAATGCTTCAATGCTCCTGCAATATGTATTATATTTAAAATTTTATCTGGAAAATCTATCGACCATTGAAGTGCTTGCATTGCTCCCATCGAACCACCAATGACAGAAAATAATTTATCTATTTTTAAACTTTCAATTAATAAAGATTGAGCCTTCACCATATCTTTTATAGTTATGGAGGGAAAATTAACACCATATGTAACATCACTTTCATTTTGTAACTCTTTTGGACCAGTTGAACCAGCACAACCACCAAGTACATTTGAACAAATTACAAAAAATTTATCTGTATCAATCGGTTTATTTGGCCCAACCATTCTAGACCACCAACCTTCTCTACCAGTAATAGGGTTATTGTCTGTAACATACTGATCCCCTGTCAGAGCATGACAAACTAAAATAGCATTAGTTTTAGAAGAATTTAATTTACCAAAGGTTTTGAATGCAATTTTAAAATTATGTATTATATCACCTGATTCAAGCTTCAAATCTACATTATTAAAATAAGCTATTTCACTTTGTAGTTTTAAGTCAGTAGTAATTTTTGTATTCATATCTTCCTTAATTTAGCACTGTTTGAAAGAATGAAGGAGGAGTTTAAACGCTTTAGCTGATAATTGCTCCACCCGCAAGCTGTATCAAATCGGTGATATTGCGTCTTATATAAATATATCTTTTTAAGTCAATAATTGGTGAATTTTTAAATTAAATACTAGTTTATTTTGATTTATAGTTAGATAATTTGTAAAGGATTGCTCAAAATTATGAAAAATAAAGAATTAGACAACTTAAGAAGCTCAATTAACAATATTGATGATGAAATTTTATCTTTATTATCTAGTCGTTCTAAAATTGTTTTAGAAATAGGAAAACACAAAAAAGATAATTCTGTTGTTGATCCAGATAGAGAACAAAAAATTCTTGACAGACTAAGCTCTAAATTTACAGGATCTTATCCGAAAGATACTATTGTCAGACTATGGAGAGAAATTTTTCAATCTTCTGAAAAACTTCAAAAATTAAACAAGGAAAATATTCAATCAAAAAGATCTATAGAAAATATTAATGTTTATAAGGGCGGTAAAGCAAAACTAAATAATAATAAAAAAGTTATCAAACTTTCTTCCAATGAGAATCCTTATGGTGCTTCACCAAAAGCAATTGAATTGTTAGAAACAAAAAATATTAATCATGATTTACATAGATATCCAGAAATTGATGGATCATCATTAAGAGAAGCAATAGCTAAAAATTTTTCTATTAATAGTAACAGAATTATTCTTGGTTCTGGCTCAGATGAAGTTTTATTATTTGCGGCTTTGGCATTTTGTCAAGATGGCGATGAAATTCTCCACGCTAATCATGGCTTTGAGATGTATTCAATTGTTAGTAAAGTAGTTGGTGCAGTTCCAAAAAAAATTGAGGAAGATGTGAAATTTAATATAAATATTGAAAATCTCATAGATCAAACAAATGAGGCTACTAAAGTAATTTATATTGCATCACCTAATAACCCCACCGGAACTTATTTATCTAGAGATCAACTAGTTAAATTAATGAATAGTATTTCTAAAAATATTATAGTTGTTATAGACGGAGCATATGTTGAATATGTACAAAAAGACGATTTTGATAAAGGATTCAGTTTAACGGATGAATATGAAAATATTATTTTAACAAGAACATTTTCAAAAACATATGGACTTGCAGCTTTAAGAGTTGGCTGGTGTTATACTAGTCAAAAAATAGCAGACATAATTAATAAAATAAAACCTCCTTTTAATACGACAACTATTTCACAGTCTTTGGCAATTAAAGCTTTGGAGGATAAAGAGCATATTGAAAACTCTGTTAAATTAAATTCTGAAATCAAAAAATGGTTTGAAAAAGAGCTCCAACTTCTAAATATTAAAACTAGACAAACTGAAGGAAATTTTACTTTAATTGAAACTTCAGCAGAAGAAGCTGAGAAAATTAGTAATCATCTTATGAATGATGGCATTATTATAAGGCGTTTAAATAGTTATAATCTGCCTAATTTTCTAAGAATTAGTATTGGTACAAAAGAAGAAATGAATTTGACAATTGAAAGTTTGAAGAAATTAAATGTCTAAAATAACTTATGATTCGGCATTAGTCATTGGTATGGGATTAATAGGATCATCCATAGCAAGGGCACTCAAGGAAAAACAATTATCAAAAAAAATTTTTGCTATTGATAAAGATAGTGAGGTAATAAGTATTTCAAAAAATTTAAATCTTGTGGATGCAATAGAGAGTGATTTAAATAAATATAATCAACAATTTGATATTATTTTTATCTGTACGCCTTTGAGTTCATATAGGAATATATTTACTCAATTAAATAGCTATGTTGATGAAACATCACTAGTAACAGATGTTGGTTCAACAAAAGTAAGTGTTATAGAAGATTTTAAAGAAACAATTAATAATAAAAACATCTTATTTGTTCCTGCCCACCCTATCGCAGGATTAGAGAAAAGTGGACCAGAATTTGGATTCGCAAAGTTGTTTGAGAATAGATATTGTATTTTGACCCCAATAGAAACTCAGAATGAGATAATAAGGTCAGTTTCAAATATATGGGAGTCATTTGGAATGAATATCGAAATCATGGAACCCAAACGACATGACAGAGTATTAGCAATGACATCTCATATCCCACAACTCATTGCATATTCTGTGGTAGGCACTGCAACAGAGCTTGAATCTCAAATGAAAGATGAAGTAATTAAATATTCAGCTGCAGGTTTTAGAGATTTTACAAGATTGGCAGGTAGTGATCCAGTAATGTGGCGAGATGTTTATGAAAAAAATAAAGAAGCCGTTTTAGAAATGCTTGGTCGTTTCAGTGAAGATCTACTAACCTATCAAAAGGCAATAAGAAATAATGACTTAAAATATTTGGAAGAAAAATTTATTAAATCAAAAGAAATTAGAAAAATTATTGAAGAGATTGGTCAAGCAGGAACTTTTGATCCCACAGAAAAGAATTAATTATCCAATAATAAGTTTGAAGCAGTTTCTATTCTATTTTGTACTTCGTTTAATAAAATTTTTTTATCTAAACCCTCATCAATTGTTGGTAAAAATTTTATAGTAATTAATCCTTTTTTTAATATCCATGATTGTTTTGGCCAACATAAACCTGAATTTAAAGCAACCGGAAGAATTTTTCTTTTTGTATGATTATAAATTCCAATAAAACCTGTCTTATAATCAGGTTTACTACCAGGAATCTTCCTTGTGCCTTCAGGAAAAATAATAATCGATGATCCAAAAGATAATTTTGATTGAACTTTTTGTAACATACCTCTCATAGCTTTAGTTCCTCCATCTCTATTAATTGCAACCATGTTCGACTTGAATAAATATTGGCCAAAAATAGGTATTAAGAAAAGTTCTTTTTTATGAACAAAGAAACAATCTTTTAAATAGTAATAGAGTGCTAGTGTCTCAAATGCGGACTGATGTTTAGATGCAATTAGGACACTTTCATTTGGAATATTTTCTAAACCTTCAATTTTATGCTTAATATTACATATAAAATTAAGAAAAACAAAAATAACTCTTATCCAAAGTTTAGTTGGATATTTAAGTAAATAACTTGGTAAAAAAAGGTATGGTAAACATATAAAACCCATAAACACAGTCCATATAGCTAAGGAAATATAAAATATTATACTTTTTAAAATTAACATACTTTATGATTTTGTTTTATATACTAGCCTGACTGATCTATATATAATTTATGTTCATTGTTTGCTCTAATTGTGAATTCAAGTATTTAGTAAATTCTGCAGATCTTAAACCAAATGGTAGAATGGTTGAATGTGCAAATTGTGGACATCAGTGGTTTCAAAAACTAGAAAATCAAGAAGCATTTTCTTCAGTTCCTTCTACAAACAAGATTATCAAAGAAAGGGATACTGTTGATAATCTAAAAATTGAGGATAAAAATAAAGCAATCAAGAATTTACCAAGCACAGTAGTTAAGGAAGAAAAGCCAAGTATAAGAAATTCACTAATTGTCATATTTTTAATTCTTTGCGTGTCTTTTGGTGTTTGGTTATCTAGATCTTATGGAATCAACACATTTGTTTTAATTGATTTTTATATAAGAGAATTTTTTTTTAATTTAAATATGATATTTGCTGACTTAGCTAAAATTATATACAATACTTTAAATTAGTTATAACCAACTGGGAATAACATCTGCTTCAATAGTTTCCTCAATTTTTTCTGGAGAGTAAATAATTGCATAATTATCTTTGTTCACTAAAATTTCAGAAGGTAATGGCCTAGAGTTATAATTTGATGACATTACCTTTCCATAAGCTCCCGTATTTTTTATAACTAGGAGATTGCCAATTTCTTGTTTTGCTAATTTTACATTTTTTGAAAAAATATCTGAGCTTTCACAAATTGGTCCAGCAATAGAATATTCCAAAGATTCTTCTGATTTTAAATTTATCGCTAATATTTCATGATGTGCACCATACATGGCTGGACGTATTAATGTATTCATACCAGCGTCAACAATTAAATAATTAACACCCCCATTATTTTTAATTGTAATAATAGAAGTAACTATAACTCCAGCTTCAGCAATTAAATATCGACCGGGTTCAAAAGATAATTCATAGTTTGTTTGTGCAAAACAATTATCTAGTTCTTCTTTTATCATCTCAATATTAAATTCAGGATCAGAGTCCTTGTATTTAACATGGAATCCTCCACCCAAATCTATATGCTTAATCTTAATTCCAGACTGCATAAACTTATCTGCAGCTTTTTTCATTTGATTAAAAGTATTTTTATAAGCTTCAATTTTACTTATTTGACTTCCAATATGACAACTAATACCAATTAAATTTAAACTTTTACAACTTTTAACTAATTCAATAATTTTATCTAAATTATTTATTTCGATACCAAATTTGTCAGTTTTTTTTCCAGTTGAAATTTTACTTAAAGTTTCCCCGTCAATATCTGGATTAAGTCTAACACCAATATCAACAATTTTATTTTTATCATTTGCTAAACTATCGAGTAATTTTATTTCTTCTAAAGATTCAGTATTAATTAAACGTATATTTTTATGCATTGCATAGAGTAAGTCTTGTTTAGATTTTCCTACACCTTCAAATATTATTTTATTTGGATCAAAACCAGCTTCTAAAGCTCTTTTAAGTTCACCAATTGAAACTACATCTGCTCCAATATCTAATGAGTTCATTAATTTCAAAATAGCTTGATTTGAATTAGACTTAATAGAATAAAAAATATTTTTTCCTAAAATTTGTTTAGTTTTATTTACTTGATCAACAATTTTTTTTTGTGAATATGCGTAAAAAGGTGTTTCACAAACTTTCACCAAATCGTATAGCGAAGTACCCTCAATATATGGGTTATTATTTTTATAAGTTAACATTTACTCAGTGTTTATAACAACAGATTGTTGACGCTTTTTCTCTTCTTCTAATTTCTCTAAACATGCTTCATCACATGGATATGTAATTACCGATTTGTCTACTTGATCTTCTGGTAAACTTAAAGGACCTACTTTACCACAACTAATAGTAAACAACAAAAATGATAATAATAATAATCTGATCATTATAAGTATTTTTTTATAGCAAGTTTTATCATTTTATTAGTAATTTCAGGAGCTGTACCCCCAAAACTTGATTTTGATTTCACACTATTGGTAGCTGATAGCACTTTTTTTGCATCAGCTGTTATATTTTTGTCAAATTTTTTTAATTCATCAAGAGATAAAGAATCTATATTTACATTTTGCTTTGAACAAAAAGAAACAATCTTTCCTGTAATATTATAAGCATCTCTAAATGAATATCTAAGACTTTGTACTAGCCAATTAGCTAAATCTGTAGCAGTTGCATTTGAATTTTCAATCAACTCTTTCATTCTAGTTTTGTTGAATGTAGATTTTGATAAAATTTCATTAATAACTTTAATACACAAGAAAACATTGTCGTAAGAATTAAATGTTATTTGCTTATCGTCTTGTAAATCTTTACTATAAGAAAGTGGTAATCCTCTAATAATATTAATCATTGAATTTAAATTACTAATGATAATACTTGTTTTTCCTCTAACAAGTTCTGCACCATCAGGATTTTTTTTCTGAGGCATAATTGAACTACCAGTTGAAAGATCATCTGGTAAATTTATAAAATTAAATTGTTGATTTGACCAAAGTACAATTTCCTCTGCTATTTTTGATAAATGAACAGCAATTAATGATAGAACAAATAAAAATTCTATTACAAAGTCTCTATCTGAGACTGTATCCATGGCATTTTTTGTTGGCTCTCTAAATCCTAACTCTTTAGAAGTATATATTCTATCAATAGGAAAAGAAGTGCCTGCAAGTGCAGCTGCACCTAATGGATTTTCATTAAGACGATATAAACAATCTTCAAGTCTTGTTCTATCTCTACCAATCATTTCAACATAAGCTAAAACATGATGAGCCAATGTTATTGGTTGAGCAATCTGTAAATGAGTGTAACCTGGCATAATTGTTTCAGTATTTTTTGTTGCAATATTAATCAAAGTTTTCTGAAATTTCTTTAGCTCACTGTCTAAGATTTTAGCTTCTTTTTTAATCCATAATTTTAAATCAGTTACTACCTGATCATTTCTAGATCTTGCAGTATGAAGCTTCCCAGCAACTTTTCCAATTTTCTTAAATAGTAAACTTTCAATATTCATATGAATATCTTCAAGTTTTTTTGAAAATGTTACCTTATTTTTTTTAATATCTTTTTCAATTGCTTTAAGTCCGGAGATTATTGCACTTTGTTCTTTTTTAGTTATTATTTTTTGTTTACCAAGCATTTTAGCATGTACAATTGACCCCGTTATATCTTCTTTATAGAGACGTTGATCGATATCTATAGATGAGTTAATAGCATCTAAAATCTCACTTGGTCCTTTTGAAAAATGGACATTTCTAGAAGGATTTTTTTTCATTTTCCGCGCCTATAAGAGATATTTATATTAATTTCCACTCTAATGCTTAAATTATTTTCATACAGCAAATTTTTCTTATATAAGCTCAGCTTTATAGAAGTAATATGAATATTAAAAAAGTAGTAGTTATAGGGTCAGGCACAATGGGTAGTGGAATAGCAGCCCAAATAGCAAATGCTGGTATTGGCGTAACACTTCTAGACTTACCTTCGAAAGAAGGGTCTAGAAACCAAATTACAGAAAATGCCAAAGAAAGAATTAAAAAATCACGACCTCCACTTTTAGTAGAAAGTAATAAAGCTGAATTAATTAAAGTTGGAAATATTGAAGATGACTTTAATGAAGTCGCGGAAGCTGATTGGGTTGTGGAGGCAGTAGTTGAGAGAATAGATATTAAACATAATATTTATGATAAAATTCAGACTACAAGAAAGAACAATTCTATAATTTCATCTAATACATCTACAATTCCATTAAAGATATTATCAGCAAATATGTCTGATGAAATGAAAAAAAATTTTTGTATTACTCATTTTTTTAATCCTGTTCGTTATATGTCATTGCTTGAGATAGTAACTGAAGAAGTCAATGATGTTGAAAAAATAAATTTATTAAAACAATTTTGTGATGAAAAACTTGGTAAGGGTGTAATTATTTGTAATGATACCCCAGGATTTATTGGAAACAGAATTGGAGTTTATGCAATGCAAGTTGCTATGACTGAAGCTTTTAAAATGAAGATATCAATTGAAGAAGCTGATGCAGTATTTGGAAGACCTATGGGTATCCCAAAGACTGGAATTTTTGGGCTATACGATTTAATTGGTATTGACTTGATGGCTGATGTTTTAAAAAGTTTTATCAAAGAACTACCAAAAGAAGATCCTTTTCACGAGGTTGCACAAGAAATTCCATTGGTTACAAAACTTATTGAAACTGGTTATACAGGAAGAAAAGGCAAAGGTGGTTTTTATAGAATGAATAAAAATGGTGGTAAAAAAATTCTTGAAGCTATTAACTTAGAAACTGGTGAATATCACCCAAGTAAGAAAATTAATCTAGGTATTGGAGATAAAATTGACATAAACAAACTCATTCAAAGAAAAGACAAATACGGTGAATATGCAAAATCAATTCTAACAAAAGTAATTAGGTATGCTGCATATCTAATCCCAAATGTATCATCAAAATATATAGACATAGATGATGCGCTTAGATTAGGCTTCAATTGGACTCTTGGTCCTTTTGAAATGCTTTCAAATATTGATACAAAAAATTTTATTGATCAAAACAATGATATTAACTTCTTTAAAGATTTAGAGGGAATTTTTGAATTTAATAAAAGACCAGGATATTTAGACTCTAGCATTGATAATTTAAGATCCTTAAATTTACAAAAATCTTTTGAGAACCCTTCTGCTAATATTAAAAATGCTTCATCATATCAGGTTGTTGAATTTACTACAAAAGCAAATGCTTTAGATACTGACTCTATGTTAGCTTTAAAAGAGGCTGCTCAAAATAATAAAAGCACAATCGTAATTAATGATGCAATGCAATTTTCCGCTGGTGTAAATTTAAATTATGTAATGGAATTTGCTAAAAATAATGAATGGTCTAAAATTGAAAAATTTATAATTGATTTCCAACAAACGTGTAAAACAATAAAATATGCTGATAAGCCTTTTATTGCTGCACCATCAGGGTTAGCTATTGGTGGTGGTTTTGAAGTAGTATTACACTGTGATTATAATGTTGCTCATACAAATGTTGTTCTTGGACTAGTTGAATCTTTAGTGGGGCTCATTCCAGCTGGTGGTGGTTGTAAGGAAATGTTGTGGCGTTGGTTACAAACTCCAGAAGGTAAAGAAAATTCTGAAAATGCGTCTATGAAAGTTTTTGATCTTATTGGTTATGCAATTACCGCTACTTCACCAAATGAAGCGTTGCCAAATCAATTCTTTTTAGAAAAAGATAAGGTGGTAATAAATAGAGACAGACAATTATCAACAGCTATTGATTTATTAAATACTATAGAGGGAGCATATGAAAAACCATCTCAACCTAAATTCAATTTAGGTGGTACTGCTGTCAGAGATAAAATGTTTGAAAAGCTTGAATCACTATATAATGAAAATAAAATCCTAGATCATGGATTAGAGGTTGGTAAGCAAATTGCTTTCGTACTTAGTGGTGGAAATACAAATATTGATAATGAATTAAGTGAAGATGATCTTTATAACCTAGAATTAGAAGCTTTCATGAGACTTATCCAGATGCCTAAAACTCAAGAGCGAATAAAACATACGCTTGAAACTGGAAAACCATTAGTAAATTAAATTAATTTCTTGTAGTATTTGATCCTTATTGGAAACAGATGAGTAATTTTGATACAAACTTAGATAAAAATTCAGCCAATTTTGTTCCATTATCACCATTAAGTTTTATAACTCGCGTAAAAGATATTTATCCAAACTATGACTCTTTGGTTTATGGAAATAGGAGTTACACTTGGCTTGAAACCTATAATCGATGTACCAAGTTTGCTAGTGCTTTAGCAAAAAAAGGAATTACAAAAGGAAGTACCGTTTCAATCATCGCTGCAAATACTCCAGAATTATTTGAAGCACATTATTCTATCCCAATGACTGGCGGTGTTATTAATACAATAAACACCAGACTTGATGCTGAAACAATTGCATATATTTTAGATCATAGTGATGCAAAACTTCTTATAACTGATACTCAATTTTCTCCCACAATGAAAAAAGCCTTACAAATATATGGGAAGAATATTCCTATTATTGACATTCATGATGATCAGGCAATTTTTAAAGATGGTGAAGGTGAACAAATTGGAGAAATGACATATGAAGAATTCCTTCAAACAGGTGATGATAATTATAATTGGTCTTTACCGGAAGATGAATGGCAAGCAATCTCATTAAGCTACACATCAGGCACAACTGGTAAACCAAAAGGTGTTGTTTATCACCACCGAGGATCTTACTTAATGTCTACTGGAAGTGTTACGGCATGGAACATGCCTAATAAATTAACTTTTCTTTATACAGTTCCAATGTTCCACTGTAATGGATGGGGATACCCTTGGACAGCTGCTTTAATACATGCAAAGATTATTTGCTGCAGGTACATTGTTGCAAAAGATATCTATAATTTAATTGATAAACACAAAGTAACTCATTTTGGAGGTGCTCCTATAGTTTTAAGTTTAATCGCCAACGCAGATGAAAAAGATAAAAAAGAAATAAATCATAAAGTATATGTACTAACGGCTGGAGCTCCACCAACTAGTGCAATTCTTGAAAAGATGGATAATTTGGGTTTTGAAGTTATGCATGTATACGGATTAACCGAAACATACGGCCATATTCTTCAATGTGCTTGGAATGAAGAATGGGAATCACAATCAAAATCTGAAAAAGCTGATATTAAAGCAAGACAAGGTGTTCGTTATCCAAATACAGAAGAAGTTTGTGTTGCAGATCCAGAAACTTATGAAAAAGTTCCAATGGATGGTGAAACTATGGGAGAGATTTTAATTCGAGGTAATGTTGTGATGAAAGGATATTACAAAAATAAAGAAGCAACTGAAACATCGATGAAAAAAGGATGGTTTCACTCTGGTGATTTAGCTGTTGTCTATCCTGATGGATATATTCAAATAAAAGATAGATCAAAAGATATTATTATTTCTGGTGGAGAAAATATTTCATCTGTGGAAGTAGAAAATGTTGTTGCAAAACACCCAGCTGTTTCCTTAGTTGCAGTAGTCGCGAAACCGGATGAGAAATGGGGTGAAACACCTTGTGCTTTTGTAGAATTAGCACCTGGAAAAAATGCCACAGAAGAAGATATAATTCAGTTTTGTAAAGAAAATATGGCTGGATTTAAAAGACCAAAGCATGTAATCTTTGGTGAATTACCAAAAACTTCAACCGGTAAGATACAAAAGTTTGAATTAAGAACAAAAGCAAAGGAGTTATAAATGGATCCAAAAACTTATAAATTTGATACACTAAGTCTACATGCAGGTTATCAACCAAGTAAAAATGCTGGCTCAAGGCAAATACCAATTTATCAGACTACTTCATACATGTTTGATGATGTTGATCATGCTGCAGCACTTTTTAATTTAGAAAGAGGTGGTCATATCTATAGTCGAATGTCTAATCCGACCGTTCAAGTTCTAGAGGAAAGAGTTTGTGCATTAGAAGGTGGAACAGCTGCTCTTGCAACTGCTTCTGGAATGAGTGCAATATTTTTAACTATCATGACTTTGTGTAATGCTGGTGATCATATGGTTGTGTCTTCGCAATTATATGGAGGTACAGTAAATTTATTTAGATTAACACTTCCTAAGTTTGGTATTAAAACAACTTTTGTAAAACCAAGAGATACTGAAGGTTTCAAAAAAGCAATTCAACCAAATACTAAAGGTATTTTTGGTGAACTTGTCGGTAATCCTGGTAATGAATTAATGAATATGCCTGAAGTTTCTAAAATAGCAAAAGAAGCAGGTATCCCACTAATCATAGATAGCACTTATCAAACTCCTTATTTATGTAGACCTTTTGAACATGGAGCAGATCTTGTTGTGCACTCACTTACTAAATGGATGAGCGGTAATGGTTCATCTATGGCAGGTATATTAGTTGAAGGTGGAACTTTTGATTGGATGCAAAATGATAAATTTCCTTCGATGACAGAACCCTATGAGGGTTATCATGGATTATCATTTGCAGAAGAATTTGGTCCAACAGCTTTTACAATGATGGCTAGGGCTGAGGGGATGAGAGACATGGGCCCATGTTTAGCACCTCAAAATGCATGGAATATTTTACATGGTATAGAAACTCTTTCTCTACGTATGGAAAAGCATTGTTCTAATGCTTTGAAAATGGTTGAGTACTTATCAAATCACGAGAGTGTTGCTTGGGTTTCGCATGCTAGTGCGCCAGGACATCCAGATAAGGAACTTGCAGAGAAAATTCTACCTAAGGGCACCGGGTCAATGATAGCTTTTGGAATTAAAGGTGGTAAGGAAGCTGGAGCTGCATTTATTAACAATGTAAAACTTGCATCACATTTAGCCAATGTTGGTGATGCGAGAACATTAGTTATTCATCCGGCATCTGCAACACATTCTCAAATGGATGAAGCTACTTTGAAATTTGCTGGATTATCTCATGATATGATCAGACTTTCTGTTGGTCTAGAAGATTTCGAAGATATTGTTAACGATTTTGAGGATGGATTTAGAGCAGCAAAAAAACCTCGTTTAGTTGCAAATAAATAAATGAAATTTAAAGTTCGAGGAATTGAAACGTTTGCCTCCACTGGAGGCAGACCGTTTGATAAAAACAAACCATTAATTGTTTTTGTTCACGGTAGCGGCTTAAGTCATATGGTATGGGTTCTTCAAACACGGTATTTTGCTTTTAGAGGATATAGTGTTTTAGCAGTTGATTTACCGGGCCATGGTTTATCTTCAGGTAAAAGTTTGAAAACAATTGAGGAAATGGGTAATTGGATTGGCGATGTAATAGAAGCAGTTGGATGTAAGCAAGCATCACTTGTTGGGCATTCCCAAGGTTGTCTAGTAACTATGGAATGTGTAGCACAACATCCTGAAAAAATAAAAACACTAACCCTTATGGGTGGTGCTTCTGCAATTCCTATGAATCCAGAGTTACTAAGTTTAGCAGAAAAGAGTAATCCTAAGGCTGTAGATCTTATGATGGATTTCGCTCATGGACCAGCAGGACATTTTGGTGGTCATCCTGTTCCTGGATTATATCATTTAAATGTTGGATCAATGATTGTTCAAAACAAAGAGATTAAAGATACTTTAGGTGTAGATTTTAGAGCATGTGATAATTATAAAAATGGACCAGAGATTGCAAAAAAATTAGATTTACCAACTATTTCAATATTAGGTGCGCAGGATAAGATGTGTCGTTTAAAAGATGGAAAGAAACTTGCAGACATGATTAAAGGATCTGAAGTTCACATAATTGAAAACTGTGGTCATATGATGCTTCTTGAAGAAGCCGATCAAACATTAGAAATTCTTAAAAAATTTATTTTAAAAAATGATCCAATTAAATAAATATAAAACTATTTTGTTTCTTCAGTATCAGGCCTGGTTAATTCTTCAAGCTTACGCATTTCTTCTTCTTGTTTCAACCGTTCTTGTTCTTCACGTTTCTTTTTGCGCTCTTCAGCTTTCATCTTTAGTTTAAGCTCTTTTTGCATTTTGCGGTCTCCCGCTTTTGATTTATGATTGAAGTGAATTCCCATAAATAACCTATATACTAAAAATTAGTCTTTTTTTCTAGTCTTCAAATAATTAATTTCTTGCTAGCCATATTAGGAGAACAAATACCAGAATAGCAACTGCCTGGAATAAAACCCGTAATCGCATTAATTTGTTACTATGGTTTTTATTTAATTTACCATTTACAGCCATTGCAATGACTCCCACTACAACAACAACAAGTGTTGCTATCATAAAAAGCACAAGTATTATTTGCATAGTTCCCATATATCTTATCTATATAAAACTTTTCTTGATTGAAGCAAGAATTCATACATAAGACTGTTATGAAAAATATTTTAACCGGTCCCTCAATATCAAAACACGATAATCCAAAGAAATTGATGATTATGCTCCATGGCTATGGTGATAATGCTGCTAATTTTATTCACTTAGCAGAACCTCTAGATTTAGATGATTGGGGAATGCACTATGTCGCTCTAAATGCACCAGATATTATACCTGGTAATCCAATGGGCTATCAATGGTTTGATCTTTATATAAATGGGGTTTATATTTCAGATGCAGGTCCCAAAGAATATGAAGTTATTGATAAAAAAATAACTAAAAATGTAAATCAAATCAGTAATACAATTTCTTTAATTTTAGAAAATTTAAGATTAGAAATGAAAGATTGTTTTGTAATGGGTTTTTCTCAAGGTGGAATAATGGCTTTTGAGTTAGGTCGATCACTAACTAAAAACTTGGGCGGTATGGGAATAATATCTTCAAGAATAATTAAGAAGGATAAAGAACCAAATAATTTTTTTCAGCAAACTCCAATTTTTATATCACATGGTGGTAAAGATGATGTATTGCCAATTTCGAATTTCAATCAATCTAGAGATATTTTGAAAAAAGATAAATATAATTATGAAGACCATCTACTTGAAAAAGATACACACACAATTTCTCCAGATACAATAAAATTATTTCAAAATTTTATAAAAAAACATATTTAATCTAATCGAATCATAATATTATAATACTATTTAAATAAAATAAAATATTTAATAGGAAAATAAAATGAGTCCAGTACAAAATCCAGCTTTAGTATTAAATGCAGATTTTAGGCCTCTATCTTATTATCCACTTTCACTTTGTTCTTGGCAAGATGCAATTAAGTCAGTTTTTTTAGAAAGAGTGTCAATAATAGAAAGTTATGACAAAGTTGTAAATTCGCCTAACCTAACTTTCAGACTACCCAGTGTAATAGCTCTTAAAGATTATGTCACTCCTCAAAGAAAACCAGCATTTACAAGATTTAATGTTTTTCTAAGAGATAACTTCACTTGTCAATATTGTACAAATCGTTTCTCAGCAAATGAATTAACTTTTGATCACTTAATTCCAAAGTGTTTAAACGGCAAAACAACCTGGGAAAATGTTGTTTCTGCATGCACTACATGTAATCTTAAAAAAGGTAGAAAATTAATTCAAAATACAGACATGAAACTTAATAAGAAACCCTTGAGACCAACTTCTTTTCAACTTCAGAATAATGGGAGAAATTTTCCTCCAAATTTTCTTCATGAAACATGGAGAGATTATTTATATTGGGATACAGAGCTAGAAAATTAAATTTTTTTTGATATCGCAATAGCTGTTTTACAGCCAAGTTCAATTACCTTAGTCATTAATTTATAACCAGGAGCATTCTCAGCGTCATGCTCGATACCAATATCATGATGCTCTAGTTCATCATCTCTAAATTTAGAAATAGTCTTTTTTAGATCTTTGTGATCATCCTTTAAAAGTTCAATTTGTTCTTGATAATGTTCACCAATAACTTTCTCCACAGCTACAGTACATGCCATTGCTGCCTTTTCACCTAGTAATGCTGTAGAAGCTCCGAGAGCAAAACCTGCTATATTCCATACAGGTAAAAGAGCTGTAGGTCTTATTCTATGTTCCAATATAAGTTCATTAAATTTATCGATATGCTCTTGTTCTTGATCTGCCATATGTTTAATTGTTTTACCTAATTTAGAGTCTTTACCAAAAATAGCTATTTGACCATCATAAATTCGGGTTGCTCCATATTCTCCAGCATGATCAACTCGGATAATTTCTTCTAAAATCTGGCGATTAGTAATTTTTTTTTCTTTAGATTTATACGTTCTTTTTTTTGGCATGATTTTTATAAATATATAGACCATTAATTATAAAAATAAATAACAATACTATGGTATTAATTGAAGCAGCAGAAAAACCAAACAAACTCCATACAACTTCATCACAACTAATTACTTGTTTACTAAAAATTTGATCCCTTAATTCATTCGTATCAGAAGATATATTCAGATTTGCTGAGCATCCTGCAGGTCCTTTTAACAATTTATTTTCAACACCCACATGCCAAACAGAATAAAAGATCCCATATATTGCGCCAATTTGAATTAAAAAAGAAACATAATATTTATAACCACTTAAAATAAATAAGGTTATAAGTGATAATATAATAAAAAAATAATAAGGATGCCTTTGTTTAAGGCATAACTCACAAGGCTGAAGATTAAAAATATACTCAGCAACTAATGCAGAGGATATTGAAATAATACTTATTCCAAGAATAATTAAATACCAATTTCTAAAAATCATAATACTTTTAGTATAAATACACTTACAATTAATAATACAAAAAATAAAATTGTCAGAATATTAAAATAATCATCAATAAATTTTTTAATACTTTCTCCGAAAATATAGAGTAATCCAGATACTAAATAAAATCTTGCTCCTCTTGATAATATTGAACAAAAAATAAAAATAATAAAATTTAATTCAAATAGCCCACTTGCAATAGTAATTACTTTAAATGGAAAAGGAGTAAAACCTGCAATAATTACTATCCAAGCCCCATATAAATTGTATAATTCTTTAAAATTTTGAAGAGAATCATCTAAGTGATAGAATTCAACTACAATAATTCCAATACTATTAAATAATACAAATCCAATAAAATAACCAAATATACCACCAAGTACAGAAGCTATTGTACATATGAATGCAAACAAAAAAGCATTTATTCTCTTAGCTAATACCATGGGAATTAAAATAATATCTGGTGGAATAGGAAAGAATGAACTTTCTGCAAACGATATTATACCAAGAAACCAAGGTGCTTTTTTCTCTGATGATTTTTTTAATGTCCAGTTGTAAAGGTTTCTAAATATCTTCATTTTTCTTTGGTAGGAGTAGAGGGAATCGAACCCACACCACCGAAGTGACCGGATTTTGAATCCGGCGCGTCTACCAGTTCCGCCATACTCCCAGTATTTTTTTGATACTTTTACTTGTTTTTTAATAGTAAGTCTATTGGCATATATGAAGTAATTTAATATCAAAAGTGTTGTAAAACCATTATAAAATTTTTATCAATATTAATGATTAATTTAAAATTAAAAAATTTTCTTAAAAGGATATTAAGACCCTTAAGAGAGATTTTTACTAATTTTTCTCTAATAGATGAGAAGTTAGCAAACTTTAAACTCAAAGAAGATCCAATAGATATTGGTGCTAATTTTATAGTCTCAGAAGAAATTCAAGGTGATTATCTTGAATTTGGTGTTTTTAAAGGTAGCTCTTTTGTTAAAGCTTATAATTCAATTACAAATTATACAAATTTGTGGAGCAACTTTAATAGGACAAAACAAGCTTATAGTGATGAAGAAAGTGCTAAAAAAGCATTTAGTAAAATAAGTAATATTAATAGAAAATTTTACGCCTTTGATTCTTTTGAAGGTTTGCCTGAGTTATCAGAAATAGATAAAGATCACCCAAAGTTTACTAAAGGAAGATACAATTTTAGCAAAAAGAATTTTATTAAAGTTCTAATTGAAAATAATATTAATTTGAAGAAGGTTGAAATAATAGAAGGTTTTTATGATTCAATCTTAAACGAGAATTTAAAAGTAAAATTAAAACTAAATAAAGCTGCAATGATTATGATAGATTGCGATCTATATGAGTCCACAAAAGATGTGCTTAAATTTATAACAGACATGGTTCATACTGGAACAGTAATTATTTTCGATGATTGGTATACTTATAAAAGTGATACTAAAAAAGGACAACAATATGCATGTCGTGAATGGTTAAAAAATAATACACAAATTAAATTAATTGATTATAAAGTTTCAGGCCCTTTTCAAAAAAGCTTTATAGTAAATATATCAAAATCTAAAAATATTTAACACTTATTTCTATTATACAGTGCGATAGTACCAGAGGTAATTATAATGAAACAACCTAGAAATGTTGAAATTGAAATATTTTCATTAAAAAAAATTATTCCATAAATACTTGCCCAAATAATTTGTAAAAAAAGAAATGGGCTTATGATACTACTATATTTTCCAGCAATGTGAAAAGCAGCAGTAAATGACCATGCAGCTATAACTAAAAAAAAACCTGCAGCTGAAAATAAAATCATTTCATTTAAAGATGGTACTATGGGATCGTAAATAAACAATATATACATAAAAATAGTGAAAGGTAAATATGAGTAAAATGTATATCCATATGATGAAGCTATATGTGAATACTTACTGACTAAACTAAAACTAATTGCATTTGATGCAGCAACAAATAACATTAGAAAAACATAAATATTTATTACTGAATTTCCTGGTTTTAAAACAATAATAACCCCTAAGAAACCAATTATAATAGCAATCCAACTAATTAAGTTTAATTTTTCTTTCAAAATAAATTTAGCAAAAATTATAAGAAAGAAAGGAGTCGTTGCTAATAACATTGTAAATATATTTATTGGTATATGTTTTAATGAATAAAATATAATTACTATTATTATTATAAAATGAATACCTCTAGCGAGTGGAAGAATATAATATTCTTTTTTTTCTAAAATGATATTTTGCTTTATCCCTTTTATTATGAATAAATATAATAGTAAAAATAAAATAGAAATAGTTCCACCAATAGAATAGTAATGATACCATTTATAATCATTTAAACTTAAGTATTTTGTAATAACATCAAATGAAGAGCCGCTAAGAGTATTAATAAAGATTAATAGAATACCTGTTAACAGTATTTTCATTTATGTACTTTATTTAATTTAATCCAAAAATCATTATTAATTTATAGTTAAATAATAAAGATTTCGTTAAATTCCCCCCTTTTCTCATGCCCAGATTTATTTAATAGCTATTTCTTGAATAGAATAAATTATTTATCTGAAAATGATTCTGCATATTCTTTTATCTTTTCCAACATTGAGTAAACACCATTTCTTCTTCCTGGAGTTAACAAGGTGTTAAGTTGCAACATATCTAGAAGAGAAAAGTCTGAATTTTGTATCTCTTTAGGATTTCTATTTGCATAAATATCACAAAGAATAGTGATCATTCCTTTTGAAATAAAGGCATCTGAATCATAAAAAAAAGATAACTTACTATCTTTAAAAATAGGTACTAGCCATACTTGAGCCTGGCAACCTGAAACTTTAAAACTATCATTTCTGTACTCTTCAGGAAAATTAACTGCATTCTTTGCTTGATCGATTAAAAATTTATACTTTTCCATTCCATCATCAAAAAGATCTAAACTTTCTTTATAGTATTCAATTTTTTCCTTAATAGTTTTCACTCCATGTACTCTCTCAATATCTTCGCTGACTCTTCTGGTAATACATCCATTATAAATACCCCAGCCATTGACTCAGAACCTGCCAAAATTTTCGGTTTATCACCATGTCTCAAAGGAGGATAAAATTCAACATGAAAATGAAAATTGTTATCTTCTAAGAATGGAGATGCATGTAAACCCATTATATAGGGGCATTTTTTTTTAAGAAAAGAATCATATCCTTTAACTACTTTTTGTATTGATATAGCAAAATCTTTTATTTCTTTATCATTAAAAAGCCAAGGGCCAGCTTTTTGTTTTTTTGGCATAATCCAAACTTCATAGGCATATCTTGCAAATGGTGGGACTGCAGCGATAAAACTATCGTTTTGATATACATAATATTTTTTTTCTAAATCTCTCATGATTTTTATCAAAAAATTTTCTTTGTTAAATGACTCCATCTCTTTTTGTATTGTAGGTGGAATAAAAGGATATGCATATATTTGTCCATGTGGATGGTGTAGCGTTACCCCACATTCTTCACCTCTGTTTTCAAAAGGTAATACATACTTAATATCCTCAATTGTAAGGAGTTTTTTGTATCTATCACTCCAAGCATGAACTAATAATTCAATTCTATTTAAGGGCATTTGAGCAATTGTTCCAAAGTGATCATCTGAATATACAATAACCTCGCATTCTCCCTTTGAGGAATTTGTAATTACATTTTCAATGAATTGATTTTGTGATTTAGAATTAAAACTTGGCCATCTATTTGGAAAAATAGCAATTTCAAAACCATCAAATGGAATTTCTGTAGGATAATCTAAACTTTTTCCCGGACAAAGAGGGCAATATTCCTTTGGGGGAAACGATGTTCTATTTTTCCTTTCTGCGTTGTATGTAACCCACTCATGTCTTGAAGGGTTCCAACGCATGTGAGGATTTGGTATATTATTTATTTCTAATTGACTACCAGCATTTTCATTATGATTGTTATAACCAAATAATAATAATTTTCTTTTATCATTTCTTATAAATTCTCTTTTATAAAATTTTGTCATTTAATTTTCTTTCCCACATTATTGATGATTTAATTATTGTATTTAGATCATCATATTTTGGCTCCCAATTAATAAGTTTTTGAATCTTATTTGTATTTGAAATTAATTTTTCAACATCCCCTTTTCTTCTTTTTGTAAATTTATGCTTAATTGAATTGTTACATATTTTATTCGCCTCATTAATAACATCCAATACTGAATACCCTTTTCCATAACCACAATTCAAAATTTGTGAATTTGAATGCATTAAAAGATACTTTGCAATTTCTATATGTATATCTGCAAGATCACTTACATGAATGTAGTCTCTAATTGCAGTTCCATCATGTGTATCATAATCGTTTCCATATACTTCTATAAAATTTCTTTTACCAACTGCTATTTCACTTAAAATCTTTATCAAATGAGTAGACCTCTTCGAAATCTGCCCAGCTCTCAAAAGTTTATCTGCACCAGCAACATTAAAGTATCTTAAAATAATAAATTTATAAGAGTCTTCATTTTCTTTTAAAAATTCTTCAGTTTTCATTTTTGAAAATGCATATGGATTTTGTGGATTAAGTAAATTTTCTTCAGAA
>CACJGU010000008.1 GCA_902593125.1 uncultured Alphaproteobacteria bacterium
TGCTGGTATAGGTGAGTTAGTTACAGAAAAATCTGGAGTATTAAATTTAGGTGTAGAAGGAATGATGTTGGTAGGGGCGGTGTCCGCTTTTATTATTTTAGTAATTACCGGAAGTTATTTTTTAGCTTTTTTTGTATCTATATTATCTGGAATTATCATGTCTGGTCTATTTGCTTTTTTAGTTCTATTTTTAATGTCAAATCAAATTGCTACAGGATTGGCATTAACAATTTTTGGAATAGGCCTAAGTTCAATGCTTGGTAAACAATATATTGGAACACCAATTGATGGCCTATCACCATGGTTTTTTGTTATATTCTCTTTCTTAATTGTTTTTTTAGTTAGTTATTTTTTTTATAAAACAAAAGCTGGTTTGATCTTAAGAGCAGTAGGGGAGTCCCATAATTCTGCACATGCATTAGGATATAGTGTTATTAAAATAAGATTTTTATCAATTATATTTGGAGGTTCTATGTGTGCTCTTGCAGGATCATATATTTCAATTTGTTATGCTCCAATGTGGCAAGAGGGTATGACAGCTGGACGAGGATGGATAGCATTAGCTTTAGTTGTATTTGCAACTTGGAAACCGGAAAGAGTGCTTATTGGAGCCTATATATTTGGAGGTGTTACTATTCTTCAAATGAACCTTCAGGCTTTAGGTTTAAGATTCCCTGGGCAATTTTTTAGCATGGCGCCATATATTGCAACTATTATAGTTTTAGTGTTAATTTCTAGTAATAAATTAAGAATAAAGCTTAGTGCGCCAGCTTCGTTAACCATTCCTTTTTATAAAGGCAGATAAATATCCACTTTTTTCTTTCTATAATCATATACAATTATTGATCAAATCTATTTGTATATATTAAGTATATAGTTGAGTAATCGTTATATTAGCAGGTGAGGTTAAAATGATTAGAATAATAACTTTTTTATCTACTTTTTTGGTATTTGCATTTGGTTCAGCATATGCAGACCCTAAAAAAGTTGGATTTATATACATAGGTCCTCCAGGTGATCATGGTTGGACATATATGCATGATGTAGGTAGAAAATATATGGAGAGCCAACTTGGTGACTCTATTACTACTACTTATCTTGAAAATATTCCTGAAAACGCAGATGCAGTTAGAGCAATCCGAAAACTAGCAGATTCAGGACATGATTTAATATTTACAACGTCTTTCAACTATATGGATCAGACACATGAAGTAGCTAAGGATTTTCCTGATATAAAATTTGAACATGCTACTGGTTATATCCAAGCAGATAACGTTGCTACGTATTCAGCTAGATTTTATGAAGGTAGAATGATTGAAGGGCATATTGCTGGTCATATGACTAAAACTAATACTATTGGTTATATAGCTTCATTCCCTATTCCAGAAGTTGTAAGAGGAATTAATGCATTTTATTTAGCGGCATCTAAAGTAAATCCAGATATCAAAATGAAAATTATTTGGGTATTTACTTGGTACGACCCAGGTAAAGAAGCTGATGCAGCTAATACATTAATTAATCAAGGAGCTGACATAATTGTTCAGCATACTGATACATATGCTCCTTGCCAAGCTGCTCAAAAAGCTGGCGTTTATGCATTTGGCCAAGCTTCAAACCAAGAAGAATTCTGTCCAGATGCACATTTAACTTCAATTGAAGATATTTGGGGTCCTTACTATGCTGAAAGAGCGAAAGCTGTTGTTGACGGCACTTGGACTTCAGGTGATACCTGGGATGGTATGGATAAAGGTATGGTTGTGATGTCACCATATAATACAAAACTTATGCCAGCAAGTTTAATTCAGGAAGCAGTAAATATGGAAGTTGGAATTAAAGATGGAACTATTCATCCTTTCACAGGTCCAATTTACAATCAAGCTGGTGAGCTTGTGGTTGCTGAAGGTGAAGTAGCACCTGATGGAATGTTACTTGGAATGAACTTTTATGTTCAAGGTATTGACGGCGAAGTACCACAATAATTAAAATTCTATTAACCTCTCTCTATGCAAAGAGGGAGGTTTAATTTTTAATTCTTAATTTCAAATTTAAGGGAATATTATGTCTGATTTACATATTAGTTGGGATGAATATAGAACTAAAACTGAAGAACTAGCAAAACAAATTCATAAAGATGGATGGAGCTTTAATCAAGTTGTATGCATAGCAAAAGGAGGCATGAGAGTAGGGGATGTAATAGCAAGGATATTTGATGTTCCTTTAGCAATTCTTTCAGTTGAATCATATAAAGGTGAGGGTGTAAAAAATAAAAGAGGCGCAATTACATTTTCAAGAGATTTAGCAAAAACGAGTCCTAACATTGGATCAAAAGTTTTAATAGTAGATGATTTGGCAGACTCTGGAATTACTCTAAAAAAAAGCATTGATTGGTTAAATCACACTTATGGTTTTTATATAGATGAACCAATAAGAACTGGAGTTTTGTTTTATAAGTCAGTATCAACATTTAAACCAAATTATTTTGTTGATTATTTGGAAGATTCTCCTTGGATACATATGCCTTATGAAGTTTATGAAACAATGAAGCCAGAAGAACTTGGTTAAAAAATCGAAGTAATTTCTTCAAATTTTTTCTTTTGTTTAGCAAATTTTGGGACTGTTGCATTAGTATCTGGTCTACCTACAACAAGTAAAACAAATGGTTTTTCATTACTAGGTCTCTTTAAAATTTTATTAAGAAATGTCATCGGACTTGGAGTATGTGTTAACATTGCTAACCCAGAAAAATGCAAACAAGTTATTAATATACCAGTAGCTATACCTACAGATTCTTTTACATAATAGTTTTTTATTTTTTTATTTTTTGAAACTGAAAATTTTTTTTCAAATATTGCTATTAAATAAGGTGCATTCTCGATAAATTTTTTATTTTCATTTGTTCCTAAAGGAGTTAACGCATCTAGCCACTCTTGAGGAGCTTTGTACCTATAAAAATTTTCCTCTTCTTTTTCTGCTTCTATTCTAATCTTCTTTTTTACAGTTTTATTTTTTATTACTACAAAATGCCAAGGTTGAAGATTTGCCCCACTAGGAGCTGATCCCGCAGATAAAATTGCATTTCTGATAACATTTATATCAATTTTATCGGTTGAAAATTCACGAATACTTCTTCTCTCTTTAATATTGTTATAAAATTTTTTTGAATTAATCTTCATTTCTTTGATAGTTTGATTTGAAAATTTTAAATCTTCAGTTATGTATTTATTTATCTTATGCATTGGATTGTAATAATTTTAGGTACAATAATAATCTCTATATCTGTAAGCAATCCTTTATATAAATTGATCATTAAAAAAAGAATAGAATTAAACCTTTTCTTTCAAATTATAAATAGAATTATACTCTTTCTAATTGGTGTTATTGTAATTTTTTATGGACTTTATTTACAGAGTTACGCCTAATATCTTCTTATATTTCTATCTATTAAAGCTGCCCACGCATCAATACCTCCCAAGACATTTACACAATGTTGGTATCCTTGAGCCTTTAGCCATTTACATACAGCCTGACTTCTTGTCCCAGTATGACACATAACAAATATATTTTTTTGCTTATCCAACTCAGTATATCTATTTGCAATTTCTGATAATTTCATGTGTATTGTGCCTTTAATATGAGCATGATCTCTTTCTGTATCCTCTCTAACATCAACAATTTGGATAGTCTTATTTTCTTGTCTAAGTTCATTTAATTGATGAACTGTTATTTCGGTACCATTGAAAAGATCCATTATTGTATACTATATAAATTATAAAATAATATCTAGTATTTAATAAATTAAACAGGTCAATTAAAAAAAAAATTGTGTATTTGTTTTTTTTCTTTATAAGAACATCAATTTCAAATGACAAAAAAAATAACATTTTCAGCTTTTGGCAGAGACTCATATTATCATCGAGATTGGTTTAAAAAGCAGGGCTTTAAATTTGATAGAAGTTCAAGAAAATGGACTGTAGAAAATCTTCCAATAGATAATGCAGAAGAATTTGCAAGCTATTGTAGAAAATATGGACTGACATTTGAAAGATCAGATAGGATGATTACCGAATTTGATTATGCTGATTATCTTTGGGATGGCAGAAGAGATGAATTTATGCAACAATCAGAAAAGATAAAAATTCCACAACCTAAAAACAAAATTTAATTTTTTTGCTTAAAAAATTAACTGTTAATAATTATTTTCTACTAATTATTTTATCCGCTATATGGGGATCAGCATTCTTCGCTATTAAAATTGGTCTAGAAAGTTTTTCTCCTATTACTGTTGCATCTTTAAGATTATCAATAGCATCACTATTTCTATTATTTTTTTTTTATATTCAAAAAAAGAAAATCTTTTTTACAGCACAAATAATTTATTTATTGATCATAATAGGTATAATTGGAAATTTCATACCTTTTTTTTTAATAAGTTGGGCAGAACAACATATACCATCTTCTACTGCTGGAATGTTAATGGCTATTGGACCCATAATCACATTAGTAATGTCTCATTTTTTGACAAAAAGTGATAAGTTTACAATTATAAAATTTGTTTCCATATCTATTGGTTTTATAGGTGTATTATTTATATTTAGTACAAATTCTTTTGGAAATATAGTAGAATACAATTTCATAGATTTAATTGCTAAATTTTTAGTTATAATTGCAGCCTTTGGTTATATGCTTTCAAATATTATTGCATATGAAAAACTTAACCAATTAGACTCTTTCTCCATTACAACTTTTGCAACTACATTTGGTGCCATTTTTTCAATACCATTTTTTTTAATTGATATTAGCTTTAATAATTATAATTATACTTTTAACTATAATTCAATTTTAGCTGTTATTTATTTAGGTATCTTTCCTACTGCAATTGCTTTTCAATTTCGTTATTATATTACTAAAACTTCTGGTCCAGTTTTTCTATCCTATGTTGCGTATCTTATACCAGCTTTTGCACTAATTTGGGGCTACATTCTTCTTTCTGAAAAAATTGGCCTTAATTCATTAATTGGAATTTTGTTGATTTTGATCGGGGTATATTTGGGGCAAAACAGGTCAATGGGTGAAATAACTAAAAAAAACATATAAAATTAACAATAAAGCTATAGAAATCGATACAGTTTTAAAATTACAATACTTCATTTGATGTTGAAATTTAATTATTTTTAGTTCAATATACTTTTATTATGACTGACTCAATTAAATATTTATTAGAAGAAAGTAAAGCACCTAAGTTTTGGTATAATATAAATTCTGATTTACCAAGTCCGCCACCACCACCTTTACATCCAGGTACTAAACAACCTGCTGGACCGGATGATTTTGCTCCATTATTTCCTATGAGCTTAATCATGCAAGAAGTTTCAACTGAAAGAGAAATTGAAATCCCTGAACCTGTTAGAGAGGTATATAAACAATGGAGACCATCACCATTATTTCGAGCAAGGAGATTAGAAAAATTTTTAGACACTCCAGCAAAAATTTATTATAAATACGAAGGAGTAAGCCCAACAGGCAGTCATAAACCAAATACTGCAGTGCCACAGGCTTTTTTTAATAAAGAAGAAGGTATAAGTAAAATCTTCACGGAGACTGGAGCGGGACAGTGGGGTAGTTCACTTGCTTTTGCTGGCCAAATATTTGGAATAGATATTGAAGTATTTATGGTTAAAGTAAGCTTTGATCATAAGCCTTATAGAAAACTTATGATGCAATCTTTTGGTGCTAATTGCCATGCTAGCCCATCATCACTAACTGAATTTGGAAATAAACTTCTTTCAGAAAATCCAGATAACCCAGGAAGTCTAGGAATTGCTATATCTGAGGCAATTGAAGCAACAGTTAAAAGTGGAGGAAAGGCAAAATATTCACTTGGTAGTGTTTTAGGACATGTCTTAATGCATCAAACAATAAATGGTAATGAAGCAATTATGCAAATGGAGATGGCTGGAGATTATCCTGATATTATAGTTGGGTGTACTGGCGGGGGAAGTAATCTATCTGGTTTAATGTTTCCTTTCTTAGGACAACAATTAAGGGGTGGACAAAAAATAGATATAATTGGATGTGAGCCAGCATCATGTCCTTCATTTACAAAGGGCAAATATGCATATGATCATGGAGATATGGCTAAAATGACCCCATTAATTAAAATGCATACTTTAGGTTCAGATTTCTTGCCACCAGCAAACCACTCTGGAGGATTAAGATATCATGGAATGTCATATCATTTAAGTCACCTATATGAACTGGGCTTAATGAGAGCCAAAGCTTATGCTCAAAAAGATTGTTTTGAAGCTGGATTAACTTTTGCAAAACAAGAAGGAATTATTCCAGCACCTGAAGGTAATCATGCAGTAAAAGGAGCAATAGATGCAGCTCTTGAATGTAAAAAAAATGGTGAAAATAAAACTATTCTCTTTAATCTTTGTGGTCATGGTTATTTTGATATGTCAGCATACGATGACTATTTAAATGGTAGTATGGCAGATGATGTTATTGATGAAGATGGTATTAACAAATCTATCTCTCAAATACCTGAAGTTGCATAAATTTAAGTTTTATTTTTAAATTTATAACTTAAAAGGACAGCTAATTATGGTTGATATAAAGCCTTTTAAAGGAACACGTCCATTTAATGAAGATGCAAAAAGCTTAATAGCACCATCTACTGATCACTTGAGTATAGAAAACATAGAAATTTTTAGAAAAAATAATTATTGGAATTATTTAAAAATACTTAATCCAGTTGGTCAATTAAAAGAAACAGATACTCTCTTAGAAGCAAAACTTCATTTTAGTGAAATGAAAGAAAATGACGTTATAAAAAAAGATGTTAAAGATCATTTCTATGTTTATCAAATTGAATTTAAAGAACATATACAAACTGGTTTTTTATCACTTGCCAATATAGAAGATTTTACCAATGAAAAAATTAAAGCCCATGAAAAAATTTACGAAAATAGAATGAGAGAAAGAGCTGAACAAATGTTAAATATTAAAACTCAGATTGGACCTATTTATGTTTTTTTCGAAAATAATAAAGATATAAGTCAACTTTTGTATTCCATTACAAGTAATACCCCAGATTATGATTTCGAAAGTTTTGACAATTCTATTCATAAACTTTGGTGTATTTCTGACAAAGAATTTATTAAAAACTTATCCTTATTATTTTCTGAAAATATTAATAACTTTTACATAGCCGATGGTCATCACAGAATGGGCGCAATGAAACTAATTGGTGAATTAAAATATAATAAAAATATATATCAAGAAAATTTTATGATTGCAGCTTTTCCAAGTAACGAAGCAAAAATATTTGATTATAATAGAGTGGTAAAAGATTTAAATGGATTGTCTGAAGAAAAATTCTTAGAACTTATTTCAGAAAGTTTTACTATTGCAAAAATAGATCGAGCTTTTAAACCTAGTAGAAATAGAGAATTTGGCATGTATCACGAAAATAAATGGTACTCTTTATATTTTAAAGAAAAACTAGAAACTAATAATTTTATTGATACTCTTGATATAAATATTCTAAATAATTATGTTTTTAAAAAATATCTAAATATTGAAGATGTAAATAATGATGAAAGAATTAGATTTATAGCTGGCTGCCATGGTTTGGGAGCTCTTGAAAAAAAAGTTGATGAAAACAAAGATAGTGTGGCATTTTCTATCTTCCCATCTCATATAACTGATGTTATTAAGGTCGCCGATAATAAATTGACTATGCCACCAAAATCAACATGGTTTGATCCTAAACCATTAGATGGACTGGTAGTCTATGAATTTGGAAAATAATTATGAATAAACCTAATATAAAACCAGCAAATCCAAACTTTTCCAGTGGACCAACCTCTAAAAGACCAGGATGGGATATTACTGTACTTAGTAATGCTTTAACTGGAAGATCGCATAGATCAGTAGAATGTAAAGCAAGACTAAAAGAAGCAATAGATAAATCAAAAAATATATTAGGGTTACCAGAGGATTATTTATTAGGAATTATGCCTGGATCAAACACAGGAGCACTAGAAGCAGCAATGTGGTGTCTTCTTGGAAAAACTGGTGTGGATATTTTAGCCTGGGAAAATTTTGGTAAAGATTGGGTTATTGATGCAATTAGCCAATTAAAACTTAACAATTTAAATATTCATGAAGAAGACTATGGAAAGCTCCCAGATCTTAGTAAAGTAAACTTTGATAATGATGTAATATTTACATGGAATGGCACAACCTCAGGAGTTAAGGTACCAAATGGAGATTGGATACCTGATGATAGAAAAGGTTTAACTATATGTGATGCTACATCAGCTATTTTTGGTATGCCTATAGATTATAAAAAATGTGATGTAATAACTTGGTCTTGGCAAAAAATTTTAGGAGGAGAAGCCGCTCATGGAATGATAGCCATTTCTCCTAGAGTAGTTGAAAGACTTGAGAGCTACACACCATCATGGCCGATTCCTAAGTTATTTAGAATGGCTGAAAACAATAAATTAATAAAAGGTATATTTGAAGGAAATACAATAAACACACCATCTATGATTTGTGTTGAAGATATAATAGATAGTCTTGATTGGGTTTCAAAAGAGGGCGGTTTAAATTCTTTAATTTCTAAATCTCAAAATTCATTAAAAAAAATTAGTGATTGGATTGATCAAAATAATTATTTAACTTTTCTTTCTGAATATAAAGATATGAATTACATATCTAATACCGGTATAACATTTAAAATAACAGAAGATTGGTTTGCCAGTAAAGATGAAACAGGACAAAGATCTATTATGGCTGAAATATGCAAGTTATTATCTGAAAATAATGTTGGATTTGACTGTAATGGCTATCCAAAAGCTCCTCCATCATTCAGAATATGGGCTGGCGGAACAGTTCAAACTTCAGATGTTGAATTAGTACTTCCTTGGATTGATTGGGCATATAACGAAATAAAAACAAAGCATGCCTAAAATATTGATTTCAGATGCAATGGACAATATTGCATCAGAAATTCTTTTAAAAAATAATCTTGATGTTGAAACAAAAACAGACTTATCACCTGAAGAATTAAAAAATATAATTGCAAACTATGATGGCCTTATAGTAAGGTCAGCAACTAAGGTAACTAGAAATATAATTGAAGCAGCAACAAATTTAAAAATAATTGGTAGAGCAGGAGCAGGAGTTGACAATATTGATGTTGAAACTGCAAAAAGTAAAAATATCATTGTAATGAACACACCTGGAGGTAATACAAATGCAACTGCTGAACATACCATTGGATTAATTTTTGCATTACTAAGAAAAATACCCTCTGCCAATGAGACAACTCATAAAGGATTATGGGAAAAAAAGAAAATGAAGGGAAACGAGCTTAAAGGTAAAAAAATAGGAATTGTAGGTTTTGGTAATGTTGGAAAAAGAGTCGCTGAAATTTCCAACGCATTAGGTATGAAAGTTTCTATTTATTCATCTTATTTTAATTCTATAAAAGATGATTTTAAAAAGTATATTTCAAGCGACTTAAAGAATATTTTTTTAAATTCTGATATTATCTCTTTCCATTGTAAGCCAAATAATGACGGTAGCTCAATCATTACTAAAGATAATTTAAATATGATGAAAAAGAATTGTATATTAGTTAATACAGCAAGAGGAGGTTTAATTAATGAAACAGATCTAATTGAAGCACTTAAAAATAATGTTATTAAGGGAGCTGCTTTAGATGTTTTTAAAAAAGAACCTCTTGAAAAAAGTGAATTATTTAATTTAAAAAATATAATTTTAACACCACATATAGCTGCCTCAACAGATGAAGCTCAGATAGTTGTTGCAGAAATGGTTGCTAATCAGTTTTGCGAATACTTTAATAATAACAATATTGTAAATTCTATTACTTAATAAAGATTTCAGTGAGATTTTCCAAATATCCCGATGGGTTGGATAATACATTTCCATCAAGAATATTAGCTTGATCTAATATTAGATTTGACATTTTTTTATGATCAATTTTAGTTAAATCATTTGATAAGTTAATTATCATAGGATGATTTGGATTAATTTCCAAAATTTTTTTAGAATCAGGAGTTTTCTGATTATGCATTTTCATTAACTTTTCCATATTAATGTCGATACCTGCTTCTTCTGCAACAAGCAGTATTGGGCTTTTTGTTAATCTTTCAGAAATTACAACATTTGATATACTTTCTTTAAGTTCAGTTTTAAGAATATTAATTAAATCATTGATTTTACTATCAATTTTTTTATTTTTATCTTTTTTATCTTTTCTATTTTCTCCAACTTTTGAAACGTCTACTTTTCCTTTAGTAATTGATTTAAATTCAAAATCTTTAAATTTATTTACATTTTGTATCCAAAATTCGTCAACTGCATCTATCATAAATAGAACAGGGATTTTTTTATCTGCAAAAACTTCTAACTGTGGTGAATTTTTAATATGATTTTTGTCAGTATTGGCAAAATAGTAAATTTCCTTTTGATCCTTTGCCATTATTTTAATGTATTCTTCTAAGGATATCTTGTTTTTATTAATTGAATTTTCAAATCTAAGTAAAGGAAGTATTTTTTCATGATGATCATTATGTTCATATAGACCTTCTTTTAATACTGGTCCAAAGTTATTCCAAAAAGTTTCAAATTTAGTCTTCTCTTTTTTTGCTAAATTTTCAATATCACTTAATATTTTATTTGTTAAACCTTTTTTAATCTTAGTAATTATGGGATTGTTTTGTAACATTTCTCTACTAATATTTAGAGAAATGTCTTGTGAGTCAACTACTCCAGGTATAAATCTTAACCAGTTAGGAATAATATCTTCACATTCATCTGTAATAAATACTTTTTGAACATATAATTTAATTTTATTTTTTCTGTCTGCATTAAATAAGTCCATTGGCTGATTTGTGGGAAGATAAACTAGAGCTTTATAACTTATAACTCCTTCTGCATTGTAATGAATCGTTTTAAGAGGTTCGTCAAAGTTAAATGAAATATTATTATAGAATTGTTTATAATCCTCTTCTTTAATATCTTTTTTATCTTTTAGCCATAATGGACTACCCTCATTAACTTTTTCCTCTTTCTCATTATCATCAAGATCTTTTAGGAAAATTGGAAAAGGTATATAATTTGAGTATTTGGTAATTATTGATCTTAATCTAAATGAGTCTAAAAACTCATCAGCATCTTTTTTAATATTTAAGGTAATGCATGTACCTCTTTTTTCTTTCTTTGCTTTTTCTATTGAATAATTTTCTTTGCCATTTGATTTCCAAAGGTTGATTTCGTCATTTTCTGCATCTCTTGATAAAACATCAACATTATCTGAAACCATATAAGAAGAATAAAAACCAACACCAAATTGACCAATAGCTGAAATATCACCCTCCTTTTTATTTTTCATTGCTTCAATGAATTTGCTAGTTCCAGATCTTGCAATAGTACCAAGATTATCTATTAAATCTTGTTTAGTCATACCTATTCCATTGTCTTCAATTTCAATGATTTTTTTCTTTTTGGAGACTCGAATATTAATTTTTAAATCTTTTTCATCTTTTAAAAGATTTTTTTTTGAAAGTGATTGGTATCTTAATTTTTCACAAGCATCAGCAGCATTTGAGATCAATTCACGTAAAAAAATCTCTCTTTCACTATAAAGAGAATTAGCCACTAGGTCTAAAAGTTTACTTACTTCAGCCTGAAAAGATAGGTTTTCTTTTGAATTTTCTGCCATTTTTTATGATTTAAGCATTCATATTCATTATTCAATAGTAAGCAATAATTTTTTGCCACATTTAAGACTATATAGTCTAAAATTATGATATTTATATCTTTTATGAGATTAGACAATCTTCTTAAGATAATATGTATTTCAATTATTTTTCTTTATGCCTGCACATCTAATCAACTAACTAATACGGCTGATAGTTGTATTATATTTGATCAAAAGAAAAATTGGTATAAAGCAACTAAAAAATCATATGACAAATGGGAAACGCCAATTGCTTTTCAATTAGCTATTATCAAACAAGAATCATCTTTTACACAATTTGCAAAACCAAAAAGAAAAAAATTGTTAGGTTTTATTCCAAGCTCAAGACCATCAACTGCTTTTGGTTATGCTCAAATTACTAATCCAACTTGGGATTGGTATAAAAACAAAACTGGAAAAATAAATGCATCAAGGGCTAATTTTAATGATGTAACTGATTTTATTGGTTGGTATACAACCCAATCAGAAAATTTGGTTGGAATATCTAAAAAAGATTATTTCAATCAATATTTAGCATATCATGAAGGTCAAAATGGCTGGTCGAGAGAAACATTTAAAAGTAAAGAATGGTTGATTGAAGTAGCTAAAACTGTAGAAAGAAATACTAATATGTTTAATAAACAATTAAAAAGTTGTGAAGATAAACTAAATAGAAAAGGGTTATTTGGGATATTTTAATGCCAGTTCTTAATAGTATTAATCAAATGTTAAACGAAATGACAGAGTGGCGTCATGACTTACATAAAATACCTGAAATAGGATTAGAGGAGTATGAAACATCTAAATATATTAAAAATAAACTAAAAGAGTTTAATATAAATTTTAAGGATGGATATTCCAATACTGGGATAGTTGCATGGGTTGATGGTAATAAAAAGACAAACGAAAAGACAATAGGACTACGAGCTGACTTCGATGCTTTGCCAATGCCCGAAAAAAATGAATTTGATCATAAATCTACAAATAAAGGTATGATGCATGCTTGTGGGCATGATGGGCATACTACTATGTTGCTTGGAGCAGCTAAATATTTAAATGAAAATAATAATTTTGACGGCAGAGTCTATTTTATTTTTCAACCTGGTGAAGAAGGATTTGCTGGAGGGAAAAAAATGATTGATGATGGTATGTTTAAAGATTTCAAAATTGACGAAGTGTATGCTCTTCACAATTGGCCTGAACTTCCATTTGGAACTTTTGGAATAAATAGTGGGCCTATGATGGCGGCAGTGGATGAATTTGATATAATAGTTAAGGGTAAAGGAGGTCATGCTGCTTCACCACATTTATCAATTGATCCTGTCGTAATCTCTGCACAAGTTATTTCAGCTGTTCAAACCATAATAAGTCGATCAACAGATCCTGTCGATAAGGCGCTAATTAGTATAACTAAAATTAATGCTGGAACAGCTTATAATGTTATTGATGATCAAGTAAAAATGGGAGGAACAATAAGAACATTCAAAAAAGAAACACGTTCATATATTGAAAAAAGATTAGGTGAATTATGTAAGGGTATTGCTGAAGCACATGGTGCTGAAATTAAAATTCAATTTGATTTAGTCAATAAATATCCACCTACAATAAATTCAAAGAAAGAGAGTATTTTTGCATCCAATGTAGCTAAAGATTTAGTTGGTGAAGACAAGGTTATAACAGATATTGATCCTTCAATGGGAGGGGAAGATTTTTCTTATTTGCTAGAAGAAAAACCTGGTACCTATCTATATCTTGGACAAGGTGATGAGAAACATAAAGCTCATCTTCATACAACAAAGTACGATTTTAATGATAATCTTTTACCACTAGGTGTAAACTTTTGGGTTGAATTAGTAAAAAAATATTTTTCAAAATAATTTAATATGATTAACTATAGTGCAATTTACTCAATAGTTGCATTCAGATTAAAAGAATTTTTTTCCGAATATCAATATTCTTTATTAGCTCCAATCACAACCAACATACTATTTATATTAGTTTTTTTGACAATAGAAGGTTATTATTCTTTATCTATAGACTCTAATTCTTTTGTCCAATATATCGCTCCAGGTCTAATAATAATGATTGTAGCTCAAGAAAGTTACAATAATCCATCAGTTACTCTCGTTAACATGAAACAGATTGGCTCATTGGACGATTGGCTACTTGCTCCAATATCTAGAATTGAAATATTTATATCATTATTAATCAACTCGATTATTATAGGTTTTATTATAGCAATAAGTAATCTAATTATTTTTTCATTTTTAATTGATATTAAAATTATTAATTATTTATTTTTTTGTTATTATTTAATAATTGTTATAATCTTTTTTTCATGTTTTGGCTGTATTGTAGGAATTTTATTTAATACATGGGATACACAAAGTACTTTTTCAAATTTTTTTGTTACACCATTAAATTTTCTATCTGGCACTTTTTTTTCAATTACATATTTACCAGAAAATCTCAAATTTATTTTATATTATAATCCTTATTATTATGTAGTTAAATTCTTTCGTAGTTGTTTTGAGAATGAATTTATATTTAAATCAGAACAAAATATTTATATTTTATCATTTATATTTGTATCTTTTATAATTACAGCTTATGTTTACTTTAAAGGTTATAGTATTATTAAATGATTGATTATATTCAGATTATTTTGAACTATATTCAAATATTAATTTTTGATAATTACTTACTAGCTCTAATTACATATTTTATATTTTGTTTACTATTCTTTTTTCTCTCATTACCAGGCGGAATAATTGTCACTTTATCATCTGGTTTTTTCTTTGGTTTTTATATTGGTTTTTTAATTAATATTATTTCTATAACAATTGGCAGTTTATTTTTTATAATATTATCCAAATATTTTCTTGTAAATTATTTTAATAATTATCTTTTAAAATATACTTATAAATTAAATAAAATTATTAAAAAATCTTCTTATGAATATTTGATTTTGATAAGACTTATTTTTGGTATACCTCTTTTTGTTCAAAATTTATTTATATCAACTTTAGAAATTTCAAAATTCAAATTTATTTTATCATCATTAATTGGTTTTTCTCCTTATTTTTTAATTTTTTCATTCGTAGGAGATAAATTATCTAATTTATTAGAAATTAAATCCGTTTCTATTAAAAACATTTTTTCAATTGAAATTATAGTCATTATAATTATCTCAGTATTAATCTTGATATTTAGAATATTTTATAAAATTAATTCTAATAAAATTAATTAAATATTTTTTTGTATTTAATTGTAATAAACACTAAATAAATAGTTACAATCAGAGCACTGTATATGGTTAAATCAATTAAAAAGATTTTTTTGGCTGAAAATTCATTAAATAGTCTTGAGTAAATCAAAGCTGAAGTCTGAATAATTGAAGTAATTGTTATTATAGTTAATAATTTTAGAGATTTTTTAGGATTAATATAAATATACAATAATCCTATAAATAATAATCCAGTAATGGAAGCTCCTATATTTCTTAACCAAGCAATATTTGTTTCTTCTGCAGACGTTATATTCACAAAATTGAAAGGAAAAAATAGAAAATACACTCCATATACAAGAGAAAATATTGACAATACTAATAGACTTAATCTAATCATATAAATTAAGATTAAATATTTATTTATAAATATTTGAGATTGCAAATTTTATTATCTAAATATAGTAAAAGACATGATTCGATTGTTAATTGTTTTAGCGGTAATTGTATTGATTTTAATCATTTTAAGATCAAGGGCTAAATCTACCTCAATTGGGAACCCTAAATTATATAGAAACTTAATTTTAATAGTAATTGTAGCTGGTCTGTTATTTTTTCTTGCTACATCTGGTAAATTTTTAATTCCACAGTTTTTAAATTTAATTAAAGTTGGATTACCCTTTCTTACTAAACTAATAGGAATTTAGTGAATTATTATAAGAAAACTGATCTACCAATGAATAATGAAATGATTAATTTTTGGAATGAAAATGGATACCTTGTTATTGAGGATTTTAATAGTTCTGAAGAATGTGACAAAATAATTGAAAGGTCGAGTTACTTAATTGATAATAATAACTTAAATAATCAAAAGTCTATTTTTGATACAATAAATCAATCTCATAATGATGATAGTTATTTTCTAGACTCTGGAGATAAAATTAGATTTTTTTTTGAAGAAAAAGCAAATTTAGAAAAAAATAATATTGATAAAAATAAACATTTTATTGTTAATAAAATTGGTCATGCATTGCATGATTTAGATGAAGTATTTTATCAATTTTCTCATAAAGAAGAGCTTCAAGATATAGCTTTAAAAATTGGCTTTCAAAAACCAAAATTACTTCAATCAATGTATATTTTTAAACAACCAAAGATAGGGGGAGAAGTGGTATGTCATCAAGACTCTACATTTCTTTATACTGAGCCTGAAAGTACAGTTGGATTTTGGTTTGCTTTAGAAGACGCGAATAAGAGTAATGGCTGTTTACAAGTAGCAAGTGGTGGTCACAAAGGTCCATTAAGAAAAATATTCAAAAAAGTTAATGGTAAAATGATAATGCTAGATATTAATAATGAAGAATTTCCAGAAACAGATACATTTGTCGAAGTTAAGAAGGGATCTTTAGTTTTATTGCATGGGAGACTTCCTCATTATTCCTGTGAAAATACTAGTCCAAATTCAAGACATGCCTATACAATTCATGTAATTGATCAAAATAATAAATATCCTGATTGGAACTGGCTACAAAGACCTAATCTTCCTCTTAAAAGTTTTATGAATGACTAAAAAAATTATTTTAGATTGTGATCCAGGTCATGACGATGCAGTAGCTATAATGCTAGCTGCTGCTTCTTCAGAGATCGAGATACTTGGTATAACTTGTGTAGGTGGAAATTCTGGATTAAATAATACTGTAAATAACGCATTAAAAGTCTGTACGTTAATTGAAAGAACTGATTTAAAAATTTTTTCTGGTGCTAATAAACCAATGCATTTTGATTTATTTACAGCTGAATATGTCCATGGTAAAACAGGACTTGATAAAAAAGGTGATCCTATAATAGTTGACGCTAACTACAAAGTTCAAGATCAGAATGCGATAGATTTTATAATAGAAACTTGTAAATCATCTTCTGATCAAATTTACTTGTGTCCTACTGGCCCACTTACTAATATTGCCTTAAGTCTTCAAAAAGATCCATCGATCAAGAACAAAATAAAAGAAATAGTTTTTATGGGTGGAGCAGCTATGTGTTTAGGAAATACAACTCCCTCTGCAGAATTTAATATTTATGTAGATCCTCATGCTGCAAATATTGTACTAGGTTCAGGTATTCCACTAACAATGATGGGTTTAGATGTTACTCATCAAGTTAATGTAAATAGAATCATTATTAATTCTATGAATGAAAATAATAATAAAACTTCTAAATTTTTTGGTGAACTTATGGAATTTTATACAATTTTTCATAAAAAATTATATGAAACTGAGGATACTCCTCTTCATGACCCATGTGTAATTGCATATTTATTAGAGCCAAGAATTTTTAAAGGTAAGTTAGTTAATGTTATTGTTGAAGAAAACTCTGAATTAACACGTGGAGAAACCATTGTTGATTGGCTTGGAGTTACTAAAAGAAGACCAAATTGTACTGTAATGAATCATGCAGATGATAAAAAATTTTTTGAACTTCTAAAAAATAAATTATCTAAATTACCTTAAGAATAAAAGTTCTTTGCAATTTTTCCAGCTAAATCGGCATTATTTATAATCAAAGAAACGTTGGCCTTCAAAGTTTTATTATTAGAATAATTATTTATTTCTTTTATTAAAAATGGGGTGACTGCTTTGCCATTAATTTTATTTTGTTCAGCTTTTAATAAGGCCCTATTTATCCATTCATTAATTTTTTCTTTGCTAATAGCATTTATTTGAGGAACCTTATTAAAAATGAGTATTGATTTTCTATGTTTCAATCTTGAATTTAGTTTCAAAAAATTACTTATATTAGATATATCTTCAAAATTATTATCGACTTGGTGATTAGTTTCAGAGTACCAAAAACCTGGCATATAATTAGTTTTATAACCAATTCTAGTTATTCCTAATGTTTCTAAAAGTTCATAAGTTTTATCTAAATCTAAGATTGATTTAGCTCCACTACAAATAATGTAATTAGAATACTCCGATAAGGAATATAAATCTGCTGATACATCATATGTGTTTTTTGCATTTAAATGCACACCTCCAATTCCACCTGTTGCAAAAAATTTTATTCCAAAAATTGATGCTATAGAAATCGTACTTGCTACGGTAGTAGCAGCATTTTCTTTTTTAAATATTGATAAATTTATATTATGATTAGAAACTTTTTGAACATTATTATCTTTTGCAAGAATATTTATGTCATCTTCACTTAATCCAATTTTAACTTTACCATTAATTATGCCAATTGTTGCAGCAACTGAGCCATTATCATGTACAGCATTTATCGACTCTTTAGCTACTTTAATATTATCTGGATAGGGTAAGCCATGACTAATGAGAGTACTTTCTAAAGCAACAATAGGTTTTTTTAAATCTATTGCCTTTTGAACATCATTACTAATTTCAAATAAATTATCCATTTTGCTTTAATTTTACACTTCTCGAAATATTCTTTATTTTCAATAAATCTCTTTTTGAACTTAATTTATTCCCATTAGCATAATAAGATCCACATGCTACAGAATATTTTAAAATTTCTTCTTTATTATATCCTCTTGATAACAAGTATAACATCATACCAGCTAAAGCATCACCTGCACCATTTTCATTTTGAACTTTAATTTTAGGAGGTTTTATTTTTATAATAGATTTATTATCACCATAGATTACATTGTTTTTGGAGTTTGTAGCTATAATTTTAATATTATTATTGATCTTTAAAATCTTTTTAACTCCATTAACTATGCTAGAAATATTTGTTAATTTTGTTAATTCAGCTTTATTAAGAAATATTATATCAATTTGATTAATTATTTTTTTTATTTTTATAATTTTGTATACTGATGTTGCACATACAACAATTTTGTTTTTATTTGAAAGACTATTAATTGCTTTTTCAATAAAATTTTTTGAGAAATTTAGATCAAATATAATATATTTATTAATCATATTTGGAATTTTATAAAATTTTGTATTCTCATAAACATCTGTATTTGCAAGACCTAATATAAATTTATTATTTTTATCAGATAATGATACATAATATCTTTCTGATTTTTTATTATTAATTTTTTTTATGAATATATTTTTTGAAATCTTACTTTGTAATTCTTTGTCAATTGAAAGACTATAAAATTGAATTTTATCAAATATTGATATTAATTCTGCAATATTGTATGCAACGCCTCCAATTCTAGTATTATGAATTATTGGATTTGTACGTTTATTGATAATGTTATTTTTTAAATTTAATAAATAATCGTGATGAATTGCCCCAATACAAACAAAAATGTTTTTAGATTTTCCCATTTTGAATTATACACCTTTTATGTCAGTTTTTGATATTGAACCACCTATAATTGAAAAAAAACATTTAATTAAATGGTTAAAAACTAATTATTCCTTCTTAAGGAATAAGTCCTTCACTCTAAATAAATTAAATAGTGAAAGAGATGTAAATTTTACAATAGCTTTACAAAATAAAAAAAAATATGTACTCAAAATCTCAAATCCATCTGAAAATTTAAATATCTTAGAATATCAAGATAGATTAATAAAACATCTAAGTGCCACAAAAGATCTTAAAAAGTATATCCCAAATATATTACATAAAAAAATTGTAAAATATTTAGACAATAAAAATAGAGAATGTTTTGTTAGAATTCTCTCTTACATTGATGGACGAATGTACGGAGATATAAAAATTAATTCTAATATTGAAAAATCATTAGGTAATTTAATTGGTATGACATCAGTTCAATTGAAAAACTTTATTGATAAAGATGCTTATAGAAAATTTATTTGGGATCCTTCTAATATAGATTGGTTATATAGAGAAATAAATATTTTTAATGGTAATAAAAAATTAGTTTTACTAAATTGTTATTCCGAATATATAAAATTTGTAAAAAATAATTTAAAAAATTTACGGTATTCTATAACTCATTCAGACCCAAATAATTATAATCTTGTAGTTAAAAATAATAAAGTAAATGGTCTCTTAGATTACGGTGACTCAATTTATGCACCAACAATAAATGATTTAGCTATTTGTTTATCTTATGCTTTAATGAATAATAATAATATTTTTTCAACATTACAAAACATAATCTCTGAATATCATAAAATATTTCCAATTAATGAAGATGAAATTAATTCTTTGATCTCTTTAAGCAAATCTAGACTTATGATTACAGTTGTAATGGCAAAGAAACAAAGAATTAAATATCCCAAAAATAAATATTTAAGTATTAGTGAAAATGATGCATGGGAGTTATTAGAAAAATTAGATAAAATACCAACTCGGTTTTTAATTTATACTATTAGAAATATTTGCGGTTATTCAATTATTAAAAATTATAATAAAATTATTACGTTTTTAAAAAATTATGAGTATGCAAATATTTTTAGCTTTAATTTGCTTGACGTAAATAAATCTATTTTAAAATTAAATTCAACTTCACATTTACTTAAAGGAAACCCAACTAATAGTAAAATAAATAGCAGAATTAATAAAATATACAAAAACGATAATTCAAATATTGGAATTGGATTATATAAAGAAAAAAGAAAAGTATACAAAGGTATCAATTTTATTTCAGAACTAAATAATAATGAGAGACGTAATATTCACTTAGGAATAGATTTATTTATTGAAGATGGTGTGGATTTATATGCTCCGATTGATGGTAAGATAAAAATCCTAAAAAACAATGCCTTCAAGTACGATTATGGTCCAACACTTGTTCTAGAACATGAATTTCAAAACGTTAAATTTTATACACTTTATGGGCACCTATCAAAAATAATATTAAAAAAATTAAAAATAGGTAAAAAAATTAAAAAAGGTGATTGGATTGGCAAAATTGGTCAAATTAAAGAAAACGGTAATTGGCTTCCTCATTTACATTTTCAAATTATCTTAGATTTATTAGGTGAAAAAACAAACTTTCCCGGTGTTGGTGAAGAATATTTAATTGATGTATGGTCCAAAATATCACCGGATCCAAATTTAATTCTTAAAATACCAAATTCTTTTTTTAATAATAAACAAGATTTCAAAACTATATTAAAAAAAAGAAAAACAAATATTTCCCATAATTTATCAATTTCTTATGATCATCCTTTACATATGCTTGAAGCAAAAGATCAATATTTTTTTGATCGTTATGGAAGACGATATTTAGATTGTGTAAATAATATCTCACACGTTGGTCATTCAAATTCTCATGTACATAATGAAATGATTAATCAAAATTTAAAGTTAAATACTAATACAAGGTATTTATACGATATTATTAATGAATATAGTGACAAACTTCTTAGTAAATTTCCTAAAAAATTAAATAAGATTTTTTTTGTTTGTACAGGATCTGAAGCTAATGATTTAGCTTATAGAATTGCTCAGACATACACAAAAGCAAAAGATGTATTTGTAATTGATAATGCATACCACGGTCATACAAATTCTTTGATAGACCTTAGTCCTTACAAATTTGATGGAAAAGGTGGATTAGGAAAAAAGAAATACGTACATGTTTTAGATATGCCTGATCCTTTGAGGGGTAAATGGCAGTATAAAAATAAAGATTGGGTTAAAAAATATATCAATGAAGCAAAAGAAAAAATCAATAATCAATCTAAAATTAATAAATTATCATGTTTATTTGTTGAGAGTATTTTAGGATGTGGAGGCCAGGTCATACTTCCAAAAAATTATTTAAAGGAAGTTTTTAAAGAAGTTAGAAAGAATAATGCTTTATGTATTGTAGATGAAGTCCAGACTGGATTTGGAAGAGTTGGCAATAATTTTTGGTCATTCCAGGAGCATCAAGTTATACCAGATATTGTTACTTTAGGTAAACCTATGGGCAATGGTCATCCTATAGCTGCAGTAGTAACAACAGAAAAAATTGCCTCATCATTTAATAATGGCATGGAGTATTTTAATTCTTTTGGAGGTAATCCAGTATCTTGTGCTGTAGGAAAATCAGTATTGGAAGTTATTGAAAATAAAAAACTACAAGAAAATGCATTAAGTGTGGGTAAGTATTTTTTAAATAAGTTGGGAAGGATTAAGCGTAAAAACAAAAAATATATAAGTGAAGTGAGAGGTAGAGGATTATTTATAGGAATTGATATTATAGAAAATGCAAATCAACTAAAACCAAATAAGCAACTAGCAAAAAAAATTATAAATTTTATGAGAAATAATGGAGTCTTATTAAGTACTGATGGTCCTCATGATAATGTTATAAAAATTAAACCACCATTAGTCTTTAATAAGCAAAATGTTGATAATGTTTGTGAAAAATTAGAGAGTTTTTTTAAAAAAATATAAATTTAATTCCATATATAATCATTAAAAATCCTACAATTAAATCTATCCAAAACCAGGTTTTATTTGAATATATATATTTAGACAAAAATTTAGATAAATAGCCTAAAGCAAAGAAAAATATAAAGCTTGCCATGACTGCACCTATTCCAAAGAATAATTGACTATTAAAATTCGTAGAAATTGAACCAATTAATATAATTGTATCTAAATATACATGTGGATTAACATAAGTAATTAGAAATAAGCTTATTAGAATTTTTTTAAAATCACTTTCATCTGTATCAGTATTTTTTAAATTTCTTATTTTGCTCACATATCTAATTTTATTTAATCCATAAAATGTCAACCAAATACCTCCTAAAATTTTCAATATAATAATTGTATTTGGATTTAAGCCCACAATTACACTTGATAAATTTATACCAATAATAATTAAAATACTGTCAGAAAGACTACAAAATAGAACTACAGAAAATACAAATGATTTTTTTAATCCCTGATTAATTACAAATAAGTTTTGAGGACCGATAGCTATAATTAAAGTAGATCCAATAATTAATCCCTGGATAAAATCATAAATATGCATATTGTCTAAAGATATAATTACACTATTTATAAATAATGCATAAAATTTTATATATTATTTTATTTTTTTTTATTTCTCTAAATGCTAATGCTGAAATGATTAAGCCAAATCCATCAATAAGCGCAAAAGATGTCATATTAATTCAGCTTAAAGCACTTCAAACTAATAATTTACCTTTCGAAGATGCAGGAATTGAGCAAACTTGGGAATTTGCACATCCAAATAATAGAAAATTTACTGGACCTCTAAATAATTTTATTAGAATGATAAAAAATCCTTCATACTCAATGATGATCGATCACTTGGAACATAATATCATACCTGTTGAGGAAAAAGAAACTAGCTCCTATTTCTTTGTAGAATTAATTGATGTTAATGGAAAAAAATATGGCTTTGAATGGACCGTTGAAAAAGTAAGCGAGAATGGTGATTATAAAGATTGTTGGATGACTGTTGGTGTATCTACACCTATGCTGCTTTCACAGGCTTCCTAGTGTGCGGTAGATTTGTAAATATTGAAAAAAAAGAAAAAATTGAAAAATTATTCCCCTCATCAAAAGTATTAAATTATTCTAAAAAATCCTATAACATCTCTCCATCGAATTTAATTAATGTGATCTATAAAAAAAATAATAGTATTTACATAGACAATTTATTTTGGAGTTTTAGTTATTTTAATAAACTAAATAACATCACTCAATTTGTAATTAATGCAAGAATTGAAACTATAGTGTCTAAATATTTATTTAAAGAGTCATTTATTAAGAGGAAATGTTTAATAATATCTAACGGTTATTTTGAATGGAAAAAAATTGATAATACCAAACAACCATATTTTATCTCAATTCCAAAGAATGAATTAATGTTTTTTGGAGGAATATGGCGTCAAGAAATTAAAAATAATGTTAAAACAAATGTTGTCTGTATAATTACAAAAGATGCTAATAATAATCTTTCAAAAATTCACTCTAGAATGCCTTTAATAATGTCATTTAATGAAGGTTTAGAATTTCTAAATGATAATGATAATAAATTTCTTGAAAATAATAAAAGTGTTATTGAAGATGATATTGATTATTTTCCAGTATCTAAAAAAGTGAATAATCCAAAAAACAATGATGAAAACTGCATTAAAGAAATAAATTTATAACAAAATTAAGTATTTTTTTATCGCTTTTATAAAATTAATGAAATATAAAAACTCACTTTTATGAGTCATTTATATTATAAACCGGCAAAATCGAGACTTCAGAGAAGTGAATTAGCAGTCCCGGGCTCTTCCCCAAAAATGTTTGAAAAAGCATTAAACTCAAATGCAGATTATATTTTTTTAGATTTAGAGGATGCCGTTTCCCCAAATGATAAAATAGATGCAAGAAAGAATGTTATAACTGCAATTAAAGAAATTGATTGGAAGGATAAAGGAAAAACTATCTCAATTAGAATAAATGGATTAGATACTCATTACATGTATCGTGACGTAATCGAAATTATTGAAGAGGTAGGAGATAAAGTAGACACTTTATTAATACCAAAGGTTGGCTCCGCTTCGGACGTATATATGGTAGACTGTATGCTTAACCAAATAGAACAAAATAAAAAACTCCAAAATATTATAGGATTAGAATGTCTTATAGAAACTGCTCTTGGTATGTCTAACATTAAATCTATTGCAACATCAAGTACAAGATTGGAAGCACTTCATTTTGGTGTTGCCGATTATGCTGCAAGTATGAGAGCTAGAACAGTTGTAATAGGTGGATTAAACCCAGACTATCCAGGAGATCAATGGCATCATGGTTTGTCTACACTTGTTATGACATGTAGATCATTTGGATTACGAGCAATAGATGGTCCATTTGGAGACTTTAATGATAAAAAGGGATACCTAGATGCTGCTAAAAGAGCTGCAGCAATTGGTTTTGAAGGAAAGTGGGCAATTCACCCTTCACAAATTGATTTAGCAAACGAAGTTTTTTCTCCTCCAAATGATGAAGTAAATAAAGCTAAGCGTATTTTAGAAGAATTAGATAAAGCTGCAGCAGAGGGTAAAGGCGCTGCTCAACTTGATGGTAGAATGATTGATGCAGCTTCTGCAAGGATGGCTGAGAACATCGTAAATATAAACAAACTAATTGAAAGTAAATAATGGATATTCACGAGTATCAAGCTAAAAAAATATTATCCGATTTTGGAGTTAAAATACCTACAGGTGGAATAGTATACAGTCCTGAGAATGCAGAAAACAAAGCTAGAGAAATTGGTGGTTCTAAATGGGTTGTTAAAGCACAAGTACATTCAGGAGCAAGAGGCAAAGCAGGTGGTATAATTGTTTGTAACTCACCTTTAGAAGTGGCAGATGCTACAGATAAATTATTAGGAAAAAAACTTGTTACCAATCAAACAGGACCTGAGGGTAAAATTATTAATAGAATCTATATTGAGGAAGCTACGGATATCAAACATGAATTATATTTAGGATTGGTATTTGATAGATCATCAGAAAGCATAATGGTTGTTGCTTCTACAGAGGGGGGTATGAGTGTTGAAGAAATATCAAAAGAAAAACCTGAAACAATTATTAGAAGTAAAATTGAAGTTGCAGTTGGCATTCAACAATTTCAAGCTAGAGAGATTGCATTTGGTTTAGGAATTGAACCAAAACTAATTTCAAGAGCCGCAAATACTATTATTGGTTGTTATAAAGCATTTAGTGAACTTGATGCAACAATGGTGGAGGTCAATCCTTTAGTTGTATCTCATCAAGATGAAATTTTTGCTTTAGATTGTAAGATGAGTTTTGACAATAATGCAATGTTCAGAAGAGATGAAATTTCAGAACTTAGAGATAAGACTCAAGAAAACTCTAATGAAGTTTATGCCTCAGATAGAGGCATGAACTATGTAAGTTTAGATGGAAATATAGGTAACATAATTAACGGTGCAGGATTGGCAATGGCATCTATGGATATGATTAAATTAGCTGGTGGAGAACCAGCAAATTTTTTAGATGTTGGAGGTGGGGCTACGCCTGAAAAAATTGTCAAAGCATTCAAGCTTATTTCTATGGATAAAAAAGTAAAAGTAATTTTAGTAAATATTTTTGCAGGAATTAACAGATGTGATTGGGTGGCTGAAGGCATAGTACAGGCTTTAGAAAAAATTGAAATTTCAGTACCATTAGTTATCAGATTAGCAGGAACTAATGTTGAAAAAGGAAATGAAATTCTAAAGAAAAGTAATATCAATTATATTGAAGCTAGTACTTTAGAAGATGCAGCAAATAAAGCAGTAAAGGCTTTGGGTAATTAATGTCTATAATAATTCATAAAAATACAAAAATTTTAGTTCAGGGTTTTACGGGTAAAATTGGTACTTTTCATGCAGAAGAAATGATTAAGTATGGCTCAAATATAGTTGGTGGTGTTACTCCTGGAAAAGGCGGGATGTCTCATTTAAATCTTCCTGTTTTTAATACTGTTAAAGAGGCAGTTGAACTAACTGGAGCATCTACATCTATATTATTTGTACCACCTGCTTTTGCAGCTGACTCAGCAATGGAAGCTGCTGATGCTGGTATAAAAACTTGTGTTGCTATCACAGATGGTATTCCATCTCATGACATGGTTAAAATAAAACGATATATGAGAAGATATTCAAAAGATAAAAAAATGGGTTTAGTTGGTCCTAATTGTGCGGGTATAATTAGTCCAGGTAAATCTATGCTAGGTATAATGCCTGGCCATATATATAAAGAAGGCAAGATAGGTATTGTTAGTAGATCAGGGACATTAGGTTATGAAGCAGCACAGCAACTTAAAGATTTAGATATAGGTGTATCAACAAGTGTAGGTATTGGTGGAGATCCTATTAACGGCAGTTCTTTTAGAGATATCATAGAAAAATTCGAAGCAGATGACGAAACGATAGCAGTTTTAATGATTGGAGAAATTGGAGGACCACAAGAGGTCGCTGCAGGTCAATTTGCTAAAGAAAATATGAATAAGCCAGTTATAGCTTATATAGCAGGTCTAACAGCGCCAAAAGGTAGAGTCATGGGGCATGCTGGTGCCATTGTATCTGCATATGGCGAAAGTGCTGTTGAAAAAGTAGAATTATTAAAAGAATGCGGTGTTACTATTTCTAAAAACCCTTCTGTAATGGGTGAAACTGTAAAAAAAGTACTAATGGAAAAAAATATAAATTAATTTATTAATAATCATATGAAGTTTTTCTATAAAAATGAATTTTGGATGTTAATTTTTTCCTTAGGAGTATTATACTGGCTATTTAATCCATCAGTATTAATGGCACTAGTAATGATTATTCCATTACTATTAGCTGTTTCATCTAGAAAATAATTATTTTAAATCTAAATTAACAGTGTGAAGTTTTTCTATTATATATTGATATTTTATGTTTTACTATTTTCTCAATCTTCAATTTCAGTTGAAAACCTTGATTATAATAAATGGCTAAAAAGTGAAAAATTTTCATATAATTTAATTGAAAAAATCGAAAAATTATTAAGTACTAAAAATTTAACTAAAGTTAACAATAAAGAAAATGTAAAAGAAATTCAAAACCAAATAGTTTCTCATTTAAATATAATTACTAAATATCAATATGAATATATTCAGCTAAGACCATCATGTAGAAATAAAATTGGAGATATAAATTTTGATTATTTTGAAAAAATTGAAAATTGTATTAAGAATAAAAATTTTATAATATTAAAAAAATATTCTATTGAAGATTTGGAATTTAAATTTGATAATAAATTACTTGTTGACAATGCTGAAATTTTCAAAAACAAATTTATTAATTTACATACACATGAAGTAAAAAAAGAGAATTATGATACGATTATGGAAAATTACAATAAAAACATACAAAATATAAATTATAATGAATTTGAAAATCAATTTAATTTGTTAATAAATTTTTTATCAAAAAAATATAACCTAATATCATCTTAATGAAATTACATTTAATAAGGCACGCAGAGTCAGAGGCAAATGCAGCTAGTAATTTGGATAATCCTACATATTACTATGATGCTAAAATTACTTTAAAGGGTAAAGAACAAGCAAAAAAACTTCACGATAAAATTAAACACATAAAATTTGATAAATATTTCTGCTCTCCTTTAACAAGAACATTAGAAACTTTTTCAATAATTTTTCCTAATATAAGCCCAATTATTGATCCATTGCTTCGAGAACATCTTTATCATTCGTGTGATGTTGGCAGACAGCCTAAAATATTAAAAAAAGAATTTGCACATTATAATTTTAACAATCTTAGAGATTTTTGGTGGAATAATAATATTTCAATTAATGATAAAACTATAAAAAAAGAAAATCATAATGATATAAAAAAAAGGCTTATTAGTTTCTTAAAAAATATTCAAACATTAAAAGATAAAAATATTGTTATCGTTAGTCATGGGACATTTCTAAGTCAAATAACAAATTATATGCTAGATAACTGTGAATTATTTATTTGTAATTATGATGAAATTATAAATAATGTCTAAAATTGCATTTTACGAGTTGTCGCAATGTATTTTATCGTATCATGATTGGATGAAGGTTGACGGTCTTTGGGATTTATTGCCTAATTATCAAAAGAATTTAACAAACAAAGAGCACTGGCAAATTATAATTGATACTTGGTCAAAATCTGAACATAATTCTCAAGTTCAAAATCGAGAGAAATGGATTGATATATTAACAATGAGAAATCCTGTAGATAATTTTAAAAAAAATTTAAAAGATAATTTTAAAATTTATAGAGCAGGCTCGGAAGATGGATTTAGTTGGACTCTAAAAAAAGAAATAGCAATAGAATTTCAACAAAGATACAACAATATTGTAAATCCAATTTATTTTTCTTCAAATCATAAAAATGTAAGTATAGTTGATAAAAAAGTGAAATATGAGGATGTAAAATTTTACAATAATTTAAGAGGTGAAGATGAAATTGTAATTATTCCTTAGTTATACATTTCAATAATTATTTTTTTTAAAAAAATGACTACCTTGTCTACAATTTTTTTCCCTTTAACTGCATTAGCGTTAGTTGGGTCGCCAATTATTCCACTTTTTGATAATTCATTTGTTAACCATGTTTTCTTGATATTTTTCTCATAAGAAATTGTTTTAGATGATAAATAATCTGGAGATAATTTATGTTTAGAAATTTTTGATTGTCTAACAAGATTTGGAAATAAATATAACATAATAGATGTTTCAAAATCTCCACCATGATAACCAAACTCTTTTTCTTTAGTTGATATAATACCTTTAAATTGATCAAATAAAAAATAATTCCCTTTTACAATGTTTATATTAAATTCTGATTTTAATTCTTTTGCAATAATATCTATATGGCTAATCTGACCACCATGACTATTTAAAAGTAATATATTTTTAAACTTTAACTTACATACATTTTCTAAAATAGATAACGTATGTGATATAAATTCTAAAGAATCTATACTAATAGTCCCTTCGAAATTTGAATGCTCAGATGCTGAACCAAAATATACTTCAGGCATTATAATATATTTATTTGAACTATATTTTTTATTAAATTCTAATAATATTCCTTCAAGAATTTTTTTATCAGTATTTAATGGAAGATGTGGCCCATGTTGTTCAATTGATGAAAATGGGAAAATTAAAACTGTTTTTCTATTTAATTTCTTAATTTCATTTGTTGTTAATTCTTCCCAAAAGTTTGTTAGCATTTTTTTATTATACATTTATAAGTAAATTATGAAATCTTATTCTTTATGGATTGATAAAAAAAAACAGGCAAAAATTTATCAAAAAAAACTTTTTTATAATAAAAATAACAAAACAGTTTTAGTTAAAACTATATACTCAGGTATTAGTAAGGGAACTGAAAAATTAGTTTCATCTAAAAGTGTTCTTAAGGATCAATTTGAATTAATGAAAGCACCTTTTCAAGAGGGTTCTTTTAATTTGCCTATAAAATACGGTTATATAAATGTTGGAAATATTATTGATGGCCCCAAAAAATATATTAATAAAAATATATTTACTCTTTTTCCACATCAAGATTTATATGAAATATCTATTAAAAATGTAAACTTATTACCAATGGGTAATTTGCGAAAATATATTTTAACTGCAAATATGGAAACGGCAATAAATATTTTTTGGGATTCACAATCTAAAATCAATAATAGAATTTTAATTATAGGACTAGGCTCCGTTGGATTATTAACAGCCTATTTTTTTAAAATTAACAAATACAAGAATATTTATGTTTATGATAATAATCAAAATAAGAGAAAAATTGCCAAATATTTAGGATTAGATTTTATTGATATTAAAAAAATTGATCAAATAGATGTGGCAGTAAATACAACAGCTAATTATAAAGTTTTAGATTTTTTAATGGAAAAATTATCAATTGAAGGTAAAATTGTAGAAGCTAGTTGGTATGGTAAAAATATAGGAGAAATATCTTTAGGTGGATATTTTCACTCTAAAAGATTAAAAATTATTAGCTCCCAAGTATCTAAGATACCGAAACATATGAATAAAAAATATAATTTTGATATGAGATTAAAATTAGCAATTAAATCCCTAAAAAATTCTAAGTTAGAAAAATTAATTACTAGTGAAAGTAACTTTTTTGATTTAGAGAAAGATTATTATAAAATCCTTAAAAATAAGGACACTATAATGCATTTAATTAAATATTAATTATGTATTCTATAAAAGTAAGAGAAAATATTTTAATAGCCCATTCTTTGCCAGGGGAGGTTTTTGGTCCAGCACAAAATATGCATGGAGCTACATATTTAGTAGATGCTGAGTTTTTCACTGATAAACTCAACAAATATAATATAATCATGGATTTAGGGATTGTATCTAAAACTTTAAAAGATATTCTTAAAATATATAATTACAAAAACTTAGATGAAATTGATGAATTTAAGGGAAAAATTACTTCAACTGAATTTTTAGCTGAAGATATTTGTATTAAGATTTTGAATAGACTTCAAAATGAATTTTCTGAAGATTATAAATCTTTAAAAAAAATAAAAATTACTTTGCAAGAATCAAATGTTGCATGGGCATCATATGAAAAAGAGGTTAATTAAAAATAAGCCTGATATTTATTTTGTTTATCCTGGAGATATCAATGCAAAAACTGGAGGCTATATATACGAGAAAAATATTCTCGTATATGCAAAACAAAATAATATAAATATTAAGAAAATAGTTTTGAGTGAAAATTTCCCTTTTCCTACAAAACAAGACATAAAAAACTTTATAAAAATTTTAGATAATATCCATCCTGACTCAAAAATAATAATTGATGGATTGGCATTAGAAGGGATGTTTTCTATATTTAAAAAATTACTTTCATATAATGTCATCGCACTAATACACCATCCGCTATATCTTGAATTTAAAGGTCAAAGGTTAAAAAAATTTTTAAAGTTAGAAAAAGAAAATTTCAAAAAAATCAATAAATTTATTGTGACATCAAAAAATACAAAAGATTTATTAATAGATAAATTTAAAATAAAAAAAAATAAAATTTCTATTGTAGAACCAGGTATAAAAAGGTTGAAAAAATACAATTATAATAAAAATACTAAAATTCATTTATTAACTTGTGGAAGTATAATAAAAAGAAAAAATTATCTTTTTTTACTTAAAGTTTTAAAACCCTTAGATAATTATATTCTTGATATTGTCGGTGATAAAACTAGAGATTTAAATTATTATAAAAATCTCAAAAATTTTGTAATAACTAATTCTATGAAAAGTAAAATAATATTCCATGGCTCTATTACAGATAAAAAATTGGCTAAATTATATTCTAAAACAGATTGTTATATTTCAGTAAGTAGATACGAAGGTTTTGGAATGTCTTTAGCAAATGCATTAATTGTAAAAAAACCAATAATAACTTATTATACTCAAACTATTTTAAATACACTTGGTGTAAAAGGTATTATTTATTTTAAAAAATTTGAAGTAGCAGAACTTAGAAATATTATTAATAAAAAGATATTTAACAAATATAATTTTAAAAAACTTAATACTAGTATTAGTAAGAATAAAAGATATTTATTAAATCCTGAGGAATCAGCAAAAAAATTTATAAAATCAATCTAATATGCATGAATTTCAAAATAAATGGTTAAATCTTAGAGAAAGTATTGATAGAAATTCTCGAAACCAAAAAATATTATATTTAATTAATAATTTTTATAAAAATAATAGTCATATAAAAATAATTGACTTAGGTTCGGGTACTGGATCTAATTATAGATTTCTTAAATCACGATTATCAAATAATCAATATTGGTCATTTGTAGATATATCTTATCAATCTACTAGTTTTTTTAAAAAAAATATAAAATATTCATCTAAAATAAAAAAAACTAATTTTAAGATTGTTGATGCAATTAATAATTTAAATAAAATTAAATTTGATAAATATAATTTAGTTACTGGTTCAGCTTTTTTAGATATTCTTCCTAAGAAATGGTTTAAAGAATTTCATAGACTAAATGCTGATACCGAAATTGTATACTTTGCTTTAAATTATGATGGAAACTTTAAATTTTTACCAAAACATAACGATGATAAAAAAATTGTTAATATATTTAATAAAGATCAAAAATCTGACAAAGGAATAGGGGAGTTGGCAGTTGGGCCTAATTGTACAAGTATTATTAAAAAAGTATTTAAAACTACTCATAAAACATTTGTCTTAGATTCTACTTGGGATGTAAGCAAAAACTATGAATTTCAAACCTATTTTTTGAAATTTTGCAAAGATATCATTAATAAAAATAAACTTAATCTAGATCAGTGGTTAGAATTTCGTTTAAGATCAATAAAAGAAAAAAACTCAAGATTTATTTTAAAGAATAATGATTTTTTAGCTATTAAGAAATAAATTTACAATAATTTCATTTTCTAATTGATAAAAGCTATATTTAGGTCTGATAGCCTTATTTAGATTTGAAATCTCTTTTAAATTTAATGAATTAATTCCAGAACCTATTAATAATGGGGCAATCATGAGCTGAAGAATATCAATATATTGATTATTTATTAATTCAGATATAGTTTTTGATCCTCCCTCAACAAGTATATTTTTATATTTAAGTTTTTTTAATTGTATTATTAATCTTTTTGTAAAATTCTCTTCTTTTAATCTAATAATTGTTGAATTATTCAAATTTACTTTTTTGCGACTTTTAGTAAAAATTATATTTTCATTACCATCATTGAATATTTTATAATTATTATTTAGTGAGAGAGTGCCATCAATAATAATTCTTTTAGGATTTGAACCTTCTATTTTTCTTGTAGTTAATAATGGATTATCTTTTTTAATTGTATTTGATCCTACAATAATTGCATCACTGATACTTCTTAAGCAATGAAGATATATAATACTTTTAGGATTATTTATATAATGGGAATTACCATTATTTAAAGCAATTCTCCCATCAAGGCTTTGTCCTATTTGAGCTATTACCAATCTTTTATTATTTCTTAGTATGGGTATAAGAATTTTTAATATTGATTCATAAAATTTACTTACTTTGATTTTATGTTCTAGAGTATTTTTTTTAATATAAAAATTAGATTGATTTTTAGAAACGAATGAAATGCTATTTTTTTTTACTAATAAATGCAGATCTATATTCTTTTTAGAATTTTTAATTAAATCAAGTAAAATTCCTATATTTTTTGATGTTATCATTTGTTTTTATTATAATTATATCTATATAAAGTTTTTATGAGTTTCAAATCTAATACAGGAACTATTATAGATAGGGCATTAAATGAACTCAGAACCGGCAGACCTTTAATAATTCAAAATAACAAGGAATATTGGATGTTTTTTAACATTGAACATTCTCAAAGTAAAATTTTTAATCAATTTAACAAGTACTTAATCGATAAAAAATACCTTGTTATTACAAAACAAAAAGCTCAATCTATTTTTAACAAAAATATAAAAAATAATATATTTTTTGAGATTAATCCTAAAACAGATATTAATCAAATAATTAATTTATTTGTAAATCCTCTTAGCAACAATAAAGTAATTAAATTCACTAATATAAAAAAATATAAGGCTAAAAATTTTCACAACGCATGTATTGATCTTTCTAAAAATGCAAAAATGATACCATCATTAGTATTTAAAAAAATAAATAGAAAATATTATAAAAATATAAATGAATTTGGATTAAAGAATGGAATTTTATTATTTAATTACAAGGATTTATTAAACCAAAATGAATTAATCTGTCAAAGTATCAGATTAGTTTCAAGTGCTAAAGTTCCACTTCCAAAAAATGAAAATTCTAATTTCAAAATATTTAAATCTTATATTGGCTCAGATAAACATGTTGCTATAATTGTTAATCCAAAAAAAATAAATAAAAAATCTGTAAACTTAAGAATACATTCTGCATGTTTTACAGGTGATATTTTTCATTCTTTAAAATGTGATTGTGGTGAGCAATTAAACCAATCAATTAGCTATATGGTTAGAAACAATGGTGGAATTATTTTGTATTTAGAACAAGAAGGTAGAGGAATAGGTTTGGCTAACAAGATGCGAGCTTATTCTCTTCAGGCCAAAGGAATGGATACAATAGACGCCGATCATAATATTGGTTTTTTAGATGATGAAAGAGATTTTAATATAGCTGCTAAAATTCTTAAATTACTTAAAATAAATAAAGTTAATCTAATTACTAATAACAAAAATAAAATAAATTCTATTAAGAAAGCTGGTATTAAAGTAGAAAATCAAATAAATACAAAACCTACTTTAAATAAATTTAACAAAAAATATTTTAAAACTAGAGTTAAAAAAGCTGGATATGGTCTTAAACTAGTAGTCTAATTATGAAAAAAATACCAAAAATTAAACTTCAATTAACAAATGATGGTCAATTTGACTCTTCAAAAATAAAAAATAATACTGTTTTATTTTTTTATCCTAAAGCACTAACAGGCGGTTGTTCTGTAGAAGTTGCTGATTTTCAAAAACATCTTTCAAAATTCAATAAAATTGGATTTGATGTAATAGGGGCTTCTAAAGATCCAGTTGAAAGAAATAAAAAATTTTCTGAAAAATATAAATTAAAATACCCACTAGGATCTGACGAAGGCAAAAATTGTGATAAATTAGGCATATGGATAGAAAAATCTATGTATGGCAAAAAATATTTTGGAATAGATAGATCTACATTTGTAATTGATAAAAATGGAAAAATTTTAAATTCTTGGAATAAAGTTAAAGTAAAAGGTCATGTTGAAGAAGTTTACAATTATTGCAAAAGTCTAAACTAACTAATTAATTTTTCCAATATCCTTCTCTCTTTTTATAACAAACAATCCACTCATTGTGATGATGATTGCTCCAATAATCATATTTGAGCTTGGTACTTCACCTAAAACTAAATAACCTATAATAATTCCAAAAATTATAACACTATATCTAGCAGAAGCAGTTAGAGATAAAGGAGCATAAAAAACTGTCATGACAGAAAATAGATATCCAAATAAAACAAAAATACTTGATATAAGTAAGTGATGAGTTTGTTCAATAGTAACATGATAACCAAAATATAATGATGCAAATCCAGCAAAAATTGTTATCAAAAAAGCTGTAATAAATGTTATCTCAACATTGTTTGTTTTTGTTGTTAGTGACTTTGTAGATATATCTCTTATTGTTAAAAAAATTGCTGATATAATTGGTAATATAAAAAGATAATTAAAACTAAAATTTTGAGGACTAATAACAAAAATTACACCTACAAATCCCACTATAACTGCACTCCATCTTCTCATCCCTACTTTTTCTTTTAGGAATAAAAATGCAAAGATAGTTACAAAAAATGGATTGGTCATAAGAAGTGTGTACACTTCTGATATGGGAAGAAAAATTAATGCAGTAAAAAAAAATAATGCTGTTAAGACTTCATAAAACCCTCTGATATGAAAACTTTTAATACTAAGAATGTGTATTAAATTTTTCTTTTCAATTATAACTAAATAAATAGCTAGTAAAGAGGTTGTTATTAGACCTCTTGTAAATATTACTGAAAAAATAGAAGAGTTTAAAGAAATTTCTTTTACTGCTAATTTGACAAAACTATCATTTATTGAAAATGAAAGCTGTCCTGCCATCATTAATAAAATACCAAAAACGCCTGTTGAAAATAAAACCTTGCTTTTCATAGTAAAAAAAAATAATTAAATAATATGTTACAAACAAATATTTCAAGCCATCTATATGGTTTTACTGATTTAAAGTCATTAAATGAAAGAGGCCCATTAGTCATTTCCTATGGAAAAGGGATTTATGTCTACGATACAAAGGGAAATAAATATTTAGATGCAAATTCTGGTCTTTGGAATGTTTGTGCAGGATTTGATCATCAAGGATTGATAGAAGTAGCAAAAAAACAATATGAAAAATTTGCAGGATACCATTCATTATTTGGTCGTTTATCAGAAGAGACATTAGAATTATCAAAAAAATTAATTGAAGTATCTCCTTTTAGTCAAGGAAGGGTTTTTTTCTGTAATTCTGGCTCTGAAGCAAATGATACTATGATTAAAATGCTTTGGATGTTTAATGCTCGTAAAGGACAACCTAATAAAAGAAAAATAATTACGAGAATTAATGGTTATCATGGAGTTACTATTGGCGCTTCATCAATGACAGCAAAGCCGTATAATAAAGAATTTGGATTACCCTCAAGTGAATTTATACATGTAGATTGTCCTCACTATTGGAAGTATGGTTTAGAAAATGAAAGTGAGGAAGAATTTTCTTTAAGAATTGCATCAAAATTAGAAAATATTATTTTGAAAGAAAATCCAGATACAATTGCTGGTTTTGTTGCTGAGCCAGTCCAAGGTGCTGGTGGTGTTATTCCTCCATCAAAAAATTATTTTGATTTAATCCAACCAATTTTGAAAAAATATCAAATTCCATTAATTGCAGATGAGGTAATTTGTGGATTTGGTAGAACTGGAGAGTTGTGGGGTTGTGATACCTACAATATTAAACCAGATATAATTATTTCATCGAAATGTTTAACAGCAGGTTATTTCCCTATGGGTGCTGTAATTGTAGATAAAAACTTTTCTGATAAATTTGTTGAAGTATCTGAAGAAGCTGAAGAATTCCCTCATGGTTTTACTGCTGGAGGACATCCTGTAGGATGTGCTATTGCTTTGAAAGCCATAGATGTAATTATAAATGAGGGATTGTTAGAAAATGTAAAGCAAGTTTCACCTTATTTTATGGAGAGGCTTAATGAATTTAATGAATACCCTAATATAGGTGAAACAAGAGGAATTGGTCTTATGGCTGCATTAGAAATGGTTAAGGATAAAAAAAATAAAATACCTTTTGAAGGTCACTTAAATATGGGTGATAAAGTAGCAAATAAATCAATTGATAATGGTTTAATATGTAGACCATTAGGACCAGCTATTGTTTTGTGTCCTCAATTTATAATTAATAGAAGTCAAATTGATGAAATTTTTAATAATTTACATAAAACTATTAAAGATATTTTTAGTTAAATTAATTTTCGTATTTAATTATAAATCCTGAATATTTAACATTACTTATAATATTATTAGGAATTACACCTTCAACTAACGCCATGTCAGGACCAGTCTTAGCTTTTTCAGTTATTGATAAAATACTATGCATATCGCCTTGAATTATTGCCTCAACCTCATCAATGCTTACTTTATTTTGGACATATCCATTCAAACCTAAAGATATAGCTAAATTACTAAACCAGTGCCTAAAACCAACACCTTGTACTTTTCCTTTTATAATTAATCTATAAGTTTTTATTTCATTTGTATTAGACATATTTATTATATAAGTACTATTTTATCTCATACAATCCTTAAAAAATTAAATGAAAAAAAGTATTTCAATTGCATCTATTTTACTTCTTGTTGCTGGAATTTTCTTTGTAACTAATGATGCAATCATTAATTTTTTAACTAAAACAGATATTGAATTTTATCATTTTATTTTTTATGGAATACCAATTTTTCTATGTTTTCCTTTATATCTATTTATTAATGGCAATCTTAAAATTAACTTGGAGTGTAATAGTTATACTCCTCCTATAATTAGAGGTTTATTAAATATTCCACTTCCATTTATTGGATTTATTGCACTTGAAAATATCAAATTACCAGAATTTACTACCCTAAATATGACAGCACCAATTATGGGTACAGTATTTGCCATTTTTTTTCTTAAAGAAAAACTTAATAATTTAACTTATCTTTCATTACTATCAGGGTTTGTAGGTGTAATTTTTGTGATCCAGCCTGGATTTGATACTTTTAATATTTATTTTATTGTTACCCTATTTGGTGTTTTATTAATTACTATAACTACTTTTATTGTTAATAAATATGATTATGCGGCTAGCAGTGTCGGGTTTTTTTTATATGGAGGATTTTTTGTTCATTTAATTTCAATACCTTTCTTTATATATGACCCTTTAATAGTATCATTTTTTGAATATTTTTTAATTATCACAGCATCTATATTCATAAATTTAGCAATGTTTTTTACAACAAGCGCATTTAGAATTGCACAAAAACATTACGCATCTGTTTTTCCGCTAGCTTACCTGCAAGTTTTATGGTCATCTATTGCAGGGATATATATTTTTAATGAATTTATGAATACATATGCTTATTTTGGTGCTATCTTAATAATTTGCAGTGGTTTAGTATCATTGCCATCTCAAATAAAACAAATAAAAGAATCAGATTAAATGTTAAAAAATTTATACATTGTTTTAATTCTTTTTATTTCAAATTCTATTTTTGCTAGTGAAGTAAAAATAATCAATGATATTCCTGGAAATGGAATAGAGATCATTAATCATTCAAAAGTTTCTGTTCATTACATAGGAAAACTAGAAAATAATATAGAATTTGATAATTCATATAAAAGAGATCAATTATTTAATTTCCAAATTGGTGTAAGAAAGGTAATCCCTGGTTGGGAAACAGGTTTATTAGGAATGAAAGAAGGTGGAAAAAGAACGATTTTTATTCCATACCAATTAGCTTATGGAAAAAAAGGTGCTGGAGATTTAATACCTCCAGAATCAAATCTTATCTTTGAAATTGAAGTGTTTAAAGTAACACCGCCTAAATATAAAGAAATAGATAACCTTCAATTAAAGCTAGCTATGACTGATGAAAATTTCAAAATAATTGACATTCGGAATTTAAATAAAATTATTGAAACAGGAGTTATTCCTGGATCTATTGTATTAACTGCATTTGATAACAAAGGAAATTTTCAACAAAATTTTTTAAATAAGTATGGAGAAATTATAATTCCAGGAGATAAAGTAATATTTGTTAGCGATGAAGGAATTATTTCATCAATTTTAGCAAATGGTTTTGCGGAACAATTAAATCAAAATAATATTTTTCATTTAAAAGGAGGTATTTTAGATTTAAAAAAAAACAATTTTATCTTTCAAGAATTTAAAAACTAATTTTTTTATTTTGTTCTGCTGCATAATTTAAAATAAATTGCCAAGCAGATCTACCTGTTCTATTACCTCTTTGTAAACTCCATCTTATAGAAATATTTTTTATATTATCATTAAATTCTAAATTATAAACTTCACAATATTTTTTAATTATTTTAATAAAATCATCTTGAGATAAATTGTGAAATCCAATCCATAAACCAAATCTATCACTTAAACTAATTTTTTCTTCTACACTTTCATCTGTATGTATTGCAGATGATCTTTCATTTTCAATCATATCTCTTGGCATTAGATGTCTTCTGTTAGATGTAACATATAGAATAATATTTTTTGGTTGATTTTGAATACTTCCATCTAAAGTAGATTTAATAATTTTATAATCACTATCAATTTTTTCAAATGACAAATCATCAATGAAGATAATAAAAAAATATTTTTTAATTTTACCCAGTTTTTCATAGATTAGTTCAATATCAAAAATATCCTTTTTATTAAGTTGTAATAGTTTTAATTTATTATTTTTCTTATTAACTTCTCTAAAGACTGATTTTATTAATGAACTTTTACCATTTCCTCTTGAGCCCCATAATAAAGCATTATTTGTGAAATTACCTTTTGAAAAATTTAATGTATTATCAAATAATATTTTTTTTTGCTGATCAATACCAATCAGTAAATTTAGATCAATAAATGTAAAATCTTCTACTTTTTTTAAATTTTTTAATTTACTATCCCAAATAAAAGAATTGTTATTAGCTAGGCTATTTTTAATCAATAATTCCTTTAAAAACATATCAAATAGTTTAATTGATTTTTCTTATTACACAGTATAATAAAACTCACAAATTAAATCATCATAGGTATATATAATATGGAAGCTTTTGGAACTTTTTTACCCCTAATACTGATATTCGCAGTGTTTTACTTTCTTTTGATAAGACCACAACAAAGAAAGGTTAAACAACATAAAGAAATGTTATCTAATTTAAAAAGAGGTGATAAAATTATTACTTCAGGCGGCATTATTTGCACAGTTAATAAAGTTGCTGATAATAGAGAATTGACTGTTGAAATCTCTGATAATGTTGAAATTAAAATTGCCCCTGGAATGGTTGCTGATCTTTACACAATGCCTCAGGTTCAAAAAAAGGAAATGCCAAAGGAAAATAGTAATACTAAATCAGGAATTTCAGGTTTTTTTTCGAAAAAAAAATAATCAAATTAAATGCAAAAATACCCTCTTTGGAAATCATTCACTGTAATTCTTTTAGTTCTTTTAGGCGTAATATTTTCAATACCTTCTATAATATATAACGATGATTCAGATAATTGGTTTTTGAAAAATAAAATTAATCTTGGTTTAGATTTACAAGGTGGTTCCTATCTTTTATTGGAGGTTCAATTAGATACTCTTTATGCTGAAGAACTTGAGAATTTAAGTGAAAGTATTCGGCTATTAGCAAGAGAAAATAAAGTAAAAATTATTAATGTAAAATATAATATTAATGATGTTACTATAACTTTTGAAAATAATATAAAAATAAAAGATATAAAAAATTCATTCTTTCAAATGTATAGAGGTGTTTCCATTCAAGAAAATGAAAATCGCATTATAGTAAAGTTGGATGAAGCATATAAAAAAACTATACAAGACTCTGCGATAAAACAGTCTTTAGAAATTGTACGAAAAAGAATTGATGAATCTGGTACAAAAGAGCCTTTGATACAAAGATCTGGAAAAAAAAGAATATTATTACAACTTCCTGGTATTAAAGATCCAGAAAGAATTAAAGAATTATTAGGTAAAACAGCTAAGTTGACTTTTCATCTAGTTGATGATGATAATACTGCGGCTCTAAAATCAAATATTGAACCTTTTGGCAAAATTATTGTATCTGATATTTATGATGAAAATATAAAATATCTAATCGATAAAAGGTCATTAGTTGGCGGTGAAAATTTAGTTGATGCAAAAGGTTCATTTGATCAAACAGAGGGGCACGCTGTATCATTTAGATTTGATACAGAAGGAGCTCAAAAATTTGGAAGAATTACTTCTAATAATGTTGGTAAAAGATTAGCGGTATTACTTGATGGAGTTGTAATTACAGCACCAAGAATAAATAGTGCTATAACTGGAGGTTCTGGAATAATAACTGGTAATTTTGATGCACAGGGAGCTTCAGATTTAGCTGTATTATTGAGAGCTGGAGCTTTACCAGCTCCACTTGAAATTGTAGAGGAGAGATCTGTAGGTGCAGGTTTAGGAGCTGACTCAATTGCTGCAGGCAAAATTGCTTCATTCATTGGAATGTTATTAGTATGTATTTTTATGGTACTAATTTATGGGACGTTTGGTGCTCTTGCTAATATTTCTCTAATAGCAAATATTTTTATTATTATATCTTTACTTGGTACAATTGGAGCAACATTAACTTTGCCAGGTATTGCAGGAATAGTTTTAACAATTGGTATGGCTGTTGATGCAAACGTATTGATCTTTGAAAGAATAAAAGAAGAAAGATTAAAAAATAGAAATGTATATCAAATTGTTAAAAATGGGTTTGATAGAGCAATGTCTACGATTTTAGATGCTAATATTACGACTCTTATTGCTGCGGTTTTATTATTTGCATTTGGATCAGGACCAATTAGAGGATTTTCAATTACTTTATCATTAGGTGTAATTGCATCAATGTTCACTGCTCTAATGTTAACTAATTTTTTAGTATATTTTTATTTGTCAATATCTTCAAAAAAGGAACTTAATTTATAATGTTTGGATTAAATAAAATTATTCCGGTTGAGCCTAATATTAATTTTTTAGGCTTAAGAAAAAAATTTTTAATTTTTTCTATTGTTGCAATTATTATCTCAATTTGTTTACTAACTGTTAAGGGTTTAAATTTAGGTATAGATTTTAAAGGTGGTACTCTAATAGAGGTTAGTACTAAAAACACATCAATTGGTGAATTAAGAGATATGTTATCGGAAAATTTCAATGATGTATCATTACAAGAATTTGGAAGTAAAGATAAAATCTTGATCAGGTTACAAAATAAAAGTAACCAAGAAAGTATAGAAACCGTTAATGAAGTTAAAAACTTAATTCAAGATAAAGTTTTAGAGTTTAGAAGATCAGAATTTGTAGGACCAACTATTAGTTCTGAGTTACTTTTAAGAGGATTCCAAGCTGTTTCATTTGCATTGATAGCTATACTAATTTATATTTGGTTAAGGTTTGAATGGCAATTTGGTTTTGGAGCAGTTGTTGCATTAACTCATGATGTTTTGTTTACTCTTGGATTGCTTTCAGTATTTAATGTAGAGTTCTCTTTAGCAACTATAGCAGCTATTCTAACAATTGCTGGTTATTCAATAAACGATACAGTTGTTATATTTGATAGAGTTAGAGAAAATTTAAGAAAATATAAAAAAATGGAATTAGTGGAGATTTTTAATCTTTCTGTTAACAATACTTTATCTAGAACAGTAATGACAAGCTTAACAACATTATTAGCATTATTTTCTCTATTTATATTTGGTGGAGAAGTAATTAGGCCTTTTGCTTTGACAATGATAATAGGAGTAGTTATTGGAACTTATTCCTCTGTATTTATTGCGGTCCCAACTTTATTAATCTTTAAGTTCAGACCGCAAGATGAAAATGATTAAGCGTTATTTAAATTTTCTGCAACTTTTTCCCAATTAACCAAATTATCAATAAATGCTTTTAAATAATCTGGTCTTCTGTTTCTATAGTCGACATAATATGAATGTTCCCATACATCGCATCCAAGCAAAGGTGTATGACCATGAACAATTGGATTTTCTCCATTAGGTGTTTTAGTAATTTCTAACTTTCCATTATTTAGAACTATCCAGCACCAACCTGATCCAAATTGTCCAATACCTGCGTTTATAAAATCCTCTTTCATTTTTTCAACTGAACCAATGTCTGAAACTATCTTATTTTCTAGCTCAGATGGAATTTTTCCATCTGGATTATTTTTCATAATTTCCCAAAAATGAACATGATTTATATGTTGTGCCACATTGTTGAATACTGGAGCATTTTTTTGATATGAGTTTATTACTATATCATTAATATTATCATCTGATATGTTTTGTTCTTTAATAAACTTATTTCCATTTGTAATATAAGCCATGTGATGCTTATCATGATGCAGCTCTAAAGTTTCAGCCGACATATACGGCATTAGAGCATCTTTACTATAGGGTAGATCTGGTAACTCTAGATTTATCATTTTAATTCCTTTTAATTATAAAATTTTCTTTAAAAATTCACCTGTATAGCTTTTTTTATTATTTGCAATATCTTCGGGTGTTCCTGTTCCAACAATTTGACCACCATTTACTCCACCAAGTGGGCCAAGATCAATTATATAATCAGCTGTTTTAATAACATCAAGATTATGTTCAATTACAATCACTGTATTACCTTCATCAACAAGAGTATGAAGAATTTTAAGTAATTTTTTAACATCATCAAAATGTAGACCTGTAGTTGGTTCATCGAGTATATATAATGTTTTTCCTGTTGATCTTTTTGATAATTCTTTAGATAATTTAATTCTTTGTGCTTCACCTCCAGACAAAGTTGTAGCTGATTGACCAATTTTTATATAATCCAAACCAACATCCATTAAGGTTTGTAATTTTTGTTTTATAGTTGGAATTTTAACAAAAAAATTATAACCTTCTTCTACAGTCATATCTAATACATCGGAGATTGATTTGTCTTTATATTTTACTTCTAATGTTTCTCTGTTGTATCGTTTACCTTTACAAATATCGCATTCCACATAAACATCAGCTAAAAAATGCATTTCTATTTTTTTAACCCCATCTCCTTCGCATGATTCACATCTACCACCCTTTACATTAAAAGAAAATCGACCTGGTTTATATCCTCTAGCATTTGATTCATTTAAATTTGCAAACCAATCTCTAATAGGAGTAAAGCAACCTGTATATGTAGCTGGATTTGATCTTGGCGTTCTTCCAATTGGAGATTGATCAATATCAATTACTTTATCGATATGATTAATACCTTTAAAGTTAAAACGACTTTCATCTTTATTTAAGGATTTATTAAAATATTCATCTAACCTTTGATATAATGTATCAATTATTAATGAAGATTTACCACTTCCAGAAACACCTGTCACAGTGATAAAATTTCCAAGAGGTAAAGTAATATTTAGATTATCCAAATTATTTGTTTTAATTTTATTAAGTTTGAAGACTTTGTTTTTATTAAATTTTCTTCTATTTCTTGGAACCTCTATCTCTAAAGATTTATTTAAATACTTTGCTGTCAAACTTTTATTATTATTTAATATTTTTTTAAGACCTCCTTCGGCTATTATATGACCTCCATTAACACCCGCTTTAACACCTATATCAATTATGTGATCAGATTGTCTAATTGCATCTTCGTCATGCTCAACAACAATTACTGTATTTCCCAAATCTCTTAATCTAAATAATGTTTCTATAAGTTGTTGATTATCTTTTTGATGTAATCCAATTGATGGTTCGTCCAAAACATACAAAACTCCTGTTAAGCCAGAACCAATTTGACTTGCTAATCTAATTCTTTGGCTTTCACCTCCAGATAAAGTTTTACTAGCTCTTGCTAATGATAAATAATCTAAGCCAACTCTATTTAAAAAAACTAATCTATCTTTAATTTCTTTAATTACCCCTTCAGCAATTTTCTTATTATTTTTATCAAGTTTATTCTCTAGAGATGAAAACCAACTTAAACATTCACTTATTGATTTTTTAGTAATGTTACCGATATGATTTTCATCGATTCTTACAGCTAAAGCTTTCTCATTAAGACGGTAACCATTACAAACTTCACAGTCTCTCTCAGATAAATATTTTTCTAATTCATATTGAAGCCACCATCTTTCAGTCTCTTCATATTTTCGATCAATGAAGTTTATTATTCCCTCAAAATCATATAAGAAATTTAGTTCGCTATTTTCATCTCCATAAAGAATGATATTTTTTACTTTTTTTGGAATTTTACTCCATGGAACACTTTTCTTTACTTTAAATTGTTTTAATATTTTATCTATTGTTTCAACAAAATATTTTTTTTGGTAACCAAATACTTTTGTTTCCCATGGTTTAATGGCCCCATCAACAATTGATCTTGTTTCATCAGGGACAATCTTGTATTCATCAAAATATTTTTCAACACCAAGTCCATCACATTCAGAACAAGCACCTTGCGGAGCATTAAAACTAAATAATCTAGGTTCAATTTCTTCAATACTAAATCCAGATACAGGACATGCAAATTTTGAAGAAAATACAGATATTTTATTTGTATCCAAATTTTCTAAATATAACAAACCATCTGAAAGTGTTAAAGCAACTTCTATACTTTCACTTAATCTTTGCTGGATATTTTTTTTTACAACAAGTCGATCAATCACAACATCAATATTGTGTTTAAAATTCTTTTTAAGTGAAGGCACTTCATCAATATCATAGACAACATTATCTACTTTGAGACGTTGATAACCTCTTTTTTTTAAATCTTCGATTTCTTTTCTATATTCACCCTTTCTATCTCTTACTATTGGAGATAAAATATATATTCTCTTATCAATATTATTTTTTATAATTTGATCAGTCATTTCACTTACTGATTGTGATTTAATTGGCTTACCTGTTGTTGGAGAGTAGGGAACACCAACTCTAGCATATAGCACTCTTAGATAATCATAAATTTCTGTAACAGTACCTACAGTACTTCTCGGGTTTTTTTGTGTTGTTTTTTGCTCTATTGATATAGCTGGAGACAAGCCATCTATACTATCAACATCAGGTTTATTCATCATTTGTAAGAATTGTCTCGCGTAAGCTGATAAACTTTCAACATATTTTCTTTGTCCCTCAGAATAAATAGTATCAAACGCGAGTGTTGACTTACCCGAACCACTAACTCCAGTTATAACAACAAGTTTATTTTTAGGTATTTCAAGGTTAATGTTTTTAAGATTGTGCTCTCTAGCGCCTTTTATAACAATTTTATCTAAATTCATGAATATTAGTGTTATCTAATAACTTTAATATGTTATATGGATATATATAGAAATCTTATGGTTGGTAGTGTTAATAAAACTATTTTATTAGGGAATCTAGGAAGAGACCCTGAAATTCGTTCAATGCAATCTGGAGCTAAAATGGCATCATTCTCAATTGCCACTTCTAAAAGATGGAAGGATAGAAATACTCAAGAACAAAAAGAAAAAACATCTTGGCATAACATTGTCGTATTTGGAGATGGTTTGGTTGATATAGTTGAAAAATATGTAAAAAAAGGTTCTAAAATATACGTTGAAGGAGAGTTACAAACTCGTAAATGGCAGGATAAGGATGGCAATGATAGATATACAACAGAGGTTATATTACAAGGTTATAACTGTAATCTTACACTTTTAGATAGTAGAAATAACTCTCAAATTGATAGCAATAATTCTGATCAAGCAAATCAATCTCAAGCAATTGAAGATAATTCCATTGGGAATCAATCAAATGATTCTAGTGATTTGGATGAAGATATCCCTTTTTAGTAAATTTTCTTAGATAATTAAATTAAATCATTGATAAATAGTAATTTTATTAGGTTATCAATTGAATTATTTATATTGGTTTAAAAACAACTTTTTGATATAAAAAATTATATTTTTCTTAGAAAACTTGGATTTTTTAGTGCCTGACGATACAATAATATCAAAAAACAATAACGACAATTCTTCAATCAATCCAACAGTAAGTTTGGAGCAAGAAATGCAAAAATCTTATTTAGATTATGCAATGTCAGTAATTGTGAGTAGAGCTCTTCCAGATTGTAGAGATGGTTTAAAGCCAGTCCATAGGAGAATTTTATACTCTATGAGTGAATCTGGTTATAATTATAATAAAGCATATAAAAAATCTGCAAGAATTGTAGGTGATGTCATGGGTAAATACCACCCACATGGAGACTCTGCTATTTATAACTCTATGGTTAGAATGGCACAGGATTTTTCAATGCGATTAGAACTAATTGATGGTCAGGGTAATTTCGGTTCTTTGGATGGAGATCCTCCTGCAGCAATGAGATACACTGAGGCAAGACTTGCTAAAGTATCTGAAAAGCTTGTTGAAGATATTGACAAAAATACTGTTATGTTTGAACCCAATTATGATGACACAACAAAAGAACCCTCAGTTTTACCATCTCAATTTCCAAATCTTTTAGTTAATGGAGCATCAGGAATTGCAGTTGGAATGGCTACTAATATTGCTCCACATAATTTAGGAGAAGTCATAGACGCATCTTTGTATCTTATTAAAAATCCAGAATGTAATATTTCAGATCTTCAAAAATATATTTTTGGTCCTGATTTTCCAACAGGAGGTCAAATAATTGGTAAAAAAGGTATAGCAGAAGCTTTTGAAACTGGAAGAGGAGGTTGTGTAGTTAGATCGAAAACTAGTATTGAAAATTTTAAAAAGGATCGAGAAGCTATAATTCTCCATGAAATACCTTACCAGGTTAATAAATCGAAATTATTAGAAAGGATTGCAGAAATTGTAAAAAATGGAATTGTTGAAGGAATTTCAGATTTAAGAGATGAGTCAGACAGAAACGGTGTTAGGGTTGTTATAGAACTTAAAAAAGATGTAGACTCAAATATTATTCTCAATCAATTATATAAACACACTTTAATTCAAACGACATTCAATTCTAATATGCTCGCTTTAAATAAAGGTAAG
>CACJGU010000009.1 GCA_902593125.1 uncultured Alphaproteobacteria bacterium
CTATTGCTGATGCTGGTTATCTTTCAGATTATTATCCTGATATAGGTGTTCTAAATGGACCTTATTTATTAGCAGACGTAAATGATTTTGATAAAATTTTAAAATCAGATTGGTATGCAGAAACAATTGATAATTTAACTGCTGCAAGTGACCTCAAGGTTACGGCTTTTAATTGGTTATTTGGTGCAAGGCATATTATTACTAGTAAAGAAGTAAGACATCCAGATGATATGAAAGATGTTGCTATAAGAGTACCACCAAATGTAATGTGGGTTGAAACCTTTAAATCTATGGGTGCTAAAGGTACACAAGTAGCTTGGGCAGAGGTTTACGGTGCTTTGTCTACTGGACTTGTTGATGCAGCAGAAGCGCCTATTGCTTCTATAATTGGTGCAAAGCTTTATGAGCAAAGAAAGGTTATTTCTATGACTGGTCATTTCAAAGCTTTTGTTGCTCCAGTAATCAATGCTAAAATATTTGATAGCATGCCAAATGATCTTCAAAATATAATTTTTGAAGAATCAATTAATGCTGGTAAATATTTAACAAAATTAACACTTGAAGGTGAAGAGGGTTTAATTAAGCAACTTCAATCCGAAGGTGTCTCATTTGTTAGAGCAAGTGAAATAGATATGGCTGCTTTTCAAGATGCGACAGCTCCTACATATGATGCTTTTCCTGAATGGTCGGATGGATTATTCGAAAGAGTATCTGAAATACTTAAGTAGTTAATAATATTAAAAGTTGCTGAATATATTTCAGCAACTTTTCTAAAATTATGAAATTTATAGTTAAATATTTTGAGGAAATTCTCTCTTCAGTAGCTATTACGATAGTGGTTTTATCAGCTTTTTATGGAGTAATAAGTAGATATATACTTAATAACCCAGTAGCTTGGTCAAATGAAATAGCAACCATAGCTTTTACTTGGACGGTATTTCTAGGTGCAGCAGCTGCTTGGAAACATGATAAGCACATTCATCTAGATTTAGTTTATGACTTTTTTCCAAAAAGAATAAAAATTTTTTCAGATTGGATAAAAAATTTAATATTAGGGATATTCTTTATTTTTGTTTTATATTTATCAATTCAATTTACAATTACAGCATATAATAAACCTACAGCGATACTCAGAATACCTTTTAGTTATGTAGATCTTCCTGTTGTTATATTTTTTATAAGTATAATAGTTAGATCCATTCAAAAATTTTTAAAATGATATTCTTACCAATAATTATATTTTTTATTTTATTATGTATTAGGGTACCAGTTGCATTTTCAATTGCAATTGGCGCTTTGAGTTTTTTTATTATTGATGGTGGAATTCCAACATATATATTTGTTCAAAGATTAATATCACCTACACTATCTTTTCCATTACTTGCAGTACCATTTTTTATTATGACAGGTGTAATTATGAATCACTCAGGTATTACAAGACGCATAATGAATTTGGCAGATGTTTTAGTTGGTCATTTAGTTGGAGGGTTTGCACAAATAAATATCTTAATGAGTACTTTGATGGGAGGAATGTCTGCTTCGGCAAACGCTGATGCAGCAATGCAAAGTAAGATTGTAGTTCCTGAAATGACAAAAAGAAATTATGGACCAGGCTTTTCTGCATCAATTACAGCATGCTCAGCAATAATTGCTGCTATTATTCCACCTGGTATAGCTCTTGTCTTGTATGGCTTTATAAGTGGCACCTCAATTGGAAAATTATTTTTAGCAGGGATATTACCAGGAATACTTTTGAGTGTTTTGTTAATGATGACAGTAAGATTTATGTCTTTTAAATACAATTATGCACCCAGTAGAATAAAAAAAGCAACTTCTAAAGAAATAATTAAAGCATCTTATGAAGCTTTTTATGGTTTACTAATACCTATTATAATTGTTGGGGGAATTAGATTTGGTGTATTTACTCCTACTGAAGCTGGTGCAATAGCAGTTGCATATTCTTTATTTATAGGTTTTTCTGTTCATAAGGAGCTAAAAATTAAATCTTTACCAATCGTTATAAACGAGAGTGTTATAGCAACTAGTGTAATTCTACTAATAATTTGTGCCGCATCTTCATTTGGATATTATCTTACTTGGGAAAGGATCCCTGTGATACTTGCAGAATTTATGACTGAAATATCAAACAATCCAATTATACTTTTGTTAATTATAAATATTTTTCTCCTAATTCTTGGAATGTTTGTTGAAGGTACTGCAGCTTTAATTTTGTTAACTCCTATTCTTGTGCCTATTGCAAAATCCTTTGGAATTGATCCAGTACATTTTGGAATAATTTTAATTTTAAATTTATCTATAGCAGGAGCTACTCCTCCTGTTGGTACATTGATGTTTACTACATGTTCAATTAGTAATGTGAAAATTGAAGATTATATAAAAGAAGGATATCCATTTATAATTGCTACAATATTAGCATTACTATTAATTACATACTTTCCAATAATTAGTATGTTATTGCCAAACCTGTTGATGTAAGTAATTACGCTGTTTTATTTGCTTTAAATAATTTTTCGTGAGTTTTTTTGGTACCATCGTGAAAAGAACCAAACCACTTATCGAGAGGACTAGTTAGTTCACCATAATTACATTCAAAATATTTATGATGTAAATAATGAAAGTAGCCAGCTGATGGAATTGATTTACCAGTTTTTGGATCAACAACTAATCTTTCATAACCAGTATGACCTTTTTGAGCACCTAAACATGTGTGAAGTCCTTGATAGACAAAATGAAGAGGAGTTGATGGTATAAAAAAGTGAACTAAAATTGTACTTATGTATAATAAATGTTCGACTGGATGCATAGAAAGTCCTGACCAAGGACCGACATTTACATTTTTGTGATGAAATGAGTGTATATGATCGTAAAGAGGTTTCCAGTGTATTAATCTATGAATACAGTAGAAATGAATATGTTGTATAATAGGTATAAAAATAAATAAAAGAACACAATAGATGGCAACATAAGGACTTGAAAGCCAATCTTTAATTGGAAACAGCATATAATCATTAGCAAAAGCCCATAACATTAATGATTCATATGCAGTCCAGATAGGAACAGCACTAAATAAACTAAAAAACATGTTTTCTCTTGTTTGAGTTCCAAATAACCATTGTTTTCCTTTTCCAAGAGGTCTTAAATTATATCTGAACTTATCACCTTGAAAATTTTTGATATGCAGATACCAGTGCCACAAACCTGTATAGATAAGGAGCACAATAAAGTTTTTAAAAAAAATTATTGAGATCCAGCCAAGACTAAAACTAGATAAGATGTCAAATGAAGGAACTAAGAAATAATAACAAAGAAAAGCAATTAAAAAATGAATTGCTGCCCAAGGAAATATAAAACCGTCAGGATAATTGAAAAGCCATTTTAAGAGAGCAATAGGCTTAGGTGGAAATTCAAATAACGGTTTGTACTCCAATTTTCCAGGAGTCCATCCACCTCTAGCATCAACTAATTCTTCTTTATCCATTATTTAAGAAATAGCCATTTTTTTGCTAATTTCAATTATCTTTTTTGACTCGTAATGATTTTTTAAAGCTAATAAGTTCTTTTTTATCAATTGAAATTGAGTGTTTTTTACTAGGAAATATGCCTTTTTTAACTTCTAAGTCATATTTTTTAAATGCTTTAATTCTCTCTTTTTGAATTTGATCATTTAATTTATTAAAATTTGCATACATTTTGGCATGCCTTGGTGTATCAATTGAGCTACATCCTAAAATATCTTCAGCAAACAAAAATTGTACATCACTTTTTTTTCCTGATCCAATTGATAAAGTTAACAACTTAGTTTGTTTAGTGATTTCTCCAAGTATTTCTTCAGGTACACATTCAACTTCAACTCCCCATGCTCCAGTTTCTTCAATATCCCATATATCATTTAATAACTTTGATGCTTCTTCTGCATTTTTACCAAATGCCCTTACCCCACCTATCCATGTTGATCTTCTAGGAACAAGCCCTGCATGACCTTGGAATGGAATTTTAAATTCATTTAAATACTTCATAAAATTTAAATTCCAGGATCCACAATGTATAGAATCTGCTCCTTGTTCAACTAGTTCTAGAGCTTTCTTAACAATATCTTCTTTTGATGAATACTTAATGAAAGGAACTGAAACGGTCATAAATGTTTTTGGTGCAGCCTTTCTAATTAATGGAACATTTTCATCAGGTTTTGCTAATATAAGATCAATACCAGCTTCTTCTGCAGCACTTGCCTCTAATGCATCTGATACTAGTATTTGGGTTAATTTTCTTTTCCCTTTTATATCTTGTAAATCTTTTACAGTGTAGTTCCTGTATCCAGGCTGAAGATTTATAGAAAAGACTCGTTTATATTTTTTATTCATAAATTATATTCACAAATAATATATCAATTTATACTTAGAAAGATAGACAATAAGAATGAGAGTTATTAAAATAAAATAATGCAAGAGCTAGAACAATATTTTGAAGATTATAATGTAGGAGATAAACGCACTACACCAGGTAGAACTATCACAGAAACAGACGTTGTTATGCATGCAATGCATTCTGGGGATTTTTTTCCTCATCACGTTGATGCAGAGTTTGCTAAAAAAGGACCATTTGGGAAAAGAGTTGCTCAATTCAGTCTCACTCATTCAGTTGGTATTGGACTAACAGCGGGTCAGATCAATCACAAAGCATTTACTTATGGTTTTGATAGATTAAGGTTCCCTAATCCAGTTTTTATAGGAGACACAATAACTACTATAGTTACAATTAAAGAAAAAAAAGATGATCCAAAAAGACCAGAATTTGGAATAGTTGTCGAAGCATGTGAAATTCAAAATCAAGAAGGTAAATGCGTGTGCTATTCAGAACATGTATTGCTAGTTGAGAGAAAAAAAGTTTAAAATAATTAAAAAGCGCTGTATTTTTTGTAAGCCTCTTGGGGGTCTACTCCTTCTTTAATTGCCTTTCTAACTAAGTTTTCTGAATTAATTTTTTCCTCTGATTTAATTAATATATTTTCAATATTGTCTTGTGGAATTATTACAACTCCGTCAATATCAGCTAAAACATAATCGTTATTATTTATCTTTACTTCACCAATGTAAATTTGTTTCTCAAATTTTGTTGGTTTCCAGAACTTCACAACATCCCTAGGTGTATAAAATTTACTCCAAACAGGAAAATCAATTTTAAGAATGAAGTCCATATCTCTGGAGCCTCCATCAACTATGTAACCTCTTATTCCTCTCAGTTGAAGTGTTTCGGCTGATAATTCTCCCATTAGAGCAACTTCATTTGTATTTGGCTGACAGATAATTACTTTATCTTTGGGAGCTTTGGATAAAAAACCTGTCCAAGCTAATAATGAATCATGGTGTGTTTGATTTTTATCTACTTCTCCTTCAATCGTAAAAATTTGACCAGCAAGAACATGATTGTTTTTGCAGGGTTTAATTTCGGGTGGTAATGTAAAATTTGTATACTCCATATCACGCATTATATCGTGCACTACTCCCGTGTAACACTTAGATAATCTTTCAGTAAAATTTGTCATAATTTTTTTTTAACTTTTATTTTCATAACCTAATTCATTTGATAATTTAATAGAATATTTTGACATTATTGAACTTGCTTTATTAATATTTACTTTATTGCCATGAAGTCTATTCAAGAAAGGTGCGGTTAATGCAGCAATCGCATAACCAGAATAATCAAATATTGGAAAAGAAATGTTAGTAATACCAGATATCTGTAAACTTTTTACAATTTCACAACCATCTTTTTTTATTCGGTGAATAGTTTGTTTTGAATATTTTTTTTCTAGTTCTTTAATTGTGCTTTTTGGTAAATTGGATTTTTTTTCAAAAGATAAAAATGTTTTTCTTCTTTCTAAACGTCTTTGTCTTTCTTTATCTGATTGAAAAGTTAAAATGACTCTTCCAGATGAAGTTTCTAATAGGTCAAAAGTAGATCCTACAGTGACATGATAATTAAATTTTGAACCACTATCATTTTGAGCAATAACTAATAATTTTCCAGCCGTATAAATAGATAAGTGAATAGATTGACCAATTAATGTGGTAAGTTCTCTCATTATGGGAGTTGCTTTTTGAAGTAAAGTTTTTGTTGGATTAAAAGAAGCAGATAAATTTAAAAGCTTATAAGAAAGTTTATAACTATCAGTAGAACTATCAAATTCTAAATAATTACGTACTTTTAAAGTATTTAACATTCTATAAATTTCGTTAACTGATTTATTAAGATGTTCAGCAATTTCTGCTTGAGTCAACCCTGTAGAGGATACAGCTAAAAGTTCAAGGATGTCTAGGCCTTTGTCTAATGCTGGTGCACTGTAGTTCTTTTTGTCCATAAATACCAAGTTTCATATATGAATAATTTGATTATTCAAGAAGATGGTGTATTTATTTGTTTATGAAACTAGGTTTTGGACTTTATAGGAACTCATTAAATACTGATAATTATAAATTTGTAAATCAAATAGGGGCTACACATGTAGTAGCTCATTTAACTAATTATTTTTCTGGATCTAATCCTGAAATATCATCAGGTGGTGATAATGGTTGGGGTGTTTGTGATAATGAGCCCATATGGGACATTGAATTTCTAGGTGGCCTTAAAAAAGAGATGGAAGATCATAATTTAGTATTTGAAGCAATTGAGAATTTTAATCCTTTGCACTGGCATGATATCCTGCTTGATGGTCCAAAAAAAAATGAACAGATTGAGGGTTTAAAACGTTTATTACAAAATATGGGCAAGGTGGGAATTCCTATTATGGGTTACTGTTTTAGTTTAGCCGGAGTTTGGGGATGGGAAAGAGGTCAATATGCAAGAGGGAAAGCAGAATCTGTAGCATTAATTGAAGGTAGTAGAGATTTTCAGGAACCAATACCTGATGGTATGATTTGGAATATGCGATATAGAAAAGGTAAGGAAGATAAATTTGTTCCAGAAACAAGTGAAAACGAAGTTTGGGAAAGGTTAGAATTTTTTCTTAATCAATTAATTCCTGTTGCAGAAGAGAATAATGTATCACTTGCAGCACATCCAAATGACCCTCCACTTGCTGTAATGAGAAGAACAGGTAGAATTTTAAAAAATCCTAGCGAGTATGATAGACTTATAAATATTAATAATAGTAGTAGTAATAAAATAGAAATGTGTCTTGGGTCAATACAGGAAATGCAAGAAGATGGTCTAGAAGATTATTTAGATAAATACTCTAAAGATAAACGAATAGGTTATATTCATTTTAGAAATGTTATTGGTAAAGTTCCAAATTATATTGAAGCATTTGTGGATGACGGAGATATAAATATGGTTAATGTAATTAAAATTTTAAAAAAAAATAATTATGATGGAGTTATTATTCCAGACCATACTCCAGCTTTAAACTGTTCAGCACCTTGGCATGCTGGAATGGCTTATGCAGTAGGATATATAAAAGGATTGATTAAAAGTTTATAATTATTCTAATATTGGGTCTTTAACAGGAAAAATTGGAATACCACCAGGTGATTGTTCAGTTGGTAATATTTCTATCAAACTAATATTTGTTTTCCATTTAGTATCTAGAGCAAATAATAATGCATTAGATATATCGTCAGGATCTAATAGTTGAAATCCAGACATAAATTCTTTTTTCATTTTGTTTGTTGAAAAAATATTATCACCAAAAGATGTTTTTGTTCTTCCTGGAGATATCTCTGTTAGTTTAACTCTTGATCCACTCAATTCTATTCGTAAACTTTGAGCAATCTTATGAATAGCTGTTTTCTGACTACTATAGATAGCAGAGTCTGTTGGATATAATCCAGCTATTGATCCAATTAAAAAAATGTGACCATTCCTTTTTTTTACCATTTTAGGAACTAAAATTTTTATAATATGTAGAATTGCTTCATAATTTACTCTTGTTGATTTAAGAATATCTGTTTTTGTTGACTTTAATAAACCTTCTATTCCGTTACCAATTCCAGCATTGCTTACAAGAACATCAATATTTAATTTTGATAATTTCGAATATAGTAAATCTGTGTCAGTAATATCTAAGTTTAAAGGGTAAGCTCCAGTTTCATTACAAATTTTTTTAAGTTTGGTTTTATTTTTATCTAAAGCATATATTTTAAGTTTATGTTTAGAAAGTTTTTTTAAAATACTGTAACCAATACCACTTGCTGCACCAGTTATAAGAGCGCTTTTATACCTATTAATCATTAAATCTAAAAACTACTATGAAATCCTCCATCTACAGGTAATGTAGTACCAGTTATAAATTTTGCCTCTGGTGAACAAAGAAATCCAACAACGTTTGAAATATCTTCTACTTTTCCAAAACGATCAAGTGGTGTTCTGGAAAGAATTTTTTTAAAACGATTTGGATCTTTTTTTCTTACTCTTTTAAAGATATCAGTTTGTATAAAACCTGGACAAATACAATTTACATTTATTGAATATTTTCCTAATTCAATTGCAAGTGTCCTAGCTAGACCAGATAACGCTGTTTTTGAAGTAGCATATGCACTTACATCTGGAAGGCCCATTATGGTTGTTACTGAACCGACAAGAATAATATTCCCACTTTTTCTTCGGATCATTTTTTTTGCACATTCTCTAGATAGACTAAAAACTGAATTTAGATTTGTATCAATAACATCTTTCCATTCTTGATCAGAAGTTTCAATAGCAATTTTGCGAAGATGCATACCTGCGTTATTAATTAAATAATTAATAGGTCCTATACTTTTCTCAACTTCAGACACTAAGCTTGGGATTGAATCTAGTTTGGAGATATCATGCTCAATTATGTGACATCTAGATTTTAATTTTTTTTTGGCACTTAATAATTTTTCTTTTCTACGACCAGTTAATACTACAATTTTATTCATGGAATGAAGTTTTTTTGCAACTGCTAAACCAATACCAGTACCACCACCAGTAATTAATGCTACTTCTTTTTTTGACATCCAATTATTTTATTTTGTAAATTCTATCAGCGTTTAATTGAAAAAGTTTTTTATTTTCATCGTCTGAATACTGACTTAGTACTTCTTTATAAGCATTATAAATTTTATCATAGCTTCCAAAAAGTTTATCAACTGGGAAATTACTTGCAACAATACATCTATCTATACCAAAGCAATCAATCACGTAGTCAAATATTTCTTTTATACTTTCATTAGTCCAGTTATGATCAGTCATAGTTACGCCGGATAATTTACAATTAACATTTTGGTTTTCAGAAATAATTTTGATTCCATTTTTCCATCTTGCAAATTCCTCATCATCTCTTTTAATTGGTTGGCCAACATGGTTTAAAATTATTGAAATATTTGGATTATTTTTTGCTACATTAGCACCGTCAACAAGTTGATTATAAAAGCAGCCAAGATCAAAAGATAAATTATATTTTTCAAGCAATTTAAAATTTTCTAACCATAATTCTGATTGCATATGATTTACTTCAGAAAAAATAAAATCTTTATCTTTGTCATGATTAAACTGGTTGTGACGTATTCCAACAAATAGATTGGATACTTCTAAATGTTTATTAATTACATGTTCTGCATTATCATTTGATAAGTTTACATGTCCTACAATAGAATTTGGGAAATTATGTTTTTTATTTATTTCGTGAAGCCATTGTGTTTCTCCCCATGCTCCTGGCTCGTCATTCCATTCTGCTTCAACATGAACACTTTTTGTAATATTTTGATTTTTTATGTCGTCGAAATAATCATTTATTAAATAATTTTTAGCTAGCATTGTCCAATCACCTGTCCATGGATGACTATCCATTTGTAACCACCCATGAGAATACTTATAGTTGTAATCCCAAAGGTGCTGATGAGGATCTGTTATTGGTCCACTATACATGTGAAATATCTTACACTCTTCCTCACACCTTTCAATATATTTGTAGATAAAATGAATATTTATATACAAAAATGATGGAATGAGTGTTGAGAAATTATTAGATTTATGTGAAAATAAAATATTTTAATGAATGATTTCAATTTAAAAAATAGATGGGATCAGCCTTCTAAAAGTTTACCAATAATTTTTATTGGAGCAGGAGGAATAATAAGAAATGCTCACTTACCAGCATACAATAAATTAAATTTAAATATCGCAGGAGTTTATGATTTAAACTTAGAGACTGCAAAAACTCTTGCCAAGGATTTTAATATAGCAAATGTATATGAAAATTTAGATGATGCTCTAAATAACAAAGATGTTGTATTTGATATTGCAGTTCCAGCGGATCAATTGCTATCAATAGTTCAGAAATTACCTTTAAATTCATACGCACTTTTACAAAAACCAATGGGGTCGAATGTTCAAGAGGCAGAAAAAATACTTGAGACATGTAAAGAGCGACAAATAACGGCTGCATTAAATTTTCAACTTCGTTTTAGCCCAATGATGCTATGTCTTAAAGATGCTTTAAATAAAAACCTTTTAGGAAAAATTGTTGATGTTGAATTTCACTACTCCTACTATTTACCCTGGCATCTATGGCCATTTTTAGAAAAAATTGATAGAGTTGAAATACCATACAATTCAATACACTTATTTGATTTAATTAGATCAATATTTGGTATGCCTGAAGGAGTATTTGCTTATTCAAATACTCATCCTAAATATCCTAAACTTTCAGATACAAAAACAACTGCTATACTTAAATACAGAAAAGATTTACGATGTGCTTTATCTTTAAATCATTGTTATCAATTTGGAGACAAGAATCAAAATGCCAATCTTAAAGTTGAAGGAACCGATGGTGTAGTTTTTATTACACTTGGCTCTACTGTTAATTATCCAAATTTTGAAAAAGATAAATTTGAAATAAAAACCAAAGATAGAGATTGGGAAGAAGTAAAACTAGGAGGAAATTGGTTTCCTGAAGCATTCGAGGGTACAATGTCAAATTTACAGCGATATATTTTTAAAGAAGATACTGTATTAGAAACTTCTGTTGAAGACACAATTGATACGATGAGATTAATAGATGCATTGATGAAATCTCAAGAAAATTTTTTTAAATTGTAAACTAATTATACACCTGAACTTTTATTGATTTATTTTTATCACTTGCTATCTTCATTGCATCTTCGCAATCTTGAAGTTTAAATTTATGAGTTAAAATATCACTAAACAAGTATTCCTTATTGTTTATTTTATTTACTGCTTCACTAAACTCATCAATAAATCTATAAGAACCTTGAATTTTTAACTCTTTAATCATAACTTTATTATAATTAATTTTGATTAAACCACCTGGCATATTACCAATTTGTACTATATCCGAACCTCTTTTGCATATTTCAATTAAATTATTTATTGAGTTAACATTTCCAGATGCCTCAAAACCAATGTCAAAAAAATTTTTGTTATCATTTATAAAATTTTGATCATCAGAAACATTTATTGTATTTATGTTCCCAATTTTTTTTGCAATGTTTAATACATTATCATTTACATCTAATACAAAAATTTTTTCGTGTTCAATTTTTTGAACCATAATTTTTAAAAGTAATAATCCTATCGGTCCACATCCTGCAATAACAATATTTTGACTATCTTTATAATCAATAAAAGATGAAGCATGAAGTGCAACAGCAAAAGGTTCAGCAAAAGCCGCTTCTTCAAAAGTTGTACTTTCATTTATTAAGTGACATTGACTTTGATCAATTACTAATTCCTCCCTGAAAGCACCTTGTGTGTGTGGCATCTTTGCTGCACTGCCTAAAAATAATACATTTTCACAAAGGTTAAATCTTCCATCCTTACAATGTTTGCATCCATAACAATATAATGCAGGATTTACTGCGATACGATCATCAATTTTAAATTTATTTACTTCCTTGCCAACTTCTATAATTTCTCCAACTGCCTCATGGCCTAACATTAAAGGTTCTTGAATTTTTCTTCCACCATTTTCACCATGTAAAAAGTAATGAATATCAGATCCACAAATTCCACAATTTTTCATATTAATCCGTATTTGATTTGGATTTAATTTAAAATTATTCTCCTCTTTTACAGTGAACTTTAAGTTTGTGTTAAAGTAGTATTTTTTCATTCTAATTTACAAATATAACTATAATTTAATAATAATACAAAAATTTCTTAGGAATTTTGGATTTTTTTAAATGTGAATGCCTATTTTATAGATAAAAATTATTGAACCCAAATCAGAACTCTATAGAATATTTGTTAATTTCATTAAAATTAGGGAGGTTATAATGAATAAAATAAAAAAATTACTGATAGGACTTGTGTTTACAAGTATTTTAATTCCTTTCAGTATTGCAAATGCTTTGCCTCCTTTGGCATCTGGTTCAGACTGGCTAAGAGATTGGAGTGGAACAACTTTAGTTCTTACTTCACATACTGGTCCTACAACAGATGCTGCTAAGGTTATGGCAAAGGAATTTGAAGCAATAACTGGTGCTAAAGTTGAAGTAATAGACGAGTCATGGACAGATCTATTGGCTAAACACCAAGCTGACTACGCTGCAGGTAATGGAAGTTACGATGTTGTAACTTGGGCTTATCTATGGGGAGGTAACTACGTTGAGGGTGGACTTGTCGATGACATGGAACCTTACATGAGTAGTGAACTTGCCGATCCAAATTATGACATGGCTGATATTCCAATGGCTGTTCAAGAAGTATATGGAAGATACAGACTTGCTAGTTCTCCAAACCCAGATGGGTTATGGGCTTTACCATATAAGTTCGATGTATATTTAGCGATGTATAGAACTGATCTTTTTGAAGAAGCTGGGTATGACTCATGCCCTTCAACATACGAAGAGCTTTATGAAGCTGCAGGTAAAATAAAAGCAAATCATCCAGAAATGGATCCATTGGCGTTTCCAATGGCGATGGGAGGTAACTTCTTATCAAGCTTTATGGCGATGAATTCAGGATATGGAGCTGGCACACCAGATTCATGGACTGATGGAAATTTATTTCCAAAAATGCATCAAGCACCTACAGTGGCAGCTGCTAAAATGATGAAAAAATTAATGGAGTACATGCCAGCTGATGCTTTGGATTATGATTTTGATAAAGCTAACACAGCTTTTGCACAAGGTAATGCTGCGTTCACAGTTAACTGGAATGCATATATGCCTTATGTTCTTGATCCAGACTCTTCTGCCGTAAGTGATAAAGTTGCATTTTGTGCAACACCTGGTGGACCTGAAGGTCGTTACTCTGCACTTGGAGGTTGGGTTCAAGGTATTTCATCTCAATCAGAAAATAAAGACGCTGCGTTTCAGTTGATTCAGTATATTTCTGGAAAAGACAGAGGTGTTGATTTTGCAATGAACGGTGGTTCAGTTGCAAGATTCTCAACAGCAAATGACGCTGCAGTTGTTGAAAAATATCCTTTTTACCCTTTACTTATGGATATATTAAAAGGTTATACTGGTTTTGGAGTTTACAGACCATGGCCTGAAATTGAAAAAACTATGGAGACATATTTTCATAAAGTTATGCTTGGAGAAGATCCAGAGTCAACTTTGTTAAAAGGTGCTCAACAAGTTTATGTTCAAGCTCAAAGAGGTGGTTATAACCCAGGAGCAACAGGACCAAAACCAAATTAATATTTGGTTTTTAAGTGTCAAATAAACTTACAAATATCTTAGATATAAAGCGGGTTAAAAATTACCCGCTTTATATGGTTATACCAGCAGTATTTATTCTACTCCTTCTTACAATTTATCCGTTTATATATTTAATATTTGTTAGTTCTCATATCTGGCCAATATCTCCAACATTACCAAGAATATTTTTGGGCTTTGGTCAGTTTACATATTTATTACAAGATCCTACATTTATAGAGTCACTTCAAGTTACTATAAAACTTATGGTTATTGGTGTAACTATACAAATTGTACTTGGCACATTTTTAGCTATTTTACTTTCTACGAAAACTAGAATCACAAGTTATTTTACCCTACCATTCATGATACCAGTTTTTATTTCTCCTGTTGTAGTCGGTTTGATTTGGAAATTTATGTTCAATTATGATTTAGGAATTTTGAATTATTTATTAGAAAGTGTAGGTATAGGAGCAATCAATTGGCTAGGCACACCTCAAAATGCCTTTTGGTCTGTTGTCATAATTGATACTTGGCAATGGACACCTTTTACAACATTAATAATCAAGGCAGGTTTAGATAGTGTGGATCCAACACCAATAGAAGCTGCAACTGTTGATGGAGCAAACAGATTCCAAATTTTTCGACATGTTACATTTCCCTCGATAGCACCAATATTTACAGTCGCCCTTCTCTTTAGGACACTGGATGCTTTCAAAGCTTTTGATATTATTTACATCGTCACAAGAGGTGGACCTGGTGGAAGCACCTACGTCTTAGGTTATAATATTTGGAAAACTGCATTTTACCAAAACCAGTTAGGATTAGCAGCAGCTATGTCTGTAATAATGATTATTATCGCAACAATACTGGCTTTTATTTTAGTTAGAATTATGAAAGGATTACTAGAAAGAGAATGATAGGAAGGATCTCAAGAACTGAACTTATATTACGGGTTTCATTACTTGTAATATTTTTTCTATTTTTTATGTTTCCTATATATTGGATGGTTGTAACTTCTCTAAAAAATACTGTAGATATATTTGCAATTCCACCAAAATGGTTTTTTTCAATTTCTTTTGAAAATTACTGGTACATTATGAGTGATGACTCTGGTTTTTTAAAAAAAATATTAAACTCTGCAATAGCTTCAACACTTAATGCGTTATTTACATTATTATTAGCATTTCCAGCTGCTTACAGTATGTCTAGATACAAAACTGGTGGTATTAATTTATTGATGTGGTTTTTAAGTATTCGAATGATACCACCAATTGTTGGCGCAATACCTTTGTTTATAATTTTTTCAAAGTTAGGTTTAGTTGATACATTTATTGCTCTTCCAATTTTATACATAATTATTAATCTTCCATTTGCTATTTGGATGATAAAATCATTTATGGATGAGATACCAAAAGAAATAGATGAAAGTGCTTATGTTGAGGGTTGTTCAACAACAGGTGTTATTTTTAAAATAATTGTACCATTAATTAGACCCGGAATTTTTGCCACTTTAGTGTTTTGCTTTATTATGTCATGGAATGAGTTTCTTATTGCTTACATTTTTACAAGAAAAGAGGCTATTACAGCGCCAGTTGGTGTAGCAAGGTTTATAACAGAAAGACAAATATTGTGGGGATACATAACAGCTGGTGCAACTTTAGCTTCTATTTTACCAATGTTATTACTAATAATATTTCAAAAAAATTTAGTTAGAGGACTCACTTTGGGAGCTGTTAAATAATTAAAAATTAGTTGAACCAACAGCAATTACATTATCAAGAGCAAAATAATCATCCATATTTTCACCATTAATGCCTCCTGTGGGTATAAATCTAACATCATTAAAAATTTCTTCTAAAAATTTTAATGAATTAGCACCTCCATTTTTTTCTGCATGAAAATATTTTAGTAACTTATAATCATGCTCTATTGCAGTTAATATTTCTGATGGAGTAGAGACACCAGGAATAAATAAAATGTCATTTTTATTTGCAAAATCTAACATTTGCTCGTTAATTCCCGGTGAAATATAAAAATCAAATTTTGATTTAACTACTTCTTTAAGCATAGTTAAAGATTGTATTGAGCCAAGTCCAATATTTATATCTGGATTTTGATTTTTTAGCTCAATTGAAGTTTCTAATGCTTCCTCACTTCTTAATGCAATCTCAATCACGCTATATTTATCTAAGACAAGTCTATTAAATTTATTTTTAATATCAATGGATGTTCCTTTTCCTATGATTGGAATTTTTTTCTGATTTTTAATTAATTTTATGATTTCAGATGACATAAAGTTTAGGATTAAAATTTTGTTTAGGAATAATAGCTCCTTTAAATTTTGCAACAGTTTTTCCGAGCTCGTGAGAAAATTTTATACAATCTTTAATATTTTTATTGTTGAAGTAATTATAGAGAAAGCAAGCATTAAATGCATCCCCGCATCCTGTTGTATCTTTAACTTTTTTATTTAAATGCAATTTATAATTTTGAAAATTATCTTTATTATAAACACTTACTTCACCATTACTAGAGCGTAATACAGCAATTTTTTTATTGTAATTACTTTTAATAATACTTTTATAGTTTCTCAAACCTAAATTATTTAAATCATCTTTTGTCATAAAAATAATATCAGCAATACGGCTAAACTTAATTATAGTTTGTAATGCAATTGTTTTACTCTTCCAATTATTTAATCTTACATTGAAATCAAAGTAAATTTTTATATTTTTGTCTTTTAATGACTTTAAAATTTTATAAAATTTCTCATTACTTTTTTGATCATAAATAGATAATGTAATTCCTGAAAAATAAATTGCATCGTATTTAGAAATTTGTTTAAATAAAACTTTAGAATTAACATTCTTAAGTAAAGTTTTAGCAGCAGAATTAGACCTCCAATAAAAAAAATTTCTTTCACCATTTTTGTTATTCTGAATAAGGTATAAACCTAGAGTTTTGTTAATATTCATAAAAATATTATGAGTCTTAACTTTTTCATCATTTAAAAATTTTAACATTTTTTTACTAAGAAAATCTTTCCCGGTAGATGAAATATATGATGATTTTGCCCCTAACCTCGATAAGTAAATTGCAGAATTAGCGGTGTCTCCAGCAAAATTTTGTCTAAAAATGTTATGTTCAATATTTGACAGCTCAATCATGCATTCGCCTATCGAACAAATACGCATTAATTTTATTTATATAGACTAGAAATATCTATTTCAGTAATATGCCATCTACCTAAATTTGCAGTATACATAGTATTTCCATCTTCTGATATTGCAATATTTGTTGGATGCGCCATAGTTGTACAATGTTTATCTTCTATTAAAAGTTTTGTGTTACCTTTAGTATCAGCCATATAAATTCTTGAAGGTTCATAACAACTAATGAATAAATTATTATCTTTATCAAATGCTAAACCGTCTGGTACTATAGCAATGTCTTCAGTAAAAATTTCTTTTTTTCCAAAAGAGCCATCGTCATTAATTGGAAGTCTTGAAACACAGGGGTGAAAAGATTCAACAACATACAAATAATTACCATCAGGAGACAAACACATACCATTTGCAAAATTAAATAATTCCTCTGAACAAGGACCACCCTCTCCACTAGTCAAATCAAATTTATAAAGACCAATTCCTTTTTCATTAAATCCAAAACTATCAGATACATAAATACAATTTCTTTTTTTATCAATTACAGGATAATTTGGAATTTTTGGACCTTTAGCAAATTCTTTGAATGTTTTTTTTTCACTATCATATTTAAACAAAGCTGCTTCTTTCATTTCACAGGCAAATACATTTTTATTAATGTCTATTGCTATACCTAAAATAAACCCACCACTGCTTGCCAAACATTCCATTTTAGATTTGTCCTTTTCAATTTTCATTATTTCACCATTTTCTGTTCCACAATAAACAAAACCATCATTATCTAAAGCTACTCCTTCAGGATGTTGTAACCTTGGATTTGAAAATATTCCATCATAATAAACTTTTGCTTTGTTTGAATCTAAAATTGGTTGCATTAATATCTCTCCTTTTTAATTTAAACTCTTTATAATATTTTTTTCTTGTCCTATGATTTCTTCCAATAATTTTATTCTTTCTTCTCCACTTGTAAACTCTAACTTTCTTATATTGAGAGGATCTACTATATTTCTTAATACATTTAACTGACTTGTGGTTGGCATTTTGGTTGTTTTACATCCTTTTTTATATTTTACCTTAAAAGATGTATTATTCTGTATCTCTTCTTTTGTAACACCCTTATGAATACTAATAACTTCTAACAATCCAGTTTTTTTATTTTTTTCAAAAATGCATAAATTAGTAAATATTTTTACATGCCCTGGTTTCAAACCTGCGCGTAATCTTTCTTTATCTTTAAACAATCCTCTTCCAGCACTAACATAGTCAACTTTTTCTACAAAACTTAATTTAGAGTGTTTAGTTACGTATCCAATAAAATGCTGATGAAGATTTGATACATCTGCCATTCCCCCTTGTCCTGGCAATCTTAAAATACCACCACTTTTTTTCTTTATTTCAATATTATTGACATCTCCGTATTTATCAATTTGAGCTGCTCCTATTACTTCATGTGTAATTTGACCATTTTGGTAATAAATACTGTACGAGTCATCACCTCCCCAAAAGTTAATACAGGTTTCTCTATCTAAGACTTCACTAAATGACAAAGTCATTGGTCTAAAACTAACATCATGATGTCCATATGTCATAGTGGTAAGAATTAATTTTGGGGCATGTAATTTTTTTGCGAGAAAGTATGAAACATTAGCCAACGGTGATACTGCACCAGAGCTACACAAGCTATTGTCATCATATTCATTTGCAAGTGCAAATGCCATAATTTCATCGCTTGTTACTTTTTCTTTATTTTTACTATTTCTATAATTTTTAGATAAATAATTTTTAAAATACTTTGAATTTAATTTATTTGATTTAGTGATAAATTGTCTGTTTTTTTTAAAACTTGTTCCAATCTTAAGTGGTGTTTTTAAAAATGCATTTTTAAGATCCTCATAGTCAGTTATGTAATAAGGAACTGACGATGTGGGATAAGCTCCATATGGTACGTGAGCTATTGCTTTAACAAAATTTTTCGAAATTAAACTACCTTTTTTTTCACGTGCTAAAACATCTCTAGATACAACCTCGTCAACTGTCACAATTAATTGTTTACTTGCACCAGCCATAATTGTATCTAAAGCACGAGGTCCAAGAATTTCTATATTTCCATCTTCATCAGCTCTACTTGCATGTAGTAGAAAATTATCAATTTTTAGTGATGGTACAATTGCAAAATTATTTTTTGAAATAGGATCTTTGAATTTCTTGCAATAATTTGTTTTGTTAGGTAAATCTGATCCCCATGGATATTGAAATATTTCGGAATCTAGATTTTGTTGTCCAGCACGTAAAGCTTTTATTAATCCAAGAGCTGACCAATCTATAACTTCGATTGATTTATTTTCACAAGTTTTTCTAAACAATGGGGCTAGTCCAAAAATATCAAGACTTGAGAAACAAATTTGAATTTTTTTAATAGCATTTTTTTGAAGAAAAAGCTCTAGGGCTAAGCCACCTGACCAGCTAATAAATTCTAAATTTTTTGGATTTTTTTCTAATAATTTATTTATTAATGAAATTGGTAATCTTGCAAAGTGATGTCCTCCTATTCCAATAGAGGTATTATTCTTAATAAGAGTTGTTAGAGTATTTAATGATTTAAATTTTGATGAAAGCTTCATTATAATGCATTTATAGAAAATGAATAATCTGTAACAAGTGGATCATCTTTGTATAATTTTACACTAGTTGCAACGTTTCTTTTAGATATTGGATTTTCTTTATTTAGAGACACATGTGTTGATAATCCAAAGGCAGAACTTATTGGCTCAAAACCTATTGTTACGTGATTACTGTTCCAGGGATATTCTACTCTACCTTTATTACTTACCCACATGAGAACTGAAGAAAAATGATGAGGATTCCAAGTAAAATTAAATTTATAATTTTCTTCAAAATTCTCTAAAGACATATTCCCATCAATGCCACATAATTGAAAAAGATCTTCAAAATTTCCATCAAACGGAGGCTGTGAAAGATCTAGGATGTTTCCATTATATCCCTCAACACTTTCTAATGTTGAAAATTCTTTTCCGATTGCTCCTAATGTTTTGTCTTTTAAAACTAATCCTGGGTAATTAAGTCCAAATTTAAAATTACCTGGTTTAATTTTTATTTTTGACATGTTTTTTGGAATTCGAAGCATAGGATGCAAACCAATAGGTAATTCGCAATCATTTTTTACATGTATTTGAAGAGTACAAAATATCTTGTTAAGCTGATCATCATTAACCTCAATTGATCTAACTAAATAGTCTACTAAATCATTTTCAGGATATTTGATTTTAAATTCTAACTTATGAGATTTTTTGTCAACTAATTCCCAATTTTTATTTGAACTATAACCATGAGGTTCATTTACAACATATGGCTTTTCTGAATATGATTTTACCCAATCTTTTGTTATTTCCTCTACAGGAGAATTAATCCCGAAGGGAACACATGGAAATTCACCCTTGAGATTTTTTAGTATTCCTGGGAGTGAATTAAACTCATCTGAATCATCATTAAGCCAATCAGGTTCATGCAAAGGCTTAATTTTTTTTCCATTAAAATTAAATATGGGTACCATTTTACAACCTAGTGTATCAACTTCAATTTCTCCACCTTTCCAATTAAGTAAAATTTTTTCACTCATTAATCTTAACTTTCAACAGTAATGATTTTTTCATCTTCATATTGTTTGATTTCATCAATAGAATAACCAAATTCTTTCAATATTTCATAACTATGCTCTCCTACCAATGGAGCTGGTTTAGAAATTTTGGGTGGAGTTTCACTCATTTTTGCTGCTGGAGAAACTGTATGAACAGTTCCATATTTTTTGTGCGTATAACTAGTAAACATTTTCATGTGTTTGACCTGAGGATCATCTAATACTTCCAGATGTTTATAAACAGGAGCGACCCAGGCACCTTTTTCTAATAATGTATTTAGTAAATATTCACTGGTATATTCTTTTGTTCTTTTTTCTATATGATTAAATATTTCATCTCTTTTAGTAAATTGAATTTGAGATCCAAAAGCTCCTCTGGGACCATCATCCTTGTAATTTGTAGCAATAGTTTCATCTTCTAGTACTTCCGCTAGAAGTTCAAGTGTTGCAATTGCAATACTTATGTATTTATCTTTTGTTTTATAAACCCCAAATGGTGCAGCAGTCCCCGGATGGCCAATTCCAGATTTTGCTCTTTCAAATTCTTGACCCAAATTCAAAACAGCAACAAATTCTTGAAGTTCATGTTGCAAAAGAGCACTCAATAAATCTATTTCAATTTCCTGACCTTCGCCAGTCCTATCCCTATGATACAATGCAGACAGAATACTAATTACCATATTATAAGATCCTAATTGATCTGCCATTCCTGCTCCTACTGGTACCGGAGGTCCATCAGCTCTTCCCGTATTATATGTAAGTCCAGACATACCTTGTATTAATAGATCTTGTCCCGGTCTATTTCCATATGGACCAGTTCTTCCATATCCTGATCCATTACAATAGATTATTTTTGGATTTATTTTTTTTAAATCTTCAAATCCAAAACCGAGTTTACTCATTACCCCAGGTCTAAAGTTTTGAATTACAACATCGCAGTCTTTTACCATTTTATATAAAATATCTTTACCTTTTGGGCTCTTCATATCTATGGCTAAAGATCTTTTGTTTCTGTTCCATGATAAAAAAGTAGCAGCTTGTGTTCCTCCAACTTTTTTATTGAAAAAATGCCAACGCCTATAATCATCCCCTACCTCAGCTCTTTCAATTTTATAGATTGTTGCACCATAATCCCCTAGAATTTGAGTAGCAAATGGTCCTGCTAAGAGATGACTAAAATCTAGAACTCTTAATCCACTTAATGCTGATTTATCATCCATAAATATTATTTACTTCTTGAGCCTGCTCCTGGTTTCATTCTTGGAGTTATAGTAAGACCTCCATCAACTCTAAAATCTGCACCATTTGTAAATGCACCACCATCAGATGCAAGAAAGACAGCTGTGGCACCAATTTCTTCTGGTTCACCAATTCTACCAATAGGATGCATACCTAATTGTTCTTCAAATAGTTTTCCAGTCCCATCTTCTGCAACAACTTGTTTTACCATTTCAGTATTGATAGTTCCTGGAGATATTGAATTAGTTCTTATGTTGTAAGGACCAAACTCAGTAGCGAGTTGTCTTGTCATTGAAATTATTCCACCCTTAGTTGCAGCATATGCAGCCCAACCTGGTAAAGGTGTGTGAGCTTGAGCAGAAGCTATATTAATGATTGATCCTCCACCTATTTTTTTAAAAATTGGTATTGAGTGTTTGCATCCATAAAATACACTTGATAAATTTGAACCTATAACTGCGTGCCAATCTTCATCTGACATATCGGTAACTGGGTAGCCACCAATTGCTCTTGCCGCATTATTTACCACAACATTAAGAGTATTAAATTTTTTTTCCGCAGTCTGGATAACATTCTTTACATCTTCTTCTTTAGAAACATCAGCTTTAACAAAAGTAACACTTGAGTTGATTTTCTGTAAGTCTGCACAGACTTGTTCACCTAGTTCCTCATTCACATCTGATAAAACAACATTAGCACCAGAGTTTACAAAACTAGTTGCTATAGCTTTTCCTATTCCTGACGCTGTTCCAGTAACAACTGCAACTTTATTATTTAAATCAGTCATATTTTTCTCCTTTGTTTCTATAATGATCTATTTCTTTTTAGTTCATCAAATCCTACAGCAATTATTATAATTACACCATTAACAACTAATTGCCATTGTGTATCAATATTAAGTAATCCCAATCCATTAGAAATTACTGATAAAATCAGCACTCCAATTGCAGCCCCAGTCAAAGACCCAATGCCACCCGCAAGACTAACACCCCCCAAAACCACTGCCGCAACTACTTGGAATTCAAATAGATCTCCTGCAACATGGTTTGCAGATCCAATTCTAGATGCTAAAATTATTGCACTTATTGAGCTCAAAAAAGAGCAAATAACAAATGCACTTAATTTTAAAAGTTTTATGTTGTAACCTGCTAAGCGAGCAACTTCTTGATTTCCACCTACTGCATATAATTTTCTTCCATAACTTGTATTTCGCATTACAAATATAAATACTAATAAGATAACTAATCCAATAATTGCTGCATAGGGAATAGTTCCCATGAATTTGCCGTTACCAATATAAAAAAAGAAATCTGACATTAATTCATCTGGAATAGCTCTCTGACCTGTATAAAGGTACACAGCACCTCTAAGGATAAATAACATACCTAACGTTACAATTAGAGAGCTAACTCCAAGATAAACTGAGAAAAATCCATTTATAAGCCCAATTAGGATTCCAAATACTAAACAAAGAATAATACCTAGTGGAACGCTTCCAGTAATATTCATAGTTTCTATTAATGGTATTGATACAAATGCAAGAAGGGATCCGATTGAAATATCTACCTCTCCTGCAATCAATAAAACTGAAAAACCTATTGCTGCGATTAGAATGATAGACATCTGGCCTGAAACATTCATAATATTTCTTAACGTAAAGAAATATTCTGAACTAAAAGAAAAAACTACAAACACAATCAAAAATATTACAAATAATGCTAACTCACCTTTTCTTAGATATCTTAAGATATTATTCATTTTAACTAACTGATGCCTTAAAAATTTCTTCTTGATTAACATTGCCACGATAAAATTCTTTGCTAATTTTTCCATCAGCCATTACTAATATTCTATCACTGAGACTTAAAAGATCGTTCATTTCTGATGTCATCAGCAATACTGATAAACCTTCTTTTGCGAGATCATTAATTAAACTTAATACTTCTGTTTTTGCTCCTATATCAACTCCCCTAGTTGGCTCATCGAGTATTATAATTTTTAACTCTCTTATTAACCATCTACTAACTAAAACTTTCTGTTGATTGCCACCACTTAAGAGAGTAATTAATCTTTCTGAGGAAGGGGTTTTTACTGAAAACTTTTTTATGTAATCATCAGCAGCATTCTTTTCTCTTTTTTTATTTATAATAAACAAATCTTCAAATATTTTAAGACTTGGAAGACTCATGTTTTCTCTTAAATTCATATCTTTAACAATACCCTCACCTTTTCTATCCTCAGTAATATAACCAACTCCGTTATTAACCATTGTTGATGTGTTAAAACTTTTATAGTTATTATTGTTTATTTCTACATACCCTTCAGTAATCTTATCGTATCCAAAAATAGCTTTTGCTAACTCAGTCCTTCCAGCACCCATAAGTCCAAAAAAACCTAAAATTTCACCCTCATGTAGATCAAATGAAACATTATTAATTTTATTTTTGGAGCTAATTTGTTTAACTTTCATGACAGTTTTTGCACTTGAAATGTCAACAGGTCTTTCAAAAGTAGCATTTACAGTTCTTCCGACCATGTCCTTGATTATGGTTTCTTCACTTGATTCAGAAATTAATTTATTTGAAATATGTTGCCCATCCCTAAGAACTGTTACTTCATCAGCTATTTGAAAAATTTCATCTATTTTGTGAGTTACATATAAAATTGCTATGTTATTTTGTTTTAAATTTTTAATGACAGTAAATAGTTTATCGATTTCATTAGGAGTTAAGGAGGAGGTTGGCTCATCCATAATAACTAAAGAAGCATTCTTAAAAACAGCCTTTGCTATTTCAACCATTTGTTGTTGGGAAATGGATAAATCTGATATTTTTGATTTTGGATTTAAATCAAAACCAATTCTATTAAATAACTCTTCTGTATCCTTATAAAGTTTGTTCCAATTTATTATACCTAAGTTATTAGTAGGAAAATTATCTAAAAATATGTTCTCAGCAACAGAAAATTCAGAAATCAACGAAATTTCTTGATAAACTACTTTTATACCATAATTTAAACTATCATTAGGATTTCTAATATTTAGCTTATTTTCATCAAATGAGATATCACCAGAATCTTTAGAATAAGCTCCTGCTAAAATTTTGATGAGAGTTGATTTACCTGCACCATTTTCGCCCATAAGTGCGTGAACTTTTCCTGATGCAATTTTCATACTGACATTATCCAATGCTTGAACACCAGGGAAAGATTTACTCACTGATTCAATTTTTAATTCTTTAAAATTGATATTAATCACTATTTTTTCTCCTAATGCCATCGAAATAGACTGCTAATATTAATATAACACCTGGAACAATAAGCTGAAATTCTTGAGGTATTCTCATTAGAATTATTCCATTATCAATAATTTTTAAGATTAATATTCCAAGAATAGTTCCAATAATCGTTCCTCTCCCACCCATAAAACTTGTTCCACCTAAAAGAACCGCAGCTATTACTATTAACTCAAAACCTTTTGCTGATCCTTGTTGTCCGGTATCCATTAATGAAGCAAGAATCACACCTGACACTCCAACTAAAAGTGAAGTAATAACAAAACCAATTACTTTGTACCTATTATTATTAATACCAGATAATTTAGCAGCATCAGGATTGCTTCCAATTGCAGAAAAGTATCTTCCGTATCTAGTAAAGTTTAACAAAACTACAAAAAAAGGAAGAATGATTAGCATTATTACTACAGGCATTGGTATGTTTAAGAAAAAACCTTGTCCAATAAAACTAAACAATGGTATCAAATGTGTATTGTAAATAGCAGCCATTGAATAAACATATACACTTCCCTGAAGTATAAGCATCATTGCTAAGGTTGCTATTAAAGAATTTACATTTAATACAGTTCTTACCAGTCCATTAATTAAACCAATCAAAAGACAAAATCCAAAAACTGCTATTAATCCTAAAGCAATACTTCCTGATATATTTATGACATCCATTACTATTACTGTAACAAATGACATTAATGCGCCAACTGACAAATCTACTTCACCACTAGTTAATAGTATAGTCATTCCAAATGCAACAATCATAACTGTTGAGCTTGAGCGCAGTATACTATGTATATTTTGAATACTATAAAATTGTGGATTATAAAAAGATAAGAAAATACAAAGTAGTGCTAATATAAAAAAAAGAATTGATTCATTTGATTGTAGGAATTTCATTGTAATCTACATTTACATTATAACTAAGCCTCCCTTAAATAAAAGGAGGCTCAAGTATATTTTAAAATTACAGATCAGAAGAGTACTTTGTACACTTTGATTCTGTTGGAATTTTAGCTACATTTTCAAAGTTAATAGCTCTTTTTTGTCCAGCTTTATCAAAGTCATAATACTTAGCAAAATTATGAACTGTTAATGCCAAAGTTGGTGTTACTTTATGCTCTGGAACATCTACACCATTGAATAAATCAACTGCAAGATTCATACCAGTATAACCAACTCCTTCTGGGAACATTGCTGCCTCGACTAGATACGGAGTTCCTTCTTTAGTCATTTCATTAAGAAAAGCTAAACCTTCAGAACCTGTTCCAGCTACAATAAGATCATCTTCTGGTAATCCAGCAGCTCTCCAAGCTTGAAGACCTCCTAATGCTGATCCATCATTAATACCATAAATTACATTTATGTTTGAGTCAGCAGCTAGAGCAGCAGAAGCAACTTCTACTGAACTATCGATCATACCAGATCCATCAAGCTCATGTACTTTTACTGCATTAACATGTTCTGCAAGAGCTTCCATGAAACCTAAAGATCTTAAGAGAGTTGCAGATAATAGAGGCAATCCTACATCCATAACTCTTGCTTCAGTTTCACCTCTTGATACTAAAATTCTTCCAACAGCATCACCAGCTTTGTAACCTGCATCATAATCACAAATTGCGAATAAGGTTGTCATACCTTTAGCTGGGTTACCCTCAAGGACAGTTGGCATACCTTCTGCTTTTGCTTTCCTTAAGATTGGCACAACGCCTTCTTCATTAACTGGAGTCATGATTAAAACATCAACTCCTTTAGTCATAAAGTCCTCTGCTTGTTGAGTTTGTTTATTTATATCTAAATTAGCATCCATTACTTCCAACTCAATACCTAATTCATCAGCTCTAGATTGTAATCCAAATATAACGTTTTGATACCACTCGTGTGTACCATAGTTTACAATGTAACCAATCCTTTTAGGATCAGCTGAAACTGAAAAAGCTAATGATAATGTTATAACAGCTGCTAAAAACCAACTAACTATTTTCATTATTTACCTCCCTATGAAAATTTTGATTTATATTATGATATTATTTAGATATGTAAATAGTATTTTTAAATATAAACAAAATGTTCATATTTGAAATTTTTTAGTCAGAACTCTCTTGTTTTGTATATGTTTTCATGGCAAAATATCATTTAAATTTATGACTTTTTTAGTTACTGGTGGAACTGGCTTTATTGGAAAAAGAGTTGTAGCACAATTACTTAAAAGAAATATCCAAGTTGTCGCAACAGATATCAATGTAGATGATGAACAAAGTGATTTTGAAAAGTATTTAAATAGTAAAAGTATTTCTTCAAAAGGTTTAGAGTTGCGTGAACTAGATATGTCATCAAAAGATGATATTAAAAACATTTTTGAAAACTATAAGTTTACCAATATCATTGCATGCGGATATCAAATGAGTAATTTGATCGATAGAAATCCAATTAAGGGCTCTGAGGTGAATATTGTAGGAATGACTAATTTATTTCAATCAGTGTTGAATTATAATATTAAAAGAATGGTTTTTCCAAGTAGCCAAAGTGTTTATGGTACAACCTCAAAATTATTTAATAATCAGCCTGTAAAAGAGGATGATTATTGTGGTCTTCAACATCAATTGTTTACTTATGCAGTGATGAAGTTGCTAAATGAATTCATGGCTAAAAAATATATAGATTTACATGGAATAAGTATTGCATGCACTAGACCTTCAGTAGTGTTTGGTTATGGAAGAAAACGCAGTTCCTTAATGTGGGCTGAGGAATTTGCTACAAACCCAGCATTAGAAAAACCTGCACATCTACCTTTTCCAGAATCAAATAAAGATAATTATATTTATGTAGAAGATTGTGCAGAACAATTTATTGAATTAAGTTTAAAAGAAAAATTAAATCATTTTGTTTATAATACAGGCTCTGAAACTGTTTCTGGCACAGAATTAAAAAAAATAATTACTGAATTGATACCGAATGCGGAAGTTACTTTTGATGAAACGGGAAAGCCTACACCTTTTATTGATGATCAAAATGATCAACGTATTAGAGAGGAATTATCATTTGTTCCTAAAAGTCTTAAAGAAGGGATTAAAGCGCATATGAATGAGGCAAGAATTGCAAATAATTTCAACCCAATATAAAAAGGAAAATAATGTTAAAAACTACTACTGTTGGAAGTTATCCAAGAAAAGACAAACCCAAAGATACGTTAAGAAAGCCTAGTGTTAGTGAAGAAGAAGCTTTAGACATGGTTCAATGGGCAGTGGAAGATCAATGTAAAATTGGTTTAGATTTTATAACTGATGGAGAATCATATAGAGAAAATATGTACTGGTTTTATCAACTAAGAATAGATGGAGTTGACAGTGAAAATAAAAAATACAAACAATTTACAGTTGGTGGTTCAACAGAAAATGTTGATTTATCCAAAGCTCACCCTTTAGTAAAAGAAAAAGGAGGATTTGGTATTGAATGTGCAGTTATTAATGATGAGATAAAAAATCAAAGATGGAACCTAGCTTCAAAATGGAAAAAGGCTCAAGATACTGCAAAAGATAAAGCTATTGTGAAACAAACAATCACAGGACCTCACATGTTAAGTAGATTTTCAGTCAATGAAAGAAAAGATCTTTACAAAAATGATGTGGAAGTAGCTCAAGCCTATGCAAAGTGTATTAAAGATGAGATTGATCAATTGCAAAAGCTAGGTTGTGAGAGAATTCAGTTTGATGAACCAGTTCTAACTGAGTCTCCAGATGAGTGTACTTGGGCTGCAGATGTAATTAATGATATTGTTGACACTTTTCCAAATATGTATTTTAGTCTTCATATATGTGGTGGAAATGCACATAGAAAAAGAGGGTATTTTGGAAAGTATGATGATATGGTTGATGGTTTAAAAAAACTTAAAGTGCATGAACTGCACTTAGAGCATTGCACGCTTCATTATAACATGCTTGATGTTTTTGAAAAATATGATTTTAAGGGCAATCTCTCATTTGGAGTAATTGATCAAAGAACAGACGAGTTAGAAAGTGTAGAAGAAGTACACAAAAGGATTAAACCTGTTTTAGAAAAGTTTGGATCTGATAGAGTAATTTTATCCAGTGAATGTGGCTTTGGTCATGTTCCACTAGAAATTACAAGAGCAAAATTATCAAGATTAGTTGAGGCTGCAAAAAAATACTAATTATGGAGTTAAGATAATTTTTGGTGAAATCGATTTACTTTCATTTATAGTTTCAAAAATTCTCTGTCCATGTTTTAGTTTTTCAAAACTTGTCCATGATAAACTGCCTAATTTATTTTTTCTTATCATTAATAATGAGTCTTTAAACTCTTTTTGATTGTATGCATAAGAACCAATCAATTTCACTTCATTTCTTGTAAATTGTAAAAAATTAATACCTTCTTTAATGCCAGACAAACCGATATGTATTATTAATCCGGCTGATTTAATTAAATTCAGTGATTGCTCTCTTGAATCTTTTGATCCAACAGCATCGTAGATGATATCAAACTTTTGTTTTAATAGTTTTTTTTGGTTAGGTTTAAAAATATTCGAATTCGTATATTTCTTACATATTTGAAGCTTTTTAAAATTATAATCAACCATATTTATGTTATTCAATTTTTTAGATTTTAGAATCAAAGCAGTTAATAAGCCGATAGAACCTGCGCCAATAACTAACACGCTTAATTTTGAAAATTTTTTTTCAATATATTTTTTTGATAAATTAATTGCATGAAGGGCAACTGCAGTAGGTTCAACTAATGTAAAATCATAGAGATTTTTAGTTTTAGGTAAATACAAAACATTATTTTTAGGAATAGATAATAATTCAGCAAATCCTCCATTTTTTTTTATTGGTTTACTCATACCAATCATTGAAAGTTTTAGACATAAATGATCCATATTTTTTTTACAATTTTCACATTTTCTACATGTAATTATTGGATTGATTGTACAGTATTTATTATTATATAAATCTATACCAATAACTTCATGTCCAAGAATTATAGGGGGTTTCTTTTTTACTTTATCTAAACCGTTAAAAGCATGCATATCAGAACCACAAATTCCGGTAGCTAATACTTTAATAAGAGTTTCGTTTTTTCTAATTTTAGGTTTTGGAACAGTTTTATAAACAAGTTTTTTTGTATTAGAAAAGACGAGCGCTTTCATAAAAATTTTAAAATATAGTTTTTTGTGACTCTTTATCAAAAAAGTGAACTTTTCTTGGATCAACTTGAAAACTTAATTCATCTCCTACATTCACTTCATAAGGATTATACATTCTACAAATTGTTTCTTTATTATTTATTGTGATAAAAAGTTGAGTTTCTGTTCCTAATGGCTCAACAATATCTATATTTTTTTTGAATGACCAAAAACCAGTATTCAAATTATTATCTACAGGCATAATATCTTCTGCACGTATGCCAAGATAAACTTCTTTTATATTCTGTAATTTATTTTTTTGATCTTCATTACAATCAAAATAAATATTTTCATCTAGTTTAATTTTTGTTTGATTATTCGAACTGATAATTTCAGCAGAAAAAATATTCATGGGTGGACTACCAATAAAAGTTGCTACGAATACATTAGCTGGTTTACTAAATACTTCAATTGGTGTGCCTATTTGCTCTATATATCCGTCTTTCATAATTATTATTCTATCTGCTAATGTCATTGCCTCAACTTGATCGTGGGTCACATAAATAATTGTTGTCTTCAACTTTTGGTGAAGCTTTTTAATTTCAGTTCTCATTTGAGTTCTTAACTTAGCATCAAGATTAGATAGTGGCTCATCAAAAAGAAAAGCATCTGGTCTTCGAACTATAGCTCTGCCCATTGCAACTCTTTGTCTTTGGCCTCCAGATAACTGAGATGGCTTTCTTGATCTTAAATCTTCTAGCCCTAAAATATTTACTGCTTCAGTTACTCTTTTTTCAATCTCGTCAGATTTTACTTTTGCAATTTTGAGGCTAAATCCTAAATTTTCTTCCACTGACATATGCGGATACAAAGCATAGTTTTGAAATACCATTGATACATTTCTATCTTTAGGATCTTTATCATTAACTTTTTCATCATTAATAAAAATGTCTCCACCAGTTATCTCTTCCAGTCCTGCTATCATTCGTAAAGTGGTTGATTTTCCACAACCTGACGGGCCCACCAGAACTAAAAATTGATTATGAGGAATGATTAAATCCATATTCTGGACAGCAGTTACTTTTCCATATTTTTTAGAAAGATTCTTTAATTCTACTTGAGCCATTTATCCTTTTACACCTCCGAATGTTAGACCTGATACCAAATGTTTTTGCACTAAAAAAGTTAATATTAATGCAGGAATAATTATAAAAACTGCCAAAGCACACATTCCAGGCCAATTTATCGTAAATTGAGCAGTAAAATCCATCAATCCAACAGTTAAAGTTTTTGAATCTGTACTTCTTGCTAGATTAGATACAAGCGCATATTCATTCCAAGAAATCAAAAAAGCAAATATACCTGCTGAAGCTATACCAGATTTAGACAAGGGTAGTTCAATATGCCAAAAAGCTTGTAACTTTGTACATCCATCTGTCATAGCTACTTCGGACATCGCTCTAGGAATTTGCCTAAAAAAACCATCTGTCAACCAGACAGTAAAAGGTATATTTAGTGCAACAAAAACTAAAATTATACCAAAATGTGTATCAATGATTCCAATTTTAGAAAATAAAATAAATATTGGAAGACTTAGAGAAATACCAGGGATAGTTCTAGTTAACATTATCATTAGAAAGTAACCATTTTTAAATTTAAAATTATGTCTTGCAAATCCATAACCGCCAATTGTTCCAACTAAAACAGCAACAAATGTACTAGTAAAAGAAATGACTATAGAATTATAAAGATAACTTAAAACTGGCACTGGACTTCTACCCATAGATCCTTCAGATCCTCCGAAAAGCATTGTTTCAAATTGATTGAAACTCAAGTTTCTAGGTATCCATACAGGTGGCTTTGCCATGACATCAACTTGTGGTCTAAAAGCTGTCAACACAACCCATAAACCTGGTGTCATTATAAGAATAATAAGGATAATAGCACTTGTCCAAATTAAAATATTTTGAAATTGTTTTTTACTCATAACTAAGTTGTTGTCTTGATTGCATTAATTTATAAAAAAAGAAGAAAGTAAAAGCGATGGAAAGAAATATGGAAATATAAGACATTGCGTTTGCCATTCCCATTTTAGCATCGACATATCCAGTTCTAGAAATAAGGGTCCATAATAATTCTGTTCTTTTAGCAGGACCGCCTCCTGTCATCATTTGAACAATATCATAAGCTCTTGCAACATCTAATGATCGAATGGTCATTGCTATAAAAACAAAAGGCATTAGAAATGGTAGAGTAATATTTTTAAAGACTTGCCATGAGTTACACCCATCAACTCTTGCAGCCTCTAATGGATCTTTTGGTATTCCTAAAAGTCCTGCTAAAAGTAAGATAGCAAAGACTGATGTGCTTGACCATATTTCAGCAGCCATTATTGAAATGTTTGCTAAAACTCCATCTACTAACCATGGAATTGGTTGTATGACCCCAAACTCTCTTAAAAAATTATTTAATAATCCAATATTGTCATTAAAAATATATTTCCATTGAAAGCCAACTAAAATTGGTGAAAACATCATTGGAAACATCATCAAAGTTCTTAACGTTCTTTGACCATAAGTTATTTTATTTATTAACAATGCAATTCCAAGACCGAATACTAATTCTAAATTTAAAGCAATTGCTAAAAATAAAACAGTTCTTCCAAAAGCAACCCAAAAATCAATATCACCTATTAATCTTTCATAATTTCTGAAACCTACAAAACGATATAATGTATCAGGTTTTGTTAATTTGAATGGTGTGAAACTAGTCCATAAAGATAAAAGCAATGGTAATAAAACTACACACGTCAAAATAATTAACGTTGGTAATAGTAAAACCCACGGACCGCTTAGAAATTTTCTCATATTGGTAAGTTATACTAGCCCTTCAAAGTCGAAGGGCTAGACATTAATTTATTTATTAGAAGTATCCTGCATCTTCCATAATTTCAGTTGCTTTCTTTGAAGCAGTAGCTAAAGCATCTTCGGGAGATTTATCTCCAAGAATTGCAGCCTGAAGTTCAGGATAAAGAGCATTTGTGAATTCAATCCACTCAGGAATTAATGGTGGAGTAAATGCATCCTCAGCTAATGACATTTTGAAAGTTTCAAATACCATTAACATAAATTCATCACCCTCAGCCTTTTTTTCTGCAATTATAGCATCCCAAATAGCTGGACGAGTTGGTGATAATCCACCTCTTGCTTCAATCATTTGAGCTTTATTACTTGTTAAAGCCCATAAGAAAGATGCTGCAGCTTCTTTATCAGGACAAGATTCAGTCATAGAAAAAGAGTGTGATCCAGACCAACCAGTTCTTAAACCACCTGATCCCATTGGTGCACGAACAAGTCCAATATCACCAGCTACTTTTGAGTTTTCTGGATCATTAAAGAAACCAGCCCAACCAGCCCAGTCAAGATTCATTGCGATAGTTCCACTAGCAAAACCTAAACCAGTATCATCCCATAGGTAGTTTAAAACACCTTCAGGAACTGCTTTTGCATTGTATAAATCAATAAACCACTGAAGGGCCTCTACTCCTGCATCAGAATTGAAAATTGGACGATAATCTTCATCAAATAAAGCACCTCCGTTTGCAATTACTAACTCGTAAAAACGACCGGCAATAGCTTCTTCCTTACCTACATACTGAGTTCCATAGAAATCAGGTGGGTTTGAGAAAAATATTGATTGATCTTTAACTTGATCCCATGTTTCTGGTGGAGTCAGTTCATAGCCGTATTCAGCTTTGAAATTTGCTTTGTTATCAGCGTTCTCATAGAGACTTTTCTGATAATACAAATTACTTACATCACTGTGTCTTGGCATTTGAACTAATCTTCCATTAACTGTTGAGTGATCAAGAATTAATGGAGTGTAGTCTGCTAAAACAGAAGCAGGCATGATATCATTTAGATCAGTATAAATATCTCCATATTGTGATGCAAAACTTGTATGGTTTGAAGCTACACAAAAGTCTAGATTGCCTGACGCAATATCTTTTTTAATCTCTTTATCTAATTCAAAGTGATTCTTTTGAGTAACAATTTCAATTTTTCCACCAGTGTTTTCTTCCCACCATGGAATTACTTCATTATATAAACCTTCATATTGACCCCCACCGATAAGCTTAACTCTAAGAGTTACGCCTGAGAAATCTCCCCAAAGTTCAGTTTCAGCTTTCGCTGAAAAAGAGCCAAAGAAAGTTGCAGCAAGAATCAAAGATAAAAATAATCTTAACATTATTCCTCCTATAATTAATTAATTATATTTCGACGATGCAACTATTTACTTATATTTCAAGCTAAAAAGTAAAAATCCCTGTGTTTTATAAGTTTTACAACTTGACGCAGCCAATCATCAATAGTTTACTGTAGTTCCTGGTTTTGAATTTGATTCTAAACACGCGTAAACTACAGCCATAGTATCATATGCATTGTTAACTGAATGGGTTAATTCTTTTTCTTCGCCACTGGCATAACGTTGAAGACTTGCCATAGTGCCAACAAACGCGTCTGGAAACCAAGTTCCTACATTTTGAACTTTAGTCCAATCAGTGTCTTTCGTACTGATCTCTATTTCTTCCGGTTCCCCATTTGGATAATCTAAAAGCAGTCCAAATTTAATATAAGCTGCGCCATCTAAACCTTCAACTCTTGCATATGCGTGTGAATGCTTCATACCGTGCATTGAATTATCATGGGTATGATTTATTGATAAACAACATCTTACATCATCTTCATACTCTAAAATTATACTGGACCTTGCATCAGATAAATTTGGAAGTTTTGGATGTTTAATTGATTTACAATGAACACTTTTGGGATTACCTAAAACAGATCTGATCCAATCAATATAATGAATTGAATGAAGAGGCACTTCTACATTATCCAGAGTTTCTAAAAATGGCCAAAGATGCCATGGAGTTCCTACACTTAAACTGATTTCTAATTCTGTTACGGTTCCTATCATACCTTTATCGATTGCTTCTCTTAATGCAATCATCATAGGGCTAAATTTAAGTTGTAAATTTACACACGCTGTTATGTTTTTAGATTTAATAATATTTTTTATTTCTTTTGCCTCTGCCATACTATTGCCCATTGGTTTTTGAAGTTGGCATATAGAATTTTCAGGAATATTTTTTACAACACTTAATAAAACTTGAGGAGGTACTGCTATATCAAATACAACATTTTTTTCTTGAAAAGCTTCTGCTTCACTTGAATATATTTTTTCTATAGAAAACTTTTCTGCGCATTCTTTAGATTTTTTTTCATCTGGATCATATATCCCTAAGACTTCGAAATTAGCTTTTTGATAAGCTGGCAAATGAGCATCGCTAACTATTCCACCAGCACCTATTATAACAATTGGTATTTTTTTTTGAGGTAGAAGCCACGTAGTATTTAAATTTTTAATGTCATTACTAGTAACTTGTTCCATGAATAAATCTTAACTAAATTTAAAAAAAAAGCAATAAATCTTAGAAGATTTGAGGTTAAGAACAGAAAAATTAGTTTTTTATAAAAATTTAGTTCAATTGATTTATTCAATTATGTTAATTTAAATAAATATTTGAGGAGGTATTATGGGTACTCAACGTTATGCAATGGCAGTTAGGCTTAAAGATGAAAAAAGAGATTTTTATATTAAAAATCATGCAAGTGTTTGGCCAGAAATTTTAGAAGAGCTAAAAAAAATAAATGTAAAAAACTATAGTATTTATCTTAAAGAGGATTTTATGTTTGGTTATTTAGAATACGATGGAAACAATTTTGATGAAGACATGGCAGTTATGCAAAAAATTCCTATAGTTGATAAATGGACTAAATTGATGATAGATTGTTTTAATCCTTTCCCTAACAATGAAGATAATGAGTCTTGGGTAATGATGGACGAAATATTTCATTTAGATTAATTAAAGAAATAAATGTCTAAAATAAAAGATATTGAGGTATTTTTTTTAGAATATCCTTTCCCAAAAAAACTGGGCTACAAATATAGTGGCGGTCTCGTAGAGAACATGATCGTTGCTATCATTAAAGTTACTGATTCTAATGATAATTACGGAATTGGAGAAATTACCCATGGTCAATTTACACATGAACCAATTATTGGTCTAACTAAACATTTTAGAGATATGCTTGTTGGATCTGATACTCATAACATAAATCAAACTTGGGAAAAAATGTATGGATCAAGTGTTTTTTGGAATAGAGAGGGTATTGGTATTGGTGTCATGGGTGGTATTAATATAGCCTTATATGACTTATTAGGTAAAAATTTAAAAGTACCAGTTTATCAATTAATTGGAGGATTGAATAAAACAAGAATTAGAATTTACGCAAGTAACGGTCTCTTTGATAACAAAGATCAACTAATAGAAGATGCTCAGAAAGCTTATAACTTAGGATTTAGGATTTATAAAATGAGAGTTGTTGAACCTTCTTCAATTATTGAATTGGTTCATGAATTTAAAAAAGAATTTAAAGATAAAATGGACTTAATAGTCGATGCAGTACAAGGCTCTACTTCAAATCCATGGGCAACTAAAGTATCAATAAACATTGCTAAAAAACTTGAACAGTACGAAGTGTTATTTTTTGAAGAACCTTGTAGAGTGGAAAATTTAGATGGATACAAAGAGATTAAAAGTAATACAAATTTAAATATTGCTGGCGCCGAAAGTATACCTACAGCACGAGCATTTAGACCTTATTTTGAAAATAATGTATTTGATGTTGTACAATTTGATATTGCGACTTCTGGTTTTACTGAAGGAAGAAGAATTGCTGACATGGCTTATGTCTACAATAAACCTTTAGCAATACATTCATGGGGTAGTGCTATTAGTATAATGGCTGGAATACATTTTAGCTTGAGTATACCAAATGCTGCATTCACTGAATATTGTTTCATGGATCACCCAATCAATCGAAGTTTATTTGAAAATGAAACAATAAATATTTCAGATGGATATGTTGAGCCACCTAAAACTTATGGACTGGGTATAAAATTTGATGAAAATCTTACTAAAGAGTTTCCATATAAAGAAAAAATTAATACAATGATATTAACAGATAACGAAGATATAGAATTAAAGTAAGTCATGGATATAAAATTTATTGAAACACCAAGTCCCATTGGAAATTTTGTTAATGTAAGGTTCAGTGGCAAATATGCATATATATCTGGTCAAGGACCATTTGATGATAGTGGAAATTTAATAACTGGAAAAGTTGGAAAAGATTTAAATCAAGAAGAAGCATATGATGCTGCGAGAAGAGTTGGAATTACAATTCTTTCAGTAATTAAAAATGACATTGGTTTAGAAAAAGTAAAAAAAGTTGTCAAAATACTTGGTTTAGTTAATTGTACGGTAGATTTTTTAACTCAACCAAAAGTTATAAATGGATGTTCTGATCTATTGGTTGAATTTTTTGGAAAAGAAAAAGGTATGCACGCAAGAAGCGCTATGGGCATTTATGTTTTGCCAAATAATATACCAGTGGAAATTGAAGCGATTATCGAATTAGTCTAACCAACTAAGCCATTCTTTTTTTGATTTAGCAAGATATTCATCCAAGGATATATTACTTTTAATTTTTTTTAAAATTAAATTATTAATAATTTTTTTAAATTCTGACATTACAATTTTTTCCTGACCTTTTTTTAGGTTACATGTATCCAACTCAAAGTGATTGAAGTGAATTAAATCATCACGAACAAAAATTGCTGGGTCATTTTTTTCTAAATGAAATGCCAAAGATTGGATAGTATATTGGGATTTTTTTGAATCTACATAAATTCTCAATCTATTAATTTTATTACCTGTTGGATCAGCAACAATTTCAAAAGAGATACCTTTAAATTTTTCTTTAGACAAAAATTTTAACCAATATTGCAAAATATTATTTTGATTATTTATTTCTAATTGCCAATTTCTATTATACCAATTTTCAACACCAATAATTGCAGAATAAATAGATTCCTTACCTACTTTCATACCTCTACCAATACCTAAATTTTGAAGATAAACGTTTTTGATAAATTTTTTCTTACCTGCAATTATCCCAGCTGTTAAAGACCCCATAAATTTATGCGCACTAAAAATTGCAACATCAGCACCAATTTTAAAAAAGTCTTCCATATACTCCTCTGATGCTGCATCAACAATAACAGGTATTTTATTTTTTTTGCAGATTTTAATAAAAGAATTTAATTCTAGTGAACCATAATCAGAACAATGATGTGATACAACGTACATAGCACAAGCAATTTGTTTTTTATTTTGTAAAATAGTTTTTTCTATATTTTCTTTTGTACAAAATTTTTTTAAACCACATTTCAGTATCTTAGCACCAGATAGTTTGATTCCCTGCTCTACTTCCGCTCCATAATTTGTAAGATGACCTCTTTGAATTAAAACTTTATTAACCATATTTTTTGAATCCGGAAGTTTAAAAACTTTTTTTAGATCCTTACCTGACATCATACTGGCAACACTTTCTGTTAACCCTGCAGCTGCAGAAGCTGTAATAACGGCAGCTTCTGTTTTGAGTAATTTAGAAATTCTTTTTGATGCTAAAGCTTGTAATTCGTCTATATTTACAAAATATTCAAAAATATCATTAGCTGCTCTAATTGATTTTTTATTGGTAATTGAAGCACCAATTTTTGTCATGAATCCACTAACATTGATAACAGGTGTAAGATTATTTTTATTATAAAAATTTTTCACTTAATTAATTTAAATATTTAATATCAGTTTATAATACATTATACATAATTAAATATGAAAATTACTGATGTAGAAACATATGTTCTTCTAGCAGATAACTATGATCCAAGCTTAACATCATCAGCTCAGGATACGTGCTTAGTAATTATTAAAACAGATGAAGGTATAGAAGGTTATGGTGAATGTGATACCAGTCCTTGGGTTGCAAAAGCTTTTATTGAATCTCCTGGCACTCACACGATGGATCAATGTGTAAAAGAAATTTTAATTGGCTCAGATCCTCTTGGTATAGATACTTTGTGGGAAAAAATTTATGTGGGATCAGCAATGACAGGGAGAAGAGGTGCTGGTGTCAACGCTATTAGTGCTATTGATATGGCGCTATGGGATATAAAAGGAAAAGCTCAAAATAAACCTGTTTTTGAATTGTTAGGTGGAAAAAAACAAGAAGAAGTAATTCCTTATGCTTCACTTCAACCTGTTGGACATTCTTTTCAAGAGTATAAAGATTCATTAGTTGCTTGGGCAGAAAAAGCAAAAGGTTTAGGATTTAAAGCAGTAAAATCAGAAGTAACACTTAATGGTCCTTATGCTCACAGTGGTCTTCATGAAGAAGATGATAAAACTACTGAAGTTGTAGCAGCTGTAAGAAAAGCTCTAGGTCCAGATATCAAGTTAATGATTGATGTCCAATACAGATGGAAAAATGCTGAAGAGGCACTACGAACAGTAAAAGATTGGGCTGAATTTGATATTTATTTTCTTGAAACTCCAGTTTGGACAGATGATATAAAAAGCTATGCAAGAATGCATGATGAGGCACCAATGAAAATTGCTGCGGGAGAATGGTTAAGTACACGTTATGAATTTGAAGATTTAATTGTAAATGGCAAAATAGATGTTGCACAGCCAGATGTAGGAAGATGTGGTGGTTTAACTGAATCAATCAAAATAGCTAAATTATCTCAAGAATATAATAGAATTATAGTTCCTCATTGCTGGAAAACTTCTGTATCAATATCAGCAACAGCACATTTTGCTTTTAATACACCTAATTGCGCTTTTATAGAATATTTGCCACCTCAATTATGTGTTGAAATTTTAAGAAAAGAATTGGCTACAGAGGGTTTTGATTTTGTTGATGGGAAAATAAAGCCTCCAACAAAACCAGGTCTAGGCATAGAACTAAATAGGGATGCTATAAAAAAATATCAGGTTGCTTAATTTAAAATTTTAAATTCAACTGCAGCTTCAAATGACTTCTTAGGTTTAATAATTTTCAATCCATTATATAATTTACTATTTTTCTTAACCAAATATGCATCTCTGACATTACTTACTGGTTCAATACAAAAAAAATTTTCTTTAGGTGGTGAATAGACGTGAAGATTTTTTATATTTTTTTTATTTCTAATTTCAATTTGTATGTCTTTATTTAAGATCAGTTTTGATTTTCCATTCCAATTTAAGAATGTTTCATCAATTTTTGTTTTATTAATATCTAGGGCTTTAGTTTTGATTAATCTCTTAATATTAAATTTATTTTTTTTTGAATGAAGATAATTAAAACTATTTGAATATATTTTGGAATCTTTACTTAGTGAAAACCATGGATGAAATCCAATTCCACAATTAAAATTCTCAGAGTCTAAGTTTTTTATTTTAATTCTAATTTCCAAGCTTTCTTTTTTAATTTTAAACATTTGTGAGACACTGTATTTATAAGGAAAACTTTTTTTTCCATTATGTTTAAACTCTAAAGTGAGTGAACTATTAGAGGATTTTACTAAACTCCACCTATTTACCCAACCCTCTCCATGAATTGTCATTGGTTCTAGAGGGTGAGTATTTGGTAAGTTAATATATTTATCTTTATACAAAAAAGTTTTTTTATGAATTGCACCAAAATATGGAACAGTTGCAAAATAACCTGAAAAATAACAGTTATACTTATTAATTTTTTTATGTATTGGAAAAGTTCTAAAAATTTCTTTTTTTTTCTCTAAATCTATAAATTTTGTTATGCTACATCCCATCTCTGGTGAAATCTCAAGAAGAAGTTTTTTGTTTTGGATTTTTTTAAGAGGCACGTTTAAAAATGTTAATTTTTTATAATGGGGGCTTTGCAATGAGCCCCCGACAATTATTTATTTTTAGTTTGAAGCTTTTACTTCGTTCCAAACTCTGTTACGCCACTCGAAGTCTTCAGCTGGTTGCAGCCAATTTAATCTACCTGCATAATCTAATCCTGGAGACTCATGAGTTACAGTTCCATATCCATATCTCTCATTCATTACTTCTTGAGTTGATTTTTCAATAAAAAAGTTTGCCCATGCATGTGCTAATTCTTCATCTGCTCCTGAAGTCATAGCCCAAGTATCAAGCCATCCGATACCACCTTCTTTAGGAATGATATATTTAACATTATGACCCATATCTCTAAGTGCAACTTCTTGGAACTCACCCATTGAGAACATTAATGAAATTCCACCACTGTCCCAAATTTGATTTCCTTCATCAAAACCAGCAAAGTAAGTTACAACTAATTTTTTTTGATCGATTAGTGTTTGTTTAACTTGCTCCATTTCAGCTTCTGATAGGTTATATGGATTGTCCATACCTAAGAAGATTGCAGTATTTACAATATTATTGTTTGTATCATCCAAAACAATCATTTTTCCAGCATTAGCTGGATCATGCATTACTGACCAAGAGTCAACTCCACCTTCACCAAATTCATCTACATCATAAATTAAACCAAGTGAACCCCAAGCAATTGGAACACCATAAAAACCACCATCAATCTCAACCTCCTTAACATCTTGGAATGCTGACATTAGATTGCCAAAATTACTAAGTTGACCTTTGTCATATGCCTTAAGTAACCCTGCTCCATGATATCTTGGAAATAAACTTGTATCTATAGAAATTAGATCAAAATCTTCACCTTTGCTAGCTTGTGTCAAAGCAAATAACTCGTCAACACTTCCAACATACTTAACTTTAACTTTAGCATCGTATTTGGCTTCAAATTCGTCAATCCATTCTTGCTCTGCATATCCTTCAAAGCATCCAAGACTTAATTCTCTTGCTGCATTTG
>CACJGU010000010.1 GCA_902593125.1 uncultured Alphaproteobacteria bacterium
TTGTTATGAAAAAGTCTAAAACACGATTGTATTTTGATAAAAAATTATCAATTAATATAATGATTTATATTAAGGAAAAACAACATCATTTTTTAAAAAATGTTTTAAGAATAAAAGTTAAAGATTTAATCACTGTTTTCGATGGAGTTACCGGTGAGTGGCTATCAGAGGTAATTTCTATAAACCGTGATAATATAGTTTTACAAATTAAGAAAAAAATATCAGAAATTGAAAAGGAAACAGATTTGTGGCTAATATTTTCTCCAATAAAATTATTTCGAATGAATATAACTATACAAAAAGCAACAGAATTAGGTGTCTCACAATTCATTCCTTGTATTACTCAAAATACTAATCTAACAAAAATAAATATGAGAAACTTATATATGAATATAGTTGAAGCAGCTGAACAATCTGAAAGATTAACTTTGCCAAAATTAAATGAAGTTGTAAATTTAAATAATCTTTTAAGAGATTTTCCAAAGGATAGAGGCCTTATATTTTGTAATGAAAATGATAAAAATTTACCAAGTATTTTTAAAGCTCTAGAAAATAAATCTAGTATTTTTAAAAAATGGGCTATTTTAATTGGCCCTGAAGGAGGATTTTCAGAAACAGAGACTAAGGAAATATTATCAATTTCATCTTCAATTCCTGTTTCTCTTGGTAAAAGAATACTTAGATCAGATACAGCTACAACTGCTGCGTTATTTGCTGTTCAATCTTTTATTGAAAAGTAATTATAAGCGACAACCTGTCCTATAAAACCAGTGTATTTTACCTAGTAATACTACTGATTATTTTAATTATTAGTATATACAAAGATATAACAATGATGCGCATACAAACCTTATTATTCATACTTTTCACACCTAAGATTGCCCTAGCTAAAGAACCATACGATTGGCAACTTGGATTCCAAAAACCATCAAGTGATGTAATGAGAAGTGTTCTTGAGCTTCATGATTTTGTTTTAATTATGATGACTGCAATTACAATTTTTGTTTTAGCTCTTATTTTATATGTTGTTTTTAGATTTAGAAGAAATGTAAACCCAAATCCATCTAAAAGAAGTCACAACACTTTTATTGAAATTCTATGGACAGGAATACCAGTTATTATTTTAATAGCAATGGCAATACCATCTTTTAAACTTGTCTATCAGCAAGATGTTATACCTGAAACAGAAATGACGATTAAAGTTATAGGCCATCAGTGGTATTGGGAATACCAATATCCAGAGCATGATGATATTTCTTTTGAGAGTTACATGACACCTGATGATGAATTAGAGCCAGGAGATATAAGATTATTAACAGTAGACAATCACTTAGTTCTACCTGCAAATAAAAATATTCATGTATTAGTGACAGCTGGTGATGTGCTTCATAGTTTTGCAATGCCTTCTTTAGGTGTAAAAAAAGATGCAGTTCCTGGAAGACTTAATGAAACATGGTTTAATATAGATGAGCCAGGTATATACAGAGGTCAATGTTCAGAATTATGTGGAACAGGGCATGGGTACATGCCTATTGTCATAGAAGCATTAAATGAAAAAGATTTTAATAATTGGATAATTGAACAAAAAAATAAGTTAGCTTTAGCAAACGAAATAACAACTAAACAAAATAATATAGAATAGGAGAAAAATGAGTTACGTAGATTCAGCAAGCCACGACCATCACGATCACAAACCAGGTTTCATTAAAAGATGGTTCTTTTCTACTAATCACAAAGACATTGGAACTCTATACATAATTTTTGCTATACTAGCTGGATTGGTTGGAGGTTTCTTCTCATTATTAATGAGAGCTGAATTAGCTGCTCCAGGCTTGGATGTTGTTTCAGATGGACAAGTTTGGAATGTAATTATTACTGCTCATGGTTTATTAATGGTCTTCTTTGTTGTAATGCCTGCATTAATTGGTGGTTTTGGAAACTGGTTTGTTCCATTAATGATTGGTGCACCTGATATGGCTTTTCCAAGAATGAATAACTTTAGTTTCTGGATACTTGTTCCTGCCTTAGTTTTACTGGTTGTTTCAGCAACAATTGGAACTGGCGCTGGTACCGGATGGACAATTTATCCACCACTCTCTAATAAACTCGGACACGCAGGCCCTTCTGTTGATATGGCAATTTTTGCTCTTCATTTAGCAGGTGCCTCTTCAATCTTAGGTGCAGTTAATTTTATAACAACAATACTTAACATGAGAACTCCTGGAATGACTCTTCATAAGATGCCTCTTTTTGTATGGGCTATGTTAATTACAGCATTCTTACTCTTACTAGCTGTGCCTGTTTTAGCTGGAGCGATTACAATGCTTCTAACAGATAGAAACTTTGGTACAACATTCTTCAATCCTGCAGGCGGAGGAGATCCAGTTCTCTTCCAACACTTGTTTTGGTTTTTTGGTCATCCAGAAGTTTATATTATGATATTACCTGCTTTTGGAATTGTTAGTCAGGTCATTTCCACTTTTTCAAGAAAACCAGTATTTGGATACCTAGGAATGGTTTATGCTATGATAGCAATAGGATTTATAGGTTTTATTGTTTGGGCTCACCATATGTTTACAGTTGGTATGAGTGCAGATTTAAGAGCATACTTTATGTTAGCTACAATCATTATTGCTGTTCCAACCGGTATTAAAATATTTAGTTGGATAGCAACTATGTGGGGAGGATCACTAACATTTGAAACTCCAATGTTATTTGCAATTGGATTTGTTTTTTTATTTACACTTGGAGGAGTAACAGGAGTTATCCTAGCGAATGCTGGAATAGACACAGTAATGCACGATACGTATTATGTTGTTGCACACTTCCATTATGTCCTAAGTATGGGAGCTATGTTTGGAATTTTTGCAGGTATTTACTATTGGTTTGGAAAAATGTCTGGAAGAAAATACAATGAATTTTTAGGTAAACTACATTTTTGGTTATTTTTTATTGGTGTAAATGTTACTTTTTTTCCTCAACATTTCTTAGGGCTTGCCGGTATGCCAAGAAGAATTCCAGATTATCCTGATGCTTATGCAGGATGGAATCTTATATCAACTTACGGTTCTTACATATCTTTTGCTGCAACCTTGATCTTTCTTTTCGCAATTGTGTACGCACTATTTTATGGAAAGAAAGAAGTTTCTAATCCATGGGGAGAAGGAGCTGATACTCTTGAGTGGACACTATCATCCCCTCCACCATTCCATCAGTTTGAGACTTTACCTAAATTCAAAGGGTAATTTGTATGGATGCTAAATCCTTAGAAGCTGGTTATAGCAACAATTTTCTTTTAAGAAAACTTAAAGGTTATTACGAGCTAATGAAACCAAGAGTTATGTCCTTAGTTATCTTCACTGCATTTGTTGGAATGTTTTTGGCACCGGGGCAGTTAGCTTTTCTAAACAGTTTTCTTGTAATAATTGCTATTGCACTAGGAGCTGGCTCCTCAGCAGCAATCAATATGTGGTTTGATGAAGATATAGATAGAACAATGGAAAGAACAAAACTAAGACCAATTCCACTTGGAATAGTTTCAAAAAATGAGGCTCTAGTTCTGGGAATATTAACAGGCACTATCTCTTTAATTTTGATGCAATGGTTCTCAAATTCATTAGCAACAAGCTTACTTCTTTTTACAATACTTTTTTACGTATTTATTTATACATTTTGGCTTAAACGAACAACTTCATTAAACATAGTTATTGGAGGAGCAGCTGGAGCAATCCCTCCAATTATTGGATGGACAGCAGTTGTTCCTGAATTGAGTTTTTTACCAATTAGTTTATTTGTTATCATATTTTTTTGGACTCCACCTCATTTTTGGGCATTATCAGTGTATAGATATAATGATTATAAAACTGCTAATGTTCCTATGTTGCCAAATGTAAGTAGTATTGAAGATACAAAAAAACAAATTGTTTATTATGCTGTAATATTAATTTTATCGAGTTATCTTCCATACTTAGATAGTAATGTTAGTATAATATACTTATCCATAGTTACTATATTAAATTTATTATTATTTAATAGTTCTTTAAAGTTAAAAAAATCTAAAGAGAAAAAATTAATACCAAATTCTGAAGGATTAAAATTCTTTGCCATTTCAATCCTTTACTTATTCAGTTTATTTTCAGCATTATTAATCGATCATGTGGTATTAAGATGAAAAATAATAGAAGAAAAAATATTATAACTTTAATTATCTTACTTAGTATAGTTGCATTTTTTTATTTGTGGACTTTATTCAAGGCTAATATTTTTGGAGTATAATGACAAATACTAGGACAGCTTTAGGATTATCATTAATCGTTTTAACAATGATTGCTCTAGTTGCTTTTTCAGTACCATTATATGACTTATTTTGTCGTGTTACTGGTTATGGTGGAAAGACAAGTACATCTGAATTTCTTTCATCATCAATCTTAGAAAGAGATATTAATCTTAAATTTAATGCTGATGTTAATGATAGTATAAATTGGATTTTTACTGCACCAGAAAATATTAAATTTAAAGTTGGTGAAAATAAACTTGTTAATTATGTTGCCACTAATCAATCTGATGTTGAAACTATTGGAACTGCGACATTTAATGTTTTACCTGAAAAGGTTGGTCCTTATTTTATTAAAACACAGTGCTTTTGTTTTGAAAAGCAGGCATTAAAACCTGGAGAAACGGTTGAAATGCCGGTTGTGTTTTATATTGACCCTTCAATTAATGAAGATCCAACAATGAAAGATGTCGAAGAGATAACATTGTCATATACCTTTTTTAAATATATAGAATAATCAATGGCTAATAAATCAACAACAGGACAAAAACATCCATATCACTTAGTTGATCCAAGTCCTCTCCCATTTTTATCATCAATAGCTGGTCTCGCTATGGCTGTTGGTCTAGTATTCTTTATGCACTATGGAACTTCTTGGCTTCTTATTCTTGGAACCATTGGCTTATTGGCAGTAATGTTTCTCTGGTGGAGAGATGTAATTAAAGAGTCTACTTTTCAAAAAGTTCATACACCTGTTGTAGAATTAGGCCTTAGATATGGTATGGCACTATTTATTGCATCAGAAGTGATGTTTTTTGTAGCTTTCTTTTGGGCTTTTTTTGATGCAAGTTTAACGCCTAAACTGCCTATAGAAGAATTTTCAGAAACATTTGATAGCAACGGTGCTGTAGGAATTTGGCCACCTGAAGGTATTAAAACTTTTGATCCATTAGACGTTCCATTTTTAAATACACTAATATTATTAATGTCAGGTACAACTTGCACCTGGGCTCACCACGCCGTAAGAGAAGGTCACAGAGACCAAGCTATTCAGGCCTTGTGGTGCACTGTTGGTCTTGGAATTTTCTTTTCTTTTATGCAGGGCGTAGAATATTATGAAGCAGCTCATCATTACTTTAGTTTTACTGATGGGATCTATCCGTCGGTTTTTTATTTAGCTACAGGATTTCATGGTTTTCACGTTATTGTTGGAACAGCATTTTTATCAGTCTGTTTATATAGAGTTTACAAAAATCATTTTACTCCAGATAGACATTTCGGATTAGAAGCTGCTGCATGGTATTGGCATTTTGTTGATGTAGTATGGCTTTTCCTTTTTGTTTGTGTGTATGTTTGGGGTGCGTAAATTAGTAAATTTCCCTTAAAATTTTTTCTATTTAGTTTTATTTGTATATCGTTGACACTCTTTCTTGGTACTTGGCAACTTGATAGATTGAAATGGAAAGAAGATTTAATCAAAGAATTTAATAACTTAGTTAAAGAAAAACCACTTTCTTTATCTATGGGAAATATGAAGTATCCAAATATGGAAGAGTTTACAAAAATTATTACTAAAGGCACAGTAGATAGATCAAAAAAAATATTTTTTCCTGCTAAAACATACAATGGAAAAAATGGTTTTTTTATTGCTAGTTTGCTAACTGATAATCATAATAATCAGTATCTTATTGATGAAGGCTGGTTTGAGTATAGTCAATTTGATTACTTTAAAAATAATACAGATATTATTTCATCTGAAATCTTGGGATATTTAAGATATCCTACTGAAAAGAAAATGTTTACCCCAAATAACTCTCCAGAAACGAATGAATGGTACTATTACGATTTAAATGAAATTCAAAGTTATTTTAAAACTGAGATAAATCAAAAATTTTTTATCAAAAATATGACAAATTATGGTGAAGATTTTTTATTACCATCAACAACCAAACATAATTTTTCAAATAATCATTTACAATATGCCATAACATGGTTTTTAATGAGTTTTTCCATATTTATTATTTTTATTATTTTTTTAATAAGAAGGTATAGATGAAAGCTTATAAAAAACTCAAAGAAATATTTAGAGAAGCCTCACTAAGTTCAGATATTGCAGGAATTTTACACTGGGATATGTCTACAATGATGCCTGATAATTCTAGAAACTATAGAGCTGAGCAACTTTCTTACCTATCTAAATTAAGTCATGACAAAGTTTCTTCAAACCAAGTAAGAGATTTAATATTTGAAGCAAAAAATGATGATTTGAATAAAAATGATCTACATAATCTAAGGGAGATAGAGAGAGAGCACAAATTAGCTTCTTCTATTCCATCTAATCTTGTTCAAAAAATATCTCGAACTTCTGCAAAATGTGAAGGAGAATGGCAGGAAGCAAGAAAAAATTCTAATTTTAATTTAATAAAAAATAGTTTGGGTGAATTAATTAAACTCTCAAAAGAGGAGGCAAATATATTAGGACAGGTATTCGATATACCTCCTTATGAAGCACTAGTTAATAAATTTGAACCAGGATCGAATATAAAATTAATTGCAAATGTATTTGATGATCTACAACAATTTCTTACACCTTTAATTGATACTATAATTGAAAAACAAACGTATCAGAAAATTTTACCAATACAAAACAAAATTAGTGAAAATCTACAAAAAGATATTGCTGAACACATTATGAAAATAATTGGGTTTGATTTTAAACGTGGAAGACTTGATAAAAGTGTTCATCCATTCTGTGGAGGTTCTACAAATGACATTAGAATAACTACAAGATATAATGAAGATAATCCATTTTCATCTTTAGATGGGGTTATGCACGAAACAGGACATGCTTTGTATGAATTAAATCTTCCTGAAAAATGGAATTATCAACCGGTTGGAAAAGCAAGAGGAATGGCTATGCATGAAAGCCAGTCCCTTATGATTGAGATGCAAATTACAAGATCGCAAGCTTTTAAAAAATTTCTCTCAAAATTATTAAAAAATAAATTTAATATTTTTGATAATGCTTTTGAATCAGAGAATTTGTATTTACTTGGGACTAGAGTTGAGAAATCATTTATTCGTGTTGAATCTGATGAAGTAACATATCCTTTACATATTATTCTTCGATTTAATCTTGAAAGAAAAATTTTTAATAATGAAATCAATGTGAACGATATACCTGACGCGTGGAATGAAGAATATAAAAGATTATTTGATAAAAAAGTTAATAACAATACTGATGGATGTTTACAAGATGTTCATTGGTATGCAGGCTTATTTGGTTATTTTCCTACATATTCATTAGGCGCGCTTACTGCTGCACAATTTGCCAGTCAATTAAGAGTTGATCAACCAGAATTAGATTCAAATATTGAAAAAGGTAATTTTGATGAATTAATTAAATGGTTAAAAACAAATATTCATGAAAAAGCTAGTTTTTTCAGTACAAATGAAGTTTTAGAACAGGTTACAAACTCAAGTTTAAATGCTAAATATTTCAAAAATTATATAAATAATCGATATCTTTAAATGAAATATTTAAGTACAAGAGATCACTCTCTTAAAAAATCATTCAACGAAATTCTTTATCAAGGTCTTTCTAAGGATGGAGGATTATATTTACCAGTTGAATGGCCAACTGTTGATATTGAAAACTTGCAAAACAAATCTTATGAAGATGTAGCTTTAGAAATAATCTTTCCATTTGTAAAAGAAAATTTTTCTAAACAAGACTTACAAAATATTTTAAATGAAAGTTATGCAAACTTTAGACATGAAAAAAGAGCGCCTGTTAAAAAACTAGAAAGCAATAAATATATTTTAGAACTAATTTACGGGCCAACATATGCCTTTAAAGATTACGCATTACAATTTTTAGGTAAACTTTTTTCAAATAGTTTATTTAAAAACCCACAAAAAATAACTGTATTAGGAGCAACATCTGGAGATACTGGTTCAGCAGCTATTCATGCTTTTAAAACAAATCAAGATATTAATGTGTTTATATTACACCCTCATCAAAAAGTGTCTCCAATGCAACAAAAACAAATGACCACTGTTAATGAAGCCAACATTTTTAATTTGGCTATAGATGGTAATTTTGATGATTGTCAAAAGATTGTTAAGGAATTATTTGTTGATGATGATATTCAAAATAAAACTTCTTTAACAGCTATTAATTCAATTAACTGGGCAAGATTAATAGCACAAGTCGTTTATTATTTTTGGAGTCACTTACAAATAAAAAACAAAGACATTAATTTTATTGTACCTTCAGGAAATTTTGGAAATATATTTTCAGCTTATGTTGCAAAACAAATGGGCCTTCCAATTAAACGACTACATGTTGCAACAAATACAAATGATATTTTAAAATCCATTATAACAAATGGTCAAATGACCAAAAAAATTGTATCACAAACATATAGTCCAAGTATGGATATACAAATATCAAGTAATTTTGAAAGACAGATGTTTGAAAGCTTTGATAGAGACAGTGATAAAGTAAATAATGTTTTTAATGAATTTTATAAAACTGGTAACTATCTTTTTAGTCCAGACATAATTAATAATTTTAAAAAAATTTATGATGCATCTAGTATCAATGATGAAGAAACTTTAGAAACAATTTTTAAAATATATGAAAAGTATAATTACATATCAGATCCTCACACAGCTACTGGCTTGAAGTTGCTCATGGATAAAAATGACGACGAGACTTGGGTTTCGCTTGCTTGTGCCCACCCAGCTAAATTTAATTCAGCGGTAAAAAAAGCAATTAACAAAGAAGCAGATATACCAATAGAATTAAACAACCTCTTTGATAAAAAAGAAAAGATGACTATATTACCTAATAATACTGATAAAGTTAAAAATTATTTACTAGAAAATATTTGATATGCACAAAATAACAGAATTAGATAATGGATTAAGAATAGTTACTCAAAACATGCCTGGCCTTGAAACCGTTTCAATGGGAATTTGGAATTATGTTGGTGGCAGAGACGAGACTAAAGAAATTAACGGTGTCGCCCATCTTCTAGAACATATGGCCTTTAAGGGAACAAAAACTAAAAATGCTTTGCAAATTGCGGAAACTATTGAAAATGTTGGAGGTGATATAAACGCATACACTTCCAAAGAAATTACTGCATATTATGTTAAGTTATTAGCTGATGACTTACCCTATGGAATAGACATATTAACAGACATACTTCAGAACTCAACTTTTGCTGAGGAGGAACTTAATAGAGAAAGAGGTGTGATTATTCAGGAGATAGGTATGTATCTTGATACACCAGATGATATGATTTTTGATTATTGGCAGGAAAAAGCATATCCCAATCAACCTATGGGTCGCTCAATTTTAGGTAAAACTGATATTATTAAAAATATTTCTAGAGAAGAAGTTAAATCATTTATGATGAACCATTATAACCCTAAGAAAATGATAATTAGCGCTGCAGGAAAGATTAATCATGATAAATTTGTTGAATCTATAAGCAAAGCTTGTACCAATCTACCATCTGGATTAGCAAATTCCAGAGTCAAAGCTGATTATAAATCAGGTGAATATAGAGAAGATAAAAAACTAGAACAAATTCACTTACTTTTAGGTTTTGAAGGTGTAGATTATCATCATGATGATTTTTATTCTCTATTAGTATATTCCTCACTCTTGGGTGGCGGTATGTCATCAAGGTTGTTTCAAGAGATTAGAGAAAAAAGAGGATTGGTATATGGGATTTCATCTTTTAGCTCATCTTATTCTGATACAGGTGTATTTGGAATCTATTGTGGTACAGGAGAAAATCAAATTCAAGAATTAATACCAGTATTGTGTGATGAATTAAATAATAGTCCAAATTCAATAAATGAAAAAGAAATCAATAGAGGTAAAGCTCAATTGAAAGCAAGTTTAATGATGGGTCGTGAAAGTGCATTTAGACGTTGTGAAAGTGCTGCAAGACAACTATTAGTCTTTAACCGTATTATTGAGCCATCTGAAACCATAAAAAATATTGACTTAGTTTCTAAAGAAACAGTTCAAAGTATAGCAAAAAAAATAGTTTCAGGACCTATTACAATTTCTAGTATTGGACCTTTATCAAAACTTGAAAATTTAGATAAAATTCAAAATCGACTTAACTAAAATAAGTCTAAATTAATTTAATTGAACTTCTATAAATAGTTAATTACTATTATTTTAAAAATAAAATGTTTTATCAACCAAAAAAAAATCCATTTTCGATTGACCCTTATAAATCATTAATATTTCCAAGGCCTATTGGGTGGATTTCATCTATTGATAAAAAAGGTATTGTTAATTTAGCTCCGTATTCTTATTTTAATGCCATAGCAGATGATCCCCCACAGATAATGTTTGTTGCTGGAGCATCTGATAGGCCTTCTCAAAAAAAAGACACTTTAACTAACATTATGGCAACAAAAGAATTTGTGGTTAATTTTGCAACAGCAGCAACACGAAATCAAATGAATCTCTCTTCAAAAGATATTCATAAAGATGATGATGAATTCGTTTTGACAAAATTAAAAAAACGTAAGTCAAGATTGGTTAAAGTTCCCTCTGTCGCTAATAGTCCTGTAAACTTAGAATGCAAGTTACTAAAATCTATAAAATTAAAATCTAGTTCAAGAAAATTTTCAACAATGGTAATGGGTGAAGTGATTGGTATTTATATTAAAGATAGCTTTATAGTAAAAGGAAGAGTGAATAGTGCAGCGATGCGTTATGTTGCAAGAATGGGTTATTCTGAATATACAACGGTCAGTTCAAAATTTAAAATGAAAAGGCCTAAATAAAAAACCATTAATTTTAATAAAAGAGATAGTTTTAGTTAAAAGTTTATAAAAAATATTTTTTATTATTTTATATTTATAGTTTCTTTTATTAAATGAGAGAGCTCATTATTTTCTGACGATAAATTCATTGAAATTTCAATAGATTGACCTTCCTTAAGGCTGCCGTCAGCAATGCTTTTTCTAATAAATTTCTCAATTTCACGCTGAGAGGTAATACCAACTTTTTTTAAAAATTTTCTAATTTCAATATTTAAATTATCTTCATCCATCTTAATATTATAAATTATTTTGTTAGATTCCATCAATAGTGATATATTTAAATACATGCATTCTTATTCTTTTAAGACTTCTTTTGGATGGATAACAATCAAATCTAGTGGCTCAAAAATCATATCAGTCAAATTTGGTAAGATAAGAAAAGATAGAAGTTCAAAATTTTTAATTTATGTCTCAAAACAGATAAAATTATATACTTTAGGAAAGTTAAAAAAAATTAATGTTTCATACAGCTTATCTGGATCTGACTTACAAAATAAAATTTGGAAAGAGCTATCCAAAATAAAATTTGGAACTACAGTATCGTATGGATATATTGCAAAAAAGTTGAAAACTTCTCCTCGTTATGTTGGAAATGTTTGTGGACAAAATAATTTGTTATTAATTATTCCTTGCCATAGAGTAGTAAGAGCTGATGGTTCACTCGGGGGATTTTCAGGTTTAGGGGGCGTTAAACTTAAGAAAAAATTAATTAATTTAGAAGCTAATGTCTAAAAATATATTAATATTGCAACATATTCCAATTGAGACACCTGGATACTTACTTGATCTAATGAAATTAGACAAATTTAACTTAACAGTTGTTGAATTAGATCAGGGTGAAAAAATACCTAATAACCTATCATCTTTTGATGCTATGCTTTGCATGGGTGGGCCAATGGATACGTGGATGGAGAAAGAATTTCCGTGGTTAATTGAAGAAAAAAATAAAATTAAAGAATATGTAATTAATTTAAAAAAACCATATTTAGGCTTTTGTCTTGGTTGTCAATTGCTTGGCGAAGTTTTGGGGGGGAAGGTTATTAAATCAAATCCACCTGAAATTGGAATACTTGATATAAATATGAGTAAGGAAAGAGTATTAGATAATTTATTTTATGAATATCCGGAAAAAATTAAAGCTCTTCAGTGGCATTCTTATGAAGTTGTAGATTTAGAAAAAAACAAAGATATTACAGTTTTAGCTTCATCTTACTCAACAAAGTATCAAATATTTAAGTATATGGATCATGCATATGGTATCCAATTTCATATTGAAATTAAAAATGATACTGTTAATCAATGGTCTTGTGTTCCAGAGTACGAAAAAGCTTTAGAAGAAAGTTTAGGCAAAGGTGCATTGAATAAATTTGATCAAAATGCCAAAAAATATATGAAATCTATGAATGCCAGTGCAGAGATTCTTTATAAAAATTTTAAGAAAATTTTATAAATTATATATTATCAAAATTAGACATTAAATATTAGAAAAAATTACCGAATTTCTGGCATTTTTTAAATATGCAATTTTTGCATACTAGTTTTTACGATTCAAATCTTAATAAAAATTAATATTAATCTATATGAATAAATACGTTCATCATTCTTTGAATGACGGAAGTAGGCGAAAGCTGAAGGAACGCATGCAAAGTTATAAAATCGTTCAACTTGTTTGTTCAAGTCGGAAGTAAGGTTATCCTGAAGGAACGCGGATCTTATTAATTAATTTCCATAGCTACGCATGAAAAGTAACACATGACTCGTTGTGAGACATGTACTGTGAAATTTATAATGGAGGATTAATGTTTAAAAAATCTATATATTTCATTAGCATTATAACTGTCTTCATACTCTTTAGCTCATATGCAAGAGCAGAGGTAGATGGTGAAGTGCAATACATTTTAAATACATTCTTATTTCTTGTATCTGGATTCTTAGTCATGTGGATGGCAGCAGGATTTGCAATGCTTGAATCAGGACTTGTTACATCAAAAAGTGTAGCAACGATAGCCGCAAAGAATATTGGTTTATATTCAATTGCTGGAATAATGTTTTGGTTAGTTGGATACAATATGGCTTACGGTATACCTGCAGGTGGTTTTATTGGATCTCCAATTCCATGGAGTGATGGTAGTGCTGTCGATACAGGTTATTCTGATGGTTCTGATTGGTTCTTTCAGATGGTATTTTGTGCAACAACATGTTCAATTGTATCTGGAACACTAGCTGAAAGAATAAAAATTTGGCCTTTCTTCATATTTTGTGCATTGTTAACTGGTTTTATATATCCAATTGAAATGGGTTGGCAGTGGGGTGGAGGATATCTAGCAGAAGCTGGCTTCTCTGATTTTGCTGGATCAACTCTTGTACACAGCGCAGGTGCAGCAGCAGCATTAGCTGGTGCAATTCTTTTAGGGCCTAGATTAGGGAGATTTAACGACAGTGGTGAAGCAGCTCCTATGGCGCCATTTGCTAATTCATCTATTCCATTAGCTACTCTTGGAGTATTTATTTTATGGCTTGGATGGTTTGGGTTTAATGGCGGATCACAATTAGCAATGGGTACCTTTGATGATGTTACAGCAGTAGCAACAATTTATATTAATACTAATTTAGCAGCTGGTGCAGGTGTAATGGCATGTGCAGCAATTTCAAGGTTAGTAACAGGTAAAACAGATGTTGTAATGATGCTAAACGGTGCATTAGGTGGTCTGGTAGCAATAACTGCAGAGCCTTTGGCTCCATCACCTATACTCGCTATAATTATTGGTGCAGTAGGAGGACTAATTGTTTTCTATGGTACTAGATTATTAATTAGTCTAAAGATTGATGACGTTGTTGGCGCAATTCCTGTCCATGGTTTTGCAGGAATTTTTGGAACATTAGTAGTTCCAATTTCTAATAGTGCTGCAAGTTTCGGAGCTCAACTTTATGGTGTAATAGCAATCAATATTTTCGTTTTTGTTGTATCATTTATTATTTGGTACATCATGAAGATGCTTTTTGGTATTAGAATTAGCGAAGAAGCTGAAAAACTTGGAACAGATAAATCTGAAGTAGGTGTAATGGCCTACAGTATTCGAGACTAATAAGAGTTTAGTGATTAGCAACCTAACTCCTTATAGTTGGTCACTAATTATTGGGGGGGAAACCCCCCCCATTGAGTAAGAGATTTTATGACTGAAAATGAAATAGTAAGAGAAAAAAAAAGAAATATATATTCAAGTTTTTTTTCAGATAATTATTCATACAAATTTTTTTTTAAATCAATTTTACATCATGTCATCTCACTTGAAGTTTATGAAAATAATGATCGTGATGGCATCTCCTTTGAAACTATTTGTTCTAATGTACCTAAATCAATTGGTTCAAGATCGTCAATTCAGTCAATTTTGAATGAAGCCCTTTACCAAAATCTTTTTAAAAAATACCAAAGTAAAAAAGATAAAAGAATAAAAAACTATTTTTTAGTAAATGAATTTGCAATTATGATGAATGATTGGCTAAAAAAAGAACATTCTTTTTTTACTAAATCAAATGGAATTGAGAAAAACTAATTTTATAAATAAATTTTTAGACCACTAATTGATACTTTTTAATATACTGTTATAGATATCACATGTATTACTTTAAATAATTAAAGTAACAAATTAAAAAATTGGATTTAAGTCATGAAAACAGTATTTATTATTAAAGGAAAAAAAAATTTACTAAAGTATGAAAGAAAAATGCCTGAAAAGGAAGTTATTAAAATGAAATCTTTTGTCACCAAAAATGGTATTAAATTGACTAAAACATCAAAATTCAAAATCAAAAAAATAATTGAGAAGGATTCTGAGAGAATTTTTGAAATTGATCTTTGATTAAGAGCTTCCTGAAAATTGAGATAGTTTATTTGGATCTACACCTAACAGATCATATGCATCATTCCATTTATTGCTTACACTTTCATCAAAGATAAAGTTACTATCTGTTCTAAGTGTCATCCAGCTATTAGAAATAAGTTCACTTTCAATTTGCCCAGGTCCCCAACCTGCATATCCTAAAGCTAGTATACTATTTTTAGGTCCATTACCTTTTGACAAATCATCAAAAAATTCACTTGTGCTTGTTAGAGCTATACCTTTATCGATTGTTAAGGTTTCTTTTCTTATAAATTCATCAGAATGAAGTACGAAACCTCTGCCACTTTCAACAGGCCCTCCATATCTAATATATAGTTTTTTTCCAATTAAAGGGTTATCAATACCTAACTGTTGAAGTAAATCCGGATATAAATCATAATCAATTTTTTTATTAATTATAATACCCATAGCACCGTCTTTTGAGTGCGCACACATGTAAATTACTGATTTTTCAAACCTTTCATCTTCTTGAGAAGGCATTGAAATTAAGAGCTGACCAGTTAAATTCATACTATATATATTCTTATAAAAATAATTTTTTCAATATTGAAATAGTTAATTTTATATGAACAAGAAGATTTATATGAAAAATTTGTTAAGATTTGTAACTTTTATTCTATTTGGAATATTCTCAACCCCATTATATTCTTTGTCAAGTGATTGGGCTCTTGATGAGAAGTCTAAAATTAGGCTAATATCACCATTTACCACGTCTAATAATAGCAATGAGATAATTTTAGCTCTAGAATATCAACTTGAACCAGATTGGAAAACTTATTGGAAGTCTCCAGGAGGTGGAGGTTTTCCACAGAAATTACTTTGGAATAATTCAGAAAATATTAAACAAATTGAAATTGAATGGCCAAAACCAATAGAATTTGAAATTTTAGGTCTACCTTCAATAGGTTATAAAGATAATGTTTTATTCCCCCTATTAATAGAAGTTGAAGATCCTAATAAAACAACATCAATAAATCTAAATATTAATTACCTTGTATGTAAGCATATTTGTATTCCTGGAAATGCCAATTTATACCTTGAAATACCTCCTGGTGATGGAGAATATACTAGTTTTTTTTATGATATAGAAAAAGCAAGATCAACAACATCAATTAAAAATTTTAATTTTACGGACATATCAACATTTGAAGTTAATGCTGAGGAAAATAATGAAAATGTCTTTATAAATGTTAAAGTCACTACAGAGTCATTTTTTGATAATCCAAAAATTTATATTCATACACCCTTTGGTCTTCCTGTTGTAAATCCTTCTGTCAATTATTCATTAGATTATAAAACTTTAAAAACTTCGTATAAGTTTGATAAAAATCAATTTAGTGAAAGTGAGTTCCCAATTGAAGTATCTTTGTTTGATAATAATATTAATTATATTCATCAAGAGAATGTTATTATTAATAAAAAAAATAATAATAATAATTTTATAATCAATAATTCTTTAGTTTATTTACTATTTATCTCATTAGTTGGCGGTTTAATTTTAAACTTTATGCCCTGTGTTTTCCCAGTCTTATCAATTAAATTACTTTCGATACTTAATACTGATAGTAAAAAAATTAAGCTTAGTTTTTTAATTACCTCGATAGGAATTATAATCTCATTTTTGTTGTTGGCATTATTTTTTGTATTTTTAAAGTACATTAATGCATCAATTTCTTGGGGTATGCAATTTCAAGAACCTTATTTTATTATATTTATCTTAATAGTAATAAGTTTATTTTTTATCAATACGATTGGAATATTTCATATTAATATCCCAAGCTTTTTGTTATCTTCAAGAATACTTAATTCTGGAAACAATTTTTATACCAAAAATTTTTTTAATGGATTTTTTGCGACATTGTTGGCGACTCCTTGCTCTGCACCATATATTGGTACTGCCGTTGCCGCCGCTTTTACACAATCAATCTCTTATTTATTTTTAATCTTTTTGTTTATGGGCATTGGAATGAGTTCTCCCTATATTTTAATAACTATATTTCCAAGTTTAGTAAAACGATTACCTAGACCTGGAAAATGGACAATTTACTTTAAATATTTTTTATCTCTATTGTTATTACTTACTATTTTATGGCTGCTAAATATATTGCTAGCATATTTTAACTATTTATTTTTGTTATCCTTTTTATTTTTATTTATTTTTATAACTATTTCTCTAAGGTTAAAATTTTACAATATTTTAATTGTACCATTTTTAATTATTTCTTTTTTCGTCTCATCTTCAATTGATATTTTTAAAAATAATAATCAAGTTGAATCAAATGACAAATGGGTAAATTTCGATAAAACTGAAATTAACTCTTTAATTCAAAATGATGAAATAGTTTTTTTGGATATAACAGCTGATTGGTGTATCACTTGTCAATTTAATAAGAAAAATGTAATAAATTCAAAAAAAATTCTAAATCTTTTTAATGATAATAATGTTATTTTAGTTAGGGGAGATTGGACACTGCCAAATAACAAAATTGGTAATTTCTTGAAAGAGTACAATAAATTTGGAATTCCATTTAATGCTTTATATTCAAAGAAATTTCCTAATGGAATAATAATGTCTGAATTATTGACTCAAAAAGAAATTATAGAATCATTTGGAAAAATAAATCAATGACTTCTTATGTTCCTAACATCAAAGTTCCAATTATTAAAAATGGAATATCTAATATAGATTTTTTAGACTCTGAATTTATAAATAAAAAAGTTATTCTTTTTGGCGTCCCAGGAGCATTCACACCAACATGCTCAGAAAAGCATTTACCTGGTTATATTAAATTTTATAATCAATTTAAAAACAAAAATATCGATGATATTTATTGTCTTTCAGTAAATGATGAGCACGTAATGAAATCGTGGTTATTAAGTTATGCAGATGATCAAAATATTCATGGTATTGCAGATGGAAATGCGGATATAACTTCTTATTTTAATTTACTAACTGATAAATCAAAAAATTATATGGGAAAAAGATGCAATCGTTTTTCAATGTTAATAATAAATAATAAAATAGAAAAACTTTATATTGAAAAATCAGGAGAATTTAATGTTAGTAGCGCTGAAACAATTTTTAAAGAATTATAATAAGTATTATAAGCTAATTCTTTCTTTTCTGAATTAGAGCATATATCGTAACAGCAATAGTAATCATTAAACCATTAATGAATTGAACATAAAATCCAGATAGTCCTAAGGCAACTATTCCAGATTCAAGAGAGCCAATAATTAATACTCCAATAAATGTGCCATATACTGTTCCTTTTCCACCAAACACTGATGTACCTCCAACAAAAACTGCTGCAAGTGTAGTAAGCATAAGACCTGAGCCTTGTGTAGGCCAAAAGTATAGCATTTCATACATAGTAAAAATACCAGCTAATGCAGAAAAAAATCCCAATTGGACAAAAGCGATTATTTTAACTCTATCAACATCTATTCCCATCATTTGAGCACTAGCTTTATTATCACCAACGAAATGAATATGATTACCAAACTTATGATAACGATAAACCCATTGCATTAGACCCGTTAGCACAACAAACCAAATAAATTGAGCTGGTATAATTCCAAATAATTTATCTACAAATATCATATGATGCCATGTTCCATCTGCTTCATCAACAATTGCAATTCCACTGCCTTGTGAAATTACATTTACCAATCCTCTCCAAAAAAATAATGTACCAATTGTAGCAACAATTGAAGGTATACCAATCTTAGTAACTAAAAGTCCATTTACTAACCCAGCAAACATCCCAAGAGCAGTAGCAAGAGCAAATGAAATAAAAAAATTTCCATCTGTTGAAGTTAATAACATACCAAAAGTTAAAGAAGTGATACCGACGATTGATGGAAAAGATAAATCTATCTCACCTAAAGTGACAACAAAAGTTGCAGAGATAGCAATGATACCAAAAAATGGCATTGATTGCATAAATGCTCTGTAAATTGGAAATCTTGTAAATACATGAGTTGCACCAAAAAAATAAATTAAAAAAAGCACTATAGCAATTATAGTAATACTAATTTCTAAACGATGAGTTTTAACAAAGTAACTATTTAGAATACTACTCATAATTATTCGACTTTAATCTTTCCTGATTCGTGTAACTGTATCATTTTTTTAACTAATTCTTCACGCGATATTTGATTTTTTAAAAATTCTCCTACAACCTCACCTCTATCTAAAATTATAAATCGATCAGCTGCGCCATATACATGAATTATATTATGATCGATAAAAATAGCAGATTTGTTTTCATTTTTTAATCCTTTAACAAAATTTAGAACCTTCTCTGTTTCTTGTATAGATAACCCCATAGTTGGCTCATCTAATACTATTAAATCTGAATTAAAATATAAAGATCTTCCAAAAGCAACACCTTGCTTTTCACCACCTGATAAACCCATGACTTGAGAGTCAACAGTTATTGCTTTAGATGTAAATCCAATATAGTCTCTTAAAATACGCTCAGCCTCTTTTCTTTGTTGTCTAATTTTTAAAAAACCAAATGAATTAGTTATTTCTCTACCTGCAAATATATTCCTATAAAGTTCTTGTTGGTCACACAGTGCTCTTTCTTGGTAAACAGCTTCAATACCCATTTTTCTAGACTGAGAAACAGATTTAATTTCAACTTCACTTTCTTTAAAAAAAATTTTTCCTGAATTAGGTCTATGAACACCAGTAATAACTTTAATTAGGGTTGATTTTCCTGCACCATTATCACCTATTAAGGCAACTACTTCGCCTTTGTTAATAGTTATATTTACATCTTTGAGTACTTTGACATTACCAAAGTTTTTATAAATATTTTCTAATTTTAAAAGTTCTGTTGACATAATTGTTTACAAACCTGCCTAAAGGCAGGTTTGTAGTTATATATTTATCTAATTTGAACTGCAGCCAATGGCGCTATTGCTTCAACATTATCTGCCGTAACAAATGCCGCCCCAGTGTCCATAGCTAGTCCAGCCATACCATATTTTGTACTTAAAAAGAGTTGTACAATTGGAATATATCCTTGAATGAAAGGCTGTTGATCAATTACAACATCAATATAGCCAGAATTTATTCCATCAACAATAGGTGCAGATAAATCAAATCCTGCTCCACATACTTCTTCTGTACCATGTCCAGCTGCTTTCATGTATGTTGGTAAACTTGCAGTTAAACCACCATGATCAGTAATAGCCATTTTAATGTCTGGATTAGCACTATAAGTTGAAACATACATTGGTGTTCCTTGAGATGCATCTGAGTTGACATTATCAGGAATCTCTTGATACACAACTTCTACGCCCATATCTTCAACACCTGCAATTGCTCCCTTAGTTCTTTCACCTCTGTTTGGCATACTTGCTAGTCCCCAAATAAAAGCTTTATCTCCAGCTTGTAATCCACAAACTTCAACAGCTTTTTTACCTAGGTTGTAACCAGCATCAAACAAGTCTGCACCTGCATAACCAAAACCTTCAGTTTTATATTCTGATTCCAAATCTGGAAGAGGTGTGTTCATTGTTGTAATAACAATACCCATTTCTCTTGCCTCCTTAATAATAGGTCTCATAGCTTCATCACCAGGGAAACCATAAATAGCAATACCGTCAGGTTGAAGCGCAACAGCTTCTTTAAATTGCTTAATCATGATTTCAGAGTTCCACTGTGACCAGTAATAGTCTACATCACAACCAGTGTGTTCTGCAGCAGCTACTGCTCCATTATAAACTATTGTTCCAAATGGCCCTCCTTCAGGTCCACCTGGAAAGAATATGAACTTCTTGTCGCAAGTATAGTCGTTTTTTGCTAATGCTGAACCCGCTGTAAAAGCAAAGAAAACAGCAATTAAAGATAATAATTTTTTCATTATTCCTCCCTAAATTATGTATTAATAATTTTAACTTATAAGGAAAAACCAAATAATACAAAGATAATTTATAATATATTTAAGCATTATTTATAATTGAAACAGGATGCCGCAGGGGATGTGTTATAAAATAAAGTTGATTTTATTATTAATAAATTTAATAATTTAGATGTTTATAAGAATATGGAAGTAGATCTAAATAATTGGTATCGATGCAAGATAGATAAAAGAGAATTTAAAAAACTTTGCAAGAAATCTGATTGGCAAGGTTTCAAGCACATGATTATTTATTTCTCTGCATTGTTTTTCTTTGGTTATTTAGCTTATGCAACTTGGGGCACCTGGTGGTGTTTGCTTTTTTTCTTTATTTATGGAAATATATGGGGATGTGCTGATGCTCTCTGGCATGAAACTGGACATAGAACTGCATTTAAAAGTAAATTTTGGAATGATTTCTTTTATTATATTGCTAGTTTCATGGACAACTTTGAACCTATTAGATGGAGATACTCTCATTTTCATCATCACTCTCATACAATCTTTACAGATCCACTTGATTTTGAAATCCATGTTCAAAAACCTACTGATTTAATAATGTTTTTCTCATGGTATGTTCCATTCTCAGGTTTTATATTTTTTACTAAATCACTTCATTGGGAAACTCTAAAACATGCTTTTGGTGTTACTACGGAGGTTATGAAAGTTTGTATACCAGAAAAAGAAAGATCTAAATGTAGATGGTCTGCTAGAAGTCATGTTTTTATATGGGTAGCAACTATAGTTGTATCTATCTATTTTCAATCTTGGTTACCATTACTGTTTATTGTATTGCCGAATTTCTATGGCAAAACTTTGATATCTTTATTTGGTTTAACTCAACATGCAGGTTTGCAAGAAAATGTTAAAGATCATAGATACACAACAAGAACAGTCAAATTAAATCCAATCTTCAGTTTTTTATATTGGCAAATGGAATATCACATTGAGCATCACATGTTTCCACAGGTACCATCTTATAACTTACCTAAGTTACATGAGCTATTAAAAGATCAAATGCCTCCTGCAAGAAAGGGTTTGTGGGGAGCATATAAAGAAATTCTTCCTGCGATGTTTAAACAAGCTAAGGATCCACATTACAAAATTGCAGTTTCAATTCCTGCGTGAATAAAGCAGAATTATTTATTGATTGTAAAAATAAGTTAGGTGAAGGTATAACTTGGGATAATGATAATCAAACCCTTTACTGGCTTGATATACCAATGCCCTCAAAGCTCTACAAACATAATTTAGAAATTAACAATACTTTACAATTTGATATGCCGGAAATGATAACCGCTATGGCAATAAGACCAAACAATGATGTTCTAATTGCGTCCCATTACGGTATAAATAATTTCAATACAACAAATAAAAAATTTTCCAAAATTTTAGATTTAGAGACAGAAAAACCAAATAATAGATGTAATGATGGTGCCGCTGATTTTCTTGGAAATTTCTGGGTAGGTACAATGCAAAACAATATTTCACCTGATGGCTCAGATATAGAAATTACTAAAAATTCAGGTTCTATCTATAGTATTGATAAAGATTTTAAAGTTACAAATCATGTAAATGATATTGGAATATCCAATACGTTTGCATGGAGTCCAAACAATGATAAGTTTTATTTTACTGATACACTAACTGGTATTATTGATGTCTATGACTATAATCATCATGAAAATAAAATTCTTAATAAGAGAGAGTTTATTAAGTTCGACAGAGGATACCCGGATGGATCAACTGTTGACTCTGAAGGTTTTTTATGGAGCTGTCGTTGGAGTGGGTCATGTGTAGCTAGATTTGACCCAAATGGTAAACTCGATACTGTTATTGATTTACCTGTACCGAATGTTACAAGTTGTACTTTTGGAGGATCTGATCTGAAGACTTTATTTATTACAACAGCAAGAATGGGAATGACTGAAGAGGAATTGAATAATAATCCATTAGCAGGAAGTGTATTTGCATATAATGCTTCTGTAAAAGGCAAGGCGGATTTTAAATTTGGTAGTTAAAATTATTTTTTATGAATAAAAGATTTTTAGATAAAGTTGTAATTGTAACTGGATCAGGCTCTGGGATTGGCCAAACAACTGCTGAACGTTTTGCAGAGGAGGGTGCAAAGGTTATCATTGCAGAGCTAGATAAATCAACTGGTAAACTAGTTGAAGAAAATATTAATAAAAAAAATAATCAAGCAAAGTTTATAGAGACTGATGTTTCAGATTTTAATTCAGTTAATGATATGGTTAATGGTGCAGTTAAACAATTTGGTTCACCAGATATACTAATTAATAACGCTGGAATTAATGTTTTTAGTGAGCCTTTAAAGATGTCTGATGATGAATGGAAAAGAGCATTTTCTGTTGATCTAGATGGCGTATGGTATGGTTGTAAAGCAGTTCTACCTTTTATGCTTGAAAAAGGTAAGGGCTCGATTGTTAATATTTCTTCGGTCCATGGTTTTCAAATTATACCAAATTGTTTTCCCTATCCTGTTGCAAAACATGGTGTGATAGGTCTAACTCGAGCATTAGCTGTCGATTATGCTGCAAAAGGAATAAAAATTAATTGTATATCTCCAGGATACACAGACACACCAATTTTAGAAAGATTTTTTAGTACAAAGCCAGATCCAGAAGCTGCTCGAAAGGAAGCTGAATTTAGACAACCAATTAGAAGAATGGGTACAACGACAGAAATAGCAAATACTATATTATTTATGTCCTCTGATGAATGTAATTACATGATTGGAGCAAATATAATTGTAGACGGGGGTATTACTCTTAAAATTCATGAGAATGAAGATACTGGCGCAAACTAACTTGTGAAAATTGAAAATATAGAATTGTATTATCTTTCTATGCCTGAAATACTTGATGAGGCAGATGGAAGTCAAGATGCATTAATTGTAAAAGTAGAAGGAGGTGGTCTTCAAGGATGGGGTGAGTGTGAAGCATCTCCTCTTACATCTATAGCTAATTTTATTTGTCCAAAATCACATTCAGCAGCTAATCCGATAAAAAACTCAGTGCTTGATAAGGAACTGAATAACATAAATGACCTAAAAAAAATTATTCATGAAGTTAAACAAAAATCATTAATGATAGCTCAGACCCCTCATACTTTTTCAGGTATTGAAGTAGCCTTGTTAGATTTGCTAGCAAAAAAGGAGAGTACTACAATTTATTCATTGATTGGACACTCTAGTTCTCAACCAAAAATAGCTTATGCCTCCGTTTTATTTGGTAATAACCCTCAAGATACATTTAAAATTGCAAGTGATTTAAAAAAACAAAATTTTAAAGCAGTAAAATTTGGCTGGCAAAATTTTGGTTTAAATTTTTCTCAAGATCAAGAACATTTAGTTGCAGCCAGAGAAGCGCTAGGTAATGAAATCAAACTTATGATCGATGTAGGTGCAATCTGGGGTACAGATATTGAAGAGGCATCAAAAAGATCTAAAATATTTAAAGATAATAATATTACATGGCTTGAAGAACCTTTTTATACAGATGCTTATTATGAATATAGTCAGCTTTCTTCAACATCCAACTTACCTTTAGCAGGTGGGGAATCATGTCATTCAATTGAATCTGCAAAAAATCTAATAAATTATGGTAAAGTTAAATTTATACAAATTGATGCAGGAATAGCAGGAGGTATTTTAGCGGGAAATGAAATTTGTAATTTTGCAGAAAAAAATAAGGTTCAATATGTAAATCATACATTTACATCACATTTACAACTTTCCTCATCAATTCAACCATACGCAAGTTCTACATTTAGTATTTACGCAGAATATCCTATGCAATTAAAATCATTAGCTTGGGATATTACAGAAAATCACATAACAAAAGATCATAATGGCATGATTAATTTACCACTAGATGTAGGCCATGGAATGAAAATTAACCAAAAAGCTTTAGAACAGTATAATGTTGATGTAGAAATCTTTGTTAATAAAAAACAGTTATTTTAAAAATGAAAATTAAAGATATTCAAACAAAAATAGTAAATGCTGAAATGCGTAACTGGGTGTTTGTAAAAGTAATAACAGACTCTGATATTTATGGATGGGGAGAAGCAACTGTTGAATGGAAAACTAGAGCGGTTGCAGGCGCAATTGAAGATTTAAAACCATTATTAGTTGGTAAAGATCCAAGAAATATAAAGCAGAATTTTCAAATTATGACTAAACATGGCTTTTGGAAAATGGGTGTTATAGGAATGACTGCTATTAGTGGAATTGAACACGCTCTATGGGATATATTAGGTAAAAGTTTAAATACTCCAGTTTGGCAATTACTAGGAGGAAAAGTAAGAGATAAAATAAAGATTTATACTCATTTGGGTTTGGGAGATATGCAAGCTGTATATAGAGACACAATGGAAACTTCAAAATTAAATGATCATGCAATGTCTCTTGTCAATAATGGTTACAATTCTTTCAAAGTTGTATTTATTCCATTCACTCACTATACAAACTCAATTGGTAATTTAAAAAAAGTAAATACATTAATGGCTTCTCTTCGTGAAACCGTAGGTGACAAAATTGATATCATGGTTGATTTTCATGGAAGATGTGGTTCTGGTATTTCTGCAATTCAATATATTAAAGAGTTAGAGCCTTATAATCCAATGTTTGTTGAAGAACCTATATTACCTGGAGATGATGATACCTTTTTACAAATAAAAAATTCAATAAATTGTCCATTAGCTACAGGTGAAAGACTAATTGGCCATCAAGAATTTGAACAACTGATATATAAAAGAGCAGTTGATATTGTTCAGCCAGATCTAAATCATTGTGGGGGATTATTAGAGGCCAAGAACATAGCAGCAGCAGCAGCAGTTGCAAATATTGGGGTAGCTCCTCATAATCCTAATGGGCCTATAGCTGGTGCTGCTGCATTACATTTTGCTGCATCAACACCAAATCATATAATACAAGAAGTTATGGATAAATCTGTTCCTTGGTATGATGATGTCATTTCTAAATCACCAATAACCAGAGAGGGGGGATTTTGGTCTATTCCTGATACACCAGGTTTGGGAATAGAAGTAAATGAAAAAGAGGCAAATAAACACCCGTATAAGGAGGAAATCTATACACCTACAGATGCATATTTAAATGATGGGACAGTAGTAGATTGGTGATAAAAAACTACCAAAAAAAAATAAACGGAATTTTTCCAATTCTTTATACTTTTTTTAATAAAGATAATTCAATTGACTATAAATTAATGCGAGAACAGATCCTATTAATTGAAAATCAAGGCTCACAAGGTGTTGCTTGTTTAGGATTAGCAACAGAAGTTAACAAATTATCATTTAGAGAAAAAACAAAAATTATAGAATTAGTTTCATCAACAGTTTCAACAAAATTACCTAAAGCAGTAACAATTCAATCTAAAAACTTAAATGAATATAAAAAAATGATTAATGTTGCAAAATCAAACAATGCTGATTGGTTAATCTTGCAACCTTTAGTTTCAAAAAATACTACAGATGAAGATTGTTTAAATTTTTTTAAAAAATTAATGCCTCTTACAAAAAATACACTTACAGGTATACAGAATGCCAAGGAATATATAGGTGTTGGTTTATCAGCAAAAGATATTATAGATTTATATTCTCAATATGATAATTTTAGAGCAATAAAAGGTGAGGCATCTTCTTTTCTCATACAACAAGAAATAAAAAAATATCCAAAAGATCTTATAGTTTTTAATGGTAGAGGTGGTCAGGAGATAGTTGATAATTTTCGTGTTGGTTGTAAAGGTATTGTTCCTTGCTTAGATGGTGCTGATAAATTTATAAAAATTTATAAATTTTTTAAAAAAAATAGAATTAAAAGTGCTGAAAAAGAATATAAAAATATATTACCATATATAATATTTATTATGCAATCGATTGACTCTCTAATTTGTTACGGTAAGAGAGTATGTGCATTTAGGATGGGAGTAAAGAATGTATATGATCGCAAGCCATTTCTATCACCTACGGACTATGGAATTACAAAAACAAAAAATATTGCTAAATCCTTAGGATATTTTTAATGACAAAAAAAAATAAATTTAGATCTGCAGCTTGGTATAATTCAAAATCACATAGAAGAGACACTTTTATTCATAGAGGATGGATGAGAAATCAAGGTCATCCAAATCATTTATTTGATGGTAGACCTGTAATTGGAATCTGTAATACATGGTCAGAACTTACTCCATGTAATGGTCATTTTCGAGAAATTGCAGAGTCAGTGAAAAAAGGAGTTTATGAAGCAGGTGGGTTTCCTCTCGAATTTCCAGTATTTTCAGCAAGTGAGTCAAATTTAAGACCCACTGCAATGCTTTTTAGAAATTTAGCAAGTATGGATGTTGAGGAAGCTATTAGAGGTAATCCAATAGATGGCGTGGTTCTGCTAATGGGTTGTGATAAAACAACACCATCTTTGTTAATGGGTGCAGCAAGTGTTGACCTACCTACCATAGGTGTATCAGGAGGTCCAATGCTAAATGGGCACCATAAAGGTGAAACAATTGGTTCTGGTACTGGAGTTTGGCAACTAGATGCAGACTTAAGTGCTGGAAAAATTTCAGAAAATGATTTTATTGAAGCAGAAATTTCAATGAGTCGATCAAAAGGTAATTGTATGACAATGGGAACTGCATCAACAATGGGCAGTATGGTAGAGGCTCTAGGAATGTCTCTTCCAAATAATGCAGCAATACCAGCTGTTGACTCAAGAAGATATGCACTTGCACATATGTCAGGAAAAAGAATTGTAGAAATGGTTAATGAAAATTTAATCATGTCAAAAATAGTAAATAAAAAATCATTTGAAAACGCTATCAAGGTAAATGGAGCAATAGGCGGATCAACAAATGCAGTAATACATTTAGCTGCAATTGCTGGAAGATTAGAAATAGATTTAAAATTGAATGATTGGGAGACCTCTGGAAAAAATATTCCAACTTTAGTTAACTTGCAGCCATCTGGTAAATATTTAATGGAAGATTTTTATTATGCTGGAGGTGTGCCTGTTGTAATAAAAAGACTTCTCGAAAAAAATATCCTTAATAAAAATTCACTTACAGTAAATGGTAAAACGATATTTGAAAACAATCACAATGCAAAATGCTGGAATAATGATGTTATTAAAGAATTTGATAATCCTTTAGTATCTGATGGAGGAATAAAAGTCTTAAGAGGTAACATAGCGCCTAATGGGGCAATAATTAAACCATCTGCAGCAAGTCAAAATCTAATGAAACATAAAGGCAGAGCAGTTGTTTTTGAAAGTGTAGAAGAATTTCATAAAAAAATTGATGATCCAAATTTAGATGTAGATGAAAACTCAATTTTAGTTTTAAAAAATTGTGGTCCTAAAGGATATCCGGGAATGGCTGAAGTAGGAAATATGCGTTTACCACAAAAAGTTCTTAAAAAAGGTATTAGAGATATGATAAGGATATCAGATGCAAGAATGAGTGGGACTGCTTATGGCACCGTAATTCTTCATACTGCTCCAGAGGCAGCAATCAAAGGACCATTAGCTGCAGTTCAAAATAACGACTATATTGAGATTGATGTAGAAATTGGGTCTATGAATCTTTTAGTAAGCGATGATATTATCAAAGAAAGATTGGATAAATATAAGCCAATTTTACCAGATATTACCAGTGGTTATCAAAAGATGTACATTGATCATGTTACTCAAGCAGATACTGGTGCAGATTTAGATTTTTTAGTTGGTAAACGTGGCTCAGAGGTAAAAAGACACAGTCATTAATTATACAAAATAAACAATTTTTTATTCTGTAATTTCAAAGCTATCTAAATATTTTTTAGACAATTCGATTCCTAAACCGTTTTTCTTTTCATCTAATTCTATATGACCATTTTTAGCTTGTGGTTCTCCATCAAAAATATACCAAAATAATTCATTGCCAATTTCTACTGGCCAAAAAGGAAAATATTCAACAATAGGTGCATTTATACTACTCATTGAAACATGAAAATTATGTACTTGCCCAGCATGAGGAATTACAGGTATCTGAAAGGCTTCTGCTAAAGCACAGATTTTATGTGCTTGTGTGATCCCACCTACTCTATTAGTATCAAATTGAACCACATCTACAGCTTTTTTTTCTAAAAGTTGTCTAAAGCCATATAATGTGTATTCATGTTCGCCTCCTGAAATAGGAGTTCTACAAGAAGCTTTTAAATCAGCATATCCATCAATATCATCAGCAATCACTGGCTCCTCTAACCATCTTAAATTTTCATTATCAATTAATCTCATCATTCTTTTTGCATATTCAAATGTCCATCCCATATAAACATCCGCCATTAAGTCAACATTATCACCAACTACTGATCTAACTGTTTTAATTAATTCTATATTTTTATTCATACCCTCTGCGCCATCTTTTGGACCCCAACCAAAACGTAGTTTCATAGCTTTAAAACCCTGATCTAAATATTCTTGCGCTTCTTTTGCTAATGTATCTAGAGGTTGACTATATAATTTGCTAGCATAGCAAGGTAGTTTATCTTTGGTTTTACCTCCTAAAAGACTGTACACAGGTTGCTTAGCCGCTTTACCCAAAGCATCCCATATTGCTATATCAACAGCACTTATTGCTGTCATACCAACACCTTTTCTTCCCCAAGCTAAAGTTTGTCGATACATTTTTTGCCAAATATGTTCATAATCCCAGATACTTTCTCCAATGATTGCAGGCTTTAAATAATTATCAACGACAGACTTACACGGTTTTGGAGATAGAGCAGCATTACCAAGACCAATATGTCCATCTTCTGTTTCAACTTCAACAACTAACCAACTTAAAAATTTAAAAGTTGACATACCATCAGCACTAATATTTTCTTTATTTAACAAGTCTGCTGCACTAGTGCAAAAATTATCATGTATTTTTTGGATAGGACCCTTCCACGTATATAATTTTGCTCTTACGTCTTTAATTTTTGAGGACATTATTAAATTCTATAATACTTTTCTGCATTAGAAGAAAACAACTTTATTTTTTCATTATCAGAGTAGTTTTTTGTAATAGTTTTAAAAGAGTTCCAATAATTATCAAAAGTATTGAAAATTTTATCAACTGGAAAGTTAGAAGCAAACATACATCTCTCAATCCCAAATATTTCAATAGTTTTTTCAACAAATATTTTTGTACTATCAGTTGTCCAATTTGGATTAAACATTCCAAGACCAGAAATTTTTGTTACAATATTTTCACAATCTGCAATTTTTTTCATATTATTTTCCCAATGCAAGATGTACTCTTCAGATTGATAACAGGGTTCACCAGTGTGATTTAAAATAAATAATATATCATGATTATCTTTAGCTAAATTTAACGCATCATCCATTTGATGAGGATAAATTTGAATATCAAAAGATAAATTTCTATTTTTTAAATTTTTAAAGTTATTCAGCCATTTTGTATTTTTCATAAAATCTTCTGAAGCATGTGAATATTTTGGCTCATCAGTATTGAAAGATAAAATTTGTCTAATTCCTCTAGTATTTTTATATTCTTGATGTCGATCAAGTATCTCTACTATGTTATCTTTGGAAAAATCTGCAAATGCAACGATTGCATTTGGTAGTTTGGAATTATGATTATCGGCTAGTGTTTGAAGCCATTCAGTTTCGCTAACAGGACTATCATCATCATGTTCTGCTTGCACATGAACTGATTTTATTAAGTTTTGATTTTTAGCATCATTAAGATAATTTTCTAATTTATAGCTTTTTCTAATAGCTCCATAATCACCAAAAAAAGCCTCTCCCTCTTTAACCATTAACCAGGAGTATTTAGTTTTCTCATTTTCTAAATCCCATAAATGGTGATGAGCGTCTACTATAGGTAAATTATCCATTTTATAAATTTATGAAGAGCAATATTTCTATTGCTCTTCAATTAATAAATTAGAAGTTGAAATTATCGATATTGTCAGGGACAAAATCAAGCATTGGTGCTGCATAAATTAAATTATTAGCATTTATTACAACATCACCTTGATCTGGAACACTGATAGTCATACCTTCTGACAGCTTCATACCATTTTCAACCATTTGAACAGATAAATAACCTGCTATTTCACCTTCAACAGATGGATCCCATAATTGGAATGCTTTTACACATCCACTTTTTAGGAATGGTCTCATTTGGTTTGGAGTTCCAAGACCTGTTACTTGTACTTGATCACACTTTCCTGCAGACTCTACAACTTGTGCAGCAGCCGCTACACCAACAGTTGTTGGAGAAATAATTCCTCTTAGATCTGGATACTTAGCAAGTAAAGCTTCTGCTTCAGTTGTACTTTTTTGTGGATCATCATCTCCGTATACAACACCAAGATATTCCATATCAGAGAACATACCTTTACCGATTATGTTTTCTTCCATATCTTTGATCCAAGTATTTTGATCTGGAGCATCAGTAGTTGCACTTAAAATTGCAAACTGACCTTTGTGATCAATCAATTGACCCATCAGAGTCATTTGCGCAGTTCCAACTGTCGAGAAATCAACCGGCATAATCGCTAAGTCTCTATGAGCTTCACTGCCAGGAATATCACCGTTTACTACCATTACAATTATACCTTTTTTTCTAGCTTGATCAAAAACAGTATTAAGGGCATCATTTGAGTTTGGAGAAATCGCAATAACGTCAACACCTCTTTGAATTTCAGCCTTAATGAAAGGTAATTGTGAAGTAGCATCAGCAGTAGCAGGAGCTACTGTTGAAAAATTGTAACCATATTTTTCTGCTCCAATTTCGAAACCTTTAATAATTGAATCGAAATATGGGTTACCAGTATTTTTTGGTATGTATACAACTTCAGTTTGTGCAAAAACTCCAGTCGTAAGTAACAAACTTATAATACCAGCAGAAATTAATTTGAATATTTTATTCATTATTCCTCCTATTGAATTATAAATATTACTTTGAATAAAATTAAATTTTTATCAAGAATTAATTGATATTTTTACTTATTATTTATAAAAAATTAACCTACAATATGTATAGAGAGTATGTATGCAATTAAAAACTCATAATATTGGTAAAACATTTAGTGGTGTTAATGTTCTACGAAATGTAGATTTTGATCTCAAGCCAGGTGAAGTTCATGCTTTAGTTGGAGAAAATGGAGCTGGTAAGTCTACATTTGTAAAAATACTAAGCGGTGTTTATACTCCAACTGAGGGAAATATTTATTTGGATGAAAAAAATGTAGAAATTACATCCCCAATAGTAGCACAGCGAAATGGAGTTTCATTAATTCACCAGGAACCCCAATCATTTTCCCATCTTTCAGTAGCAGAAAATATTTTCATGGGTCATATGGATGGAAACAACTTATCAAGAGTCAAGTGGCAAGAAATTAATAGTAGGTCAAATGAAATTTTAGAGTCAATAGGATTAAAAATTGATCCAAAAATAATTATGGATGGCTTATCAATTGCAGATCAGCAAATGATAGAAATTGCTGGAGCTCTTTCTAAAAATTCCAAAGTATTAATAATGGATGAACCTACTTCACCATTAACACCAAATGAGGTAGGTAAATTATTTGAAATTGTTAATAAACTAAAATCAAATGGAATGGCAATTATTTTTATTAGCCATAGATTAGAAGAGATTAGGCAAATTTCAGACAGAGTAACTATTTTTAGAGATGGAGATTTAATTACTACAAAAAATATAAATGAAGTAACCAATGAACAAATTATAAAATTTATGATTGGCAGAAATATTGATGATACAGAAGTTAAAGACAATGAATTTCTTAAAACAGAAGATTATATTTTGAATGTAAAAAACCTTTCTTTATCAAAAAAATTTGATGATATTTCGTTTAATTTAAAAAAAGGAGAAATATTGGGGTTTGCAGGTCTTGTAGGGGCTGGAAGAACTGAAGTAGCAAAAAGTATTTTTGGTGCAGAAAAATTTGATAAAGGTCAAATAATTTTTAAAGATAAAAGTATTATAAATAATTCTCCTAATGAGGCAATTAATAGAGGTTTTGCCTATGTACCTGAAGATAGAAAACAAATGGGTATTTTTGGCCCTGTTGCTGTAGAGGATAATGTAACATCAGCAGTACCAAAAGACATATCTAATAATTTAGGTCTAATAAATACTAAAATTGTTACTTCAATGACAAAAGACTATATTAAAAAATTTAATATTGTCCTAACATCTGGAAGACAGTTAATTGAAGAGCTGTCCGGTGGCAATCAACAAAAATGTATAATTTCTAAATGGTTACTTTCTAGGCCTAAAGTTTTAATTTTAGATGAACCTACTAGAGGAGTTGATGTTGGAGTAAAATCAGAAATGTATGAAATTATTAATCAATTGGCTAAAGAAGGTACTGCAATAATTTTAATTTCTTCAGAGTTGCCTGAAATACTATCTTTATCACATCGAATAATAGTAATGCGAGAGGGAAAAATTACAAAAATATTAAATAACGAAGAGGCAACACAAGAAAATATTATGAGTTATGCAATAAATTAATATGACATTATTTGATAAATTTTTGAGAATAAGAGAACTTGGAATTTTTTCTATAATTGTCGTTTTTGTTGTTGTTGCATCAATAATAGATCCAAGATTTATGACGATAGATAGCTGGCGTGCTGTGTTTCTTGCAATACCATTAATCTTAGTCATGGCAATGGGTCAAATGATGGTTATCATTTGCAGACATGTTGATATATCTATTGGGTCAATATTAGCATTTTCAGCAATCGTAATCGGATTACTGTATATTCAATTCCCTGGATTATCACTTTGGTTATCATTAATTATTACTGCCTTTGTGGGTTTAGTAATGGGACTAATAAATGGTTTCATAGTGACGAGATTTAATGTTCATTCAATTATAGTTACACTTGGAACATTGAGTTTGTATAGAGGTTTAGTTTTTATTGTAAGTGGCGGAAGACAAATTGATAGAAACGATATTCCAGAACACGTAGTTTCATTTTCTCAAACTTCTTTTTTTTTCTCAATTCCAGGAATTTTAATTTTTAGTGCAATAATTGTAATTATTACTCATTTAGTTATGCGTCATTCAGTTTTAGGTCGTGAAATTTATGCAACAGGAAGTAATCCAGTAGCTGCACACTTAAAAGGAATTAATGTTACTAAAGTTACATTATTCTGTTTTGGTGTATGTGGAATGTTAGCAGGTGTAGCAGGTCTATTTTATGCATCAAGATTTGGATATGTGAATCCTGGTGTAACCGGGGTAGGAATTGAATTTATAGTAATTGCAGGTGTAATTATTGGAGGCACAAGTATTACTGGCGGTTCTGGAAGTGTATTAGGAACATTTTTAGGAATACTTCTTCTAGGAATTATTAATGTAGCATTACCGGTTTTGAATATTCCTGGAGAGTTTCAAAAAGCAATTTATGGTTTGATTATTGTAGTAGCATTATCTCTTGATCAATTGATAATTTACAGAATGAAAAAATTAAGTGGTGGAATTAATGCTTAAAAAATTTTCAATTTATTTAAGTGAGAACCCAACATTAAGATATTGGATTGTAAGACCTGAATGGGTTGCAGTAATTTTACTTATAATCTCAATTATCTCATCAATTCAATTATCACCATTTTTTGCAGATTTAGCATTTATCATGGACTCGGCTACACCTTATGTTGAATACGGTTTGATTGCAATAATACTAACATTGATTATCATTTCTGGAGAGATAGATTTATCAATTGCTTCAATGATAGCTCTAACAGCTGTAATATTTGGTACTGCTTATAACGCAGGAATTGGCATGCCATTGTCTATGATAATAGCTCTTTTATCTGGAACTCTATGTGGTTTATTTAATGGTATTCTCGTAACACAGTTAAAAATACCATCAATAATACTAACAATAGGAACATTAACTCTTTACAGAGGAATAGCACAATCACTTGCTAGCGATTTCTCTTTAGGTGGTTATCCATCTTGGTTTATAGGTATTGATTATCGTTATGTAGGAATAATACCAATACCAGTTATTATATTTACAGTTTTTGCAATTGTAGTTGGGTTTTTCTTGAGTTCGACAATTTATGGTAAACAACTTTATTTAATCGGCACAAATCCACAAACTGCAAAATATTCTGGAATTAAAGTTGATCGTATAAAACTGTTATTATTCACTTTATCAGGTTTAGTTTGTGGTATTGCTGGTATTTTGACAACTTCAAGATTAGCTGTTGCAAGATTTAATATGGCTACAGGAGCGGAACTTGAAATAGTTTTGATGGTTATGTTAGGAGGCACTTATATTTTTGGTGGCAGAGGAAATATCTTTGGAACTTTTGTAGCTTTTTGGATAGTAGTTATTTTAAGAGCAGGACTAAACGTTGCTAGAATAAAAATTGAGTCACAATTAACAATTCTAGGTGCTATGTTAATTATAGCGATAATATTAACAAATTATATTTATTCTAAGTCTCAAAAATAATAACTTTTTTATTGCAAAAAGTTAATTTTATGGCAAAAATATTATATGCTTTCAGGAAATCAAATCAGTTCTTATAATGAAAAAGGATACCTAGTGGTAGAGGGTGCTATTCCAGGAGATAAACTAAAAGAACTTCAGCAAGTCACAGATGATTTTGTAAGTAACTCAAAAGATGTAAAAGAAAATGATGAAATTTATGATTTGTCTCCAGATCATTCACCAGATAATCCAAACCTTAGAAGATTAAAAAACCCTCACTTAATTCATAAAACATATGAAAACATAACTAAAGATCCATGTATTTTAGATATTGTAGAGAAATTAGTAGGAAAAGATATCAGAAGAGATCATACAAAACTTAACTTTAAAAGTGCTAAGGGTGGTGAAGCAATTGAATGGCACCAAGACTGGGCATTTTATCCACATACTAATGATGATATTGTAGAAGTTGGAATATTCTTAGATGATTGTGGAGAAGAGAATGGACCATTAATGGCAGTTCCTGGTTCACATAAAGGCCCCTTAGATGATCATCATCATGATGGTATATTTATAGGAGCTGTTGATCCTGCTAAATCGAACTATAATCTAGAAACTGCTGAACCATTTCTTGCAAAAGCCGGATCAATAAGTTTGCATCATGTTAGAAGTTTGCATGGTTCAAGAAAAAATAATTCAGATAAATCAAGAAGGGTATTGTTTGTGGGTTATACCGCAGCAGACTCCTGGCCGTTAAAAGGTATTTTAGATTTAGGTTTGAAACCAACTACCTCCGAGGGTGATTTTGTGAAAAATATATATCAAGTATACACTGACAATATCGTAAGAGGTAACCCATGTTTGCAAGCTAGAGTTGAAAACAATCCAATTAAGATGCCATACCCTCCACCTCATTCCGTAGGATCTATTTACGAAAATCAAAAAGAGGTTAGAGGTAGATCTTTTGGAGAATAAACTAAATTAATTTATTTTAATTAACTCTAAAAAGTATATGTAATTATAACCTATGAATAAAATAGATCTAAAAGACAAAGTTGCAATTGTTACTGGGGGAGTTCAAGGTTTTGGATTGGCAGTAGTTGAAAGATTTCATAACTCTGGTGCAAATGTAGTTATATGGGAGAATGATAAGAAGTTATTAGATGAATTTCAAACCATAAGTAATGTTCATAAAATTCAAACTGACGTCAGCAATGCAGAAAGTGTTGAAGCTGCTGTAAATGAAACAATAAAAAAATGTGGAAGGATTGATATATTAGTTAACAATGCTGGTATTGCGGGACCTAATCATAAAACTTGGGAATATCCAAATGATGATTGGCAAAAAGTTATTGATATTGATCTAACGGGGGTTTTTTATTGTTGTAAATACGTTGTTCCTCAAATGATAAAAAATAATTATGGCAGAATAGTAAACGTTGCATCAATAGCTGGTAAAGAAGGTAATCCAAATGCAATGCCATATAGTGCAGCTAAAGCCGGTGTAATGGCAATAACCAAATCTTTAGGTAAAGAATTAGCAGATAAAAATATAGCAGTAAATTGCATTACTCCTGCTGCCGCTAAAACAAGAATCTTTGACCAAATTAGTCAAGAGCATATAGATTATATGTTATCAAAAATACCTAGAAATAGATTTCTCAAAGTTGAAGAACTAGCATCAATGGTTGCTTGGCTAGTTTCAGAGGAAAATTCTTATACAACTTCTGCAATCTTTGATTTGAGTGGTGGTAGAGCTACGTACTAAAAATTTAGAAAATAAATAAAAATTTCTTGTTATTATTTTAGTTGCCGATAAGATAAAATTAATTAATTTGAATGACGATTTATGAAGCGTATATATGACTTTAGCAGAAAACCAGCACATCGGAATTATACCGTATCAGATTTGAAGGCTTTAAAAGATTCAAATACAAAAAAACCTAAACTTACGATGTCTAATCCTGCAAACAAACAAGAAGTTCTTGCATGTATTGAAGCAGGGATCGATTTATTTGTCATAGGTCCCAGAAGTATTCAAGAACTTCGCTCTATTGCCCCTAATCATTTTACAGGCGTTGGAACTCCATGGGCACAACTTGATTCACATAAAGAAATTATGAGTCATGCTTTCAATGCTATGAGAAATGGTGCAGATATGTACTATACTTTAAGATCTTATGATGTGATGGAAAAATTATCAAAGGAAGGAATTCCTGTTCACAGCCATATCGGTTTAATTCCTACATTTAGTCATTACTGTGGTGGTCTAAGAGGTTGGGGTAGAAATGCTGATGAAGCAATGCAAATATTTAAAACTTTAAAACGAATGGAAGACGTAGGAGTTTTTGCAGTTGAAGCTGAATGTATTGCTGAAGAAGTTCTTGAAGCTATAAATTACAAAACTTCTATTGTTACATTTTCATTGGGTGCAGGAATGGCAGGTGATGTAATAATGTCTTTTGTTGCTGATATATGTGGAGAACCAAGTGAAGAAAAAAAACCTCCAAAACACGCATATGCATTTGGAAATGTGGGTCGTTTACACACTCAGATACATAATGAAAGAGTTGCTGCTCTTAGCAAATTTAAAAATGAAGTAGGAGCTGGAAATTTTCCCTATTCTGAGACAAATATATCTATGCGAAAAGGTGAAAAGGAGATGTTTCTTGAAGCTCTTGATAAATGGAAGCCAACTCACCAATAAATATTAGCTATAATTAATTATAAAATATTTTCTTATATTCTCTATTCTCTTGTAATATTTTCATGTTAATAATAACATAATATAATTTTATCAACTAAGGGGGGTATTTGATGAATTTAATTAAATTTTTAAAAAGTACAATTATTGCTTTAGTCTTTACTTTAACAGCAACTTTTGCTTCAGCTGGTGGACATTTTGATGCAAACAATCATGATGCGAGTATGTTAAGTGAATCAGAATTAAAAGCAATGGTGGAAGAAGCTATGAAAGTTAATCCACCAAAAAATGGTAAAAACTATGTTTTTGGTTTTGCAAATCTTCAAAGAGATATTGCCTTCTGTGCGCTTGTTGAAGAAGGTATCTTAGCAAATGCAGAAGCTGCAGGTATTGAAATTCTAGTTACTGACAACTTGTTAGATGGAGCAACTGCAATGGCAAATGCAGAAAGTTATATTACAAGAAACGTTGATTATGTAATTGAGTTTCAAACAGATGCTGCATTTGGTGAAATGATAATGAACAAAATGAACATGAATGGAATTGGAGTAACTGCAATTGACATTCCAATGCCTGGCGCTGGTTTTTTTGGAGCTAATAATCCAAAATCTGGTTATATAGGTGGTGTTCATCTTGCTACCGCAGCTATTACGAAGTGGGGTCCTGACGTAGGAAAAGATGCTTACTTAGTAATTGGAGCTCTTCCACAATCTGGTGCAGTAGTTGCAATGAGATCTGGTGGTCAAGAAGCAGGTGCTAGAGCAGTTTTACCTGATATTACTGATGACAGAGTAATTGTATATGATGCTAAACAAACTTTAGAATTAAGTTTCCAAGAAATGAATAACGTAATTGGAAGAATTCCTGAAGGAGCACCAATTTTAATTACTGCTATCAATGATCAAACATCTACCGGAGCACTACGTGCTGTGCAAGGTGCTAACAGAAGTGATGATGCAATAGTTGTTGGAATGGGTGCAGATGAATTGGATACAATGATGAATGAACCTGAATTTATTGCGTCTGTCGGATACTTTCCAGAAAGATATGGAAACTATTTAATTCCAATGGCACTATCAAATCTTGCTAACAAGCCTGTTGATGATGTTGTTCTAATGAATCACGTGATGGTGTCTCCATCTAATATTTGTGAGTATTATCCTGATAGAACTTGCAGAGATGATGATGTAGCTGCTTCATGGACTTTTCCTCAAGAAGCTTTTTCAGCTCATTTAGCTGAGGTTAGAGCAGATCCAGCAATGGCAGATGTTCTTAATCTAATACCATCTGATTAAAACTATTATTATTGAGGCCTTGTACTAAAATATGAGGCCTCATAAGCGTATATGAATAATACACTTTTATCCATGAAGGGGATTAGAAAAACATTCTCCGGAGTAGCTGTACTTGATGAAGTAGAGCTTAATTTACATGAAGGGGAATGTCTTGGTTTATTAGGTTCAAATGGTGCTGGCAAATCTACTTTAATTAAAATTTTATCAGGAATATATTCAAAAGATAAAGGTAATATTTTTATTTCAAACAATGAAGTAATTATAAAAAGTTCATCAGACTCAATTAAATCAGGTGTAGGTTTATTACCTCAAGAACTCTCAATTCATTCTGAAATGACAGTAGCAGAAAATTTAATGCTAGGTAATTTACCAACAAAAAAAATAGCTGGAATAGAATTTACAGATCAAAAATTAATGAATGAAATAGCGCGTGAAAAATTATTAGATTTAGGACTCGATATAAACGTAAAAAAACAAATTAAAGAATTAACATTACCTGAACAAAGAATAGTAGAAATTGCAAGAGCTATGGTTGGTAAAGCTAAGATACTTATTATGGACGAACCAACAGCAGCTTTAACCAGTAAAGAATCAAAAACATTATTTGAAGCTCTAGAAAAAACAAGAAAAGCTGGAGTAGGTATAATTTATATATCGCATTATCTCGATGAAGTTTTTGATGTTTGTCAAAGAATTGTTGTATTGAGAGATGGAAAAAATGCAGGTGAATTTAAAACAACTTCTTCAAACCATGATGAAGTCTTATCAGCGATGTTAGGAAATGCAGTTGAAAATTTATATCCAAATAAGAGTAAAAAAGAAAATGCAGATTTAGCACTTAAATTTGATAACGTAACTTTTTCAAAAAATTTATATGATCTAAATTTTGAAGTTTATAAAGGTGAGATCCTAGGTGTATTTGGTCTGCTTGGATCAGGTTTAGAAGATTTGGGAAGAAAAATATATGGTATTTCTGGAAAAACAGAAAAAGGAAATATTTCTCTTTTTGGTAAAGATTACAAGCCTATCTCTCCTCAAGATGCAAAGAAAAATGGTATAGGCTTCATTCCAGCGGAGAGAAAAACAGAGGGTATTTTATCAGAGTTAAGTCTTAGAAATAATATGACTATACCATTCTTAAATAATTTTATTCCAAGAACATTTATTGATACAAAGAAAGAAAAAGAATTTACCAACAAATGGATTGCTGACTTTGATATCAAATGTTTAAGCAGTGAACAATTGTTTCGT
>CACJGU010000011.1 GCA_902593125.1 uncultured Alphaproteobacteria bacterium
GAAGAAATAAACGATCTTATGTAATTTGAGATTATTTATTATTAACTTTTTATTACAGCGGCTTTATAAAAGCCGCTGTTTTATTTTAAATTTAAATGGGAGTAAAAATAGATGCCTCTTAAAACAACTACAATAGGTGCTTATCCAAAACCGAAACAAACACCTATTCAAGATTGGTTTTTAGGGACAAAATCAGAAGAAGAGAGAAAAGCGTCAAAAGGATTATTATCAAATTGGTCACCTGGCGCATATGAAAAAGCATTAGAGTCTGCAGGTGCAGATGCTGAAAAATTATTTTTAGCAGCAATTAAAGAAGTTATAACTGATCAAGTAAATGCGGGTATTGATGTTCCAACAGATGGAGAAGTCAGACGTGAGAGTTACGTATTATATCAATGTCGATTTTTAAATGGAGTAAGTTTTAAAGAAGTTACACATAAGTCAGTAAGACAAGGCGCGTTCGAAGCTGATCTTCCAACTATTGTTGCACCGATTTCAAGTAAAGAAATACGTATGCATCTAGACTGGAAGAGTGCACAACAATTTACAAAAAATCCAGTTAAAATTACCCTACCTGGACCAATGACAATAACAGATTCAATTGCTAACAACTACTATGATGACATGAAAAAACTTGGTTTTGATTTAGCATTAGCCCTTAATAAAGAAGTTAAAGCACTTGTAGATGCAGGTTGTCAGTATATTCAAATTGATGAACCAGTATTTGCTAGAAAGCCCGATGAAGCTCATTCATATGGTATGGAAAATTTAGAAAGAATGATGCATGGTATACCTAAAGAAGTGCAACGTGTTTGCCATATTTGTTGTGGTTATCCTAATTCATTAGATTCAGAAGGTTATAAAAAGGCTGATTTAGATGCTTATGATAGAATTGCATCACTTGTAGATGATTCAACTATTGATGAAGTATCTTTAGAAGATTCACATAGGCATAATGATTTAAATCTTTTAGAAAAATTTACTAAAACAAAAGTAATTTTTGGATTTATTGATATTGCAAAAAGCAGAATGGAATCTGTTGAAGAAGTAAGAGTTCGTATCAAAGATTCACTTGAACATATTGATGAACACCGCTTAATAGCTGCACCAGATTGTGGTTTAGGTTTCTTTACTCGAGAACAAGCAATTGAGAAAATGACAATTTTAACTAAAGCGGCAAAATCAATTTAATGTAATGTGGAATTATTTTAATCCTGTTGAAATTATCTTTGGAGAAAATAGATTTAAAGAAGTACATGATGCTCTTAAAAATAAGAACTACATCATAATCACTCATCCAGAAGAAATTTTTAAAAAATATAGCGATGAATTAAAATCTTCTTCAAATCCACCACTATCCATTATGACGGATGTTCAACCTAATCCAGATTATAAGGATATTTTAGAGCTACAAAAAAAATTTTCTTCAATCAATGAATCGGTAGATTATATTTTAGCTATAGGTGGTGGCTCTGTTACAGACACAGCTAAAGCAATTGCTGCTTTTAAAGATAAACAAGAATATCTAACAGATTTCGTTCGCAATAAGAAAAGTCCAAGAGTCGAAAATCCAATCAAGATTATTGCAATACCTACAACTTCAGGAACATCAAGTGAGCTTACGTGTTGGGCCACAATTTGGGATAAAGAAAAAAACAATAAATTATCTTTGGCGCATAAATCTCTTTATGCAGAAAAAGCAATTATCGATCCATCAATTATGGTTGATAAGCCTTTAGGCTTGACCATTTCAACAGGTTTAGATGCTCTCTCTCATTCAATGGAAAGTATTTGGAATATTAATGCAAACCCAATTTCTGCTTCTCATGCAATACAAGCATCAAAATTAGTATTAGAAAATTTACCACTTCTCGCTAAAGATTTAAGAAGCGTTGAATTACGTTCAAACATTGCTCTGGCATGCGTTCATGCTGGCTTAGCGTTTTCCAATACAAAAACTGCTATTGCGCACAATATATCATACCCTGTGACACTCAATTACGGTATTCAGCATGGTATTGCTTGTTCATTTACTTTACCGATGATTACTAAAAGTATGGTTGGAATTGATAGTGTAGCTGAAGAAAGACTAAAATTAATTTTTAACGATAACCTAGAGAATGCCGCAAATCATCTGAGTGAATTTATGCGTTCTTTAGAGGTTCCTCTTAACTTAAATGAAATAAAAGTTCCTGTTCAAGAATGGAATAATATAGTAGATGATGCATTTTTAGGGGAACGAGGTAAAAACTTTATTGGCAATAAAGAAGCCTTCATCTCTTCTGCTAAATCAATGGGACTTTATTAGTAATGAAAAAAAATTTCAGGTTTTATGATAACAGACAAAAATATTTATTATTTGTAACTACAACAAATGAAAAAAATCAAATTGCCGATGCGATACGTCCTCACGTAAATAAAATTAAACCTCAAAAACCTGGTTTAAAAATATTTGATGCTGGTATGGGTGATGGTTCCTTACTTATGAATGTTATGCGTCAGTGCCACGAGGCTGAGCCTAACGTACCTTTATTAGTTTGCACAAAAGAAATAAGCATAGAAGATGTAAGATTAGGTTTAGAAAAGTTACCCGATAGGTTTGTTGAACATAAGAATACCGTTTTTGTCATTTCAAATCTACACTACGCGGAAGCCGCAAACCTAAAATCAAAAAATGAAGTTAAACAGAAAAAAATTAATTGGAATATTATTAAATTAAAAGGAGATACCTCTCTTGAATTTGCCCAACAATTAAGAAAACAAAATGAATTTCTAGAAAAAAAATGGAATATAGAAATTAATAAAAAGTCAGGTAACCATACTTATAAAGAGCCTTCAGTCATGGTTATCTACCGCGAAGATCAAGAATTTAATGTTAATGAATTAATACCTACCAAAAAAAAATCAGATAATAAATTTGATCTTATTATTGCTTCACAGCCTTATCGTTCAAGAATTTCAGCAGAAAAGAAATCAAAATACGTCATCGAACCAATGATTCGAGCGTTAAAATCAAAAGGGAAATTATTAACTATTCATGCTTCAGGAAAAGATCCTGCTAATGAAATAATTCGTAAAATTTGGCCAAAAGAGAACCCATTTCCTTCTCTTGGAAATAGTATCATTTCTTATCTTAAGAAAAATTTAGATAAAGATCTATTAAGTAGTTTATCGTTTGGAGAAAAAAGAATTATTAAATGTAAATTGAGAGCTCTACCAACAGAAATCAGTGGAGGTATAGCGACATCATTAGTTTTTTCTGCTTGGAATGCGTCCATATATGTCAATCAAATGGATGATGATCAAGTAATGAAGGTAGAAAAAACAAGAAATTATGAAAAAGTAGTCCAGAAAATAGTTTCTAAAAATAAAGGCCTTTATTTTAACAATGAAATATTTGTAATCGAAAAAAAATAATTTTTTATTTAAACCAATTAACTTCTGTTTTTAAAAAATCTTCAGTATGAATTACTATTCCATTTTTATTTAAAATTGCTACATTGTAATTTGGATCAGTATTAGCTAAACCAAGCCTATATTCAGATGAAAAATTTGGTATTAGAGGTGACCATGTGCTCCTTGGCGAGGAAAAACTTATACCAAGATATGATCCGGAACTAGTAATATGCTGATGACCAAAAAAAATATGTTTAATATTTTTTTTACTAATCAATATTTCTTTAAATTCTTTTTTATGTTTTAATCCAATACCATCGCTTTCATCTCTAACCAGTGCCAATGGATTATGGTGCATAAATATATAAATTTCTTTATTATCATCTGTGTTATTTAAAAGATCAATCAACCATTCTTGTCTTTTTAACGTATAATGACCAATGTGTGTTCCGTGCTCTAGAGTATCTATAAAAATAAATCTATTATTCTTATAGTCATCGTAGTATTGGATAAATCCATTACTATCAGTTGGCACATGATTTAAAGTTTTTTTAAAATTTTCACGATTGTCATGATTACCAGGTATTAGTTTTGGTTCAAGGTTTAGGGGTAGATTAAATTCTTTTATTATTTTTTTAAACAGATTGTAAGAATCTTCATCTCCAATGTCTGTTATATCACCAGTTATAGCAAACATATCTGCATCACGGTGATTTAAAACAATGTGTTCTAAAGCACATTTGAATCTTTCTACAGAGTTTATGCCAAATAATTCATTTGTATGAATATGGGGGTCAGAGAGGTGAATAATTTTCATCACAAATATTTGCTAAATATACATAAAAAAAAAATAATAAAAAAGAATTAAAAAATTTAAAAAAAAATTAGTTAAAATTTAACAAAATATTAATATTTATATCTTAACCAAAAAAACTCATTGATATAAATAGGAGATTTATAATGAATATAATTAAATTAGTTATTATCTCTTTAACCGTGGTAATAACATCATTAAGTGTAAGGGCTATTGACCTAGAATTTTATTTTCCAGTCGCTGTAGGTGGTGGAGCTGCTCAGGCAATTGAGAAATTTGCAGAAGATTACACAAAATTAAATCCAGATGTAAATGTGAAAGCTGTTTTCACAGGAAGTTATACAGATACAGATACTAAATTTCTAACAGCATGTAAATCTGGAACAGCTCCTGCAACATCAGTTATGATTGCTGTTACAATTTTTAAATATATAGACGAAGAATGTGTAATGGCTTGGGACGATATATTAACTCAAGACGAAATTGATAATTGGATAGGTGGTTTTTATCCTGCTTTTATGGCTAATGGTCAAGTTGATGGTAAAACTTATGGGATTCCATTTCAAAGATCAACACCAGTACTCTATTACAATAAGGATGCTTTTAGAGCTGCGGGATTAGATCCTGAAAATCCACCTAAGACTTGGGATGAACAGCTAGAAGTTGCAAAAAAATTAACAATCAAAGATTCTGATGGAAATGTAAGTCAATACGGAATAAGAATTCCATCTGCTGGTTTTCCATACTGGTTATTTAGTGCAATTGTTTATGGCAATGGTGGAAAAATTATGAACGATAATGGCACTGAAACATATATTAATTCACCAGAAGCCATTGAAGCATTAGAAAAACTTGTAGCTCTTAGTACTACTGAAGGGGTGATGAGACCAGGTATACTTGAATGGGGATCTACTCCACAGGCATTTTTTGAGGGTCAAACTGCAATGATGTGGACTACTACTGGAAATCTGACAAACGTCAGAAATAATGCTCCGTTTGATTGGGGTGTAGCTTTCATTCCTGGTATTAAACAATTTGGAGCACCAGTTGGAGGAGGAAATTTTTATCTATCAATTGACACTACAGAAGAGGAACAGCAAGCAACAAAAGACTTTGTAAAATGGATAACAGAACCTAAACAGTCTGTTGCCTGGACAAAAGCCACTGGCTATGTTGCACCTAGAGCTGAGACTTGGGAGTCTGATGAAATGAAAGAATTTTTAAAAGAATTTCCATATCCAGCTGTTGCAAGAGATCAGTTGGAGTATGCAGGTCCAGAATTTTCGACCTACGAGCAACCTAAAACTGTTTCAATTTTTAATAGAGCGTTAGAAGCAGCAGTTGCCGGGGAAAAAGATCCTAAAACTGCTCTTTTAGAGGCGCATGCCGAAATTGATAAAATACTAAAAGATTACAGATAAAGAAAAAATATCAAACGGCACTAGTTAATAATAGTGCCGTTTTTTTTATGATAACTAAAATTAAAAAACATATACCAGTAATTTTACTTTTATCGCCTGGATTCATATTATTATTAACTTTTGTTCACATACCTGTTGTTAAAACAATTTATATGAGTTTTTTTTCTACTCCTAAAGGGAGAAAACCAAGTAAGTTTAAAGGTATTGAAAATTATGAACATATGTTTTCAGACCCCATTTTTTGGAAGGTTATGTCTAACAATATTGTTTATGCAATTTCTACAATCCCATCTTCAATAATTATTGCAATAATTATGGCGCAATGGGTAAACAGCAAGTTACCCGGTAGACCATTGCTTCGTTTTGCATATTTTTTACCTGTAGTTTTACCCTTAATAGCTGTTGGTAATATATGGCTCTTTTTTTTTCTTCCTGGTTTTGGATTAATTGATCAAGTTGGATCTTTATTTGGTTTCCAAAATACAAATATTTTAGGAAACCCTGATCAAGTTTTATGGGGTATTATTGCTGTAAGTATTTGGAAAGAGTCTGGTTTTTACATGATTTTTTTTCTAGCTGCTCTTCAAGGAATACCTAGGGAAATGAAAGAGGCAGCAATTATTGAAGGGGCTAATAGTTGGCAAATGTTTTACAAAATTACACTACCAATGATAACACCAACCTTATTATTTGTTTCAGTCAATGCAGTAATTACTGCCTTTACACGAATAGAACATTTATTCACTATGACTGGTGGAGGTCCAAATTACAACAGCGCTTTATTACTCTATTATATTTATGAGAATGGTTTTGAATTTTGGGATACAGCATACGCAATAACATTATCGGTTTTACTAATTATATTATTGTCAATAATAGGAATTGGTCAAATTTTTTTATTGGATAGAAAGGTCCATTACCAATAAAAATGTATTCATTCTATAAAAATATTAATATTATTGGTGCTTGGTTACTTGGATTTTTATGGTTACTACCGCTCTTATATGCAATCTGGGCTTCGATACACCCAATAGAATATCAAGTTAAATTTGATTTGTTTGCCCCTCTGACCTTATACAATTTTGAAAATGCTTGGTCACAAGCTCCTTTTGCAAGATATATGTTCAACACATTTATATACGTTACAATGACCACTTCATGCCAGTTTATCTTATGTTCTCTGACTGCATTTGCTTTTGCAAGATATGAGTTTCCTTTTAAGAACATACTTTTTGGATTAGTTTTAATTCAACTAATGATTAATCCAGAAATCATTCTTATCGAAAATTATAAAACAATTAAATTCTTAAATTTGATAGATACCATTCCTGCAATTAGCCTTCCCTACATTGCATCTGCTTTTGGAATTTTTGTTTTAAGACAAGCTTTCAAAACTGTTCCAAAAGAGCTAGATGATTCTGCGAGGATTGATGGTGCTGGAGCATTACGAATTTTATGGCATGTTTACATACCATTATCTATACCTACTTTTTTAGCTTATGGACTTGTATCAATATCTTATCATTGGAATAATTATTTGTGGCCTTTAATAATAACTAACTCAGAGGAAACTAGAATTTTAAATGTTGGTTTAGCTATCTTTTCTATGGAGGAATCAGGTATCGAGTGGGCTACTATAAGCGCAGGGACATTAATGGTAACCGCACCACTAATAATTGCATTTATTATTTTTCAAAGACAGTTTGTAGAGAGTTTTGCAACTTCGGGTATAAAATAATCTATTACCAATTAAATTCTAGTTTTAAAAAAGATATATTTGTCAAACTCTTCTTTTAAATCAATACTAACTCTTGCATGTACTTTACCTTGTTTTCCTTGAAAAGATTGTTTTTCTGTAACTGGAAACACCCCTTCATGCCAAATATTTGGATGAATATACAAACCTTTTGATCCGTCACAATAAAATGCTTTAAAATGTTCTGGTTCAATGTCGTCTGTCGGTAAGGCTAAAGGACAAATAAATGGTTTATTTTCTTCAGGAAAGAAAAGCTGACCTCCATCAGGATGATAATTTGCATGCCATAAAAAAATTTTTGTTGGATCTGAATATTTATCTTTTTGTAATTCTTGATCAGGATTATTGGAATAACCCAGTATATATTTTCCATCTACTTCATAATCGCTTTTATGTTGAACAGCATTATTTTGCCCATAAAGCACGTCACCTTGCCACCAGGTATCAAAAGAACCTTCGGTAGTTCCACCTTCATTACCAGTTCCCTCTTCTATGTCACGCCATCCTTGTTTTGGCCAAGTAACAATTTCAATATCACTATTTTCAAAACTATCGATTAAATACCCATATCCTTTAAGATTTTCATTTGTTGCTTTAACTAAAGGTATTTCAATTTCTTTTGTCATTATTTTGTAAATTTAATGTTAATCCCAATTCAGTAACGACTTCTTTTACAGCTTTTATTGTATCCATCATGTCTTGTTCATCTAAATTACCAATACACCCAATTCTAAAAGTTTCTGCCACTGTTAGTTTTCCTGGATAAATTAAAAAATCTTTTTCACTAAGAGCATTATAAAATTGCTCAAAGTTAAATTTAGGATCATTAGGGTGTTTAAAAGTAATAATAATCGGTGCTTGCAAATTATCAGGAAGTAGTTGCTCAAATCCCAACTCTTTCATTCCATTACAAATAATTTCACAATTTTTTTTATATCTTTTACCTCTTCCCTCAACACCGCCTTGTTCTTTATGTTCCTCAATCGCTTGATTGAATGCAGCCAATACGTGTGTAGGAGGTGTAAATCGCCATTGTTTATTTTTTTCCATTGCTTGCCATTGATCATACAAGTCTAGACTTAGTGAGTGACTATTGCCTTTTGCATTTTGAATAACTTCATTTTTAACAAGAATGAAACCTACTCCTGGTACACCCTCTAAGCATTTGTTTGATGAAGCGGCTACAGCATCAAAAGTAATTGTTTTAGAACTTAAGGGTAATGCACCAAAGGCACTCATTGCATCGATGAATAACGATAAATTTTTCCCCTCAACCAATTTTGCAATGTCTTCAATAGGATTTAAAATACCCGATGTTGTTTCACAATATACAGCAAAGACGTGTGTTAAGTTGTTGCTATCAATTAACTCTTCAATTTTGTTGATGTCATGTACTTCATGTTCAGCAACTTCATATTCAATAAAATCTCTCCCTAAATATGTGCACATTTTTTTCATTCTTTGTCCGTAAGCACCATTGATCAGAATCAGAATTTTAGAATCTTTTTGAGTAAGAGAGCTTACCATCGACTCTACGGCAAAAGTTCCACTTCCCTGCATTGGAACACATTGATATTTATCTTCACCGTCTATTAATTTAACAAGGGAATCTCTAATTGATGCATTGAGATCAATAAATTTTGTATCTCTCGAACCCCAATCATGAAGCATAGCCTCTTTTGTTGACATCGATGTCGTGAGAGGACCAGGGGTTAATAATTTTTTATCCATTAAATATTTACTTAATAAATATTATTATAAATTTGATCAATCTTATTAAAGTTGGAATTGAATTTATTTTCTAATAAGTTAATTATAAATGAAAATGGAAGAAAATATTGTAGACTATCTCTTAGATCTTTTGAAAACAAAAGGTGCTGATATTCAATATGGTAATGAGGATGTGAACCAGCTTGAGCACGCACTCCAATGTGCTGAACTTGCTGAAAAACATAAATTACCAGGACCAACAATTGCTGCAGCATTACTGCATGATGTTGGCCACCTTATCTATGAGGACGGCGATCCCATTCATGAAGGGAAAGATGGTCATCATGAAAATTTAGGTGCTGATTTTTTAAAAAAATATTTTGGTGAGGATGTTATTCTACCAATTAGAGCACATGTTGACTCAAAAAGATATTTATCAAGTGTTGAAGAAGGTTATTATGATAGTCTATCAGAAGCATCGAAACTTTCGTTAAAAGTTCAAGGTGGTCCTTTCACAAAAGAAGAAGCAGATGCGTTTATAAGCAAACCTTTTATGGATGAAGCAGTAGAGCTTAGAAGATTTGATGATTTAGCAAAAATTCTAGATAAAAAAACTCCCGATGTTGAACATTTCCGCCCCTATTTAGAAGAAGCAAGACAGTCTTTTTTAGCTAAACAAGCGTAAATGCAATTTAGCAACTATGATTTTATTGACTCTAAGTCATTTGCAGGCAAAATTATATTAACTTCTTTCCCAGGTCTAAATTCGGATGGTTTGTTTGAAGAAAAAATTTTAAAAAAGGAATTAGAATTATTTAAAAATAATAATTGTAGCTCCATTACTTCTTTTGTTGAAGATAGCGAATTTGAAAAATTGTGTGATAAAACTTTGTTTGTCAAAAGTATTTATGAACATAAATTACATTGGTACCATTTACCTATCTATGACATGGGAGCACCAGATAAAGATTTTAAATATAAATGGGAGACAACTAAAGTTTTATTAAAGAACGAATTGATAGATGGAAAAAATTTGGTTTTACATTGCCGTGGAGGAAAAGGAAGAGCTGGCACTATAGCTGCTATTTTACTTGTTGAATTTAATTATGAAAAACAAGAAGCTATTGATCTTGTACGATCAAGAAGAAAAGGAGCTATTGAATCTAAAATACAGAAAGATTTTATTTTTTCTTATCGAGCAGTTAATTAAAAAGAGACCGTTAAATTAAAAATATTTTCTAGAATAAATAAAACAATTAAAGAAATTAAAGCTGCAATTATAGGTAGTGTCATCCAACCCAAAGAAATTCTTCCTGCAATTGACCATTGAACCTCTTTTCCTCCTTTTAAGAGACCAATTCCAATTACGCCGCCAACAACAGCTTGGGAACTAGATACTGGCACCAAAGGTATAGAGGGAAGATTTATAGATTGTAAAAAAGCACTTATACCCTGGGATGCAAATAAAAATAAAACAATAGAATGCGATATAACAACAATAAATGCTGCTACTGGTGTCATTTTTAAGAGATCATTACCAACGGTAAACATAACTCTTTTCGAGTAAGTAAAAACACCAACAGCTATGGCTAAACCACCTAGAAGAAATAATTGTTCTTTTGAGGAAAAGACAAATAAATTTCCAATAGTAACATCAGTAAACGGTGATATAGGTACGAAGACACCTATTACATTGGCAATATTGTTTGCACCTAAACTATAAGCACCAAAAGCACCTGCTAAAAGTAAAGCTGTTCTTGTATAGGCATCAAGTCTGAGAATATGTAACTTTCTATTGAGTATAACTTTTTTTGTAAAAGTAAATAAACCCATTGCAATAACTCCTGCAATGATAGGACAGAGTATCCATGTTCCTAAAATAGTAATTAAAACTTGAAGATTAGTTGAAGATCCCGTGTATAAATTCCAACCAACAATTGCTCCAACAATCGCTTGCGTTGTTGAAACAGGCAAGCCAACTTTGGTCATTAAATAAACAGATATTCCTGCAGCAACACATGCTGCAAAAGCACCAGGCAATGCATTAATAGCACCTAACTTTCCTAAGGTTTCTGTTGTACCTGCTCCGCTAATAATTGCACCTAGAATAACAAAGACACTACAAATTATTGCTGCACTTGTGAAACTAACCATTCGTGTTCCAACTGCAGTCCCAAAAACATTTGCTGCATCATTGGCGCCAAGTGACCAACCTAAAAAAAGACCACCAAATAAAAAAATTAGAATTGTAATTTCCATTGAAAATTAAACGGAACGTTTAATAGCGTAAATTTGAACCTCGTCAGCTATGTCTTCTGCTTGATCACAAATACGATCAATCTTTTCTACAAAATATCGAAGATGCATTTTTTGATCTAGAGGTAATTCAGAATCAAAAATTCTTCTTGCAAGTGAACTAAATTTTATATCAGATTCTTTTTCATAAAAAGTTACTTTATGAGCATTATCTCTAACAGATTTAATATCTCTAAAAAATGATCGGACAGTCAAACAAAGTGACTCAACACAATTTACAACAGTATCAGTCAACTCAATTAAATCTTGGTGAAACTCTTTTGGAAATTTGGGTTTTTGAATAGAGAAGTGATAGCAATTTCCTTGGTACATTCCAATTAATTCGTCGATGTGTTCTAGAAGTCGTAACACATCACTTCTTGCATCTGGGATTAGTGTTTCTTCATAAAGAGTATGCTCAACATCTTTTGTAATTTTGTCGGCCTTACTTTCCATTTCTTTAACTTTTTCAACCATTTCCTCAAATTTACCATTGGCGGAATGATTGAGATAAGTTGGAACTATCGATTTAAATACTAAGCCCACTTCAGAGACAATATCAACAAACTCATCAATTTCTCTTTCAAGCTTTTTGGTATCACCAAATAATGATGCACTTTTTAATCCAAACATGGCGTGCTTATAGAACTTTTCAAAAAAAAAGAAAGAAATGTTAAATTTTTGTTACAATTTGATTAATATCTTTATCTTTAAGTAAAGTGTAATATTCGCAATATATAGAATTTAGGAGAAGATATGACAGATTTATCAATTAATAGAATTAAGTGGTTTAGCACCGCGTTAATTTTATCAGGAATATTATTAACCAATTTAAATGCGTATCCAATTAACATAATTATTCACGGTACAGGTGCTGTTGGTTGGTCAATTGTTGGTTATATGACAAAAGATAGAGCTCTGCTCACAAACTTTGGTTTACAACTCCCACTATTTATTTTTGGATATATTTATTTGCTAACATGAAAAATAAAAATATTCTTTTTATGTGTGTTGCTAATTCAGCAAGAAGTCAAATGGCTGAAGGAATTGCAAAAAAATTATATCCTAATTGCATTATTCAAAGTGCAGGATCAGTGCCCAAAGAAGTTAATCCTAATGCTATCGAGGTTATGGGTGAAATCGATATTGATATATCAAAACATTATTCAAAAGATTTTGAAAGTTTAGACAACAAATTTAGAGATGAATTAAATACCGTTTTTACGCTTTGTAAAGAAGAGGTATGTCCAGTTTTAAATTCCAAAGCTCAGATATTTTCAATACCATTTGATGATCCGGCATCAGATCATTTTAGTTCAAACCAATTAGATAAATTTAGAGAAGTAAGAGATTCAATTTTTGATAAATTGAAAGAACTAAAAAATTTATTTGAGAATTAATGAAGTTAAAAATTAATTAAATTTATAAAAATTTAATATTCCATTAATCTATTTGTAAACAATAAAATTTAAATGTTTCTTACCACTCACAGTATTATTTCCTCCTGCTAATTACCAATAATTGTGAGTGGGATTAATTTTTTATTTCTCCTTTTTCGAGTACTTTAACAATTGTTTAACATTATAAAATTAAGAATTTAAAGTAAATTTTATGAAAATTAATAAACCAGCGCTTACCTTTTCTAACTCCGAAGTTAATCCTGTTGGAAAGATTATTATTCAATTAACCGAATTGGGAACGGGTAAAATTAAGTTACGTAAGTTGTATGAGGATTATTTAAGAGAAAATTTACCTCCAGAGAATTTTTGGCATGATGCAATTGAAAGATTAGGTCTCCGTATTCAGACACATTATCATTCTAAAAGTAATATTCCTAAAAATGGCAAACTTGTAGTAATTGCTAACCATGCATTTGGAATAGCTGATGGTCTTACAATATGCTCTTTAATTAGTAAAATTAGACAAGATTACAAAATTATTACGCATAAAGTTTTACAAGGAGCAGATCTTATTAAGAATAAAATTATTCCTCTTGATTTTTCAAAAAATAGAAATGCTTTAATAAATAATATCGCTGCACGTAAAGAATGCGAAGAACACTTAAGAAATAATGGGGCACTAATCATTTTTCCATCAGGATCAGTTTCAACGAAACCAAAATTAAAAAAAGGAATCAAAGCAATAGATCGTGAATGGAAACAATTTACTTCAAAAATAATAATGAAAACTCAATCACCTGTCCTCCCAATTTTTTTTGAAGGACAAAATAGCGAACTTTTTCATGTTGCTGATAAAATTGGGCAAGTCTTTCGATATTCTTTAATGATATATGAACTTAAAAGAAGAATGGGAAAAAAAATTGATGTTCATATTGGACAAAGAATACCCTTTGAAACCATAAAAGAAATTGGCAATCTTATTGAGATTACAAAATTTTTAAGAAATAGCACTTATAGATTAGATCCAAGTAATAAAAACTCAATATTTAATTAATACTTCTGTAAAAAAAAAATTTAGTTAATGTAATTGAAATAAAATTTTAACAAATTCTTTCTATTATTTATTAATAAAATGAAAGATCAGCAATCAGTTTCATATTATAGAACTATATGGATATCTGATCTTCATCTTGGAACAGAAAATAGCAAGAGTGAAATGCTTCTTGAATTTTTGAGATCAACAGATTCAAAATATTTATTTTTAGTTGGCGATATTATTGATGCATGGAGAATGAAAAAAAAAATTTATTGGCATCAAACTCATAATGACATTATCCAGAAGATTTTGCGTAAAGCAAGAAAAGGTACAAAAGTAATATTTATCCCAGGTAATCATGACGAACTTGTGAAAAGTTACACAAGTTTTTCACTAGGGAATATATCAATAAAAAATAAGTTTACACACAAATTAGCTGATGGAAGAAATGCCCTTGTTTTACATGGTGATGAATTTGATGCAGTTATATTAAACGCTAAATGGCTGGCAAGTATTGGGTCATCTCTATACGAATTTATATTAAAGTTGAATAACTATCTAAATTTTGTCAGAAGAAAACTAGGTCTATCTTATTGGTCATTATCTCAATTTCTCAAACATCAAACAAAAAGAGCCACGAATTTTATTTCTAACTTTGAGTTTGCCGTATCTGATAGTGCTAAAAGAGCAAATGCTGATGTTGTTGTGTGCGGCCATATTCATAAGCCCATTATAAAAAAATTAAACGGAGTGTTATATTGCAATGATGGTGATTGGGTTGAGAGTTGTTCTGCGCTAGTGGAAAATAAAGAGGGACAATTATCCCTTATTGACTGGTCAATTGAAAGAGAAAAAATTTTTCAACATGAACATAACAAACTAGCAGAAAGTGTATCAGTGTGAAAAAATTAGCGATCATTACCGATGCTTGGCTTCCTCAAGTTAATGGTGTTGTAAATACATACCTACATATTAATCCATTTTTAAAACAAAAGTATCAAATTGAAGTACTCCACCCAATGATGTTTACTAATTTTAGTTATCCTTGGTATAAGGAAATAAAAATAGCAATTAATACAAAAAAAATAACAGAAAAATTTTTTGGTGATTATGATCCAGATGTTATACATATTGCCACTGAAGGACCAGTTGGAATTGCGGGGAAAAAATTCTGTGAGAATAATAAGTTGAGATATACAACCTCTTTTCATACGAGATTTCCAGAATATATAGAGCAAAGAATAATGATACCTAAAATAATTGGGTACTCTTTTTTAAAAAATTTTCATAAAAATGCATGTAATGTATTGGTCCCAACAGTATCTATGCGAAACGAATTAACTAAATATCAATTTCAAAATCTTAAAATTTGGTCAAGGGGAGTTAATACTGAATTATTTAATCCTTTAAAAAGAAAAAAGGGAATGAAAAAGTATATTGTTTACATTGGTAGGGTTTCATTAGAAAAAAACATCGAAGCGTTTTTAGAAATAAGAACTAAGATGCATAAAATTGTTGTTGGAGATGGTCCAGAAAAGCAACGATTACAAAATAAATATCCATATGTGTCTTTCGTTGGGATGAAAAAAGGTCAAGACCTAGCAAACTATTATGCAAATGCTGAAGCATTGGTATTCCCATCCAAAACAGATACATTTGGAAATGTAATTTTAGAGTCTTTAGCCTCTGGCACACCAGTGGCTGCTTACCCAGTAACAGGTCCTAAAGATATTTTAAAAAACTCATTAATTGATAGCCTTGATAATAATATTGAAAACTCACTTAATAAAGCCTTAAAGATTGATAGAAAAGATTGTAGAAAATTTGCAATGCAATTTACTTGGGATAAATGTGCAAATCAATTTCTATCAAATCTTGTAAATGCAAAAAATTAATTTTAAAATTATAGTTACTAAGAAGTAAGAGATTCAATTTTCAAAAATTGAAGGAACTAAAAAATTTATTTGAAAACCAATAAATTAAAAAATTAGTTTAATTTATAAAAATTTAATATTCTATTAACACGGCTGTAAAAAATAAAATTTAAATACTTTTTACCACTCACAGTATATTTCTTCCTGCTTATGTCCAATTATTGTGAGTGGGATTAAATTCCATTTTCAAATTTTTAAATTAGACTTAGCTCTAGATTTGAGTTTTGCTGAACCCCTCCCAGACAAGCTTGGATTTTTGATAAAAAAATTGTGAGAGGAAAATTTTTTTTCTTTGCTTGATATTTCTTTTTTCTGATAATTGCCATTACTCAACATTTGCCAAGAATTTGTATTATCTGCCATACTGGCAATTAAGATCTGATTTAATATTTGTTCATGTACAGTTTCATTTTCAATAGGGATGAATGTTTCAACCCGCCTATCTAGATTTCTTTGCATTAAATCGGCAGAAGAAATAAACAAGATATTTTTTCTATGAGGGAATTTATGACCGTTATAAAAACAATATATTCTCGTATGTTCTAAAAAACGACCAATTATACTTTTAACAACTATATTTTCCGATAGATTTTCTTTACCAGGTATTAGAGAGCAAATTCCTCTTATCAACAATTCAATTTTTACATTTTTTTGAGATGCTTTATAAAATTCATCAATAATTTGTTTATCAACAAGAGAATTACACTTACATACTATTCCAGATGGTTTATTTTTTCCAGCATTTGTAATTTCATTTCTAATTAGTTCATTTAATTTGTTTCTTGCAGTTATTGGAGAATATACTATTTTTTTTATTGTGGTTGGTTCTGAATAACTAGTTAAATAATTAAACATTTTTGCAGCATCATTTGTTAATGTTTTGTCACAGGTGAAGTAAGATAAATCCATATAAACTCTTGCATTTCTTGGGTGATAATTACCTGTTCCATAATGTGCGTAATTTACAACAGAATTCATTTGCTTCCTTGTTACAAGTGTAATTTTTGCATGAGTTTTCATATCAATATTGCCAAAAACAACTTGCGCTCCAGCTAATTCTAATTCTTTTGCCCATTTTAAGTTACGCTCTTCATCAAAACGTGCTTGCAACTCTATAATGACAGTTACTAATTTTCCTTTTTGTGCTGCTCTAACTAAACTTGCTTCTATTGGTGAGTCATCAGTAGTTCGGTATAAAGTATGTTTTATTGATAAGACTTTTGGGTCATCTGCAGCTTGATCAATAAACTGAGTCACTACTTCAAAAGATTCAAAAGGGTGATGAATAACAATATCTTTATTTGCTATAGCTTTAAAATAATCATTTTTAAAATCTTTAATTCTTTCAGGAAATCGTACCTTAAATTTTGGAAAAAATAATTTTTTAAAATCTTTCAAAAAAATTGACTCTATACTCGAAAGATTAACGGGTATTGGCAGTTTATATGTATTTACATCCTTATAGTTAAGTTTTTTATTTATGAATTTAATTAAGTGACTAGATATACTTTCATCAAAATCAATTCTTATTACCTCTTGTCTTCTTCTCTCAAAAATAGCTTTTTGAAATACTAAAAATAAATCTTCTCCCTCACCACCTAATTCTAATTCACTATTCCTAATTGGTCTAAAAACACCTTTATCCAAAACCCTATCACACTGGAAAATTTCTTTTAGAGAAATAAGTAGGGCTGTCTCCATAGATACAAAACGTGTTTTTTTACCAGGTAATTTAATAAATTTTTCTAATCCCTCTGGCACTCTCAGTATTCCATAAAAAGTTTTTTTATTATTTATTAAACGACATACTAAGGTTGTTTCTTTATTTGGTATAAAAGGAAATGGGTGAGATGGATCAATAATAATTGGCGTTAAAACTCCCCAATTATTTTCTTCTAAATAATTTTTAATAAATGTTTTATCTTTTGTTTTCAGTGTTTTTTCTACATCTATATGGATTTTGTTTTCTGAAAGCTCTCTTAGTAAATCTATCCATATTGATTTTATATTTGAAATCATCTTCGATGTTTCTTTATCTATCAGCTTGAGTTGTTGTTGTGGTGTTAATCCATCAAAACTTTTATTTCGTGAAAATTTTTGAACATTCAATCCTGCTACTCTAACCATAAAAAACTCATCTAAATTAGAGAATGCTATTGATAAAAATCTAACCCTTTCTAAAAGTGGAATTTTACTATCAGATGTCTGACTTAAGACTCTTTCATTGAATTTTAGCCAAGACAATTCCCTGTTTGCATAGTTATAAGTGGTATTTTTTTTTAACATAATTTTTTTTTATATTTTTTAGGTATAAAAAAAACATGTTCATAAAAAATTCATATTTCTTTAATAATTTTTATTTTTTGGTTTTAAAATTTTATCAATAGTCCAGCTATTTTTAAAGGATATTATAGCAAAAGCACAGGTTGGAAAATGTTCAATATTTGAATTACATAAAATATTAATTGACTCTATCAAACTAGGGTTGTGCCCAATGATAAGAGTATTTTTTTTTAATTTTTTAATTTTTCTTACAAGTATATTTGATGGACATTCATAAATATCGTTATCAATTGTAAATTTTACTGAGCGATCAAACGAGTTAGAAATTATATTATATGTGCTAGTTGTTCTTTTAGAAGGAGAACATATTATCTGACCAATTTGAAATTTTCTTTTATCTAATATTTTAGAAAATTGTTTTGCATTTCTAATACCTCTTTTATTGAGAGGTCTATCAATGTCATCAAGCTCTAAATTATCCCAACTAGATTTGGCATGACGTAATAAATAAACTTGTAGCATTCGAGTTTAATACGTTAGATATATACATTTCCATGGCTAAAATGAAAAACAAAAATCCCATAACAGTGATTGATCTAGGTTCTAATACATTTAGACTGGTTATATATGAGCTAGCTATTTATCCTTTTCCAATACTTTATCAAAAAAGAGAATTTTTAAAATTAGGTGAAAGTATTAACACAGGTAAACTCCCATCGATAAAAATAAAAGAAGCTATAAAATGCTTAGAAGAATATATTAAGATTGCAAAAGATTATGAGTCCTTAGATATTCATATAATTGCAACGGCCGCAATTCGTGAAACAATAAATGGAAAAGAAATTATTGAACCCTTCAAGAAAAAAAAGTCAGTTAGAGTAGAAGTGCTCTCACCAAAAAATGAAGCTAAATGCGGATCTCTAGGTGTAATTAGTTCAATAAAAAATCCAATCGGTTTAGTTGCTGACTTGGGAGGTGGAAGTTTAGAACTTAGTTCAATAAAAAATAAGAACATACTTGAGACTAAAAGTTTAAAAATTGGCATCTTAAGAAGTGAATCTGAGATGTACAAAACTACTAAAATTAAATTTGGTAATTTTTTATTTTCTAAATTTAAAAACCAATCTCTTAAATTTTCTAAAAACGTAGGAAATATTTATGTTATTGGAGGCATGTGGCGCAACCTTGCAAAACTTCATTTGCACCTAAATGGAATCAAGAAAAATAAATTACATGGGTACATGATACCATTTTCAGAGTTAGAAATATTTTATCACAAATTATACTCTATGGAAAAAAAACAAATTCAAAAATTGAATGTTGTCCAACCCAATCGATTAGATAAATTAAAATTATCTACATATATTTTATTTAGCCTTGCTTCATTTTATAACATTAAAAATATTATTTTTGTAAGATATGGAATCCGTGAAGGCTACTTGTACGATATGTTGAACTAATTTTTAAAAAACAATCTAACAATAAATGTAGCAATAAGAGCACCAATAATCTGAGCTAAAATAAAACCTAGAACACTTGATGGACTTATTCCACTAAAACTATCTGTAAACATTCTTCCTATGGTTACTGCTGGATTTGCAAAACTTGTTGATGATGTAAACCAATATCCTGCAGTAATAAATAGAGCGACACCAATAGCTATTCTTTCCTTGTTTACCTCTTTTAATATAAAAATAGTTAATAATAATCCAACAGTTGCAATTATTTCTGAAAAGAATTTAAATACACCAACTCTTTCATTGAGTGACCATTCAATTATGGGATATTCAAAATACCAATTTGCAGTTAAACAACCAAATATACCAGCAATAATCTGAGTAAAAATAAAAATTATTCCATAATTAATAGGAATATTTTTTTGGATAATATCACTTAATACAACAGCAGGATTAAAGTACGCTCCTGAGATATTAATAAACATAGAAATAATTACATATAAAATGGCACCTGTTGCGATAGTGTTTCCTAGTAATATTATACCAAGGTCATTTGACATTAACTCTCCCATAATTCCACTACCTACAACTGTTAGTACAAGAAAATATGTCCCAATAAATTCTGCTAGTATTTTTTGTCTTAAAGAAAATGTCACTATAAAATTACCCTAAATAACTAAACTTTTACCATGTATTCTAAAAATTCTTTCACGCATTTATCCCATGTTAAATTAAGTGTAAAATTTCTACAGTCAACCCTTTTTACTTTAAGCGCTTTTTTAATTGATTGTAATAAGTCATTATCTAAAGTGTTAATCTTCTCATCTGTTAATACATCTATAGGCCCAGTTACTGGATATGCAGCAACTGGTGTTCCACTAGCCAATGCTTCAAGTATTACATTTCCTAAAGTGTCTGTCTTAGAAGGAAATACAAACACATCTGCGTTTGCATAATACTTTGCTAATTCTTCTCCGGTTTTTACACCGACAAAATTTACTTCAGGATACTTATTAGTATATTTTTCTAATTCAGGACCATCACCCACAACAGTTTTATTATAATTTCCTTTAAGTTTTAAAAATTCTTCAATATTTTTTTCAATTGCTACTCTTCCAACATAAGTCAGTTGTGTATCCTTGCTGTTTATATCTCTTTTATTTGGATTAAATAATTCTGTATCAACACCTCTGTTCCAAACTACTAAATTTTTAAAATTATATTTTTTTAACTCATTTAGCATTGAAACTGATGGAACAAGAACTCTTTCAGAATCACTATGTAGTTTTCTTAATATGGAATAAGTAAATCTCTTTGGGATAAAAGCTCTTTGTTTAATATAATCAGGAAAACGAGTGTGAAAGGAAGAAGTATATTGTAGTTTATTTTTAAGACAGTACTTACGACCAGCAAAACCTACTGGACCTTCAGTCATTATATGAACAATATCTGGATTAAATTCTTTAAAAAATTTTTCAGTAACTTTTTTAGTATTGTAAGAAATCTTTATTTCTTTGTACCTAGGATAACTAAAATTATTAAACATCTGAGGATGTAATATTTTAATTTCAAAACCTTTTTTTTCTAGAATAGGTATAACGCTTTGAAATGTCGTAACTACGCCATTTACCTGAGGAACCCACGCATCACTAATCAATGCGATTTTTTTAGGCTGCATCCTCTTTTATTTTTCGTCTTTCTTCTAAAGAAATTAATTTTAAATTTTCTCTTTCTTCGGGCCAATTAAGAATTGATAAATTGCCAATTTCATCTTCAATAAGTGCTGTACAACTTTCAATCCAGTCACCATCATTACAATAGAGAACACCATTTAATTCTTTTATTTCTGGTCTATGTATATGCCCACATACAACAACATCGGCATTTTCTCTTCTAGCTCTATCAGATACAGCAAACTCAAAATTACTAATAAAGTTAGTTGCATGCTTTGTTTTCTTTTTTAAATATTGAGACAGTGACCAATAAGACAAACCCATCTTTCGTCGAATAAAATTAAATACATTATTTAATTTTAATAAATATTCATAAAGCGCCGATCCAACCTTAGCTAACCACCTCGCATTAATGATCACAGCATCAAATTCATCTCCGTGTGTAATCAGTACTTTCCTTCCATCAGCTAATTGATGAGTATCTTCATTTTTGATAGAAATTTCTCCAAAAGAAAAATTTGTAAAATCTTTTAATACCTCATCATGATTTCCTGGAATAAGCACTACCCTAGTTCCGTTTTTCGCTTTCTTTAAAACTTTTTGAACAATGTCATTATGTTCTTGTGGCCAATACATTTTCTTACGCATGCGCCATCCATCAACAATGTCCCCTACTAAAAATAAATATTCCGAATCTGTTTCTTCTAAGAATTCTAAAAGCATCTTGCTTTTACAACCACTAGTTCCTAGATGGGTATCCGAAATCCAAATTGTGCGGTAAAATTTTTTATTACTTTTAAATTTCATTAATTAAAGATTTTTCTTATACATAAAAGTATCATTTTATAATACAATTTATTATTATATGTGTGTATTATATAAAAATAACAGTATGACGCATAAAATTTGGTTTAAAAAAAAATCACCCCTTCACGGTTCTGGGTTATTTGCAAAAACGAATATTAAAAAAGGCCAGAAAGTAATCCAATATATTGGTGATAAAGTTACTAAAAGAGAGGGTGACAAAAGAGCAGATAAACAAATCCGCAAAGCAAAAAAAGATAAAAATAATGGCATGGTCTATGTTTTTGAACTAAACAAGCGATACGACATTGACGGTGATGTCGATTATAATTTTGCAAAATTTATCAATCATTCATGCAATCCGAATTGTGAAGTAGACATCATAGATAATGAAATTTGGATTTCTTCCATTAAACGAATAAAAAAAGGAGACGAACTTTTCTATAACTACGGTTATCCTTTTGATACTGATTTTGTGGATCACATATGTAAGTGTGGTTCTAGAAATTGTGTTGGTTATATTTTAAGTGATAATGATTGGCCAAAATTAAAAAAATATGAAAAAAAAACTAAGACTAAGTCTAAGTAAGATACCTTCGATTATTATTGCAATTGATACAAATAAGGAAATAATTTTTTACAATAATGCAGCTAAACAAAAATTTTTATTTATCGATGAAGGAAGAGATCTCAATAATATTATTAGATCAACAGAGTTAAATACTTTTATTGATAAAGCCTTTAGGGAGAAAGAAGATTTTAAGTTTGAATTCACCCCATCTAATTTTAGTGATATGTATTTTATTGCTGACTTAATATTTGTTGAAAAAGATTATGAAGAATTATTAATATCACTAAACGATCAAAGTCTTCTTAAAAACTACGAACAAATGCGAACAGATTTTGTGGCTAATGTAAGCCATGAATTGAGAACTCCTCTTTCCTCAATTCTAGGCTATGTTGAAACAATTAAAAATTCACTCAATGAACATAAGGATAAAGACAAAACGGTTGGTAAATTTTTAGACACAATGGAAGATCAGGCTTGGCGTATGACTAGACTTGTCGAAGATTTATTATTACTAAGTAAATATGAGACTGAAGATAAGCCGATAGAATTTCAAGAAGCGAATATAAGGCAATTAATTGATGGCGTAGTTGATAATTTACAAAACAAGTTAATGGCAAAAAAAATTGAAGTTCAAATCAAGGATGATTTTGATAAGTCTACAATATCAGCAAACAAAGATGCTCTAATTCAAGTTTTTTTAAACTTAACCGATAATGCAATAAAATATAGTAAAGAAAATTCTACTATTGGTATTGAGATTGAGGGAGTCATTAATGACAATAACGCCTTTTGCCAAATAAGTTTTATAGATAACGGAGAAGGTATATCAAAAGAGCATTTAACTAGACTTACTGAAAGATTTTATAGAGTAGATAAAAATAGATCTCGAAATCAAGGCGGTACCGGTTTGGGCTTATCTATTGTTAAACATATAACTAATAGGCATAATGGTAAATTATCAATAAAAAGCAAGGTGGATAAGGGTTCAACATTTACTATTTCTTTACCTGTAATTCAGCAAACTGTAATAAATCCTTAATATATAATCTTTAGTAATACCTTATTTTAAATGAGGCTAAATATGAAAAATATAATTAAATTAATTGCTGTCCTTGCTTTATTTGGAACTACTTCAGTTTCAGCAAGAGACTACATTTCAATTGTAGGATCTTCTACAGTTTATCCTTTCGCTACTTTAGTTGCTGAAAAAATGGCATCTCAAGGAATGAAAGCACCTGTAATTGAATCAACTGGTTCTGGTGGAGGACACAAATTATTTTGTGCTGGCGTTGGTGTTGAGCATCCAGATATCACTAACTCCTCAAGAGCACAAAAAGATAAAGAATTCAAACTTTGCCAAGATGGCGGTGTAACCGATATCATCGAAGTTAGAGTTGGTAATGATGGTATAGCTTTTGCATACGCTGCAGATTATGAATGGAAATATACCAACGGTGCTACAATGAAAGGTGGCATTGATTTAAGTAAAGAAGAAATCTGGCAGGCAATGGCTAGAGATAATGCAGACGCTCCAACAACTTGGTATGAAATAGATAAAAGATTACCAAAAGTTGAAATTTCTATTATGGCACCTCCTCCAACTTCTGGAACAAGAGATGCATTTGACTCACTTGTAATGAAAAAGGGTTGTGTTAAAGATATGTTAGTTGCTGATGGTGATTGTCAAGCATATCGTGAAGATGGCCACGTTATCGAAGGTGGTGAAAATGATGAACTTTATGTTGAGCATATAACCAAAGAACAAGGTGCATTTGGTATTTTTGGTTACAGTTTTGTATCTAATAACTCTGATAAAGTAAAAGCATCAATGATTAATGGTGTTGAAATCTCAATGGAAGGCATCCAAGATTATTCATATCCAATAGCAAGACCTTTATTCTTCTACATCAAAAAAGCACACATTGGCGTTATTCCTGGTTTAATGGATTATGTTAATGAGTTTGTAAGTGAAGAAGCAACAGAAGGTTACTTACTAGATGCTGGACTTGTTCAACTAAGTCCTGCGGATAGAGCAGCTGTTCTTGATGCTATTTCTAATCAAACAAATTATAAATAAAAATCTTTAATTTTTATAAAATGGGGGCATACAAGCCCCCTTTTTTTTAATAGTAAGTTATAAATGTTCTTTTGGTCTTTAGTTTTAATTGCAGTCGGAATTTTCTCATCCTTTATATACGGAAGATCAAGAATTAAATTAAACTCTAAAAAACAAGGTACGAAAAGCAAATCTCTTCCCAATTATTACGCACAATACGTTTTAATGTGGTGTTTGTTTCCTGCACTAATTGTTTATTTTTCATGGGCTATTTTTCAAGAACAGATTATTCAAAACATAGTTATTAGTAACTTTGAATTTATTGAGGGCGCAGCTTACAACGAAGGTTTATTGTTAGCAGAGATTAGAAATGTTGCTAATAACCCTTCTTTTGCCGATGGTAAATCTGTAGAAATAATTAATGCCGCATCTCAATATTCTTCCTTAAGACAAATAAGTCAAATAGCTTTTTATCTCTCAATAATCATTATAATGTTACTTGGAGCCCTATACGCTTCACGTAAATTAAAACCTGAATTTCATGCTCAACATGCAATTGAAAGATATATACAATATATACTTATATTTTGTTCATCTGTTGCTATTTTTACTACAATAGGAATAGTTTTTTCACTAATATTTGAAAGCCTTCGCTTTTTTGCAGAAGTATCAATATTTGAATTTTTATTTAGTACTGAGTGGTATCCATTTATTCCAATTAGAGAAGGTCAAACAGCTGCAGAGGGATCCTTTGGTGCAGTACCAATATTTGCTGGGACATTTTTAGTAATGGTAGTAGCTATGTGTGTTGCGGCGCCTCTTGGATTATTAACAGCAATTTACTTAGCAGAATACGCAAGTCAAAGAGTTAGAAAAATAGTTAAACCTCTTCTCGAAATTTTGGCAGGGATACCAACAATAGTCTATGGGTTCTTTGCCTTTGTTAGTGTTGCGCCTTTCGTAAAAGCATTTGGACAATCAATTGGAATTGATGCTTCACCAACAAGCGCCCTTGCTGCTGGTATGGTAATGGGGGTTATGATTATTCCTTTTATTTCTTCTTTATCTGATGATGTAATAAACTCTGTCCCGCAAAGTCTAAGGGAAGGATCATTTGGTATTGGCGCTAATAAAGCAGAAACTATTAAAAAAGTAATTTTACCAGCAGCTTTACCTGGAATTGTAGGAGCATTTTTGTTAGCAATATCCAGAGCGATAGGGGAGACTATGATTGTTGTAGTTGCAGCAGGTACAGCTCCCAATCTTACAGGTAATCCTTTTGAAAATGTAACAACAGTTACAGTTCAAATTGTTGTGGCCTTAATAGGTGATCAAGAATTTGATAACCCAAGAACATTATCAGCATTTGCTTTAGGATTAGTTTTATTTGTTATTACATTATTTCTTAACATTATAGCTCTACAAATTGTAAAGAGATACAGGGAGCGTTATGAATAATTCCGTTGCTAAAGAAAAAATTGTTTCTTTGAGAAAAAAGAGAAGTTTAGAAGATATGCGATTTAAGTATTATGGCTTTACAGCTATGTGTTTATCTTTAGCAGTTTTAGTTTTCCTTTTGTATACAATATTTTCAAAAGGATACACTGCTTTTCAAAAAACAATTGTTCTCCTAGAAGTTGATTATAATCAAGAGGTCTTAAAACTAACACCTGACTCTTCAGATGAAGAGATGGAAAAAGGAAAATTTTTTAGAGTTAAAAAACAGGCTATTGAAAATTTTTTCCCAGATCTCTCAAAATCAGATATTAAATTAATAAAAAAATTATTTTCTATAAATGTAGATAACGAAATTAAAGACTACTTCTTAGAAAATCCTGAAGTCATTAATACAAAGCAACAAATTTGGGTAACTGCCCATAGTGATGTGGATCAACTATTAAAAGGTAATTCAAGAAGAGATGTGCCAGAAGATAGAAGAAAATTAAATGATATTCAATTAAGTTACGTAGATCAGTTAGTTGAAGAAAATAGAGTTAAACAAGTTTTTAATAATTTCTTTTTTACTAAAGCAGATTCAAGGCATCCTGAAATTGCTGGTGTAGCTGGTTCATTTATGGGATCATTATTTACTCTTTTTACTGTTTTTATTTTATCTTTTCCAATTGCTATAGGAGCGTCTGTTTATCTTGAGGAATTTGCTCCAAAAAATAGAATAACTGAATTAATAGAAGTAAATATTTCAAATCTTGCAGCAGTCCCATCAATAGTTTTTGGATTACTTGGGTTAGGTGTATTGCTTAATGTTTTTGGTCTTCCAAGGAGCACACCGTTAGTTGGAGGGTCCGTGTTAGCATTAATGACGTTACCAACTATTATTATTGCCTGCCGAGCTTCATTGAAAGCTGTTCCTCCTTCAATTAAAGAAGGAGCGCTTGCAGTTGGAGCAACAAAAACACAAGCGGTATTTCATCATGTCGTACCCCTTGCACTACCAGGGACTTTAACAGGGACTATTATTGGATTAGCACAAGCATTAGGTGAAACAGCACCACTTATAATGATTGGTATGATTGCATTTATTCCCAATATTCCAACTGGTTTAACAGAACCTTCAGCAGCACTTCCTGTTCAAATATATCTTTGGGTGGAAAGTGCAGAAAGAGGTTTTCAGGAAAAATCAGCTGCAGCTATAATGGTAATTTTAATATTTTTGTTTATGATGAACGCCATTGCAGTGTTCTTAAGAAATAGATTTGAAAGGAAGTGGTAAAACATGAGTAACTCTAAAATATTGGCAAATGGTGTAGATGTATATTATGGATCCAAACAAGCTCTTTTTGGAATCTCAATGGATATCAAGGAGAAAGAAGTTACGGCATTAATCGGTCCTTCAGGATGTGGTAAATCAACTTTCTTAAGATGTATAAACAGAATGAACGATTTAATCGAAATATGTAAAGTATCTGGATCAATTAAAGTAGATAACGAAGAAATTATTAGTGAAAAAACCGATGTTGTAAGTCTAAGATCTAAAATTGGAATGGTATTTCAAAAACCAAATCCTTTTCCTAAATCTATTTTTGATAATGTTGCTTATGGCCCAACTATACATGGTTTAGTTGACTCAAAAAATGAATTAGAAGAAATTGTACATTCATCATTAAAAAAGGCAGGTCTATTTGATGAAGTAAAAGATCGATTAAATGAACCTGGAACAAGTTTATCAGGGGGTCAACAACAAAGATTATGTATTGCAAGAGCGATTGCTGTAAATCCTGAAATAATTTTAATGGATGAACCATGTTCCGCTCTTGATCCTATAGCAACTGCCATAATTGAAGAATTGATTGATGAATTGAGACTAAACTATACAATTGTTATAGTGACACATTCTATGCAGCAAGCAGCAAGGGTATCGCAAAAAACTAGTTTTTTTCACCTAGGGGAATTAATTGAAACAGGTGATACAAAAAAAATATTTACTAATCCTGATAATTCAAAAACACAAGATTACATAACAGGGAGGTTTGGTTAATGGAACAAGACAAACATATTGTCAAATCATATGATGAGGAGATCAAAGACATTAATAGTAAAATTTTAGAGATGGGAACTTTAGTTGAAAATCAATTAAAAGACTCACTTAATGCCTTAAAAAACCAAGATACCGAGCTGGCAGAAAAAGTAATTTTAAATGATGATTTAATTGACGATGCTTATAACAAACTTGATCAAAGCTTAGTTGAAATTTTAGGAAAGCGCCAACCAATGGCAACAGATTTGCGAACAATTTTCTCTGCTATCAAAATGAATAAAGATTTAGAGAGATTAGGAGACCACGCAACAAATATAGCAAAAAGAGCAGCTTTAACTGAATTAGTTTTACCTGAGAAACCTACAAGAGATATTATTAGAATGGGAGAGCTTGTTCATAAAATGATAGATCATGTAATAAAGGCTTTTTTAAATTTTTCCGATACTGAGGCTAAAAAAGTATGGTTAATGGATAGACAAATAGATGAAGAATATCTTGGTATTCTAAGACAATTATTAACCTACATGATGGAAGATCCAAAGAGAATAGCTTCATGCACTAATCTTTTATATATGGTTAAAGACCTAGAAAGAATTGGTGATTATGTTCAAAATATAGCGGAAGATATCTATTATGCTGTATCAGGCGAACCATTAATTGATACAAATCCTAACCCAACTTGGGAAGCAATCTTACCAATTAAAAATAAATTGTAATAGAATTGTAACAAAAATTTAATAGTAAAGATCAATGAAACTAAAAATGCTTATCGTAGAAGATGAAGAAGCATTATTAGAACTTCTAAAATTTAATTTTAACAAAGAAGGATATAAAATAGATACTGCAACGGACGGTGAAACTGCTCTAGAAAAAATATTATATAAACCACCTGACATAATTATTCTTGATTGGATGTTACCAGAGTTATCAGGAATTGAACTCTGTCGAAGAATTAGAAAACATAAAGAACATAAAAATATTCCTATCATAATGATAACAGCGAAAGGTGAAGAAGAAGATAAACTTCGTGGCTTAGAAACTGGCGCAGATGATTACATTACAAAGCCTTTTTCAATTAACGAATTAGTGGCAAGAGTAAAAGCTGTTCTTCGACGAATTAGGCCAATGTTTGTAGATGAGGTTTTAACTTATAAAGGAATAGTAATTGATCTTGTATCTCACTCGGCATCACGAGATGGAAAAACTCTTCATCTTGGTCCAACAGAATTTAATTTATTAGCTTTCTTCATGGAAAATATTGGTCGTGTCTTTAGCCGTGAACAATTACTTAATCATGTTTGGAAAAATGAAGCCCATGTAGAACCTCGAACAGTTGATGTTCATATAAGAAGACTGCGAAAGGCCATTAATAATGACGTAAAAGAAGATTTTATAAGAACCGTGAGATCAGCAGGATATTGTTTTGGCTCGTAATTAAGCCATAAATTTCACTTATACAAATCACTTACCAAACTATAAAACCACCATATGAAGAGTCTTTTTAGATCATTCTTTACTGTCAGCTTCTATACATTTTTAAGTCGAGTATTAGGTTTTATTCGAGACATATTAATAGCAAGATATCTTGGATCGACAGTAATTGCTGACGCATTCTTCGTAGCATTTCGTATTCCTAATTTCTTTCGCCGTGTCTTAGCAGAAGGAGCATACAGTGCTGCATTAATTCCAGTTTTCTCTGGTGTTGTTCTCAATCCAAAAGATGAACGTGAGGCTTCTGACTTTGTTGAAAACACGACCTCCATGTTACTTTTTGCTACGGTCGTTTTAACAATCATTTTCTTCTTTGGAATGCCTTATATCATCCAAGTTTTAGCTCCTGGTTTTACGGATAATAAAGAGGCTTATGAACTTGCTGTGTATTTTGGAAAAATAATTTTTCCCTACATCATCTTTATTTCTTTGGCTGCTCACTTTACCTCTATTAATAATGTCCACGAACGTTTTGCTGCTGGTTCATTTGCCCCTGCGATTTTGAATATAAGTTTTATTCTCTCATTATTTTTTTTAACACCTTTTGTGACAACCGCAGGCCATGCTTTATCGTACGGTGTACTAATTGGAGGGGTATTACAATTTTTATATTTATACAGAGCAGTTTTAAATTTTTATCGACCACGTATTCGTATTCCAGTTTTAAATGAAAAATTAAGAAAATTTTTTAAATTATTTTTGCCTGGTGTTGTTGGCTCAGGTGTTATTCAGTTAAATATTGTTATAGGAACTATCATTGCATCATTTCTTCCAGTTGGTGCTATCAGTCATATTTATTATGCGGATCGCCTTAACCAATTACCACTTGCGATTTTTGGGATAGCGCTTGGCATAGTTCTTTTACCAAGTTTATCAAAAGCAATAAAACAATCTGATTCAGTATCAGTAAACAACATTCAAAATAGGTCTCTAGAATTCTCTTTATTGATTTCTTTACCATCAGCAATTGGGTTATTTATTTTGGCTAAACCAATTATTTATATTTTATTTGAACGAGGTGCATTTGTATCAGAAGATACTTTTTATACCGCTAAAGTACTCAGCTATTTTGCATTAGGATTACCCGCTTACATTATAACAAAAGTTTTAGTTGCTTGTTTCTTTGCAAGAGAGGATACAAAAACACCATTATACATATCTATTCTCAGTGTAATTAGTAATGTTGTATTATCCCTTCTTTTAATTGGATCAATGAGAGAGATGGGCATTGCACTTGCAACAGCAATTAGTGCATGGGTAAATGCATTACTACTTTACTTCTTTTTATCCTTTAGAAATCATATGAAATTTGACGGTCTTTTAATAGGGAATTTCTTCAAAATTTTATTATGTGCAGTCACATTATTTATAGGAATATATTTATTAAATGGACTATTCTTTACTAATATTAGTGGTAATTCAGTATTATTAAATTCAATACTTTTACTTCTAATGATTTTTTTAGCTATAATCATTTATTTTGGATTAGTAATTATGTTAAAAGTCCTGTCTATAAATCAATTAAGAGAGTATTTAAGAAAATAAAATGGATAGACCAACTAAAAGAATTCTATCGGGAGTACAACCATCTGGGGATCTTCATTTAGGAAATTATCTTGGAGCTATAAAAAATTTTGTTGCACTTCAGGAAGAATATGAATGTTTTTTTTGTGTTGTAGATTTACATGCAATTACAGTTTGGCAAGATCCTAAAGTTTTAGCCAATAAAACAAGAGAAGTAACAGCTGCGTTCATTGCTTCTGGCATTGATCCAAAAAAAAATAATATATTTGTTCAATCACAAGTTCCTCAACACGCACAACTTGCTTGGTTGTTTAATTGTATTGCAAGAATGGGTTGGTTAAATAGAATGACTCAGTTTAAAGACAAAGCAGGTAAAAATAGTGAGAATGTTTCTGTTGGTCTGTTTTCATATCCAACTTTAATGGCAGCAGATATTTTAATATACTTAGCAACCCATGTGCCAGTTGGTGATGATCAAAAACAACATTTAGAACTAACTAGAGATATTGCGCAAAAATTTAACAATGATTTTAAAACTGATTTTTTTCCAATTCCAGAACCTCTAATTTTTGGACAAGCGACACGTGTAATGAGTCTCCGTGATGGCTCTAAAAAAATGAGTAAGTCTGATCCCTCTGATTATTCAAGAATTATGTTAACTGACACAGCAGATAATATTGCACAAAAAATAAAAAAAGCAAAAACTGATCCTCAACCACTACCCTCTACTAAGGAAGATCTAAAACAAAGACCAGAGGCTGAGAATTTAATTTCAATATTTGCTTCATTGCAAAATAGCTCTATTGAAAATGTAATTTCAGAATATGCAGGAAAAGAATTTTCAGATTTTAAAAGAGATTTGATTGATTTATCTGTATCGAAATTAGGCCCCATAACAACTGAAATGAATAAATTGATGACTGATACTTCATATATCGATTCGATACTAAATGATGGAAAAGACAGGGCAATTAACGTAGCTGAGCCAGTTTTAACAAAAACTAAAGAAATAATCGGTTTTTTATCCTAATAATTCCCAAAATTTTTAATTTTTTTTGCTAAAATTCATACGAAAGACATATTAATAACTATATATACCATAATATGTTTATACAAACTGAACAGACACCTAATCCTCAGACATTAAAGTTTTTACCAGGTAAAGTTGTAATGGATGATGGAACAGCTTTTTTTCAAAATATTGAAGAATCATCAAATTCACCGTTTGCCAAAAGACTCTTTGATGTAGATGGAGTGGAAGGTGTATTTTTTGGCAGTGATTTTATTACAATTACTAAAAGTCAATCAATTGATTGGCAGGTAATGAAACCTTTAATTTTAGGTTCAATAATGGATCATTATAACTCTGGAGAAGAAACAATTTCCAAAGATAAAAAAAATGATAACAAAAGTTTAAAATCTGATGAGAATGATGACGATATAGTAAAACAAATTAAGGAACTTTTAGATACAAGAGTTAGACCAGCAGTTGCTATGGATGGTGGAGATATAGTTTATGACAGCTTTAAGGACGGTATAGTTTATCTTCATATGCAAGGAGCATGCTCAGGTTGTCCAAGTTCAACTGCAACTTTAAAAATGGGTATAGAAAATATGTTAAAACATTATGTACCTGAAGTTCAAGAAGTTAGGCCAATAGATGCATAAGTTGCTAAATCTATTTTGTCTGCCTTTATGTATAGCAGGCTCAATTTTTATAAGTTCAGGAATACTTGGGTATACTTCCTTTGATGTTAATAAAGAAGTCAGTACTGAAACTTCATCTCAAATAAATAAATTGTACTCTGAAAAAGAAATCACACTAAAAGACCCACCAGTATCAGAAGTATTAAGCGAAAAAATAATTGTTAAAATAAGAAAAAAACCAATTAATCCTAATGTACTTAAAAGTATTGAAAATAATGACAGCATTAGTGTGGTTTCGTATTTATCTGATAATGATTTTGATTATCTTACAGGAGAAAAAAGAGAATTTGTTAAAACTGTTTTACCAATTATTATTAATGAAAATCAAAAAATCATAATAACTAGAGATTTTTTACATAATTTAAAAGAAAAGCTTAGAACTTTTAAAACTTTAAATAATAAAGAAATATTAAAACTAAACGATATTGCAAAAAAATATAACATAAAATATTCAGATAAACATAAGTTAGATGTAATAAATGATATCCTGTTAAATGTAGATGTTATACCTAATTCAATTGCCTTAGCACAAGCTGCTATTGAAAGTGGATGGGGAAAATCAAGATTTGCAAAAGAGTACAATGCTCTTTTTGGAGAATATACTTACAATCAAAATGAAGGTGTAGTTCCATTAAATAGGGATGATGGCGAAACTCATCTTATTAAATCATTTAGTTCTTACGACAATAGTGTTTCATCATATTTTAAAAATATCAACTCACATTTTGCTTACAAAGATTTCAGAGATTTACGAAGTGTTATGAGACAAAAAAATAATTTTTCTAATGTTGATTTATTAATCAGCAAATTAAATTCTTATGCAGCAGATGATAATTATGTAAGTACTTTAAACTTAGTAATTGAAAAAAATAAATTTTTTAAATTTGACTCAAAAGTAATTTCTTATTAATTTAATTATAAAATTGATGGCCATACCATCTCCAATTACCTTGAGTATCCTTTGCTGTACAATTAATTCTAGATCGTCCTTTCGATAATTCTCTAGACAATCTTATCTCAACTCTTTCATTGAATTTAAATATTTCTCTGTCTACTTGACCTTTCATATCAAAAATAAAACAATTAAGAGATGTTGATAATTTTTCATCCAAAAGTGAAAAACCTATAAAAGGAGGATTTTCCGTTATTGTAGGATTTGAAGGAATAAAGTCATAAACCCCAAGACCTTTAGAAGAAGCGGCAAATTTTACTCTATCTATCTCACCGTATTTTTCATTTAATGAAAATCTTGGTAAATAATACATATTAGATGTTTCATTAATAATTCCAGAGTGTTGACCAAAAGCTACCTTAAATTTGTAATCTTTAATTAATTTAATAATTTCATCACTTGTCTCTCCATAAGGATAAGCAAATAAGGTTGGTATTTCTCCCAGCTCTTTCAAAAATATTTTATTTGATAGTTCTATCTCAGCTTTTACATCATTAATATTTAAATCTGGCATATGGGCATGAGTATGTGAGTGAGCTCCAATAGTAACCCCTTCATTTTTAAGTTTTCTTATTTGATCCCAATTCAAATAACTCTTATTATTGTTTGCTATAGTTCCTGTAGTAACAAAAAGAGTTACCGGAATATTATTTGCTTTAAATAAAGGCCAACCTACTTCAATAAAAGATTTATCAGCATCATCGATACTAATTCCAATTGTATTTTCTGGCAGGTCTCCATCATTAATTATTGTATCAACTATAAAATCTAAAGACAGAATATTGTATTTTTCTTTTAAAATTTCATTAATATGACTTTCTAGCTGATCAATTGTGACACTTGTAGATGGATACTTAGAAACTCCAAACTTGTGGTACATAAATACAGTTGCTGAATTTTTTATATTAGACGCTTGAGCAAAAGATATTAAAACAAAAAATAAAGTAATGCTTTTTAATACTTGTGTTAATATGTATTTATATAAATTCATATGTTGTTATTTCTTGATGTAGTCTCACCAATACCAGAAATTTGTATAATTGAAGAGAATAAATTAGTTTTTAGTGAGAAAATTATTTCTAAAGAATCTGAAAAATTGAGTGATAATATTTTTCAAACATACCTCAAATTAAATAAAGATTTAAATTTAAGCAAAAAATTAACAAAAATTGCCATAACAAATGGTCCAGGTTCTTATACAAGCCTTAGAGTTGGTAGTGCTTTTGTATCAGGATTAAAAATTTCACAAGATTTATTAATTTATACAATTTCTGCTCATGATATCATCAAATTTAAGTCAGATATCAATAAAACAAATGAGATAGGTATTTTTATCTATTCTGCGAATAATCAAAAATTTTTATGCACTGTTAATAGTGATAAAGAGGCACAATATGAGAAATTAGAAGATGATAATATAGTTTTACCGAAAAATATAAATAATCTATATTACAATTATAAAAAACTTAGTAGTAACCAAAATATAAATCAGAATAAATTTTCATTTATTGATGAATTTTTAAATAATATTGAAAAAATTTCTTGTGTTAAAAACAAAATTATTAAACCAATATATATTTCAAATAACATAATATTAAATTGAAAAATATTAAACTTTTAACTTTTGATGATTTAGATTTAGTTAATTCATTTATTAATAATAATATAAATGATTTTAGTACATTTATAGATTTAGGTTGGAGTTTAAAAAATATTAAAGAGCAATTTTTGAAAAATAATAATTTTTCACTTATATATTTTCATCAAAATAAAGTAAGTGGACTACTAATTGGAGAAAAAATTGAAGCGAATAGTAATGAATATGAATTAGAGTTACATATTATTTTTGTATCAAGAAATATTAGAAGAAAAAATATTGGTACAGAAATGTTAAATTTTATAGAAAAAAATAAGAGGTCATTAAATATATCTAAAATTTTTTTAGAGGTTTCAGATAAAAATTCAGAAGCAATTAAATTTTATAAAAAAAATAACTTTGTTTTATTTAATTTTAGACATAATTATTATAGAGAGAAAAATAATATGCATAATGCCATCTGTTATTTAAAAAATATTTAAATTATGGAAGAAAAATATATTTATATAAAATCTTATGGTTGCCAAATGAATGCTTATGATAGCAACCGCATAAAAGATTTGTTTACTAATAAAGGCTATAAGATAACTAAAGATGTATCTAAAGCTAATTTAACAATTTTGAATACTTGTCATATTCGTGAAAAGGCAGTCGAAAAAGTTTATTCTGACATTGGTAGAATTGATAAAATAAAAAAAAATAGTGATATGAAAATTGTTGTGGCTGGATGTGTCGCACAAGCTGAAGGAATTGAAATTAAAAAAAGATCACCTGCTGTAGATTTTATAGTTGGTCCTCAATCCTATCATAAATTACCAGAGATGGTTAACGAATCGGATAAAATCCTCAATAGTGATTTTTTACAAAACGAGAAATTTAAGAATTTAATTTATAATTCTTCAAAATTATCATCAGAATTTTTATCAATTCAAGAAGGTTGCGATAAGTTCTGTTCCTTTTGTGTTGTTCCTTACACAAGAGGGCCTGAATTTTCACGACCAGTTGAAGATATAATAATTGAAACAAAAAAATATGTTGCAAATGGTGTTAAAGAAATCATTTTGCTCGGTCAAAATGTTAATGCATATCATGGAAGGAATCAAAATGGTAAATCAAAAGATTTAGCATATCTGATTAACAAAATTTCAGAAATTGATGCAGTTAAAAGGATTAGGTATATGACATCTCATCCTATTGATATGAAAGATTCATTAATTGAAGTTCATGCTACAAATCCCAAACTTATGCCTTTTCTTCATCTACCAATACAGTCTGGTTCAGATAAAATTTTAAAAAAAATGAATAGAAAACACACAGTTAAAGATTACCTAAAAATAATTGATAAAATCAGGAAAATAAGACCAGACATTGCGATTTCATCAGATTTTATTGTAGGTTTTCCAGATGAGTCAGATAATGATTTTGATGAAACTATGAAATTTATTGAAAAGGTAAATTTTGTGATAGCTTACTCGTTTATTTATAGCCCAAGGCCAGGCACTCCTGCTCAGTATAAAGATAACATTGATCATGGATTAAAAAAAGCAAGATTAAGTGCTCTACAATCACTATTAACTGAACAACAAAAAAAATACAATAAATCTTTTATTAATAAAGATATGGAGGTATTATTTGAAAAAAAAGGAAGACATGAAGATCAATATATTGGAAGAACAATTTATAATCAAAGTGTCTTCACTACTTCAAAAGAAAAAATATTGAATAAAATCTTGAAAGTAAAAATTAAAAATTCAACTAACTTTGCACTTGAATGTCAAATTTAAATAATAAAAATGAAAATTTAGAATTTGAGCTTGATGACAATTCAATTTTGAGCAATTTATTTGGTATAAATGATTCAAATTTACAAATAATTGAAAAAATTAATAATGTTAAAATTAATTACAGAGGAAACAAAATTAAAATTACTGGAAATAAAAAATCAATTTCTGAAACTAAAGATACAATAATAGACTTATTCATTAAAGCAAAAAAAGGAGATGAAATTGATGAAGATAAGATTAGAGATACAAAAAGCTTATTAACAATGAATATAAATCCAAATAAACAAATGGATTTATTTATTGATACAAAAAAAAGAAAAATTATTCCAAGAACATATAACCAAAATGAATATTTTAAACTTCTAAATTCTAAAAATATAGTTTTTGCAATTGGGCCAGCAGGTACAGGAAAAACATATATTGCTGTAGCAAAAGCTGTATCAGCTCTACAAAATGGTAGAGTTAATAAAATTATTTTATCTAGACCAGCAGTTGAGGCAGGTGAAAAACTAGGTTTTTTACCAGGGGATCTTAAGGAGAAAGTTGATCCATTTCTTAGACCGATTTATGATGCCCTTTACTCAATGTTACCTTTTGAACAAGTTGAAAAGAAAATTGCTAATAATATTATAGAGATTGCACCAATCGCATTTATGCGCGGCAGAACATTAGAAGATTGTTTTATTATTCTTGATGAAGCACAAAATGCAACAAGAACTCAAATGAAAATGTTTTTAACAAGACTTGGAAGAAATAGTCAAATGGTTGTAGTGGGGGATATTACACAGATTGATCTTGTGAGTGAAAAAGACTCTGGTCTAAAAGATGCTTTGAAAAAATTGATAAAAATAGAAGACATTGGTTTTGTACAACTTGATGAAAAGGATGTTGTGAGACATGAGTTAGTTAAGAAGATAATTAATGCGTATGAAAAAAACATTAAAAATTGATTTCTTCTCAAACTCTAAAAAATGGTCAAGAAGATTACCAAAAATAAAAAAAATTGGCCTGATGACACTTAAAAGTATGAGTTCCTATTTTAAGAAAAATCATCAGCACTATATCAATTTAATACTATCAGATAAAGAAAAAGTATCTAAACTTAATAGTAAATACAACAAAAAATATAAAGACACCGACGTTTTAACTTTTGTAACAAAAATTTCAAATAAAGAACTTGGAAAAATTTTATATTGTGATATTTTTTTTTCAATAGATACTATTGAAAGTTTTATAAAAAAAAATGATATTACATTATATGATCACTTTAATCATTTGTTAATACATAGCTTACTGCATATTAATGGATATGATCATAAAAATTTGACTCACTTTAATAAAATGAAAAAAGAAGAAATTAAAATATTAAAAAAATTCAATATCTCTGATCCATATAAAATCTAATGAATAAGAACAATTATGATAAATCCTATGGGTGGAAAAATTGGATAATTAAAAAATTATTATCCAATGATTCTACTAAAGAAGACATTTTTAATTTTATCGCAAATGAAGAAAATGAAAATAATATTAAAGATCTGAATGATAATAATGAAAAAAATTTAATTAAAAATATACTACAACTAAATGAAAAAAGTGTTGAAGATATCATGGTTCCAAGAAGTAAAATAATTGCTCTAAATTATGAGCAAACCTATTTAGAAATTTTGGAACTTATTAAAGAAGAAAGTCATTCCAGAATGCCTGTATACAAGAAAAACTTAGATAATGTTGTGGGCTTTTTTCATATTAAAGACTTTATTAAAACCTCTAAATCAAATTTTGAGATAAACTCTATACTTAGAGATGTTTTGTATGTAGCTCCAAAATCTCCAATACTAGATCTTTTAAAAACAATGAGATCTTCTAGAATTCATATTGGTCTTGTAGTTGATGGTATAGGAGGTGTGGATGGTCTAGTTACAATTGAAGATTTAGTTGAAGAAATTGTTGGTGATATTGAAGATGAGCATGATGCTGAAGATGAGGAAGATCTGATTATTGATAAAGAAAAAAATAAAATAATTGTTGATGCGTCATACAGAATAGAAGATTTAGAAAAATATTTTGATATAAACATATCTATACCCGAAGACGATGAGATTTATACTGTAGGCGGTCTTGTGTACTCTCAAATAAATCGGATTCCTAACAACAATGAAATAATTAAAACTGATAATGATCTTATTATTAAAATCTTGAAATCAAATGATAGGAAAATTGAAACTCTAGAAATTAGAAAAAATAATTGAATATTTTTTTAATACCATCAATAGGTTTTTTAACATCATTGCTATTTCCTCCGTATTTTACTTTTCCTCTAGGATTTATTATATTTCCTTATTTATGTTTATTTATTGAAAAGAAATTAGTTAAAGCAAATAAAACAGAGCTATTTATTTACAGTTTTATTTTTTCAATTGGTTTTTTTACTAGTTTTTTATTTTGGATACATAATCCATTTCTAGTTTTCGAAGAAACAATAAAAATAGCACCAATAGTTACTTTATTAATTTTTCTCCTATCTTTTATTTTCAGTTCTATTTTCACTATTTTTATTATCTATAATACTATTCTGCCAATAGTATACGTTTTGCCCATAATTTTTGTAACTTCAGAATTTATAATTTCTAGATTTTTATATGGTTTTCCATGGTTGTCATTTTCCTTAATTGTTTCAAATATCGATTTTTTTTTATTTCTAATAAAAAATTTTGGAACTTTAATTACAAGCTATTTATTGATTCAAATATATTGTATTCCATTTTTATTATTTTCTAAAAAAGTTATAATTAATTTCAAATATTTTTTTATATTAGTTATCTCACCTCTTTTAATTGTATTAATATTAAATAATTTTCAAACAAAACCAGTAAACCTATCAGATAAAAAAATAATTGAATTTGAAATCTTTCAAATTAATAAAAAAATAAATACTGATAATAATCATTCTAAAAAAACATTAAGCACAATATTAGGTCTTATTAAAAAAAGTAATGCCGATGTAATTATTTTCTCAGAAAATAATTATCCATACATTGTTGATAATAAAGAAATTGCAATAATTCAAAACTACATAAACAATAACCAATTAGTAATTATAGGTGGTACGAGAGTAGAAAATAATAATTATTATAATTCATTATTTTCTATTATTAAAAATAACTATAATTATTTTGATAAACAGATATTAGTTCCATTTGGTGAGTTTTTACCATTTAGAAACTTTATACCTTTTTTTGAAAAAATATCTGGACCATATGACTTTAGTATAGGAGAAAAAAATAGATTAATTGAGACAAATCATAAGTTTAATTTTATACCTGCAATTTGTTATGAAATAATTTTTTATTGGAAATTAATTAATAATTCTAATTTTGATAGTGAATTAATTATTAATATCACAAATGATATATGGTTTGGTAAATATCTTGGGCCCTACCAGCATTTGTATTTAACAAAACTTAGAGCGGCAGAGTTTAATAAAAATATTAT
>CACJGU010000012.1 GCA_902593125.1 uncultured Alphaproteobacteria bacterium
TGGTTTTCTGAAAGGATTATATAAATCTTTTGAATTGCCTGCATTTTGATCAAAAATTTTAATACCATTTTTTGTTTCAATATTTTGACCAAAAATACCTGAAGATATTGAAATAGGATTATCATAATAATACCAACTAGGCCCAGTTACTCCTATGCTTCCAATAATTGACCCGTATTGTGCATAAATTCTATTACCTGTAGTTGCAAGCCAATAACCGCCAGAAGTTAAAATTTCGTCAGTATAAAAATAAATTTCAATGTTATTTTTTTCTTTAAAATTATTTATTATTTTTTCTAACATTGATGTAGCAACTACTGTTCCACCTGGGGAATTAATTCTAATAACTAAAATTCTTGGATTTATTTTTTCTAATTTATCTAAATCATCTTTAACTATACTAGGATCAATATAATCAATAATATTCCCTATAAAGGTTCTGTTTAAATTATTAACTATAGGACCGTTTAAATTTAAAGTAGCTATAATATTACTTGAATCTTTAGACCCTTTTATAAACTTAAAACCTTGTTTATCTGCAGGTAAAAAAAATAATAAAATATTTAAAATTACTATGAATGATGCAATACCAACTAAAAAACCCAAAGTTTTAAAAAATACATTAAAAAATGCCATTTTTTTAAGATATCATAACTTTTAAAATTTTGAAAAAATCTTTATTTTTAACTTGAATCAGCTTTATTAATGCTTAAATAATTAGCACTCTTATTGTTAGAGTGCTAATATAAAATTGTTATTTATCAATAACTTAATTAAAGAGGAAATATGAAATTTAGACCACTTCATGATCGTGTCTTAGTTAAAAGAGTAGACTCAGATCAAAAAACAGCTGGAGGAATTATAATTCCAGATACCGCCCAAGAAAAACCTATGGAAGGTGAAGTTTTGGAAATTGGCTCAGGCTCAAGAGATGAAACAGGGAAATTGGTACCACTTGATGTAAAAAAGGGAGATAAAATTCTTTTTGGTAAATGGTCAGGTACTGAAGTTAAAATGAATGGTGAAGATTACCTTATAATGAAAGAGTCGGATATAATGGGAATCATAACATCAGGAAAAAAGAAATAAATAGTATTAAGAGAGGATAAAATAATGTCTGCAAAAAATATATTTTTCGGGTCAGATGCTAGATCAAAAATGTTGACAGGAGTTAACAAACTAGCTGATGCTGTTAAAGTAACACTTGGTCCAAAAGGAAGAAACGTTGTTATGGATAAATCTTTTGGAGCTCCAAGAATTACTAAAGATGGAGTAAGTGTTGCAAAAGAAATTGAATTAAAAGATAAATTTGAAAATATGGGCGCTCAAATGGTGAGAGATGTAGCTAGTAAAACAAATGATATTGCTGGCGATGGTACAACAACAGCAACTGTTTTAACACAAGCAATTGCTACAGAGGGTATGAAAGCCGTGGCAGCTGGAATGAATCCAATGGATTTAAAAAGAGGTGTAGACTTAGCAGTAGATGCAGTAGTTAATGAAATTAGAAAAAAATCTAAAGTTATTAAAACTGATAAAGAAGTTGCTCAAGTTGGAACCATTGCTTCAAATGGCGACTCTGAAGTAGGTAAAATGATTTCAAGTGCAATGCAAAAGGTTGGTAAAGAAGGAGTTATTACTGTAGAAGAGGCTAAGAGCTTAGATACTGAGTTAGATGTTGTCGAAGGTATGATGTTTGATAGAGGATATCTATCCCCATATTTTGTTACAAACGCTGAAAAAATGATTACTGAGCTTGGTGATTGCCACGTTCTTCTTCATGAGAAAAAATTATCAAGTTTACAGCCAATGCTACCTTTACTTGAATCAATTGTTCAATCAACTAAACCTCTTTTAATAATTGCTGAGGATATTGAGGGTGAAGCTCTTGCTACACTAGTTGTTAATAAACTCAGGGGAGGTTTAAAAATTGCAGCTGTAAAAGCTCCTGGTTTTGGTGATAGAAGAAAAGCGATGCTTGAAGATATTGCTATTTTAACAGGAGGACAGGTTATTAGTGAAGATTTAGGTATCAAGCTCGAAAATGTTACTTTAGATATGTTGGGAACTGCAAAAAGAGTAGTTGTTGATAAAGAAAATACAACAATCGTGCAGGGCGCAGGTAAAAAGAAAGACATTGAAGGTAGATGTAATCAAATTAGAGCTCAAATTGAAGAAACTACATCTGATTATGATAGAGAGAAGCTTCAAGAGAGACTTGCTAAATTAGCTGGCGGTGTTGCAGTTATCCGAGTAGGTGGTGCAACAGAAGTAGAGGTTAAAGAAAAAAAAGATAGAGTTGAAGATGCAATGCATGCAACTAGAGCTGCAGTTGAGGAAGGAATAGTTCCAGGAGGAGGTTCTGCTCTTGCATATGCAACAAAATCGCTAAATTCTGTAAAAACATCAAATGATGATCAAAAAATTGGTGTTGATATAGTTAGAAGAGCTTTATTTAATCCTTTGAGACAAATAGCTGAAAATGCTGGAGTTGATGGAGCTGTAGTAGCAGGTAAAATTAGAGAAAGTAAAGATCATAACATCGGATATGATGCACAGATGGATAAATATACTAACATGGTAAATGCTGGTATAATCGATCCTACTAAAGTAGTAAGAACGGCTCTTCAAGATGCTGCATCAGTAGCTGGATTGTTAATTACTACTGAAGCTATGGTAGCTGATGCTCCAGAAGATAAAGCTGCGACTCCTGCAATGCCTGACATGGGCGGTGGCATGGGCGGCATGGGCGGCATGGGCGGCATGGGCGGCATGATGTAGTTATTAAATAAATTTTAAAAAGAAGGGGCAATTTATTTGCCCTTTTTTTTTATATTAAAAGTTCAATCTGAGTAGTAATTTTAGAACTATTTGGTTTAGTCATAGAGGACCAAGATTTAACAAGCTGACCATTTCTATCAAATAAGTATTTATAAAAATTCCACTTTGGTTTTTCATTATACTTCTCATCAATCCATGCATAAATTGGGTGAGCTTCACTACCTTTAACATTCATAGGTGATGAAGTAACAAAACCTACACCGTAGTTAACTAAACATATTTGTTTAATGTCTTCGGTATCCAAATACTCTTGATTGAAGGAATTGCTTGTAGTTGCTATTATTGTAAGATCACTATTTTTGTAGTTTAAAAATAAATTTTGCAGATCAGCATATTGTGGAGTGAAACCACATCTAGATGCAGTATTTACAATTAAAATTGGTTTACCAGCAAACTTCTCTAAATTTACCTGATTGCCGTCTATATCTTCAAATGAAAAATCGTATAAATTCACTGTTTCATTGGCTAATATTGTATTTTGTAAGTTAAGCATAATTAAAAAAGCAAGTAAAAATTTTATTTTCATGTTAGTGAGTATTAAATATATCGCTTATGGAATCATTCAATAGCTTTACCAATCTTTTTTTAGATGTTTGGAATAATGGTGTTTTTGGCGTAAACGCTACAGATATCATAGTAAGTCTTTTAATTTTCCTACTTTTTTATTTACTTAGAAGACTTATAGCTAGATTTATTCTTAATCGATTATCAAGAATTGTTTCAAGGACTTCTAATCAAATTGATGATGCTATAATTGAAGTACTTGATGGACCATTAAAATTTTTACCTGTTGTTATAGGCTTTTTTATAGCTTCTTCATATTTAGATATTTCAGAAAATAATCAAGATTTTTTAGATTTACTAAACAGATCTTTAATTACAATTTTTATATTCTGGTTACTCCATCAATTGATTATACCGTTTTCATTTGTAATAAAAAACTTTGAGTCAAAAATTTCAAAACCCTTAGTGGATTGGACTCTTAAAGGATTAAAAATTCTCGTAATTGTTCTTGGTGCTGTTGCAATATTAGAGTTATGGGGCATAAGAGTCGGTCCTGTAATTGCTGGATTAGGTTTATTCGGTGTGGCAGTCGCATTAGGTGCACAAGATTTATTTAAAAATCTAATCAGTGGAATTATGATTTTGATGGAAAAAAGATTTACTGTTGGTGATGTAATTTTAGTATCAGGTGAAGTGGAAGGAGTTGTAGAACAGATTGGTTTTCGATCTACTCTTGTTAGACGATTTGACTCAACTCCAGTAATGGTGCCTAATTATAAGTTTGCAGAACAATCTGTTACTAATTATACACGTAGACATCACAGAAGAATAAGATGGCTAGTTGGCCTAGAATATAGAACAACTATAGATCAACTAAAAAATATAAGATCTGAAATTGAATATTTAATAAAAAATGAAAAAGATTTTGCAAAAAATGAAAATGCAAACTTTTACGTTAGAATAGATAGTTTTTCAGACAGTTCTATAGATATGCTTATTCAAGCATTTACTCTTACAAACGATTGGGGAGAATATTTAAAAATTAAAGAAAATCTTGCCGTAAAAATTATTGAAATTGTCGAAAAAAATAAAGCGGGTTTCGCTTTCCCAAGTCAATCATTATACATTGAAACCTACCCAAATGATAAGCCTGAAATTTTTAATCCTAAATCAAAGAGAGAGTAGAAGAGTAGATGAGTGAGAGTAATAGAGTAATTTCAGGATCACTATTTATACTAGCAAGCATAGCTGTAGCATTTATTCTTAATTTTTCTCAACCTATAATGGTTCCATTTGTTTTAGCGTTATTATTACGGATTTTAATTGATCCAATTATTGATTTTCAGACAATAAATTTAAGAGTTCATAGATTTATTGCAGTATTTGTTAGTATTTGCCTTATTGTGCTATTATTTTCAATAATTGTTCCTTTTATAGTTTCATCTGTTGCAACGTTTTTAGAGTCTGCAGATGATTATAACAAAAAAGTAATTATACTCATTGAAGCTATTATAATAACATTACAGGAATTTGAAATTAATATTGATAGAGAAACAATAAGAAACTCAATTTTAGAACTTCCAATAACAAATTGGGCAACTACAATATTGAGTAATAGTGCAAATTTTATTTCTAAATTTTTATTAGTAGTAATAATTACTCTATTTTTACTTTTAGGTACTCCTCCAAAAAATACTTCAGATGAATGGAATGATATTATAAGATTAGTTAAAAAATATATTTTTACTAAATTTCTGACTTCTGCCTTTACGGGTTTTGCCGCTGGTTTTATTTACTGGTTTTTAGGTTTAGAACTAGCATTTATTTTTGGATCATTAACATTTATCTTAAATTTTATACCTGTTATAGGTTCAGTTATAGCCGTATTATTACCATTACCAATTGCATTTTTGCAATATAACGATCCAACATTTGTTATCTTAATAATTATTTTACCAACTATAATACATCAAATAGTTGGTAATTTTGTTGAACCAAAAATTTTTGGTGAAAGTTTTGGCTTACACCCAATTACAATTATTTTATCTTTGATTTTTTGGGGAATGATTTGGGGTTTTATCGGTGTGTTGTTAGCAGCACCCTTAACAGCCATTATAAGAATTACCTTTGAAAGATTTGATACAACAAAACAAATAGCAAGATTATTAGAGGGAAAGATACATATTAAGGAGAATTAATTTAAAATTACTTTACAAATCTCATAGCTAAATCCTGCCCTAGCCATCTTAGAGAGTTTTTTCTCATAGCTATCAGATGATTCTAATAAATTTTTCTTTTTTGCAAACAATTTTGCTGAATTCAGTTCCCAATTATTATTACTCTCTTCAAAAATTTGAAAATTATTTTGTATTTCTAGTTTACCAACTCCTTTCTTTATTAAATAATTTACAATAAAATTCTTTGATTTTCCAGATCTAGATAGTGAGTAGATTTTAGCTGAACAATATTTATCATCATCAATAAGATTATTTTGTTCTAATTTTATAATGATATTTTCTAGAGTATTAATCAATTTACCCTTTTCTTGTCCAGGTACATCTAACCTAAAAATCTTTCTTTTTAGAACGTCCATCAAATTTTTTTTTGAAGAATCATATTTGCTTAAGTAATCTACAGCAAATTTTAAAAGTTTTTTTTCATTCACTAAATCAATATACAAATAAAATAAATATATTAAAAGATATAACTAATATGATTTCTTATAATTATCTTTGTTTTCTTACATTAATTAAAAAAGAAATTTTTAGGTTTTTGAAAGTTGGTATTCAAACCATTATTGGGCCTGCCATAAGCTCTTTATTATTTTTAGCAGTATTTAGTTTAGCTTTAGGAAGGTCAGTAAACTCAATTAATGGAATTGATCTACCTTATTTTATTGCGCCTGGACTTATTATGATGACAATGTTACAAAATTCTTTTGCTAATTCTGCATCAAGTATAGGACAATCAAAATTTCAAGGTAATATTGTAGATATTCTAATGGCACCATTAAATAATTTAGAATTAACTTTGGGATATATAATTGGTTCTGTTTGTAGAGGTGTTATTTGTGGCTTATTTACAACTTTAGGTGTTTTAATTTTTATTCCTTTGCAAATATATTCTTTTTCGGCACTTATTTTTTTCACTTTAACTGGGTGTATAATGATGGGTACTCTGGGTACTATAGTTGGTATTTGGGCTGATAAATGGGATCAACAACAAGGAATTACAAATTTTATTGTTTTACCTCTTACTTTTTTATCAGGCACCTTTTACTCAATTTCAAGACTTCCAGATTTCTGGCAAACTGTTTCATCAGTTAACCCATTCTTTTATAATATAGATGGATTTAGATATGCTTTTACAGGTAGATCAGATAGCTCTCTAATTTCAGGATCAATATTCTTAATAATTTTAAATATTATGTTAATTATGATCTGTTATTTAATGTTCAAAAAAGGATACAAAATAAAGTTTTAAGATGAAAAAAAATATAACATCTTACGTTATGCCTACTTATGGTAAAAAATCTCTTTTGTTTACAAAAGGTAAAGGTTGTTATCTTTATGATGATAAAAATAATAAATATTTAGATTTTGCAAGCGGTATTGCTGTTAATTCTTTAGGTCATTGTCATCCAAGACTTGTTAAGGCTTTAAATAATCAATCTAAGCAACTTTGGCATGTTTCAAATTTATATTTAATAAAAAACCAAGAAAAATTTGCAAAGTTACTTTGTAAAAACTCATTTGCGGATAAAGTTTTTTTCACAAATTCAGGCGCTGAATCTATTGAGTGTGGAATTAAAATTATTAGAAGTTATCACTCTCATTATAAAACTGGTAAAAACGAAATTATCACTTTTGATGGTGCTTTTCATGGACGAACATTAGGTGCTTTATCAGCACAAAAGAATAAGAAATATTCAAAAGGATTTGGACCACTTATTCCAGGCTTTAAAAAAGTTGAATTTAATAATAAAAATAAATTAAGATCAGCTATAAATAAGAAAACAGCTGGAATAATAATTGAGCCAGTGCAGGGTGAAGGAGGAATACGTCCTGCTGATTTATCTTTTTTAAAATATTTAAGAGATATTTGTGATAAAAATAATATTTTACTTTTTTTTGATGAAGTTCAATGTGGATTTGGAAGATCTGGTAAGTTATTTTCATATGAATGGGCAAAAATAAAACCAGATATAATGGCTATTGCAAAAGGCATAGGCTCAGGTTTTCCACTAGGCGCTTGTCTATCAAGCAATAAAGCTTGTATATCTATGACAAAAGGTACTCATGGCTCTACTTATGGAGGAAACCCGCTAGCAATGAGTGTTGGCCTAGAAGTATTAAATATAATATCTAAGAGAAGTTTTCTCCAAAATGTTGATAAAGTTGCAAGATATTTTTGGAAACAATTAAAGGAATTAGAAAGTAAATATGAAACTATCCATGAAGTAAGAGGAGCTGGACTGTTATTAGGTATAAAAACCAAAATTAATAACCTAGAATTTTCTGAGATATTAAAGAAAAAAAAATTATTAAATGTTCCAGCAGGTGACAATACAATTAGATTGGCACCACCATTAATTGTTTCATATAAAGATATTGATAAATCAATTGCAATAATAAATAATGTTTTAGAAAATATAAAATGATAAAAAATTTTACAGATTTAAATAAATTTAGCAAAAAAGAACTTGATGAAATAATAAAAATTGCAAAAAAAATTAAGAAAAATCCGAAAAGTTATTCATCTATTTGCAAAGGAAAAACTTTAGGTATGATTTTTGAAAAACAATCTCTTAGAACTAGGCTAAGTTTTAATATTGGAATGAAAAAACTAGGTGGCGATGTAATAGAGCTTAACAGTAAAGACATTGGATTTGATAGCATAAGAGAGACCAGAAGTGATGTACTAAAAGTTTTATCACAATTTATTGATTGTATAATGATTAGAAATAATAACCACAAAGAGATTACTAAACTTAGTCAGCTAAATATAATACCAATTATAAATGGATTAACTGATTATAGCCATCCTTGTCAAATTTTAGGTGATTTTTTAACTATACAAGAAAAATTTAAAAATTATAAAAATTTACAAATTACCTGGATTGGTGATTTTAATAATGTTTTGATTTCTTTATTACATCTTCAAAATATATATTTATTCAATTTAAATCTTGTAATTCCAACAAAAATTTTAAATAAAAATAAAAAAATTTTAATAAAACTTCAAAATAAAAGACTAAAAATATATTCTGATCCAATTAAAGGTTCAAAAAATTCTAAATGTATTATGACAGATGTATGGATGTCTATGGGCGACACTAATAAAGCAAAAGTAAAATATTTTAAAAATTTTACTATAAATAAAAAAATAATTGATAATGCTGCAAAAGATGCGATATTCATGCATTGTCTACCTGCAAAAAGAGGTAAGGAAGTAACATCGGAAGTATTAGACGGTAGAAATTCTGTTGTTTTGGAACAAGCTAAAAACAGAATGTTCATACAACAGGCAATTTTAATATATGTTTTTAAAAAATAATTATTTAGTAGTAATTATTTTTCTATATGTGCTTTCATGTCAGCCTGTAGAAATTATTGAACCAGTAACTTTTGATTATTCAAAGCTTGATAAAATTTCAATTAGTGCAAATGAAATCATAATTAATTCAGAATATAAACCAAAATTTTCAAATAAAAATATTGAAGATCAAATTCCAAATCCACCCATAAATATAATTAAAGAATGGAATAATCAAAATATTTTAAACTTTGGTAAAGAAAATAAATTAATTATAAATATTTTAGATGCTTCTATAATTAAACAAGAAGTTAATAATATTGAAGCAGAAAAATATGAGGAAAAAACTGTTTTTAAATATAAAATTTTCTTCTTAGTTGAATATGAACTTTATGATAATTCTAATTTTTTAATAGCAAATACAACTGTTGAAAGTTCAAGATCAACAACATCAAAAAAATATATATCATTAAACGAAAGAGATATTGTAATTAATAATTTATTACATGATGCCTTGAAGGATTTTATAAAAGAGACTAAATCTATGATGAATACTTATATGTTTGGGTATATTCAATAGTTATCTTTTCCAAAAATTTATCGATAACAAAACTAAAACTGTAAATATTTCTAATCTTCCTATTATCATTGTTAATGAAAGAATCCATTTAGCACCATTATTCAAAGAAAAATAATTTCCATTTGGCCCAACTACATCTCCAAGTCCAGGTCCAACATTTGAAATTGCTGAAGCTGCAGCAGAAAATGCAGTTAAAAAATCTAAATTAAAAAAACTTAGACAAACTGCAGAAATTATAAATAAGAAAATATACATAAAAAAGAAACCCATTACTGAGTTGTATGTATTTTCATTAACTGTATTGCCATTAAAACGCATAACGAATACCGCATGAGGTTGTGTCAATTTTTTTATTTGAGTAATTGCACCCCTGAAAAGAATTTGCAGTCTAAATATTTTGATACCACCAGTTGTTGATCCTGCACAACCACCTATAAACATTATAATCATCATTATTACAGTACCAAAACTACCCCAATTAGAGAAGTTACTGCTTGTATAGCCAGTTCCAGTTAAAATAGAAGTGATATTAAACAGTGCAATTCTAAAAGAAGTCACAATTTCTTTTGACTGATTAGTATTTAACCAAAATGTTGTTAAGCAAACAATTCCAATTAAAATAATAAAAAATAGTTTAATTTGATCATCTTTAATTAATGAATATTTTTGTTTATGAATAAATTGCAGATATAAAACAAATGGTAAACTACCAATTATCATAAATATAATACTTACAATTTCAATTTGAAATGAATTAAAATATGCCAATGATTGATTATAATTTGAAAAACCCCCTGTAGATATAGTTGTCATTGCGTGTATTACTGAATCATAAATTGACATACCGTTTAAAAAATAAAGCACACCACAAATTATTGATAAAAAAATATAAAGAATAAATAATTCTAAAACAAATCTATTAATTTTTGGTATAGTTTTTTCATAAGGGTCATCATGTTCCATATGTAATAATTGCATTCCTCCAATTTGAAGAGTTGGCAAAATTGCCATTGCAAGGACTATGATTCCAATTCCTCCAAACCATTGTAATAATGATCTCCATATTAAAATTCCTTCAGAAAGACTTTGTAGATTATTTATAACTGTTGAGCCAGTAGTTGTAATTCCACTTACTGTTTCAAAAAAAGCATCAGTATAAGATAAAGATGAAGAAGAGTATATAAAAGGCAAAGAACCAAAAATAGATATTATTATCCATGAAGAAATAGTTAATAAAAATGCCTGCCTTATACCCAATTTAATATTTTTCTTTCTAAATGAAAAATATAAAATTATTCCTATAAAAAAAGTTATTAAACTTGAGTAAAGAAACTGAAGCCAGTCATCATTTTTAAAATACAAGTCATAGAACATGGGAATTAACATTGCAATTGACTCAATGCATAAAAGAATTCCAATAATGTTAAGTATGGACCTAAAGTCTCTCATAATGTTGGTAAATTAATTTAGTTTATTTGCTTCAAAGGGATTATCAAGAGAAAATTTAGGAATAAAAACATCAAATTTATCACCTTTATCATTCTGCATTTCATAAATACCTTCCATAAATCCAGAAGATGTACAAAGAGGAGTACCACTAGTATATTCAAATTTTTCTCCTGGATTCAATATAGGTTGTTCCCCTACGACACCTTTACCTCTAACCTCTTGAAGAGTTCCATTTGAATCCATAATTTTCCAATATCTATTTACAAGCTGAACTTTTTCATTTCCTTGATTGTCAATTGTAACTTTGTATGCCCATACAAAATGTTGATCTTCTGGTTCAGATTGATCCTCTAGATAATATGGTTTGACTGTAATATTTATTTTATTAGTTGTTTTAGTATACATTAAAAATGGTCAATATACCAAATTGTAAACAAAAAAAAGCTAATTTGTTTTTTTTATTTCTACTCTTCTATTTGCTGGCTGTCTAGTTTCATCGGGCGTAATTATTGCAAGTTGGTTTTCACCTTTGCCTAAAATCTTTATTTTATTATTATCTATACCATAATTGATTAACAATTCTTTTACTACATTTGCTCTTTTTATTGATAGTGATAAGTTATATTTTTTTGTGCCTTTTGTATCAGTATGACCAACTAATAAATACTCATTTATTTCTTTTTTATGACTATCTACGAATTGTTTTACCTTTTTTTTAGAAACTGAGGATAAATTAAAATTATCAAAATCAAAATAAATTATTTGCCTTAATAAATTATTATTATCTTTTGTGACAACTGTAACTTCTGTTTCTTCATTTATTTTGACTTCTATTTCTTTATTTTTATTTTTATCTAAGTCTGTTTCATTTTTAGATATTTTTTGATAAATGTTATGCATAGAATTTATAAAATCTTCTTTACAACTTTGAATATCCCATGTCTGCCAGTTTTCCTCTTGCTGTTCTGACCAGCAATCTAAAGACGAAATAGCTCTAGCTAGATTATATGGATCATATATCTTTGCATCATTATAAATTGACATTAGATTTTCAAATGCAATATTTAATTCATTAATCTTGTCTTTAGGAAGGTTCCAAAAAGATATTTTTTCAGGATAAATATTTTCATTTTCTAAACTTTGCAGAGCTTTATCTGAATATAATTTAGCTGAATTCCAATCATGCATTTCCTCAGCTTCAAAAGTTGCTCTCTTTTTATACTCATTCAATAAGTGTTCTTTAAAATTTGAAGGTTGTCGATGCTCCATATTAGACAACTGCTTATAACTTGCAGAACATCCGAATAAGAACAAAATAAGTAGTGGAGTAAGAATTAATGAAATATATCTCATTTAATTTAATATATATCTAAATAAACTGTCTAAACTATGGCCAAATTTAGGTAAAATTAAGTTCCACCATTTTTTTAGAACTAATGATATATTTTTATTGCTTAGTAATTAAAGTTTAAATACACAAAAGACATATTTATTTAAGGAGTTATTAATGATTAAACATTCTACGTCAGTGGATCAATCGGACAGAAAGGTTCCATACAATTTAAGGCAAAGTGGTCCTACACCAGTTCAAATGCTAATTTCAACTAGGGTAAGAAAATCACCTTATTGGCATTTGTCAATGGAGGCGGGATGTTGGAGGGCAACTGTATACAACAGAATTTATCATCCTAGAGGTTATGTTAAACCAGAAGATGGTGGAGCTATGGTTGAATATGAAGCTATAAAAAACCATGTAACTATGTGGAACGTTGCTGTTGAAAGGCAAATTCAGGTAAAAGGTCCTGATGCAGAAGCTTTTGTTGATTATGTTATAACAAGAGATGCTACTAAGATATCACCTATGAGAGGTAGATATGTAATCTTATGTAATCAATATGGCGGTGTATTAAACGATCCTATACTTTTAAGAATATCAAAAGATGAATTTTGGTTTTCTTTATCTGACTCAGATATCGGTCTTTATTTACAAGGCGTGAATCATGATAATAGATTTAATGTCAACATCGATGAAATTGATGTTAGTCCTGTTCAAATTCAAGGGCCAAAAGCTCATGCTTTAATGAATGATTTGATAGGCGATCAAGTAAATGTTGATGAAATGCCATTTTACGGTTTGGCAGCAGCTAAAGTTGGTGGAAGAGAATGTATAATTTCACAAACAGGTTTTTCTGGCGAAGCTGGTTTTGAAATCTATCTCTATGATTCTACTAAATTTGCTGATGATATGTGGAATGCTGTTTTGGAGGCTGGAAAAAAACATAATTTAATGGTTATTGCGCCAGCTCACCATAGAAGAATTCAAGCAGGAATATTATCTTGGGGTCAAGATATGGACAATCAACACAACCCATTTCAATGTAATTTAGGCTATCAAGTGTCATTATCTGGAAAAGGAGAATGGAATAAAACTTCCGATTATGTTGGTAAAACTGTTCTTGAAAAAATGAAAGCCGATTTAAGAGATGGTCAAAAACCATATAAACTTCAATTGGTCGGGTTAAGTCTAGGAGGCAAGCCAATTGAAGAATATGCACCAGATTTTTGGTTAGTATCCGAAGATGGAGGTGATCCTTGTGGCTTCATTACATCACCTTGGTACCATCCAGAGCAGGGTAGAAACATAGCTATGGGATATGTTCCTTTTGATGGTACTTTAAATAAAAATGGTTTCCCAACTGGTAATTATGGAAAAAAATATAAAGTTCATCTTCCTGATCAATATGCTGACTCTCCAGGAACGCCAGTAGATGCAGAAATTGTACCTATTCCATTTACTGAGTCTCACAACGCGAATACTAGAGAAGTTGTAGATAATTAATAAATTAATTTAAAAGCTCCATTTTATGTGGAGCTTTTATTCATTCAATAAAGCTTTAATTCTATCTATAGAAATATATCCAACAACAAATTCTTTATTAATAAAAAAAGTTGGTGTTCCTCTTGCCCCAGAACCATTAGCTAAAAAAGAACTCAAATTAACAATATTTGATACTTTTTCTTTACTCATATCAATATTAAGCTTGGCACTATTGATCTCCAAATCATCTATAATTTTATTTAGTTTATCACTATTTAAGTTTCCTTCTATGCTAAATATAGCATTATGAAACTCAACACCTTTACCCTGCATGTTAGCTGCAACAACCATATTTGCTAATATTTTCGAGGACTCGCTTAATATTGGATGTTGTAAAAAAATTAAACGTGTGTCATCACGTTCTTTTGATATTTGTAATAATTCTGGATGAACTTTTTTACAATAGCCACAGAAATAATCCATAAATTCAATAATTGTATTCTCAGCATCATCATTTCCAATTTGTATTATTCCTTCCTCGGGAATGACATCAATTATTTTTAAGTGAAAAGGCTTAGACTCATCAAAAAATAATTCATTTACTGTAATTTCTGCATTAGCTGAAAGACAACTTAATGCACTAATAACAACCACTAAAATCTGTTGTTTGAAGTATCTCATGATTGACCCACTCTATTTAATATGATTAATGAAGTACAGTATTAAATAGTAATAATGAAATCAAAGTCAAAAGTTGTAGTTATAGGAGGAGGTGCAGTTGGTGTCAGCACTCTCTATCATTTGGCTAAAAAAGGTTGGTCAGATGTAGTGCTTGTTGAAAGAAAAGAATTAACATCCGGATCAACTTGGCATGCAGCTGGACTTTTACCATTATTTAATATGAGTTACTCAGTTGGCCAACTTCATAAATATGCAGTTAAATTATATAAAACACTTGAGGAAGAAACAGGTCAAAAAGTTGGTTTCAGTGTAGTATCAAATATTCGATTAGCTACAACAAAAGATAGAATGGATGAATATTATCAATACGCAGGTGTAGCTAAAACAATTGGTGTTGATGTAAAATTTTTAACTCCTGAACAAGTAAAAGAAATATGGCCACTTTGTAATATAGATGGATTAATTGGTGCAATCCAACATCCAGAAGATGGATATATTCAGCCTGCAGATTTAACTCAGGCACTAGCTAAAGGTGCAAGAGATAAAGGTGCAGAAATATATAGAAATACAACAGTAACAGGAATTACTAAAAATAAAGATGATATGTGGGTTGTTGAAACTGATAAGGGTTCAATCGAGTGTGAACATGTTGTTTCATGCAGTGGAAATTTTGCAAGGCAAACAGGTAAAATGGTAGGTCTTGAAGTTCCAGTTATACCTGTAGAACATCAATATATTGTAACAGACGATCATCCAGAAATACTGAAAAGAAAAGAGCAAGGATTGCCAGAGATGGGAGTTCTTAGAGATTCTGATAGTTCATGGTATATGAGAGAAGAACGAGGTGGTTTAATTTTAGGGCCTTATGAAAAAGGAGCGCCGGTTTGTTATCTAGACGGTCCTGACAAAGAGTCTGAATTTGAACTATTTCAAGAAGATTTAGAGAGAATAGAACCTCATATTGAATCAGCAATTCACAGAGTTCCCATATTTGGAGAGGTTGGAGTTAAGAAAGTATACAATGGTGCAATTTGTTATACCCCAGATGGAAGTCCTATTGTTGGACCTGCTTGGGGTTTGAAAAATTTCTGGCTAAATGAAGGTCATAGTTTTGGTATTACAGCAGCAGGAGGAGCTGGCTGGCAAATTGCTGAGTGGATTGTTGATGGTGAACCTACAATTGATATGCTTGGTGTTGATCCAAGAAGGTTTGGTGATTATGCAACTGAATCTTATTTGATTGACAAGAATGAGGAAGCTTATGCAAATGTATTCACTGTGCATTATCCAGATGAAGAGAGAGAAGAGGGAAGACCTCTAAGACAAGCTCCATGTTACGATAGATTAAAAGATCTAGGTGCTGTTTTTGGACAAAAATTTGGCTGGGAACGAGCAAACTGGTTCGCTCCATCTAAAGATGTACAAAAAGATGACTGGTCGTTTAGAAGATCGAAGTGGTTTGAACATGTAGGTAATGAGTGTAAGAATGTTGCTGAGAACGCAGGATTACTTGATATGTCAGCTTTTGCTAAGTGTCGAATATCAGGACCAGGTGCAGAAGAATTTTTGGATTACTTAGTTGCTAATAAATTACCTAAGAAAAATGGAAGAGTAAATTTATGTCATGCTTTAAATTCTGCTGGTGGAGTCCATTCTGAATTTACAATTGCCAAAGAAAAAGAAAACTCTTTTTATTTAGTTTCTGCCGGTGCATTTCAAAGGTTAGATCATGATTGGATATTAAAATGGATGCCGCAAGACGGTTCAGTAACTTATGAAAATTTAACAAATAGTATGGGTGTACTTGTTCTAGCAGGTCCTAAATCAAGAGATATATTATCTAAAATTACTAGAACTGATTTAGCAAATGAAAAATTTCCATGGCTTTCATCAAAAAAAATTAATGTAGGTTTAGCACCATCAATTGCTATGCGTATGAATTTTGTTGGTGAACTTGGTTGGGAATTACACCATCCAATAGAATATCAAAATCATATTTTTGATAAACTTATGGATGCCGGGAAAGATTTTGGTTTAAAGCCATTTGGAATAAGAGCTATGGAAAGTTTACGAATTGAGAAAACATATAAATTAGTTGGAACTGAAATGTCGATTGAGTACGCGGCTTTTGAGTCTGGACTTGATAGATTTATACATCTAAACAAAGGTAATTTTATAGGAAGAGATGCTCTTGTAAAATGGCAACAAAGTGGCTTTGAAAACAAAATGGTAACTTTGGAAGTTCATGATATAGAAGATGCTGATGCTCTGGGAAATAATCCTATTTACAGTGAAGGTAAAGTTATTGGTCGTGCGACAGGAGGTAACTACGGTTTTAGAGTGAAAAAATCTCTAGCAATTGGTATGGTAGAACCTAAATATGCTAAAGTTGGACAAATTTTAGAAATGGATATACTGGACAAAAAACATAAGGTAACTGTTATTGAAGACAGCCCTTATGATCCAAAAAATGACAAATTAAGAAACTAATATGAAGCTTTTAGTTACAGTAAAAAGAGTAATCGATTATAATGTTCAGATAAGAGTCAAACCGGATGGAAGTGGTGTTGAAAAAGATAATGTAAAAATGTCAATGAACCCTCCAGATGAAAATGCAGTGGAAGAAGCTCTTCGTATAAAAGAATCCGGTAAAGCAGAAGAGGTTATCATCCTCTCAATTGGAAGTGATAAAGCTCAAGAAACAATTAGAACTGCTTTAGCTATGGGAGCTGATAGAGGAATTCATGTTAAAACAGACAATGAGCTAGAGCCATTAGCTATATCAAAAATAATATCAAAAATTGCAGAAGAAGAAAAACCTTCTATAATTCTTATGGGGAAACAAGCTATTGATGATGACTCTAACCAAACAGGCCAAATGACATCAGCTCTACTCAATTGGCCACAAGCAACCTTTGCTTCAAAGATTGAAATTGAAGATAAATCAGCAACAGTCACTAGAGAAATAGATGAAGGACTTGAAAGAATAAGAGTAAGCATACCATTTGTTGCTTCATGTGACTTAAGATTAAATGAGCCAAGATACGCATCACTGCCAAATATTATGAAGGCAAAGAAAAAAAATGTAGATGTTAAAGATGTAGATTCTCTTGGAATTGACATTAATCCTAGAATTGAACAAATAAAAGTTGAAGAGCCACCTGTTCGTCAAAAAGGAATTATGGTAAATGATGTATCTGAACTTGTACAAAAATTAAAACATGAGGCAAAAGTAATATGAGTATACTTGTTTTAGCTGAGCATAATAATGTTGATATTAAATCTTCAACTCTGAATACAATATCTGCAGCTTCACAAATTGATCAAGAGATTGATGTACTTGTAACGGGTTTTCAGTGTGAAGAATTAGCAAAAAAAATAGCAAATTGTGAAAAAGTTTCTAAAGTAATTTTTGTTGATAATGAAAAATTGAAAAATCCTATTGCAGAGAATATAGAACCAGTCGTCATTTCTATTGCAGAGAAATATTCTCATATAATGGCTCCAGCTACAACATTTGGTAAAAATATATTTCCTAGGATAGCTGTAAAGCTTGACTTAGCTCAAATAAGTGATGTTATAAAAATTATAAGTAATGACACTTTTATGAGACCAATTTATGCAGGTAATGCAATTGCCACTGTTAAATCAAATGATAAAACAAAAATAATTACAATAAGACCTACTTCATTTGATCCTGTTGAAATAAGTGGTGGTAGTGATATTGTAGAAAAATTAGAAGTTGAAACACAAAACAATACTGTAGAATTTATCGACAGAGAAGAGTCGAAATCAGAAAGACCAGAATTAAGTACTGCAAGAGTGGTTATCTCTGGTGGAAGAGGTCTACAAAGTGCAGAAAATTTCAAACTTTTAAATGAAATCGCTGACAAATTAAACGCAGCAGTCGGAGCATCGAGAGCAGCAGTAGATGCAGGATACGTATCAAACGACTACCAGGTTGGTCAAACTGGTAAAGTTGTTGTTCCTGACTTATATATAGCTGTGGGTATTTCGGGAGCTATTCAACATTTAGCAGGAATGAAAGAGAGCAAAGTCATTGTAGCTATTAATAAAGATGAAGAAGCACCGATTTTTAATGTTGCAGATTATGGTCTAAATGCAGATTTATTCGAGGCATTGCCGCAGTTGTCTTCTGAGCTAGATAAATTAAATACTATTCAACAATAAATTAATTTATTAAAATAAATAAAATGGAAGTAAAACGTGAGACAATGGAGTATGATGTAGTTGTTGTAGGAGCTGGTCCCTCAGGTTTAGCAACAGCAATCAAAATAAAACAATTAAGTCCTAATATAAATGTTTGTATATTAGAAAAAGGATCTGAGGTAGGTGCGCACATTTTAAGTGGTAACGTTTTTGAAACAAGAGCATTAGATGAACTTATTCCAGATTGGAGAGATAAAGACTCGCCTATTAAAACAAAAGTATCAAAAGAAAAATTTCTTTTTTTATCTAAAAACAAATCTTTGAGTTGGCCAACATGGCTATTACCAAGTGTTCAAAAAAACCATAACAATTATATAATTAGTTTAGCAAATTTATGTAGATGGTTAGCAAGTGAAGCTGAAAATTTAGGTGTTGAAATATTTCCAGGATTTGCTGCTTCTAAAATATTATATTCTGAAGATAATTCAGTTATCGGAGTTCAAACAGGAGATATGGGAATAGATAAAGATGGAAATAAAAAGGATAGTTATGAACCAGGTATTAATATAAACGCAAAAGTTACAGTTTTTGCCGAAGGATGTAGAGGCCACCTTGGAAAAGAATTAATAAATAAATATAATTTATCTGATGGAAAATCACCTCAGCAATACGGAATAGGTTTTAAGGAAATTTGGGAAATTGATGAAGCTCAGCATAATGAGGGTTTGGTAATGCATACTGCAGGCTGGCCTTTAGATAACTCAACTTATGGTGGAAGCTTTTGTTATCATGCTGAAAAGAAACAAATTTTTTTAGGGTACGTTATTGGCCTAGATTATAAAAATCCTTATTTATCACCTTACGATGAATTTCAAAAATTCAAAACTCATCCAGCAATTAAAAAAATTTTAACTAATGGTAAACGTATTGCATATGGGGCAAGAGCTTTAATAGAGGGAGGTTTACAAAGTTTACCAAAGATGTATTTACCAGGTGCATTATTGGTAGGTTGTGATGCAGGAACTCTTAATATGCCAAAAATAAAGGGATCTCATACAGCCATGAAGAGTGGAATCATTGCTGGAGAAACGATTGTTGATTATTTAAGTAATTCGATACCACTTTCGAATTATGAAAAAAATTTTAATAAATCTTGGCTGTATAAGGAACTACATGCCGCTAGAAATGTTAAGCCCAGTTTTAACTGGGGTTTGATACCAGCAATAATTTTTACAGGTATTGATCAGATTATTTTCAGAGGAAAGCTTCCATTTACACTTAAGCATAAGCATGCCGATCATGAGTCATTACAACTTGCAAAAGATTCTAAAAAAATTGAATATCCAAAATATGATGGTATTTATACCTTTGATAAAACGAGCTCTGTATATTTAACAGGTACAAACCATGAGTCTGATCAACCAGTTCATTTGAAATTAAAAGATAAAGATCTTCCAATCAATTATACTCTAAATAAATATGATGAACCTTCTCAAAGATATTGTCCAGCTGGCGTTTACGAGGTAGATAAAACTGATCCTGCAATTCCAAAATTCGTTATAAATGCTCAAAATTGTATCCATTGTAAAACATGCGATATTAAAGAGCCATCACAAAATATCAATTGGGTTGTGCCAGAAGGTAGTGGGGGGCCAAATTATGCAAATATGTAATATATTTATAAAAAACTTATTTAATTTAAATTGATTAATTTCATTCATTATGAATAGAAATAAAATTGTATTCACTTTTGCAACAGCAGAAGTAAATTTTATTGGTCAAATATTTATCAAGATTACTGAATTACTTACTGGTAAATTAAAATTAAAAAAATTGTATGATGAATATTTATCTGAAAATAGACCACCTGAACTTTTTTGGGATGATGCTGTAGATAAATTAAATCTAAATTTAATAACTAATTTTCAGGATGGTAGTTATATTCCAAAAAAGGGAAAATTAATTGTTATTGCAAATCATGCTTTCGGAGTTGCTGATGGTGTATCCATATGTTCAGCTATTTCAAAAGTAAGACATGATTATAAAATGGTTACTCATAAAGTTTTAAGACAAGCGGACGCAGTAAAAGATAAAATATTACCAATTGATTTTAATGAAACTAAAGAAGCTTTATTAACAAATATTAATACACGAAAAGAAGCTGAAAAGGTTTTGCATAATGAAGGTGTTCTGGTTCTTTTCCCTTCTGGAAGAATAGCTACTAAACAAAATTTAAAAAGGTATACAAAAGCTGATGATGGTGAGTGGAAACAATGGGTTTCGAAACTAATTCTGAAAACAAAAAGTCCCGTTTTACCGATTTTTTTTGATGGTCAAAATAGTCAACTCTATCATATTGCAAATAAAATTGGACAAACATTTAGATACTCCTTGTGTATGTATGAACTTAAAAGAAAAATAGGTGATGATATTTATATGTATTTTGGTTCTCTTATACCCTTTGAAAAACTTGAAAAAATTGGAGATATTAAACAAATTACTGAATATCTTAGATTAACAACATATTCTTTAGATCCACAATTTAATAATAATTAAATATTTATTTTTTTTAGTCAGCGCCTTATAGAGTTTTTATGGTAGGTTTTGTTGGAATTCAAGCGAGAAGAAGAAGGAGAAACAGAATATTTTTTATTTTTGTAATTATAATCATTTTCGTATTTATTTTTTATTTACCAACATTAGACTTTTCAACAGAAGATAAAGTTTTGCCTGATGAAATTCTACCTGATACTGTTGATGATAAATCAAGTTTGATATCTGATATTGAAGAATTAAAATTGGAAGTATTTCAAAAAGATCAAAGAATAAAATTTAGAGATAATCAAATTAAGGATCTTAGAGAGGAAATTAAAAATACAAAACAGGCATTCCTTTCTCTTGAAAATGAATACAATAAAACTCTTGGTAATTTTACAGAATTAGAAAATGATTTATTTGAAAATAGTTCAGAAAATATAAATGAGATAAGTAAATTGAAAAATGAAATTGATAAATTAAATAATATAATAAATGAATATAATAAACAAATAGCTAACCTTAAAAAAGAAATTAATGCTTCTATTTCTGAAGATGATTTACAACAACTAAATATTGAAAATTCAATACTAAAAAGTGAGATAAAACTAATTAAAGAAAAAAATACAGAAGCAGAAAACACTTTAAAAGAATTAAGGTTTTTAATTGATGAAAAACAAAAAGAAATTGATAAACTTTTATATATTAAAGATACTGGTCATCATGGATAATTATTTATTTTTTTTTCTAAATAAATAAGGCTCTTCAAATTTTCCAATCCAAATACCAATTTTTTTTGATTTAGCTATTGTTTCTTCTTTAACATAATCTAGAGAATAATACCTGTAAGCGATAGCCCAACCATTAATTACCATTTCACTGTTTAAATTTATATTATTTTTATAACATACACCTATATATCTATTGTACCTATCTCGACCATTTGTATTACATTCGATATAGTCATTTCTAACTAAATTTTTCAAAAATCTTGTCGATTCTAATCCACAATTCCATTTTTTACTATTTTTTATACATTTTTGTTTTGTCTCAGGTGCATCAATTCCATGTAATCTTATTTTACTATTACCAATGTGAATGGTATCACCATCTATAATCTTTGCTTTTCCGTATATAGTTTTTCCATGAACATGATTAAAATGAAATACTAGACTAAAAAAAATGCTAAATATTAAGTATCTTACAACCATCTTTTAATAATTCGTAAACATATTTTGCATGAGATCTATTTAAATGAATATCTATTGATTTAGTTTCATTGTCATTATTATTTCTAATAAGAAGTACAGGTATTTTAACAAAAATAGTTTGGGCAACGCTATAATTTGTTTTCAAAACTTCATCTAAGTTTATAACTAGATATTTTGATAGCAAAGTATAAATATCATCACCTTTTAATCTAAGTACAGTTCTATTAAATGAGACATCACTAATTGCAGTATTTTCTGGATTTATAGTTGACTTTACAAGCGTTAATATTTTCTGAGTTTTACTTTCGGAAGTTTCTATTAACCATTCATTTGGGCTTAACCAAATTATATTTATATTGTTATTCGATACTCTAACGTTAGGTTCAGTAGGCAATACAAGATCTAAAACCGATCCAACATTTTTCATAAATTCTTTATCACTACTTTTCCCTCTAAGATTAATTTTTCCTAAATGATCTCTTTCCTCAATAGATACACCATTAATATTTTTTTTATCAATTTTAAGTACACTAGCTGGGTTAAGGTTCACTTATTAATCCTCACATTTTCAGGATCAATAAATACAGGATCTGTTATTTCCACTTCTATTGTTTCATTCTCCATTGGGGCAAAAAGTTTTTTACCTTTTTTTTCTAACCCTCCTTTTATAAGTGCGAGAGCAAAAGATCTATCTAAATTAGGCGAAAAATAACTTGAGGTTACATGTCCCACCATTTTCATTGGGAGCGTAGTAAGTGCTTCAACTAATTGTGCTCCTTCTTCTAAAACTTTATTAGGATCTTTAGTTTTTAAACCAACTAATTGTTTTCTATCTTTCTTTATAGTATCACTTCTATTCAATGCTCTTTTACCTACAAAATCATATTTTTTCTTGCTGACAATCCAATCCATATCTAAATCTATTGGTGTAACCGATCCATCAGTTTCTTGACCTACGATGATGAAACCTTTTTCAGCTCGTAAAACATGCATAGCTTCTGTTCCATAAGGAGTGATATTAAATTCCTGTCCTTTTTCTATGCAAATTTCCCATAAAAATTTTGCATATCCAGATGGCACATTAATTTCATAACATAGCTCTCCGGTAAAACTAATTCTCATAACTCTGCACTCAACTCCACATAAATTAATATTTTTGAAACTCATGTGAGAAAAATTTTCTTTTGAAAAATCATAATCTGAATTTAGTTTTTGCATTAATTTTCTTGAGTTTGGGCCATTTAAACTTATTGTGCCGTATTGCTCAGTTACAGATGTTAAATAGACCTGAAGTTCTGGCCATTCAGTTTGTAACCAGTCTTCTAATTTAGACAAAACTGATGCAGCATTTCCTGTTGTTGTCGACATAAGGTAATGATACTCCCCAAGCCTTGTTGTAACACCATCATCAATAACCATGCCGTCATCACCTAACATTACACCGTATCTACACTTACCAATTTCTAATTTTGACCAAGCATTAGTATATATTCTATTTAAAAATTCACTTACATCTCTTCCTTGAATATCTATTTTCCCAAGGGTGGAAGCATCTAAAATACCAAGACTATCTCTAGTTGCTTTAACTTCTCTATTTAAGGCTGAAGATAAGTTTTCTTTATTTTTAGGATAGTACCATGCACGTTTCCATTGTCCTACATCTTCAAACAAAGCACCATTTTTAATATGCCAGTCATGCATAGGAGTAGTTCTCTCTAAATCAAAAAATTCTTTTACATGTCGTCCTGCAAGTGCACCAAAAGTAACTGGTGTATAAGGTAGACGAAATGTTGTAGTACCAAGTTCAGAAATGTTTGTGTTAGATAATTCAGAAATAATACCTAATGCATTTACATTGCTAGTTTTACCTTGGTCAGTTGCCATTCCAGTAGTTGTATAACGTTTTACATGTTCAATTGATTGAAATCCTTCTTTTAATGCTAATTTAATATCTTTTGCAGTTACATCGTTTTGAAAATCTACAAACATTTTTGTTTTAGAAATTTTTTCTTTTGAAGTAATCCATATATTTTGATGATCTCCGTTTAAAACTTCAATTGTTTTATAATTTTCATTTTCTGAACTATTGTTCTCATTAATATTCAAAAAATTATTAACCTTTTTTGGAAGCAACTCTAAAATTTTATGTAAACTATAGTCTCCATTACAACTTCCAACACATAGAGTATTTTGAAATGCTTCTTCAGGTATAAAACTTCCATCAAAGTTTCTATACTTCAATTTGCCTTTCGATTGCGTAAACAAATGAACTGTCGGAGTCCAACCACCTGAAACACAAATGGTATCACATTTTATTGTAATAGATGAATTGTTTTTATCTCTATAATTGCTAGATAATTTTTTTAACTTAACTTCTTTTACTCTTAGTCTACCAGTTGTATTACTAATTTCATATCCATTTAAAATAGTAATACCAAGTTCTTTAGCTTTTTTTGGAAAATTACCATTCGTTTCTCTTCTCACATCAACGATAGCTTGTATATTTACTCCTCTTTGTAAATAGTCTATTGCAGTCTCATAGGCACTATCATTATTTGTAAAGAAAACTAAATTTTTACCAACAGCAACTCCAAATTTATTTAAATATTTCCGAGCACTATTTGATAGCATAATACCCGGTCTATCATTGTTGTTAAATATTATAGGTCTTTCTATCGCTCCAGTAGCTAAAACAACTTTTTTAGATCTAATCTTCCAAATTCTTTGTCTAATTTCATGGGTTTTAGTTAAACCGTTTTCTGGCTCTAGATCTTGAATAGCAAGTAATAAATTATAATGGAAATAAGCAAAGCATGTAGTATTTGATACAATTTTTACATTAGAAAAATTTTTCAAATTATTAATAACATTATTCTTCCACTCATTAATTAGTGTATTGTTAATTTTTGTATTTTCTCCAAGAGTAGTTAAAATTTCACCACCAATCTCATTTTCTTGCTCAATTAATAATACTTTTAAATTATTTCTAGCAGCAATTTCGGCAGTATATAAACCACTTACTCCACTCCCAACAACTAACAAATCACAATGATAATGAAAGTGTTCGTATTTGTGTGGATCATCTTTCTTTGGAGATTTACCAAGACCAGCTGCATGTCTTATAAAAAACTCATATGTTTTCCAGAATTTTGGAGGCCACATAAATGTTTTGTAGTAAAAACCAGCTGGAAAGAACGGTGATAATAAATCATTTATTGCACCAAAATCAAAATTAATATTAGGCCAATTATTTTGAGAGAAAGCTTTTAAGCCTTCATAGAGTTGAATTTCTGTAACACGTCTATTAGGTTCAGTATATTCTTTTGTTTCTAATTGAACAATTCCGTTTGGCTCCTCACTACCAGCACTTACAATTCCTCTTGGACGATGATATTTAAAACTTCTACCCACAAGGTGAATATTGTTTGCTAATAAAGCTGAAGCTAATGTATCTCCTTCATATCCTTGATATTTTTTTCCATCAAAATAAAAATTCAATATTTTATTTTTTTCAATATTTTTATTATTTGGAAAACGTTTCATAAATTGTAATTATTTTTTTTTTGAAGTTGACAAGTTTCCAGAACCAATAGTAGGTTCACCTGAAGGAGTAATCGGATTATTAGCATTCAATTTAGGTGGCTGCTCTCCCATTTTATAAACAGCTAAAATCTCATCAGTAGCTGTGTTTCTAGCTAAGTTAAACCATTGTCTGCATCCAAAAGCGTGATTCCATCTTTCAAAGTGTAGTCCTTTATCATTTTTTCGGAGAAATAAATATTCTGCCCACTGATCGTCAGTTAAATCAGGGGGGTTTTTTGGTCTAGCTATATGAGCTTCTCCTCCGCATGAGAACTCAGCTTGATCTCTTTCACCACAATAAGGACAATTAATTAGAAACATGAATTAGTGTGCAACTGCAGCAGCACCATGTTCATCAACCAATTCACCACTTGAAAATCTATTAATACTAAAAGGTGCATTTAATTCATGCGCCTGATCATTTGCAATTGTATGAGCAAATACCCATCCTGAACCTGGTGTAGCTTTAAATCCACCAGTACCCCAGCCACAATTAAAGTATAGACCTTTAATGTGAGTTTTACTAATTATTGGACTTGCATCAGGACATATATCAACAATTCCACCCCAATGACGAAGCATTTTCATTCTAGAAAAAATAGGAAATAATTCTACGATTGCCATCAAGGTATCTTCAACAATGTTAAAACCTCCACGTTGTGTATATGACGTATACCCATCTGTACCTGCCCCAATAACTAATTCACCTTTATCAGATTGAGACACATAAGCATGAATTGTATTTGACATTACTACAGTATCAATAACTGGTTTAACCGGTTCAGAAACAAGTGCTTGAAGAGGTTTACTCTCAAGTGGAAGTTTTATTCCTGCCATGTTAGCAATTACACTTGTGTGTCCAGCTGCAGCAATACCAATTTTGTTAGAATTAATAGTTCCCTTTGTTGTTTCAATTCCAGTTATATTTCCATTTTTAATATTAATTCCAGTAACTTCACAATTTTGAATAATATCAACACCCATTTCATCTGCACCTCTAGCGTATCCCCAAGCAACGGCATCATGTCTCGCTGTTCCAGCTCTTCGTTGAAGTGTTGCTCCAAGTACAGGGTATCTAATATTTCGTGATGTATTGATAATTGGACAAAATTCTTTAACTTTTTTTGTATCTAGCCATTCGCAATCAATGTCATTAAGTCTATTGGCATGCCAACGTCTTTTTAGTTCTCTTACGTCATGTAGATTATGAGCAACATTTAAAACTCCTCTTTGCGAAAACATTACATTATAATTTAATTCTTGTGTCATCCCTTCCCATAATTTTAAAGCATGCTCATACAATGCTGCACTTTGATCCCATAAATAATTTGATCTAATAATGGTTGTATTTCTTCCGGTATTACCACCGCCTATCCATCCCTTTTCAATAACAGCTATATTTTTTATTCCATGATTTTTTGCTAGGTAGTAAGCTGTTGTTAAACCATGTCCACCACCACCTACTATAATTGCTTCATAGTTTTTTTTAGGTTCGGGGCTTTTCCATGTCTTTTGCCAATTCTCATGAAATGTTAAAGCATTTTTTGCGATGGAGAAAAAGGAATATTTATTTTTAGGCGCCATATTTTATTATTCTATAGCAGTTTTAAAAAAGACCTTCAATTTCTCCTTTAGTATTTAGTTTAATCGAATTTGCCGCAGGTACGCTTGGTAAACCAGGCATAGTCATAATATCTCCACATATTACTACTATAAACTCAGCCCCAGAAGACAATCTTACTTCTCTCACAGGTAAAACGTGGCCTGTAGGAGCTCCTTTTAGATTTGGATCAGTTGAAAAACTATACTGAGTTTTTGCAATACAAACAGGTAATTTTCCAAATCCTTTTGTTTCAAACTCTTTTAATTGTTGACGAACTTTTGTATCAGCTACAACTTCACTAGTATGGTATATTTCCTGACCAATTTTTTCTATTTTTTTAAATAAAGGTAAATCGTCTTCATATAAAAATTTAAATGTGCTTTTGCTTTCCTCACATATATCTACAACATTCTGAGCAAGTTCTTTTGCCCCATTTCCTCCATCTGACCAATGAGTACACATAGAAGCTTTTACTCCCTGAGTTTTACAGAAATCTAGTACTGCATCTACTTCTCTTTGAGTATCAGTAATAAAATGATTTATTGCAACCGTTACTGGCAATCCAAATTTTCTTATATTATTAATATGTCTCTCTAGATTTACTAAACCATTTTTAAGTGCATCGACATTTTCATTTTTTAAATCATCTTTCGATACATCGCCATGCATTTTTAATGCTCTTATTGTTGCAACCAGAACTACACAATCAGGTTTTAAATCTGATTTTCTACATTTAATATCTAGAAATTTTTCAGCACCCAGATCAGCACCAAAACCTGCTTCGGTAACTACATAATCACCTAATTTTAAACTAGCTTTAGTAGCAATTACTGAATTACATCCATGAGCTATGTTAGCAAATGGTCCCCCATGAATAATTGCTGGATTATTTTCAAGTGTTTGAGTTATATTTGGTCTAAGAGCATCTTTTAATAAAACTGTCATAGGTCCTTGTGCATTAAGATCCTTTGCATAAATAGCTTTTTTATCTCTTGTATAAGCAATTGTTATATTTCCTATTCTTTCTTCAAGGTCAGTCAAATCTTTTGATAAACAGAATATAGCCATAATCTCAGATGCTACAGTAATATCAAAACCATCTTGTCTAGGATATCCGTTTGCAACACCACCTAAGTCAACTACTATTGATCTTAGTGATCGATCATTCATATCCATAACCCTTTTCCAAACAACCCGCCTAACATCTATATTTAATTTATTACCCCAATAAATATGGTTATCTATTAATGCAGATAAGAGGTTATGAGCTGAAGTAATTGCATGAAAATCTCCAGTAAAATGTAAATTAATTTGTTCCATAGGTACAACTTGGGCGTAGCCACCTCCTGCAGCTCCACCTTTCATTCCAAAAGACGGACCTAAACTAGGTTCTCTTAAACACACAATCGATTTTTTCCCAATTTTATTTAAACCATCACTTAGACCAACTGAAGTTGTTGTTTTTCCTTCACCTGCAGGTGTTGGAGTTATTGCTGTAACTAGAATTAATTTACCATCTACTTTTTCTTTTAACGTATTAATATATTCTAAATTAATTTTTGCTATATGCCTACCCATAGGACTAAAAGCTTCAGGTGTATCTGGCACATTAATTCCTTCCAGAATTTCATTTATAGGACGCATCTTAGCTTTTCTTGCTATTTCAATATCTGACATATAACTCCTTAATTATTAAGTTTGTATTCTTATAGATGATGTTTTGACTGAAACAACTTATGTTTCAATATTTGAAATAAAAAAATGTGAAGAATTTGAGAAGCCTTACTCAGTCTCAAATTGTTTACTACTATTGTAAATAAAATTTGTATTTTCTAAATTATTTAACCAGTCTGAAGTTTTTTTCATACCTCCAAATGCATAGAAATGAATTTTAGTAAGACGGCTATCTACATTTTTATATGAATAATCTGCCAAATCATACATTAATTTATCTGGCGTGTTTAATGTTGCTAGTTTTGTTAAATTAAAAGCTTGTTTTGTAATAAATCTTAATGAATTTCTAATACCACACGATCTAGCATAATTGATTAATGTTTTAATAGATGCTGGACCTGGTATACCTGCGTGAATAGGTAACAAATTACCTATTTTATTTAAATGTTTTTCCCAATCAATCAAAGATTTTGCCTCAAAAAAGAATTGAGTGGCTAAATACATTTTAAAATCAGCATTTTTTGAAAACTGGTTTTTTTCCTTAATTGCTAAATCTAAACCTTCACCAGAAATATCAGGACTGCCCTCTGGATGACCTGCTACACCTACATACTGAAAATTATATTTTGATAAGAGATCTGTTTTAAGAACATCCATAGAAGAATTTATCTCACCAGCCTGATTTCCACCTCCTCCTATTATTAATATTTTTGAACACCCAGCTTCATTAGCTAATTCACCTATGTATCTCTCGAGATCTTTATTATTTTCAATTGTTCTAGCTGGCAAATGAGGAATAACATCATACCCTTCAAGTTTTAATTTTTTTGCAGTTTCTATAACATTATCAGATTTTTCATCTGGTAGGTAGGTAATATAAATATTATGGTTTTTGCCAAGAAATTCTGAAAAGTTACCATATTTTTCATAAACATTTGGGGTCGTTTCTATAGAATAGGTCTTGAGAAAATTTTTTACAACATTAATAGTTTCTTTGGACATAAATTCATAGAATCTTATATTAATTAATGAAATGAACAACAACTTCTTTACTATAATTACTTTTTATCAATTTAAAAAAATTAATAATAAGGAAGAACTAATTTTAAAGCTAAAAAACTTTTGTAAATTTAACAAAATTAAAGGAACTTTGTTAGTTGCAGAAGAGGGTATAAATGGAACAATTGCAGGTAAAAATAAAAGTATAGATGAATTTATATTACTTTTGAATAGTCTTAACTTTTCTGATCATAATTTAAAAAAATCATATTCTTTTTTCATGCCATTCCCAAAAATTAAGGTTAGGTCAAAAAAAGAAATAGTTACTTTAAGAACAAAGTTTTCAAATCCCGAAACTGTATCTGGAAAAAAAATTAACTACCTTGACTGGAACAATTATATTAGAGATGAAGAGACAATAATTATTGATGTAAGAAATGAATTTGAAATAAAATTAGGTTCTTTTGAAAAATCAATTAATCCAAAAACAAAAAGTTTTACAGACTTTAAATCATTTATAAAAAATGAGCTTAGTAATTTCAAGAATAAAAAAATAGCAATGTATTGTACCGGAGGAATTAGGTGTGAAAAGGCTTCTTCTTATATGATTATGAAAGGCTTTAAAGATGTTTCGCAACTGGATGGTGGTATATTAAAATATTTAGAAAATACAAAAAAAACTAATTCATTATGGAAAGGGGAATGTTTTGTTTTCGACAACAGAGTATCATTAAAAAATGAATTAAAAGAAGGATCATACAGCTTATGTCATGGCTGCCGCCAACCTTTAACTCGTGATGATAAGTCTTCAAAATATTATATATCTGGAATATCTTGTCATAATTGTTTTGATAAAACATCTCTAGAAAAGAAAAAAAATTTATTGGAAAGAAACAAACAAATTAATCTTGCCAAGAAGAGAGGGGTTTTCAATAGATATATCAAGCAATCTATTTTAGAATATGAGTAAAAAATACTTTATTTCATATTTTTATTCTGTATAGACACCCAATGGCAAAAAAAACATCTTTCGCTCTTAAACAATTAGTTCCAGAAGAAAATCCTAAAACTGGCACAAAATACATTGTAAGAAAACCAACCAAAGGAATGAAAGTAGCTGAAAAGTTACGAATGAAGAAATACGATCCAGTTCTAAAAAAACATGTTTGGTTTGTTGAGAAAAAAATGCCTCCCCATTCTAAATAATTTATTTACCTCTTTAATTTATTCTAAATTAACATAATTTAAAATTATGAAAGCTAAATTTGGAATACATTGGTTTAGGCAGGATCTTAGAATAGAAAATAACCCATCTTTAATATCATTATCCGAAAAAGTTCAGCAGGTTATACCAATATATATATTTGATACAAATCAAAGAATTGGATCAGTATCAAAATGGTGGTTAGAAAAATCTATTTCAAGTCTTAGCTTAAATATTTCTAAACATGGAGGGAAACTCAATATTTTTATGGGTCAACCAGAAAAAATAATCTCTTCGATTATAAAAGAAGAAAAATTTGATTTATTTTCATGGAACAGATTGTATGATCCATATTCCATAAATAGAGATACTAAAATTAAATCATTAATATCCACAGCCAAAATTGAATGTGAAAGTCATAATGGATATCTATTAAATGAGCCTTGGAATATCAAAAATAAAAGCGGATCCTTTTTTAAAGTTTTTACCCCATACTGGCGCAATTGTGATCAAGTTATAAAATCAAATAAATTAAAAAAAAATAATGTAAAAATTTGTTTTGCTAAAATTAAAATTAATAAAGAAATAAATATAGAAGAACTAAACCTAACAACGAATAATAAAAAGTGGTTAAAAAAAATAGAAAAAAACTGGCATCCTGGAGAAATTAATGCCCAAAAGAAATTAAAGTTATATATTCTTGATAAAGCTAATAATTATTCAAATGGTAGAGATAGGCCAGACAAAGATTTTACATCAAAATTATCTCCACACCTGCATTTTGGAGAAATTTCTCCATTCCAAGTATATCACGATATACAAAATGATAAAAAAATTAATATTTTAAATAAAAATAAATTTTTAGCAGAGCTTGGATGGAGAGATTTTTCATATAACTTACTTTATCATTATCCTACAATGATAAGTAAACCTATTCAGAATAAATTTAATAAGTTTCCTTGGATAAAAAACAACAAACATTTAAATTTATGGCAAAAAGGAATTACGGGTATTCCAATAGTTGATGCAGGTATGAGGCAATTATACAAAACTGGATGGATGCATAATCGAGTTAGAATGATAGTTGGATCATTTCTTACAAAAAATTTGCTTTTACATTGGAAGCATGGTGAAGAATGGTTTTTTGATACTTTAGTTGATGCTGATGTTGGTTCAAATTCTGCTGGATGGCAATGGATTTCTGGATGTGGTGCAGATGCTAGTCCATATTTTAGAATATTTAATCCAATATTGCAGGGTCAAAAATTTGATCCTAATGGAGATTATGTAAGGGAATTTGTGCCTGAGCTTAAAAAGATTCCAACAAAATATATTCACAATCCATGGCAAATGCCCTTAATTGATCAAGAGACCTATAAATTTAAAATTGGTGAAAATTATCCCTCACCTGTAGTAGATTTAAAAGAAACTAGAGAGAGAGCACTTTCTGCTTTTAAAACAATTAATTAATGTGAAAGAAAAAATTGCAATTATTGGTTCTGGAATATCAGGTTTAACAGCTTCTTATTTTCTTTCTAGTAAATATGAAGTGCATTTATTTGAAAAAAATAAAAGACTAGGCGGTCATACAAGAACCCTAAATGTAAAAGAAAACACTAAATACTTATCTATAGATACAGGTTTTATAGTTTTCAATGAGAATAATTATCCTGATTTAACAAAATTTTTAAATAAACTTAAAGTACATTATAGTGCCTCAGATATGTCGTTTTCGTTTTCAAATGAAAACCCACTTATTGAATATTGTGGAAAAAATTTATTTTCACTTTTTGCAAATTTCAGGAATTTTTTTTCTTTTCAATTTTATAAAATGATTTTTGAAATCAAAAGATTATATAATTTATGTCAAAATTTAGATACCAATACTATAGATAAAGATAAGACATTAAATAAATTTTTAAATGAAAATAATTTTTCATCTTATCTTAAAGAATATCATATTTTACCAATGATATCATCTATTTGGTCTAGTGATATTAGTGATGTTGATAAATTTCCACTTATTACTTTTGTTAATTTTTTTCAAAACCATTCATTATTTAAATTAAAAAAAAGGCCAAAATGGAAATTCATTACAGGTGGAAGTAATGAATATATTAAAAAAATTATTAATAAAAATTTATTTAATTATAAAACAAATTTTATTATAAAAAAAATTTATAGGGATAAAAAGTCAATTAAAATTCAAAATAAAGATGGTGAAATATTTGAATTTGACAAAATTGTTTTTGCAGTTCACGCTGATCAAGTTTTAGACTTATTAGAAAAACCAAGTAAAGAGGAGATGGATATATTTTCTAAGTTTAAATATACTATCAACTCAGCATTTTTACACTCTGATCCCACTTTAATGCCAAAGTCAAAAAAAGCATGGGCAAGTTGGAATTTTCTTAAAAGAACTTCTAGTAATAAATTTACCCTAACTTATTGGATGAACTTACTTCAAAATTTATCTACCAATAAAAATTATTTTGTGACAATTAATCCATATAAAAAACCTCAAAATATTATCAACGAAACTGTATTTGAGCATCCCATCTATTCAACTGAAACATTAAAGGCACAAAAAGAAGTTATGAAAATTCAAGGATTAAATAAGACATATTATTGTGGCGCTTACCTAGGTTATGGTTTTCATGAGGATGGCATACAATCATCAGCACATATTTCTAAGTTATTGGGTTGTAATTTGCCTTGGCAGCGAGATTATAAATTTTATAATAGATTGCAAATTAAATTTGAATGACATCGCAAATACTTTTATCTAAAATAATACATAGAAGATTTATTCCTTTTAAGCATACACTTAAATATAACGTCCCCAGTTTATATTTAAATCTTGATCACTTAGAAGATTTAAATAAAAAGTATAATTTTTTTTCATCAAATTCATTTAACCTTTTCTCATTTTATGAATCTGATCATGGTTATAGAGATCACCGAACAGTTAAATCCTTTGTAGAAGAAACTTTATATAAGTACAATATTAGTTATCAAGATTTAAAAATTATGATTTTGTGCTTCCCCAGAATACTTGGATATGTATTTGATCCTTTATCAATTATCTATTGTTATGATTCTGGCAAATTAATTTCAATCTTATATGAAGTAAAAAATACCACAAATGAACAACATACATATATTTTTAAAGGAGATGCTAATTCTAATAACTTTAAACTATATCATAAATGTTCAAAACGATTCTATGTATCGCCATTCATTGAGATGGATGCACATTACAAATTTTTTAATAAGATAGTAAATAATGAAATAAATATTAATATTGATCTTTTTGATAAAAATAATAAAAAAGTCTTAACAGCATCACAATATGGAAAATTAATAGATTTAAATAAAAAAAATATGTTTAAATTTCTCTCATATAATCCTCTATTAGGCTTCAAGGTAATGCTTGGAATACTTTTAGAGGCAATGAAAATAATTTTTAAAGGTGGAAAATATTATGCTAGAAAACAGAAACCTAATGATACAATAAGTTTCGAAGGTAATTTCTAAAATGAATTTTTTAAAAAATAATGCTGAAAAATCTTTTGAAATATTACTTAATAACTTTTTATCAAAAATAAATTATGGAACTTTGGCAGTAACTTTTCCATCTGGAAATTGCAAAATATTTGAAGGAAAGGAAAAAGGTTATTCTGCGCAAATTCAAATTCATAATTATAGTTTTTTAACTTATATATTTAAAAAAGGTTCAGTTGGTTTTGCTGAAGCTTATATAAATGGTGTTTATTCAACTAATAATTTAACTAATCTTTTAATGCTGTCACATAAAAATGAAAATTTTTTCTTAGATAGTATTAAATCAAATTTTTTTTATTCAACTTTTTCAAAAATAAAGCATTTTTTAAATAATAATACAAAAAGTCAAAGTAAAAAAAATATAAAATATCATTACGATTTAGGAAATACATTTTACGAGAAGTGGCTAGATAAAACTATGACCTACTCATCGGCAATATTTGATAAAGATAACACAAGCCTTCCAGATGCACAGATAAATAAATATAAAAAAATTGCAGACTCATTAAAATTAAATGAAAATTCTCAAACTTTAGAAATTGGTTGTGGATGGGGTGGATTTTCAACTTTCGTTGCAAAAAAATATAAATGCAAAGTAGATGCAATAACCATTTCTAAGGAACAATTTAATTATACAGCCAGTAAAATACAAAAAGAGGGCTTGAATGAAAAGGTATCTGTACTTTTTAAGGACTATCGTGATGTAAATACAAAATACTCAAACATAGCTTCAATTGAAATGTTTGAAGCAGTTGGAAAAAAATATTGGGCAAATTATTTTGAAACCATTCAAAACTCTCTGTCTAATCAAGGAAAAGCAGCTTTACAAATAATAACCATAAATGAATCAAGAGCCACAGATTATCAAAGAACACCAGATTTTATTCAGCAATATATATTCCCAGGAGGTATGCTGCCAACAAAAGAACAACTTCAAAATAATGCAAAAGAAGTTGGGCTTAAATGTCTTGAATTGATTAGTTTTGGAAAATCATATGCAAAAACATTAAATATTTGGAATTCGCAATTTCAAAACTCATGGAGAGATGTTGCTAGTTTTGGCTTTGATGAAAAATTTAAAAGAATGTGGGAATATTATTTTGCTTATTGCGAAACAGGCTTTCTAAGTAATTCAACTGACGTATCTCATTTCTTAATAAAAAGATAGATTATGAGTAAATTAGGAGTTTTTTTTACCTTAACAGGCTATCAACTTACATGGTTTGCTTGTGCATTTAGTGAAAATAAGCTTTCCCAGCCTGCTGGAGGAGTTTACTTTGGAGTTATATTCTTATTTTTATATTTGTATTTTTGTAAAAACAAAATAAGATTTTTAAAAATAGCCTTTTTGATTTCAATACCTGGATATTTATTTGATTCTCTGATGGTATATTTTTCTATATATAAATTTAATACTTCTTTTGTAATTGGCACGCTTCCAATATGGATGCCTATACTTTGGTTAAGTTTTTCAACTTTATTTGATGAAATCTTAGTATTTTTTCAAAAGATGAAATTAATAGGAATATGTCTCAGTGGATTATTAGGACCATTAACATATTATTTAGCAGAAACTTTAAATGTGTTATCAATTAATAATATAGTTTTATTTGTTATTTTAATGGTTGTTTATTGGTGTTTGTTAATGTTTCTTTATTTGAACTATATTCTTAATAGAAATTAGTTTTCTGTAACTTCTTTTTTTGTTCTTTTACGATTTAATGTTTTCTCTAAATCTTTATATGTACATAGTCCAACATCCATAGGACTCTTTGCTTCTAGAACTGCCTCTCTGTAGGTCCCGTTTCTAATCGCATCAACTGTATTTTTTGTTGAGCCAGTAAGTTTAGCTATTTGAGAACTGCTTAGCTCAGTAGGGTATCTTTTAATTAGCCATAGTATAGCATATGGTTTTTCTTGCCTTAATGAGAGAGGTGTGTATTTGGTATCTTTTTTTCTTGGGGGAAGATTTTCAATAATATTAGATTTTATAAGTGTAAGTTTAGCATTTTCATCTTTTTCACATCTGTCGATTTCTTCTTTTGTTAATTGGTTATTATCTATTGGATCGTAACCTCTCATGCCTACTGCAACCTCTCCATCTGCTATACCCTGAACTTCTAGCACATGTAAACCACAGAATTCAGAAATTTGATTAAAGCTTAAGGCAGTATTTTCTACTAACCATATTGCTGTAGCTTTTGGCATTAAAGGATACTTCATATTTATATATAATTTTTTTTCCTTATAATATAATATTTTAATTTAGATATAAAATATTTTAGTTATGGATGATTTTTTTGAAGTTGATGAAAAGAAAAAAACTGTTAAATTTATCAATCTGGATGATTTTAGCATTGAAGATCTCGAAAAATATAAGACTGAGCTCAATAAAGAAATAGTTAGAGTAAATTTAGAAATAGAAAAAAAAGGTAAGTTAAAAAGTACTGCAGAGGAATATTTTAATTGACTATTTATTAATTTTAAAACCTTTGAATCTTTTTTGGAATCTTGCTACTTGCCCCTCGGTTTCATTTAATGCAGACTTCCCTCCTGTCCACGCAGGGTGTGATTTAGAGTCTATATCAAGTTTAAGAGTATCACCTTCTTTTCCCCATGTAGATCTAGTTTTAAAAGAAGATCCATCAGTCATAACAACATTTATTTCATGATAATCTGGATGTATTTTTTTCTTCATTATCGAGCCTTATATGTAAATTATTACTATTGTAAAGATAGTTTTTCTTGGAGTTCAGAATGAATTTTTTTATTTGAAGCAATAATATCACCAGATTCAACAGTCCATTTATCACCATTTGGTTTGGAAATTTGTCCTCCAGCTTCAGTAACTAAAAGTGACCCAGCAGAAATATCCCATAAATTAATACCTTTTTCCCAAAAGCCATCAAGTTTTCCTGATGCAACATATGCAAGATCTAAACCAGCTGAGCCCAATCTTCTAATTCCTGCAGTACACTTTAATATCATGTCAATTTCACTGAGATATCCTTCGTATATCCTATCTCCAAATGGAAGACCTGTCCCAATCAAGCAATCTGATAATCTCTCCCTATTTGATACTCTTAATCGCTGATTATTACACCAAGCGCCTTTGCCCTTAGATGCCCAAAAAAATTCATTTAGAATTGGGTTAAAAGTAATTCCATCAGTAATTTCCCCATTTGTCATTTTACTTATTACAATACACACATGAGGAATTCCATGAATGAAATTTGATGTTCCATCAACAGGATCTATAACAATAGTATTTTCATTTCCTAAAATATTGTCACTCTCTTCTGTTATAAAAGAATACTCTGGGTAATAATATTTTAGAGTTTCTATAAGATTTTTTTCTACTTGAACGTCAGTATTTGTAACAAAATCACCAATTGATTTTGAATTAATTTGCAAGTTTTCAATTTCTCCAAAATCTCTAATAATTATTCTGCCTGCTTTTTTTGCAGCTTTCTCAAATATATTTATAATTGCAGGCTGCATTAATCTTTAGCTTTTTCTAAATAACTTCCATCTTGTGTACTTATAACAACTCTATCACCTATAGAAATAAATTGAGGCACTGAAGTTTTGATATTATTTTCTAATTTTGCTGGTTTATATGATGATGCTGCTGTTTGACCTTTCACCACACCTTCCGTTTCAAGAACTTTAAGTGTAATATTATCAGGTAGATTTAAACCAACTACTTTTTCATTATGAAACAAAAGAACCACTTCATTATTTTCAATAAGAAATTTTGATTGATCTTCTGAAATTATATCTGAACTTAATTCAATTTGATCATATGTATTAATATCCATAAATAAAAAATTATTTTCATCATTGTATAAATATTGAAAGTCTTTTTCGTCTAATATTGCTCTCTCAATTGCTTCAGATGATCTAAACCTAGAATTCATTTTTGTACCTTCATTAATCTCTTTTAATTCTGCTTGAATATAAGCGCCGCCTTTTCCAGGTTGAGTGTGCTGAGTTTTTAAAACTCTCCATAGTTTGTTATTAATTTCTAGAATGTTACCAACTTTAATTTCATTTCCATCAATTTTCATATTTTAAAAGCTCTTTTATCTTGTTAAGTGTACTATATCAAATTTTGGATTCAACAAAACTTTATTTTTTTTCGCCATTTGTGATATTTTTTTTAATATAATATTATTAGTTTTTATTTTTAAATAATTTATTTTT
>CACJGU010000013.1 GCA_902593125.1 uncultured Alphaproteobacteria bacterium
TCCAAATGGTGCGGGAAAAACTACAAGTTTCTATGTAATTGTTGGGCTAGTCAAACCTGATAGAGGTTCAATATTTCTAGACAAATTAGATATTTCTGAATTACCTATTTATAAAAGAGGTAAAATTGGGATAAGTTATCTACCGCAAGAGGCTTCTATATTTAGAGGTATGAATGTTGAAGATAATTTAATGTCAATTATTGAAATAATTGAAAAAGACAAAAATAAGCATGGTATCATTTTACAAAATCTTTTAAATGAATTTGATATTAATCATGTAAGAAAATCTAAATCAATTGTATTGTCAGGAGGTGAGAGAAGGAGATTAGAAATAGCTAGGACTCTAGCATCAAATCCAAAATATCTGCTATTAGACGAACCATTGACTGGAATAGATCCTGTTTCAATAGAAGAAATTAAAATTATTATCAAAAAATTAAAAGATAAAAATATTGGGGTCTTAATAACTGATCACAATGTAAGAGAGACACTAAAAATTGTAGATAAAGTATACATCGTGAATGAAGGAGCAATTTTTTTTGAAGGAGATCCAAAAAATGCTGTCAAAGATGAAAAAATAAAGAAATTTTATCTTGGAACTGATTTTATACTTTAATGATTAGTAATAAAATCGATAAAGGCTTAATAGGAAGTCCTAAAATTCCAGGTGATAAATCAATATCACACAGATCAGTTATAATCCCTTCTATAGCAAATGGCATAACAGAAGTTAAAAATATTTTAAAATCTGAAGATGTGATTCATACAATTAACGCTTTTAGAAATATGGGTGTTGAAATATTAGAAAGTAAGGAAAATATAATTATTAATGGTAAAGGTTTAAATTCTCTTAAAGGACCTAAATCAGAAATTTATTTAGGAAACTCTGGCACAAGTGCAAGATTACTTACAGGCCTATTATCATCTCAAAAATTTAATTCATTAATTACTGGTGATCAATCTTTATCTTCGAGACCAATGATGAGAATTGTAAACCCATTATCTAAAATGGATGCAAAGATAGAAACTACTAGTGGATGTTTGCCAATAAAAATAAATGGCCAGGATCTAAAAAGTACAGATATTGAAATTAAAATTCCTTCTGCACAAATAAAATCAGGAATTATTTTAGCAGCTTTAAACACAAAGGGTAAGACAAGAATTATTGAGAATAGTGTAACTAGAGATCATACAGAAATAATGTTAGAATCATTTGGGGCAGATATAACTACCTATTTTGAAAATAATAAAAAAATAATAGAAATAGATGGAAAAAAAGAATTTAATTCAAATAAAATTGATGTTCCTAATGATTTATCAAGTAGTGCATTTTTCATTGTAGCTTCTTTAATAAATCAAAATTCAAAACTAAAATTAAGTAATATAAATATTAATCCAACAAGAAATGGTATTCTTATTGCGCTAGAAAAAATGAATGCTAACATATCGTATTCAAATAAAAGAAAAATTAATAATGAAGAAGTGTGCGATATTTATGTTGAAAGCTCTAACTTAAAAGGATGTGAATTAGATTCTAGTATTGCAAAACTTATGATTGATGAATATCCTATTTTATCCATAGCAGCTACATTTGCTAGTAGCCCAAGTGTTTTTAGAGGTTTAAAAGAATTACGAGTAAAAGAAAGTGACAGACTTGAGTTAATTAAAACTAATTTACTTAAGTGTGGCGTTAAGTGTGAAGTGAGAGATGATGATTTATTTATTTATCCTTCTAGTAAGTATAAAATAAATAATGAAAAAATTACAACTAATTATGATCATAGAATTGCAATGGCGTTTGCTGTTTTAGGTTCAAAGATTGGACCTCTCAACATTTGCGACTCTGAATCTATAAAAACTAGTTTTCCAACTTTTGTATCAGAGTTTAACAGGATTGGTGGAAAAATTTTTTGAGAAAAAATGTATTAATTACTATTGATGGTCCGGCTGCATCAGGTAAGGGAAAGATTTCAAGCTACATTTCCAAAAAGTGGAAATTAAAACATCTGGATTCAGGTATTTTATATAGAGCATTAGCATTTAGATTACTAAAAAATGATATAAATTTAGAATCTGATAATGATATTAAAAAATCATTGAAATTTATAAATAAAATCTCATTTAGAAAGTATAAGCAATTAAGGAATGAAAATATAAGTAAAGCAGCCTCAAAAATTGCTATTTATCAAAGTGTAAGAAATTTTATTAATAAAATCCAACAAAATCACGTAAAAGAAAATATAAAATCTAACGGATTTGTGGTTGATGGAAGAGATATAGGATCAAAAGTTTTTAAAAATGCAGATTTAAAACTATATATAGAGGTAAATGAGCAAAATAGAGCAAAAAGAAGATATAAACAGTTGATTGATACAGGTGAAAAGTCTATATACCCAAAAATTTTGAAGGAAATAAAATTGAGAGATTATAAAGATAGAAATAGAAAATATTCACCCTTAGTCATTCCTAATGATGCTTTTGTAATAAACAACAACGGTAGCTTTTCAGATACAATTGAACAAATTAATAAACTAATTAAAGATCTTTAAAATGGTAAGTGAAAATAATTCAAAAATATCTAATTCAGAATATGACAAACTCATTGCTAATACTTTTAAAAATACAAGTATAAAAGAAAAAAGTATTACTCTTGGGAAAGTTATAGCAGTAGAAAATGAAATTGTGACAATTGATGTAGGCTTAAAAAGCGAAGGTAGAGTTCCTTTAAATGAATTTGCAAGACCTGGTCAAGAATTAGACATTAATGTAGGAGATGAAACAGAAGTTTACATAGAAAATGTTGATAATGTAAATGGTGAAACTATTCTTTCAAGAGAAAAGGCTGTAAAACAGAAGGCATGGCATACACTGCAAGAATCATTTACTAATAATCAAGTTGTAACAGGAGTACCGTTTAATAGAGTTAAGGGTGGAATGAGTGTAGATCTAGATGGAGTTGTTGCTTTTTTACCCGGTAGTCAAATAGATACAAGACAAATTATTAAAGATACAAAAGAATTACTAAACAAACCTATTGAACTATTAATTCTTAAAATGGATAAATACAGAGGTAATATAGTTGTATCTAGAAAAGCAATTACAGAAAATGAGCTCAAAGAACAAAGAAAGGAACTATTAAGTTCTATCAAAGAAGGTTCAATTGTTGAAGGGAAAGTAAAAAATTTAACAGATTATGGTGCCTTCATTGACTTAGGAGGTCTCGATGGATTAGTTCATGTCACTGATATTTCATGGACAAAAATTAACAATCCAGGAGACATACTCGAATTAAACCAAAAAATTAATGTAAAGGTATTAAAATTTGATGAAGAATTATCAAGATTAAGCTTAGGGATAAAACAGTTAACTGATAATCCGTGGGATAGTTTAAATGATAACATAAAAATTGACGATAAAGTTATGTCAAAAGTGATTAATATTAATGATACTAGCGTTAATGTTATTATTAATGATAAATATGATGGAATAATTTCATTAAACGAGTTGACTTGGTTAAAAAAACCCCCTCACCCTAATAAAATTGTAAATCAAAATGATGAAATAGAAGTTAAGGTTTTGGAAATAGATCAAGAAAAGAAAAAGATAATCTGTAGCTTGAAACAGATAAAAGAAAATCCATGGAACAAACTGCAAGAGACTTATAAAATTAATGACTCATTTGAAACAGAAATAGTAAATATAGTCGATTTTGGTGTATTTGTTAAAGTACAAGATGAAATAGATGGCATGGTTCACGTATCAGATTTGAGCTGGGATGAAAAAGAATGCGAAGATATGCTTAAAAATTTTAAGAAAGGTGATAATTTAAAAGTTAAAATTCTAGATATTAATGTTGAAAAAGAAAGAATTAGTCTAGGAATTAAACATCTAAACAATGATCCCGTTCAAGATTACTTAGACAAGCAGCCAATTAAATCTAAAGTAACTGGAAGAATTACTGAAATAAATGAAAAATATCTTAAAGTGGAGTTAGATAAAGAAAATAATATTTTTGGTTATGTGAAAAGACAAAACTTATCTAAAGATAAAAATGAACAACGAACTGATAGATTTGCTTTAGAAGAAAATATTGATAGTACGATAATGTCCTTAGATTCTAAAACTAGAAGCATAAATTTATCAATTAAAGAACTTGAAATCCAAGATGAAAAAGAAGCTTTAGATAAATATGGCTCAAGTGACTCAGGAGCATCTCTTGGAGATATTTTAGGTTCTGTTTTAAAAAAATAGAACCAATGATTAAATCCGAAATTCTGGATAAGCTAAGTAAAAAACATTTAAATCTTGATCCTTCAGATATTGAAAACCTTTTTGATTTATTTATAAAAAAAATTGTAAAATCTTTAAAAGATGGAAGTAATATAGAGATAAGAGGTTTTGGAACAATTAGTAGAAAGCTTAATAAAGAAAAATATGTTAGAAATCCTAAAACAAATGAAAAATTATTTAAAAAAGAATCCTACAAGCTTCACTTCAAAATAAGTAAGAATCTTCACAAGAGACTTAATTCTGAAAAAAAAGATGAAGACCAATAAAGTTATTGTAGCTTTAGACAGTAACAATATTAGAAAAACAATCAGTCTAGTTTCAATTCTAAAGAATGAAGTTTTTGCATTTAAAATAGGTTATGAGTTTTTTTATAATTACGGTGTTGAAGGGTATAAAGAAATTTATAAAATTTCACCAAAAATTTTTTTAGATCTTAAACTACATGATATTCCGAATACTGTTCAAAATGGAATGATTGCTATTAATAAAATGAAGCCATTATTAACTACTATTCACATATCTGGAGGTGAATATATGATGAGTGCAAGTTTTATTAAAAGAAAATTTACAAAAATCTTAGGGGTTACTGTATTGACAAGCATCGATAATAATCAAATACGTAAATTATATAATGAAAAAAATGTAGAAAATGTTGTTAAAAAATTTGCAAAATTAGCAAAGAAAAATAAACTTGATGGTATAGTTTGCAGCCCTAAAGAAATCAAAATTGTTAGAAAAATTGTAGGCAAAAATTTTTTAATTGTAACACCTGGTATTAGATTGAACAACTTTGAAATTAAGGGGGATGATCAAAAAAGAGTTACATCACCGAAAGAAGCTTTAGAATTAGGTGCTGATTTAATAGTAATTGGAAGACCAATAACAGAAGCAAAAAAACCTTTAGATGAAATAAGAAAGATTAATATCCTTTTAGGTTAAAAATGAAAATTAAGATCTGTGGTATTAAAACTAAAGAAAACTTGTTTTGCTGTGAGAATAATAACGTTGATTTTTTTGGAATGATTTTTTATAAAAGAAGCCCAAGAAATATAAGTATTGATCAAGCTTTAAAACTGCAAAATACTTCAAAAAATATGTGTATTAAAGGTGTGGGTGTTTTTGTAAATGAAAACTTAGAAAATTTAAAAAAATTAATTATAAAACTAAATTTAAACTACATTCAATTACATGGTCAAGAAGACTTTGAGTACATAGAAAAAATTAAAAACCAAAATTTAAAAATCATAAAAAAAATTTCTATTGGTTCTAAAAAAGACTTAATTGATATAGAAAAATTCAAAAATGCTGATTATTTTTTATTTGATTATAAACCTAATATTGATGAATTACCTGGAGGTAATGCAAGAAGCTTTGATTGGAATATAATTAAAGACATAAATATTTCTAAACCATGGTTTTTGTCAGGTGGAATAAGTATGGATAATATAGGTATAATTAAATCACAAATTAAACCTTATGCTATAGATTTATCGTCTAGTATGGAAAAAAAACTTGGCATTAAAGATAATGCGATTATAAATAATTTTATGGAAAAATTTTATAATGTTTAATAATTCTTACAAGCAACTTCCTGATGAAAGAGGTTATTTTGGTCAATTTGGTGGAAGATATGTCTCTGAAACTTTAATGCCTTTAATTATTGAAGTTGAAAAAGAATATGAAAAATTAAAACATGACGAAACATTTATTAAAGATTTTAATTACTATCTTGAAAAATATGTTGGCAGACCAAGTCCATTATTTTTTGCTGAAAGAATAACAGAAAATCTTAAAGGACCCCGAATCTATTTTAAAAGAGATGAACTAAACCACACGGGTGCTCATAAAATTAATAATTGTATTGGTCAGATATTGCTTGCAAAAAAGATGGGTAAAAAAAGGATTATAGCTGAAACTGGTGCCGGTCAACATGGTGTTGCAACAGCAACTGTTTGTGCTTTGTTTGGATTGCCATGTATAATTTATATGGGTGAAAAAGATATTGAGAGACAATCACCAAACGTATTTAGAATGAAATTATTAGGTGCTGAAATTAGAAGTGTAACAACAGGATCGAAATCTCTTAAAGATGCCATGAATGATGCATTAAGAGATTGGGTAACTAATGTTAATGATACATTTTATATTATTGGCACTGCAGCAGGACCTCATCCATATCCATCAATGGTCAGAGATTTTCAATCAGTAATAGGAAAAGAGGTAAGGGAACAATTAAATGAATTAGAAGGAAGATCTCCAGACCTCTTAATGGCTTGTATAGGAGGCGGATCTAATGCATTAGGCTTATTTCATGAATTTTTAGATGATAGTAACGTAAAAATGATAGCAGTTGAAGCAGCAGGACATGGTATTAATACAGAGAATCATGCTGCAAGTCTAACTGGAGGGAAGCCTGGTGTATTGCATGGAAATAAAACTTATCTTTTACAATCTGATACAGGTCAAATAAAGGAGGCTCATTCGATATCTGCAGGGCTTGATTATCCTGGTATTGGCCCAGAACATTCTTATCTATTTGAAAAAGGTAGAGTAAAATACGAATCTGCAACAGATAAAGAAGCTTTAGATGCATTTCAATATTGTTGTAAACTAGAAGGAATAATTCCAGCATTAGAACCAGCACATGCTTTAGCTGTTTTAAAAAGGATTGCTAAAAATTATGATGAAAAGACAATTATTGTTATGAATATGTGCGGAAGAGGAGATAAAGATATTTTTACAGTTGCAGATGAATTACAAATAAAATTATAATGAAAAACTTAATTAATCAGACTTTTTTGGAAGATGGAAAAAAGCTGATTACTTTTGTAACTGGTGGAGACCCAGATTTTGAAACAAGTAAAGATATAATAAAGACAATAATAAATAATAATATAGATATTATTGAAATTGGAATGCCCTTTTCGGATCCAATGGCTGATGGTCCAACAATTCAACTTGCTAGTAATAGAGCTATAAAAAAAGAAATAAATTTAGATAAAATATTTTCTTTGTCTAAGTTTGCAAAAAATTTAAAAAGTAATTTACCAATTATATTAATGGGTTATTACAACATGATACTTCATTATGGAGTAAAAAACTTTGTAACTAATTGTGTAAAAAATGGCGTGGATGGACTCATAGTAGTAGATCTTCAACCAGAAGAAGATGAGGAACTTATAGAAAACTTAAAAAATAGTAATATTGATTTAATAAGACTGATAACACCCACAACTAATGAAGAGCGTCTAAAGTTAATATTAAAAAATGCTAGTGGATTTTTATATTTTGTTAGTATTACTGGAATTACAGGGCAAAAATCTGCAAATCTAATTGAACTTGAAAAATCAATTAGAAAGATAAAAAATTTCACTGACTTACCAGTAGTACCTGGCTTTGGTATTAAAAATGCAACAGATGTCAAAAATATATGTAAAATTTCTGATGGTGCTGTTGTTGGCTCAAGTATTATTAAAATAATAGAGGATAATTTGGCTGATAAAAAAGAAATAATAAGAAAAATAGATTTATTTACAAAAGATTTAAAAGAGGCAACAAATATATGAATTGGTTGACTAATTTTGTTAAACCTAAGTTATCTTCTCTTGTAAAAAGAAAAACTGTTCCTGAGAAATTGTGGAACAACTGTGTATCTTGTGGAAATATGATTCATCATAAAGATTTAAATGAAAATTTAAGAGTATGTATGAATTGTGATTATCACTTTAGAATGTCAGCTGAAGATAGGATTAAACTTTTCTTTGAAAATGAAGAATTTGAAGAAATTGAATTGGATAAAATTTCTGATGATCCATTAAATTTTAGTGATAAAAAAAAATATAAAGATCGATTAAAAGATTATAGAAAAAAAACTAAAAGATACGATGCTTTTATTTTAATAAAAGGCAAAATTGTTGATCAGGAAATAATAGCTGGTTTTATGAATTTTGAATTTATGGGAGGCTCAATGGGTAGGTCCGTAGGTGGATCAATTGTAAAAGGTGCTAAACTCGCTGTTGAGAGAAATATACCTTACGTGATTATTACATCATCAGGTGGAGCAAGAATGCAAGAGGGAATTATTAGTCTAATGCAAATGCCTAGAACAGTAGCAGCTGTAGACTTACTAAATCAAAATAATATTCCTTACATTGTAATATTAACCGAACCAACTACAGGTGGTGTCACAGCGTCTTTTGCTATGTTAGGCGATATAACGATAGCTGAGCAGGGTGCAACAATTGGATTTGCTGGTAAAAGAGTTATTCAAGACACAATTAGAGAGGAGTTGCCAATTGATTTTCAAAAAGCAGAATATTTAAAAGAACATGGAATGGTTGATATTGTATCACATAGAAAAAAACTTAAATTAACTCTTCATAAAGTTTTAAAACACATAAGAAAGTAAGTGCGATCTAAAACAGACAAGTTATTAAATGAACTTGTAAAACTACATCCTAAATATATAGATTTATCTTTGGATAGACTAAAAAAACTACTCGAAAAATTGGGAAACCCACATTTAAATTTACCAAATACCATTCATATTGCTGGCACAAATGGGAAGGGTTCAGTTCAGATGTTTATTAGAAACATTCTAGTATCTAATGGATACTCTTGTGATGCATATATCTCACCACATTTAAGCAAATTTAATGAAAGAATTGTAATTAATAATAAAGATGTAAGTACTCAAAAATTAATCAAAACTCTTCAATTTGTAAAAAAAATAAACAACAATAAGCCAATTACTTTTTTTGAAATTACAACTGCAGCTGCATTTTTGTTATTTGAAAAGTCTAATTCTGATTTTTTAATACTTGAAACGGGACTTGGGGGAAGATTAGATGCTACAAATATTATTCAAAAAAAATTTTGCAGTATAATAACTCCAGTTAGTTATGATCATGAAGAATTTCTAGGAAACACAATAACAAAAATTACAAAAGAGAAATTAGGAATAGTCAAAAATAGTAATTTTGTATTAATAAGTAAACAAAATAAAAAAGTAAGAGATTTTATAAAAGATAGATTATCCAAAACTAAAAATAAATTTTTTTATGGTAAAGATTATAAAATCAATAGAAATAACGAATTTGAATTTAAAAGAAAAAAATTGAAAGTAAAAAAACTTAAAATGAATGGTTATCATCAAATAGAAAATGCTTCTGTCGCATTAGCTTTCTCAGAAATCATGAAACAAAATAATTTTAATCTAGATTTTAAAAAAATAAATGATGCAGTTGCTGAAACTACATGGCCAGGCAGACTAGAAATTATAAATTATGGTAGTAAAAAAATTATTTTGGATGGTTCACATAATATTGATGGTGCGAAAAAATTACAAGAATTTCTTAAAGTTAATAAAATTAAACCTGTAGTTTTATTTGGTATGCTGAAAAATAAAAAAATAGATATTTTTTTAAAATTGCTAAAAAATCAAATAAAATATTTAATAGCTATAAAAATTCCAAATGAAATTAATGCATTTAAAACTCAAGTAATTTCTGAGAAATGTTCTGCTTTATCAATTGAATGTTCAAAAGTTAAAAATTTTAATGAATCACTTAATATAATTAAAAATTCAAATCAAAAATATTTTTTGATTACTGGCTCATTATATTTGGTTGGTAAAATAAAGCCTAAGTTTTTTATAAATTAGACTCAATCCAGTTCTCAAGTGCAGTTTTGGGAAGGCTTCCAACTTTAGTATCAATTAATTTGCCATCCTTAAATAACATAATTGTTGGAATTCCTCTGACGCCAAATTTTTGAGGTACCATTGGATTTTCATCTATGTTAATTTTAAAAACTTTAAATTTATCAGTATTTTCTTCTGCAATTTCTTCTAGTATTGGATCCAGTTGCTTGCAAGGACCACACCAATCAGCACCAAAATCTACAACAACAGGAACTTTTTGAGAATTTATATCTTGATCAAAATCCGCGTCATTAGTTTTATATGTAGGCATAATATATATGTATGAATTATTGTTTATTATTCAAGTTAGAAAATATTTTAAGCTTCAGTAAATGCATTTTTATCCCCAATATGTAAAATATCTGAACTAGCTAATTGGCCTTGTAATTTCTTATCAATAATAAGTTTGTTCCATATCTCATTCATGGAGAAAATCTTTTTTGTTAAATTTTTAAAAACATTTTTAGATACTATTTGAAAACCAGAATAAAAAATTATTTCGTTTTCTTTAGACCATTTTGATACAATATTGTCTTTAATTATAAAATCACCTTCTGTACTTGTGAGGCCAGAGAAATGATTTTTCTTTGATAATAAAATTTTACAATGAGTTACTTCGTTTATATTTTCTAAAAAATTAATAATGTCTGTTTTATTATCAATCTGCCAAAATATATCAGAATTTACTACACACAAATTTTTAATTTTTGTAAAATTAAAAACATTTTTTACTCCTCCCCCTGTTCCTAATATTATTGGCTCATGAATTAGTTTTACATTGCTATTAGTAAAATTATTATTAACGTAAGTTTCAATCATTTCATGAAGGTAATGTGTATTTATATAAATTTCAGTACAACCAATATCTCTAAAAAAATTAATAGTGTTACCTAATAAAATTTTATTTCTAAATTTTAGTAAAGGTTTAGGAGTATTTGTAGTTAAATCTAACATACGTCTTCCAAACCCTGCGGATAAGATTAATAAAGAAAAGTTAGACATAATTTTTAATATATCTTTTATAAAAAGATTTTAAATTTTCACTTTCAATATAATTCAAACTCGAAAGAATTCTTTTTTCAGTACATTGCAAATAATTTAAATAGGTTTTGTTATTTTGAATTTTTAAAAGTTTGATCCACCTACCAAGAAGTCTAGTTAATCTTGCTAAATTAAGTAAATAATATTGACTTTGAAAAATATCAAACTTAATTTTTGTATTCACATTTTCATGATAATATTTAATTAGATCATGATTATACTTACTTGAAAAATATACTCTTGGATTTTCTAAAATAGAAAATAGATCCCATCCAGAAAAACCAATATAAGCACTTTGAAAATCAATAATTCCACATTTAAGATGATTGTTTTTTTCATTTGTAAAAATTAAATTAATAAATTCATAATCTTTGTGATTAAAACTTTTAAATTCAAATTTTTGTTTCCTGAAAGAAGTTTCCCAACAACTATAAAATTCATTTTTAGGAAATTTTTTAATTTTTTTATACGGTATATAATAATCCACAAATTCACTTATTTCTATTCTTAATTTTTTGAAGGAATACTCCTCTAGTTCATTTAAATCGCTACTTGTTAAAGAATTTTGAATTATTATTAAATTATCTACTGCTAGTCTTAATAATGAATATAAATTTTGATCATTATAGATTTTGTCAAAAGTGGCATCACCAAAATCTTCCATAATTATTGATTTATTTTTTGTATAAACCTCATAAATTTTAGGAATAGAAACATTTACCTTACTTAATATCTGGTAAATATTTAGGAAGTTATAAAATTCTTTTTTATCTTTAGAAAAATCAATGATGATTTTATTCATTTTTTTTTCAGAAAGTCTAAAAATTTTTTTATTTGAATATCCACTTTTTATTTCAGTTAAATTTTGAGATAAGGGTAACATAATTATTTATAAGATTTAATAGTTAGTAATCTCTTAGTTTCTGAAAATAAATCTAAATTAATATGATAATATTTTTTAATTGATGATATCCCCATTAAAATTTCTGGCCACTCAATTAATGTAATGGAATGTTTAATATTTTCAAAAAAATCTAATTCTTCTAATTCTCTAATATTTTTAATTCTATACAAATCATAATGATAAATTTCATAAGATTTTAGATCATAAGTTAAAAGTATTGGAAAAGTTGGGCTATTGATTGAATTAGGTCTTTCAATATTATTTTGAGAATGTAGATTATTAATTATTAGCCTTGATAATGTTGTTTTACCAACACCTAATTCGCCTTGTAACATAACTACATCGCCGACTTTGAGATTGTCACACAATTTCAAAGCAAGTAATTTTGTTTCAGAGATATCTAAAATCTGATTCTCTACGTTTAGCAAATTTAACTAAGCAATTCCTTTAAGAGCATCAACTAGATCAGTTTTCTCCCAGGTAAAATGTCCTTTATCACTTGGCTCTCTACCAAAGTGACCGTAAGCAGAAGTTGGAACATAAATAGCATTAGTTAATTTTAAATGTTCTCTTATTCCTCTTGGACTAAGATCAAATAGATCTTGAACAGATTTTTCAATTTTCTGTTCATCAATCTTATTAGTTCCATTTGTATTTACGTATACTGATAATGGTTTTGATACTCCTATTGCATAAGATAATTGAATTGTGCACTGATCAGCTAGATCAGCTGCAACAATATTCTTGGCTAAATATCTTGCTGCATATGCAGCTGATCTGTCAACTTTTGAAGGATCTTTACCAGAAAAAGCCCCACCTCCATGAGGTGCTGCACCTCCGTATGTATCAACAATAATCTTTCTTCCAGTTAAACCTGAATCACCATCTGGTCCTCCAATTACGAAATTACCTGTTGGATTAACGTAAAATTCTTCATCTTTAAGACCTTCTAACAATTCATTTGGTATACACTCATAGACATAGGGTTTAACTATTTCTTTAACATCAGCTGGTGATAATCCCTCTTTATGTTGGGAAGATATAACTAAAGACGTTACTTTACTAGGTTTACCATTTTCATAAAGCATTGTTACCTGACTTTTTGAGTCAGGCTCTAAACCGGGTGCTGATCCATCTTTTCTTGCTTGAGCCATTTTATATAATATTTGATGAGAGTAATGAATGGGAGCTGGCATTAAAATTTCAGTATCTTTACATGCATAACCAAACATGATGCCTTGATCTCCTGCGCCTTCATCTTTATTACTTCCTGAATCAACCCCCATGGCTATATCTGCAGATTGTTCATGTAAAAAACTTTCAATATCACAATTCTCCCAATGAAAGCCTTCTTGTTCATAACCAATGTCTTTAATACAATCTCTTACTTGAGATATAATTTGATCTTTTGATATTGATGGCCCTCTAACTTCTCCGGCTAAAACTACTTTATTGGTTGTAGTCAATGTTTCACAAGCAACTCGCGTTTGTGGATCTCCAAATGACAAATAAGTATCAACAACCATATCTGAAATCCGATCACAAACTTTATCTGGATGACCTTCAGAAACTGATTCACTAGTAAATAAATAAGATCTATTCATATAAACTCCTAATATCTGTATGTGTTATCTTTAAAAGGACCCTCTTTACTTACTCCAATATATTCCGCTTGTTTATCAGTCAATTCAGTAAGTTTAGCTCCTACTTTCTTCAAGTGTAACGATGCTACCTTTTCATCTAAATGTTTTGGTAGAACATAAACTTTATTTTCATAGTTTTTTGAATTTTTCCAAAGTTCAATTTGAGCTAAAACTTGATTTGTGAAAGATGCACTCATAACAAAACTAGGATGTCCAGTTGCATTTCCTAAATTAACTAATCTGCCTTCAGAAAGTAATAATATCTTTTTACCATCAGGAAACTCAACCTCTCTTACTTGAGGCTTGATTTCATCAGATTTATAATTTTGAAGTGCTTCAGTTTGTATTTCATTATCGAAATGACCTATATTACAAACTATTGCTCTATCTCTCATCTTTCTCATATGATCTTGCGTAATTACATCTAGGTTTCCTGTAGCAGTAACAAATATATCACCATATTCACATGCATCATCCATTGTTACAACTTCATACCCCTCCATTGCAGCTTGCAAAGCATTAATTGGGTCAATTTCTGTAACACAAACTCTTGCCCCCGCACCTCTAAGACTCGCTGCAGATCCTTTGCCAACATCACCATAACCGGCAACAACCGCTACTTTACCTGCCATCATTACATCAGTACCTCTTCGTATTCCATCTACTAAGCTTTCCTTACAGCCATATAAGTTATCAAATTTCGACTTTGTTACAGAATCATTAACATTTATTGCAGGCACTTTTAGAAGTCCTTTTTTTTCCATCTCTTTTAAACGATGAACACCTGTTGTAGTTTCTTCTGACAATCCCAATATATCTTCAAGCATTTTAGGATATTTTTCATGAATAATTTTTGTTGCATCTCCACCATCATCTAGTATCATATTTGGTTTCCATCCATCTGGACCTTCAAGTGTTTTTTCAATGCACCACCAAAATTCCTCTTCATTCATACCTTTCCATGCAAAAACTGGTATCCCTTTTGCAGCGATTGCTGCAGCAGCATGATCCTGAGTTGAAAAAATATTACATGAGCTCCATCTTACTGTAGCACCTAAATAAACAAGTGTTTCAATTAAAACAGCAGTCTGTATTGTCATATGTAAGCAACCAACAATTCTTGCTCCATTTAGAGGTTTTTTATCACCATATTCCTCTCTAATTGCCATTAAACCAGGCATTTCAGTCTCTGCTATAGCTATTTCTTTATTACCAAAATCTGCTAAACTTATATCTTTTACCTTATAGTCTTCACTCATATTTGTACTCACTGTTTTAATTAAACTAAGACTTTCTTAAAGGTAATTTAATAATAAAACAAGCACCCCTGAAGTCATAATTATCACTTTTTGTTAATTCTATTGATCCATTGAAAGATTTGATTATCTCCTTACAAATAGATAATCCTAAACCAGAGTGCTTGTCTCTATCATCGTCTCTATCTGTGTAAAATCTATTAAATATTTTATCTTTATGTTCAAAATTTATTCCCTTACCTTGGTCGTAAATTTTAATATTTAATATATCATTATTTATACTTGTATTAATTAAAATTGATGTATTTTCTTCAGATACAGAAATGCTATTATCTATTAGATTAAGAAAAACTTGAAGTAGTTTTTCTTGATTTGCTAAAAAATAACTCCTTTTTTTTCCGAGTTTAATTTCTATTTTAATATTTTTAGCATTGCCCAAATAATTTATTTTAAAATTTGAAAGAAAATTGTTTATTTCAATTAGTTGAAAATTTTCTGTCTCAATCTCAGCTATTATTCTAGAAAAATTTGATATTTCTGAAATTAATTTATTCATCCTATCAACATCAGTATTGAAATTTTTTAATAACTTAATTTTTATATTTTCGTCTAAATTTTTGTTTAATAATAATTCAGTAGATGTTTTTATTGCTGTTAATGGATTTTTAAGTTCATGAGCAACATCAGCTGTAAATTTTTCAAGTTCATTCATCTGTAATCTTAAGTCTTTAGACATACTTTGAATTTGATTCGACAACAACCCAATTTCATCTTTTCTTTTAGGGTATTTTAAATTCTTGGATCTTCTTAGTTTTTCTATTTCTAAAGAAGCTAACATGGAAAGTTGTTTAATTGGCGTAATTAATCCTCGTATAAAAAATAAAGAAAGAATTATTGTTACTAAAATAAAAAGCAAATAAAAATTAAATAGAATAAATGATAGAAAACTTAAATCATCATTTCTTTCTTCTATTGTGTGTGAAATTATTGTTACTCCATAAATTATATTATTTGAAATAATTGGAGCAGAAATACTATAAATAATATTATTTTCTTTATCTAAAAATGTTTGGTTTATCGTTCTCCTCTTCTTATTTGTTTCTTTAAAAATTTGTATGTCATGTTTTTTTTGGATAATATTCATCAACACTTGCTGTCTTATGATTTTTGAATAAATATAATTAAATAACAAACTATAATTTCTCCTAAATGATTGAAATATATTATAATTACTTTCACTTTGTTCAGAAAGATCACTCTCAGTTATCTCTGTTATATTACTTGATCCCACAAAAATTGTACTAGAATTTATAATCTCAATCATATTATTATTATAGATGCTTATTTTTGCTTTAGTGTCTAAGAAATTCTGTATAATAAATTGTTGTGCAATAGTTGGTTCTAATTCTAAATTAGAAAACTGTAAATCATCATAAGAGTTGTCTATTTTACAGCTTTTATCGATTAAGCTATCTATTCTGCAATCATTGAAAAGTGGAATTCTAGCGATAGAATTATTTTTTAAATAAATATTTATTTTTTCAAGATTTTTTTTTGTTTCTTCAATTCTTATTTGAATACTATTGTCATTTTTAATTAAGTAGAAATTTATTACTATTAAAACAAACAATGAAATGAGTGCAATTAATAAGTTAATTATTAATAACTGTTTCGTTAATGTAAAGTTAGATAGAAAACTCAAATATTGTTTAATCACGCCAAGAATAACCAGATCCGTATCTTGTCCTTATTTGATCAAAAGTTTTGTCGTAAGATCTAAATTTCTTTCTTAATCTTTTAATATGACTATCTATTGTTCTATCATCAACATAAATTGAATCACCATACATTGCATCCATTAATTGATTCCTATCTTTGACAACACCTAAATACTTTACTAATGATTTTATAAGATTAAATTCTGCAACAGTTAATTCAATTTCAATTCCTTTCCAAAAACATAATTGTTTATTTTCATCAAGTACTAAATCTCCTCTAATCAAATTTGTATCTTTTTTGATATTATTGTTATCATCATTTGAAGTTCTGTTTGAGTAAATTCTTAAAACAGTTCTTACTCTCTCAGTAAGTAGTTTTTGAGAAAAAGGTTTCTTAATATAGTCTGCCGCTCCCATTCTTAGGCCAATAATTTCATCTTGCTCATGATCTTTGGAAGTAAGAAAAATAATTGGCATTTCTTTCAAATTCTCAATTTTACTTGATCTCACTTTTGCTAAAAGTTCATTTCCATCCATTTTAGGCATTTTAATATCAAATAAGCCAAGATCATATTTTTTTGACTCAAATGCTTTTAAAGCCTCTAGACCATTTAAAAATGTATCAACCAAAAATCCTTCACTTTCTAAAGATAAAGATACTGATGTTAGAATCGACTGTTCATCATCTACTAGAGCTATATGTGCCATTCTTTATTTTATTCATAATTTATGGCATATTTAAGTTCAAAGAAAAAATGAAACGATATTAAAATTTAACAAATTGTGATTAAAGTTGATAAGTTAATGTAATTATTTCAATAACTTGTTTGTCTCAGAAAAAATTCTATTAAGTAATATATTGACTTGATAAAAAAAATATTTATGTTCTTATTTTGTTCTTATTGCGATATTAAGCAAATGTTGTATTGTCCCTTTTCGGCGGCACTACATATTGTGTTATTCGACAATAATTTTTTAAAAATGGATAGAATTTAAATGGCAGACAATCTACAGGTATCGGCAAATGTTTCAGAAGACAAAAGTGTAAATATTTTAACATTAAGTGTTGTGCGTCGGGATGGATCTATCACTCCGTTCAAATCTGATAAAATTTCCAATGCTATTAAAAAGGCATTTCTTGCACAAACAAAAATTAGGAATGATAAAAATAAAGAGAAAGAACAACAAGACGGAATTCATAAGACTGTAGAAGCCTTAACACATAAAGTTGTCTCAGCACTTACTAGAAGGATTGCTGATGGTGACATGATTCATATTGAAGATATACAAGACCAAGTAGAATTAGCTCTAATGAGAGACGAGTATCATAAAGTAGCAAGGGCTTATGTTTTGTATAGAGAACAAAGAGCTGCATCGAGATATCATACGAAAAAACTAAAAGAACAAGTTGGAGAAAAAGCTTCATCAATGATGGTAACAAAAAGAGATGGAAGCAAAGAACCAATATCGCTAGATAAGATTACTAATAGAGTTTCTGTTCTCTCAACAGGATTAAATATTGACCCAATAGTTGTTGTTCAAAAAGCTGTTCCAGGTTTATACAGTGATATAAGTTCTGTTGAAATTGATACTTATCTTGCTGAAACAGCTGCTGCATTAACTGTAGAACATCCTGATTATTCTTATCTTGCTGCAAGAATAAAAGTTAATTCATTACACAAAGAGACTCCAGGTTTTATTATAGCTACAAAAAACTTGTATGAAGATGGTTTGTTAAGAGAAGATTATTATAAAAAGGTAATGGAAAATGCCGATACAATAGAATCAGTAATTGATTATGATAAAGACTATACATTTGATTATTTTGCTCTAACAACACTTATTAGAGCTTATTTATTAAAGTTTGATAATAAAACCATTGAAAGACCTCAAGACTTATGGATGAGAGTAACATTAACAGTAACAGGAAATGAGTTTAATTTAGATAAGATTAAAGAAACTTATAAGAGTTTATCAGGTGGTAAGTATACACATGCAACGCCTACTTTATTTAATAGTGGATTAAAAATGCAACAATTATCATCCTGTTTTTTGATAGGCATGGAGGATGATTCAATTGAAGGTATATTTAATACTATAAAAGATTGTGCTTTAATATCTAAAACAGCAGGTGGTATTGGGATGCATGCTCACAATATCAGGGGTAGTGGAAGTAGAATAAAATCAACTAACGGTAAGTCCAATGGTCTTATACCTTTTCTTAAAATATTTAATGAAACCGCAAAATCAGTTGATCAAGGTGGAGGAAAAAGAAAGGGTTCTTTTGCAGTTTACTTAGAACCTTGGCATGCAGATATTGAGAAATTTCTCGAACTTAGAAAAAATACTGGTGCAGAAGAATTTAGAGCAAGAGATTTATTTTATGCTTTGTGGATACCAGATTTATTTATGAAAAGAGTAGAAAATGATGAAGAATGGACTCTCATGAGTGAACATGAATGCCCAGGCCTTTCAGATTTATACGGAGATGAATTTGAAAAACTTTACACAAAGTATGAAAATGAAATGAAACATTTAGAAAAAATTAAAGCAAGGGATTTAATGTCTAAAATCATTGAGGCGCAGATAGAAACAGGACAACCTTATATGCTGTACAAAGACTCGATTAATAATAAGTCTAATCAAAAAAATATTGGTGTCATTAAATCATCTAATCTGTGTGCAGAAATAGTTGAGTACTCTGATAAGAATGAAACGTCAGTATGTAATTTAGCCTCTATAGCCCTTCCAAAGTTTGTCAAAAAATTAGATAAAAAATTAATATATGACTATGACGCTCTTTATGAGACTGCAAAATTGGCTACGAAAAACTTAGATGAAGTAATTGATATAAATTTTTATCCAACTGATAAAACTGAAAGATCCAATAATAAACATAGGCCAATAGGCTTAGGTATACAAGGACTTGCAGATGTCTACTTCAAGTTGGGAATAAGTTATGAATCTGAGGAAGCTAAAGAAATAAACAAACTAATTTTTGAAACAATTTATTTTGGTGCATTAGAGGCTTCATGCGAGTTGGCAAAAGAAAAAGGGGCTTATGAAACATTCAAAAATTCACCAATTTCTGAAGGTAAGTTTCAGTTTGATTTATGGAATGTTAAACCATCATCTAAATGGGATTGGGATACACTTAGAACAAAAATTAAAAAGCACGGTGTGAGAAACTCTTTAACAACAGCTTGTATGCCAACTGCGTCAACAGGTATTATATTAGGTAATACAGAGACATTCCAAATACAAACCTCTAATATATATAAGAGACAAACACTCTCAGGTGAGTTCCTGCTAGTAAATAGATATTTGGTAAATGAACTCTCTCAAAGAGGATTATGGAATAAAGAGATGAGAGACAAAATAATTTTAGAAAATGGGTCTGTAGAAAATATAAATGAAATTCCAACTGAGCTAAAAGAAATTTATAAAACAGTTTGGGAAGTGTCACAAAAAACTGTTATAGATATGTCTGCTGACAGAGCACCATTCATTGATCAAACCCAATCAATGAATCTATGGCTTTCAACACCTACATTTGGAAAAGTTAATTCAATGCATATGTATGCATGGAAAAAAGGACTTAAAACAGGAATGTATTATCTTAGAAGTAGATCAGCAGTTGATGCCGTAAAAGTTACAGTTTCATCTGAAAAAGCGGCAAAAGATGCATATATTAATACTGCTATCAAACAAAATAATGAACCAGAAGATTGCGAAACTTGCAGTGCATAAAGAAGGAGTAATAAAATGATATCAAAAGGAGTAAAATCAATATTTCCAATTAAAAACCAAGAAATTTGGGACAGATATAAACAACATATTCAAGCCTTTTGGACAACTGAAGAAGTTTCATTACAAGACGATTTAAGAGATCTTGAGACCTTAAATGATGGTGAAAAACATTTTATAAAGCATGTACTTGCTTACTTTGCTAACTCTGAAGCAATGATTAATGAGAACTTAGCAAGTAGGTTCTACAAAGAAATATTAATACCAGAAGCTAGATGTTTTATCTCAATGCAGATGTTAAATGAATCAATTCATGCAGAAATGTACGGTCTTCAAATCGAAGCTTATGTAAAAGATACAAAAGAAAAAGATATGCTTTTTGATGCAATACAAAATGTACCCTGTATTAACCATAAGGCGCAATGGGTATCAAAATGGCTTAATGGTAGTCAAAATCTATTAACTAGATTGATAGGATTTGGATTAGTCGAAGGTTTATTTTTTGCAGGTTCATTTTGTGCAATTTATTATTTTAGAAAAAGAGGTTTGTTACCTGGTTTGGCATTATCTAATGATTGGATTGCAAGAGATGAAGGAATGCACTTCAGTTTCTCATCGTTAATGTTCAGAACTTTAAGAGACAAATTTAACAATAATACATTAACAGATGCAGATATTAGCGATTTATCTTTGATCCCCTCAGACGTACCTCAGTCACAATTTGAAGAGATTGTAAGAGAAGCAGTAGCTTTTGAAAAAGAATTTGTAAAAGATGCTCTTCCTGTAGATTTAATTGGTATGAATGCTGATTTAATGTGTCAATATATTGAAGCTGTAGCAGATAGAATTGCTGACTTATTTGAGTTTGATAGAGTATTTAATACAGAAAATCCATTTGATTTTATGAGAGCTTTAGACGTTCAAAATGTCACTAACTTTTTTGAAAAGAGAGTATCTGAATATCAAAGACCAACAGACAGAGCTTTAAGTTTTGATGAAGCCTTCTAATGGAAGTAGAAATATATTCTAAAACTAATTGTGGTTACTGCGACAGGGCTAAATTACGTTTAGCAAAATATAATCCAAAGATATATATGCTTGATAATGATTATACGAGAGAAGATTTTTTTGAAAAGTTTCCAAATGCAAAAACATTCCCTCAAATAATTTTAAATGGCAAAAAAATAGGTGGATATCATGAACTTGAAAAATGGTTTGAGAAGAATAGTTTTGACGAAGAATTCTAAATAACTTTTTTATTCCCTTTTCTAGTATAATTCTTTTTATTCTTAGTTACCCTTTGTTTATACTTAGGAAGCTTTAGATCTTGAGCGTAAGGGTTGCGTTTTTTAATTTTTTTTTTAATGGGCATTGGAGAAGTTAATGTGCTTGACCCCAATTATCACCAAAGCCGTAATCAACGGTTAATGGAACTGAAAAATCTTTATATTTTAAATGTACTGACTCCATAATTGTTTTTACATTATTTACTAAATTATCATATTTTTTACTGTCTACTTCAAAAATTAGCTCATCATGTACTTGTAAAAGCATTTCTGCCTCAATTTTTTTTAGCTTTATTTCTTTATGAATTTCAATCATGGCTAACTTAATAATATCTGCCGCACTACCTTGTATTGGAGCATTAATGGCTTGTCTTTCTGCAAAACCTCTAACAGCAAAATTCTTATCTGAAATTCCCTTAATGTTAATTTTCCTTTTGAAAATTGTTTCTACATATTGATTTGTTTTTGCAAAATCAATTTGATGATCCATATATTTTTTAATCATTGGATATTTATTAAAATACTCATTTATGTAATCTTTTGCTTCTGTATTTGAAATACCAAGTTGCTTAGCCAAACCGTATGGACTAATGCCATACAAAATACCAAAATTAATTGCTTTTGCCTTTCTTCTATAATCATTATTTATTTGACTATCCACTAAATTGAATATTTCCTTAGCTGTTGATGCATGAATGTCTTCATTATTTTTAAATGCTTTGATAAAATTTTTATCTCCTGAAATTTCTGCAGCTAGTCTTAGTTCTATTTGAGAATAATCAAAACTAATTAGTTTCTTACCTTCTCCACTAATAAAAGCTGTTCTTATTTTTTTACCATTTTCTGTTCTAATTGGAATATTTTGAAGATTTGGGTCTGTAGAACTTAATCTTCCTGTTAGTGTATTAGCTAAACCAAAGGACGTATGAACTCTACTTTTACCATCTGCTAATCTAAATAAAGCATCTGTATAAGTTGATTTAAGTTTTGTTAATTCCCTCCACTCTAGAACTAATTGAGCAATTTTAAATCCGTCTGAGGCTAAATTATTTAAAGTTGAAGAATCAGTAGAGTAAGTGCCCGATTTTGTTTTTTTTCCACCGGGTATTTTGAGATTAACAAATAATATCTCCCCTAATTGCTTAGGTGAACCAATATTGAATTCTTGTTTTGAAAGTTTATAAATATTCTTTTCAAGTTTTTTACTGTCATTTTCAAATTCATTACTGAGACGTGTTAAAAACTTTTTATTTACCTCAATACCATTTGCTTCTATTGAAGATAATACCTCTATAAGTGGTAAATCTATGTTTTGATAAACGAAATTAGCCTTTTCTTTTATTAAACGGGGATAAAGATGATGATAAAGTCTGAATGTTAAAAGAGAATCTTCTGCAGCATAATTAATTGCATTATCAATAGTTACTTTATCGAAAGTAATTTCATTTTTCCCTGTACCAACAACTTCCTTATATTTAATTGTTGTATGGTTTAAATGATTAAATGATAGATCATCTAAATTGTGTTTAAAAATTCCATTATCAATTGAATAGGAAATTAGCATGGTGTCTGCAATTGAATTAAACGATACTCCGTACTTATTTAAAATTCTAATATCATATTTTATGTTTTGACCAATTTTTAAGATTGACTCATTTTTACAGATTTTATTAATATGATTAATTACATATTTTTCCTCTAACTGATCATAAATTTTTTTAGAATCATCTGAAGTAGTGTGGTTTATAGGAATATAATAAGAAATACTTTCACTACAACAAATTGATATCCCAACTAATTTAGCTTTTTCTATATTGAGTGAGTTAGTTTCAGTATCGATAGCACATATGCCTTTTTTTTCAACTTCCCTTAAAACTTTTTCAAAATTTTTCTTTGAATTAATCAGTTGATACTTTGGTTCTATTTCTTTTTTTTTAATGATATTATCATTATCACTAAATATAAAAGAATTAGATTTTAATCTTTCAGATGTTGATCTAAAGCCCTGCTCCTTAAGGAAACCAAAGATATTATTATTTTCATTTTTTAATTCATTATAGGTTTTTATTTTGTTAATACTCTGAGATATCTGGACGTCATTTTTTAGTGTTACAAGTTTTAAACTTAATTTAATATCATTTACTGCTTCTGTTAAAATATTTCTTCTTTTTTCTTGCTTAATTTTATCTATATTTTTTAGTAAACCATCGATATTATGAAATTCATTTATTAATTGAGAGGCTGTTTTAGGGCCAATACCTGGGGCGCCTGGAATATTATCAACTTTGTCACCTGTTAAAGCTTGAATAAAGATAACTTTATCAGGTTTGACTCCAAATTTTTCTTCAACATCTTTTATTTCAATTTTTTTATTTTTCATTGGATCTAGCATTGTCACTTTATTACTAACAAGCTGCATCAAATCTTTATCTGAGGAAACTATTATAGTTTCAATTTCATCTTTTTTAGCTAAATTAACATAAGTAGCAATTAAGTCATCGGCTTCATACCCTTCTATTTCTAATTGAGGTATATTAAAACTTTTTACACATTCACGGATTAGAGGAAATTGAGGTATCAAATCATCGGGGGCTTCTCCTCTATTAGCTTTATATTTTGGATAAATTTCATTTCTAAAATTTTCTCTGGCAGCATCAAATATAACTATCATTTTATCATCGCTGTAATCTTCAATTAATTTTACTAACATATTTGTAAAACCAAAGACCGCATTTATTGGAGTTCCATCAGCCCTATTCATAGGTGGCAGACCATAATAAGCCCTAAAAATATAGGCAGATCCATCAACTAATATTAATCTACTCTTTTTATTCATTATAAATTTAAATATATAAGAAATTAAATAAATGTCAGATTATAAATATTCAATACAAGCAAAAAATGTAAATAAAACATTTTACAAGAAATCTAAGCAAATTCCTGCACTAGTAGATTTTAGTATTAATATCAAAAAAGGAAGTATACATGGTTTATTGGGTCCAAATGGAGCCGGTAAATCAACGTTTATTAATATACTAGGAGGGTTAGTTAGAAAAGATACTGGTTATGTAAGTATATGCAGTGTCAATATTGATGAAAATGCAAAATTAAGCAAATTTAAAATTGGAATAGTACCGCAAGAATTAAATATTGATCCATTTTTTTCACCTCTTGAATTATTAGAGCTACAAGCAGGTCTTTATGGTATTCCAAAACGCAAAAGAAAAACAGAAGAAATATTAAATAATCTAAAGTTATTAGATCAAAGAAATTCATATGCACGTACATTATCAGGTGGAATGAGACGTAGGTTACTAATTGCTAAAGCTTTAGTTCATAGTCCTGAAATGTTAATTTTAGATGAGCCTACTGCAGGAGTAGATATAGATATTAGATCTTCTGTTTGGGAATATATAAAAAAAATTAATAGCTTAGGAACAACAATATGTCTTACTACACATTATTTAGAAGAAGCAGAACATTTATGTGACACAATTTCTATAATTAATCATGGGCGCAAACTTAAAGAAGACTCAAAAAAAAATCTTTTAAATATAATTAGCAATAAAACTGTTTCATTTGTCATTGATAACAGTTTTTCAATACCGGATGATTTAAAAAAATATAATCCATTACTAGATGAAAATAAATTAACAATTAATTATGATAAAAATCAAGTAAACTTAAAAACAATAATAAATATTCTCACTAAAAATCACATAGATTTTAAAGAAATTAATACTTACGAAAGTGATTTAGAAGATGTTTTTTTAAAAATAATAAAAGAATGAGTAATAAGATAAATAAATTATTTATATATTTATTTTTATCAATACCTTTGTTTTTAATTACTGGTCCTGCGATACCAGATATAATAATTACTTTTACTTCAATATATTTTTTAGTTTATTTAATTTTTTTTGATAAAAATATTTATTTTTTAAACAATTTGTTTTTTAAGATAACTATTTTTTTTTGGGTAACACTAATATTTATAAGTTTTTTTGCAATTAATAAAATTGAATCATTTCAGGACTCAATAATTTTTATTAGATTTTTATTGATACCAATATTTGGTATGTATTTACTTTTAAACAATGAGCAATATATAAAAAAATTATTATTTATAGTCTTTGTTTTAGTAATTTTTGTAATGATTGACACATCATTTCAATTTCTTAATTACAACTCTGAAGATGGTTTTGGTACTGATATATTAGGCTTTAAGTCAGACTGGTACGGACGTCTTACAGGTCCTTTTGGAGATGAGCTTGTACCAGGTGTATTTATTTCAAGATTTGGACTTATAGGTTATTTATTTTTTTTATATTACCAAAATAACAATAAAATTTTCTGGTTTGAAATATTGTACCTATCATTAATTGGAGTGGTTTGTTTTGCTACTGGTGAGAGAATGCCGCTAGCAACCTATTTTTTTGCCCTCACTATTTTATTAATTATTTATAAAGAAAAAAGATTAATATTTTTCTTGTCAATAATATTAGCTTTGTTGATGATATTAATTGTTGTTAAAACTCATAAATTTTACAATGATTATAATATAATTAGCTCAACTCAATATCATCAGGGATTAGTAGTTGAAAAGACTTATAAATGTGAAGAGAATAAGGAGTGCACGAAAATTATTAATTTACAACCAGGTTTTTTAGAGATTTTGAAAAACTTTAATACTTCTGCATATGGTGAAATATATTTACTCGCTTATAAAATGTATAGAGCAAATCCATTTACTGGAATTGGTATAAGCAATTATGAGTCTGCTTGTTTAAATGTACCTGAATTTCATGTTGAGTTGAGTAATTATAATTGTGCTTCTCATCCTCACAATATTTATGTTCAATTTTTATCTGAAGGGGGATTAATTACATTAATAGTATTTATTTTATACTTATCTTTTTTATTTAAGAACATAATATTTGGTTATAATTTCAATTCTTTTAAGTATATATCTTTTACATCATTAATAATAATATTTTGGCCTATAATGTCCACGGGAAGTTTAATTAAAAATTGGAACGGTGTATTTTGTTTTTATATAATAGCGATATGTTTAATTTTAAGTCAATCCAAAATTAAAAATGTTTCTAAATAAATTACCAATATTAAAAAGAATTATTCCAAGCATTAGAAAAAGATACTACATATATCTAAGTAAAAAAATATTTTGGATTAATATAGATAATATTTTTTACAAAATTGACATAAGACAAAAGCATGACAGACAATTCTTTTTTGAAAGAAAATATGAAGAAGAAAATTTTAATTTTATAAAAAAAAATAAATTTTTTGATGATAAATTTATATTTATAGACATTGGTTGTAATATTGGAATTTATTCACTTTTTTTTGCAAAGAATTACAAAAATTGTATTAAAATTATTTCATTTGAACCAACTTTTGAAGTTTTTCAAAGGTTTAGTTCTAGTATAAAAAAAAATTTAGAAGAAAATATTATTGATGCATACAATATTGCTTTATCAGATATTGATGGTAAGAAAAAAATGAAGGGGCTAACTGTTAAAAATTATCCTCAATATGCAACTTTTGAAATTAGCGAATTTGGTGAAGTTGAGGTAAGTGTTAAAAAATTTGACAATTTGTATAGTTATCAAAATAAAAATCTGTTTATAAAGTGTGATGTTGAAGGACATGAGTTAATGATAATCAAAGGAATGGAAAAGAACTTGAAAAGAAATAATTGCCTATTACAAGTTGAAATATTTGAAGATAACTTTTCTAAAACCAATAAACAATTAGAAAATTATGGTTTTAAAATGTTAGGTGTTACGAATGAAAAAGATAGTTATTTTTATTCTAATAAAAGTTAGAAAAATTTAAATTTATTTATTTTTTTTGCAAAATATAATCCTAGAATAAAAAATAAAAGAACTGCTAGAACCTTACCTTGGCCACTACCGAGTAAAGAGCCTATATATATAAAGAAAAAGATAAATGCAGACGGTAAGATTTTATATCTTAGTCCTATAATAAGCCCAAGCATAAAAAATATAATTATAAATAATGTTTTACCGAGTCCCATTCCAAAATATGAACCCACATAAGCCATATATAAAGATGAAAATAAAATAGAAATGTTTGTACTTGTTGGGTTATCAAAAAATCTTGCTTTAATTAAATAGTAGAATGATTTGATACCATCAATCCATGTGATCTTCTTACCTTGTGATTTTGTTCTAAAATAATATGAAACTCCAAATTCATAAATAAAAAAATTATTGCGGACAATTTGAGAGGCAATATCAATTTCAATACCAAAATCATTAACAGTAAGATTTATTTTTTCTATAACGGATCTATGTAATATTTTTAATCCACAATGAACATCACTTATTGATTGTGAAAAAAATATATTAAAAATTAGCGAATTAATTTTGCCAACTAAATTATTGAAGAAATAATTATTTTTTTTTAACTTTCCTGAAAGATATCTACTTCCAAATATGCACTTAATTTCATTATTATTTTTAATCATTTGATACATTTCACTTGCGTCTTTAGTATCAAGTTCTAAATCAGCATCTTGCAATAATATATATTTACCTAAAGAGTTTTTAATACCAGTTTGAATTGCTTTACCTTTGCCAGAATTTATATTTAATTTTATTGGTATAAAATTAAATTTATATGAATCTTTTTTCTCAAATTCTTTTATTAATTGTGGTGTATCATCATTCGATCCATCATCAACAAATATTACTTCAACAGATTTAGTATTAAAATATTTTTTAAGATCATCAAATAATCTATTAATAAATTTCGCTTCGTTATAAATTGGAATAATTATTGATAGATCTATTCTACTCTCTTGGGGCATGTTTATTTAATATTCTTTGTAGAGTTCTTCTGTGCATTCTTAATCTTCTCGCTGTTTCAGATACATTTCGATTACACTGTATAAACACTCTTTGAATATGTTCCCACCTAATTCTATCTGCAGTCATTGGGTTTTCAGGTGGAGGTGGTAAAATTTCCTTGGAATTGGTTAGGGCATCAAATATTTGGTCTATTTCTGCTGGTTTTGGCAAATAATCTATCGCACCAGATTTTATGGCAGCAACTGCAGTAGCAATATTTCCATACCCAGTTAAAAGAAGGGATTTTGTTTCAGGGCTAATTTTTTTTATTTCTTTAATTAATTCTAATCCTGAGCCATCTTCTAACCTCATATCTACTACTGCATAATCGAATGAAATATCATTAATTTTTGATAGGGAATCTTTGAATCCTGGAGATGACTGTACATCAAATCCTTTTTTTTCCATAGATCTAGACAGTCTCTCTCTGAATGGTAAATCATCATCAACTATAAGTAGTTTTTTGTTCATATCTTTAAGATAGAGTTATCAAAGCTAATTTCAACAATGGCATTATTTTGTTCTGTATTATAAAATCTTATTTTTCCACCCATATTTTCAATTAAATTTTTAGCAATAAATATACCTAGTCCCATTCCTTGATTATTTTTCGAAATATATGGTTCGCCAAGTTTATCTATAATATCTTTTTTAAAACCTGTTCCATCGTCAAATACTTTAATATTAACTCTTTTGTTTGAATATATTAATTCTACTGTAACGTTTTTTATTGAGTATATAACTGCGTTTTGAATAATGTTTCCAAGAGAGTACATTATTTCATCCTTATAGATTATTTCAGGTTCTGAACCCTCAAAATTTTCAATTATTTTTAAACTTTTTTTATTATTATTAAATTTATCAAAATTTATTTTTATCAAATCTGTTAATTTAACTTTTTCAAGAAATTTATCCTTTAATTTTAAAGGGTTTTGAGATAGCTTTTGTAATATTTCTTTACATCTATCAGCTTGTGATTTTAATAATACTATATCCTTAAAGATATACTTGTCGTTTTTTAATTTTTCATCTTTAAGTAAATCATTTAAAATTAGAAAGATAGTATTTAATGGAGTTCCAAGTTCATGAGCTGTTGCAGCACTTAGAGAACCAACTTCAGTAATTTTTTTTTGGTTCAATATTTGAAGTTTTGAAGCTGATAAAGCATTTGAAATCTGGCGAGAAGATCTTGCAAATAAATAAGCGTATATTGCTATAAAAATTACTGTAATAATTAATGATGATACTAAACCAAAATAATAAATGTTTGGTAGAATTAGTTCAGTCGTTAAATTGAGTGGAATGAAGTAAAAATTTAAAATTATTATTATTAAAATTGATATTAAAGATAGTATTACAGTTAATGATGCAGGAAGGTATGATGCTGATGTTATTACAGGAGCTAAAATTAGTATTGAAAAAGGATTTAAAATACCCCCTGTTAAGAAAAGTAAAACACCTAACTGCATTGTATCAAATAGTAAGAAAGAAAAAGCTTTTAAATTTGATATTGTTTTGTTTTTTCTTTCTTCGTAATAAGAATAAAAATTTATACCTATAGATAATAAGATTATAATTAGAGCCTCAAAAAAAGGAATTTGAATTTTGATTATATAAAATACAAAAAAAATTGCTATCAATTGACCAAAAATTGCAATCCATCTTATTTTAATTAAATTACCAAGTAATATTGTATTCATTAAACTTTAAATATCTAGATTGGCTACTTTTAATGAATTTTCTGCTATAAATTTTTTCCTAGCCTCAGTTTCTCCTCCCATAAGATCTTCAAATGCTTTATTTGCTTCATCAACTTCATTAATTTTTACTGATAATAAAGTTCTTTCATTCTTGTCTAATGTTGTTTCCCATAATTGGTCAGGATTCATTTCTCCCAAACCTTTATATCTGTTTATTTGTATACCTGATTTTCCAAGATCTAAAATCTTATCTATAAGACTAATAGGGCCAGATATACTATATTCTATGTCTTTATTTTTTAAAATTCCTGTACCATTTTCTTTTATTCTGTAAAAATTTTCCATTAATTCGTTTCTTAATTCATTTAATGCTTTTGATTCAGGAGTAATTACGAAATTTTCATCGATAACAAATTTTTGATTAAATCCTCTTATATTTCTTTCTAATATGATTGCATTATTTTTATATGTAGCTTTCCAATTTTTTTCAGAAATATTAGAAATGATGTTTAGTCTTTGCTGAAGATACTTTGCTATTTCATCTCCAATTTTTTTATCTCTAAGATTATTTAAATTTAAGCCCCTTACAATTGCTGCATTCTCAATAATATCACTATTGTCAATTCTTCTCATTAATGGAGTAATTAGATTTTTTGTTTTTTTTGAGAGATAAATAAGTTCTTTTAGTTGATTACCTGCAATTTGATCATTTTGAGTTGTTTTTAGTGATGTATTTTTTAAACCCTCTTCTATAAGATAATCCTCTAAATCTTTTTCGTCTTTTTTATAAACTGTAGAGTTGCCTTTTTTGATTCTGTAGAGAGGTGGTTGTGCAATATATAACCTACCTGATTCAATTATCGGTTTCATATGCCTATAAAAAAAAGTAAGTAAGAGTGTTCTTATATGACTACCATCTACATCTGCATCTGTCATTATAATTATTTTATGGTATCTCATTCTGGATAAGTCAAATTTCCCTTCTATTTTGTTTTGATTGATATCATCAGTAGGGTTTCCTACTCCGGCTCCAATTGCGGTAATTAGTGCGCCAATTTCATTACTTGTTAATACTTGTTTATCATTAGCCCTTTCAACATTTAATATTTTGCCTCTTAATGGTAAAATAGCTTGGTTTTTTCTATCTCTTCCTTGCTTTGCTGATCCTCCAGCCGAGTCACCTTCTACTATAAACAATTCTGAATATTCAGGATTTTTTTCCTGACAATCTGCTAATTTACCTGGAAGAGAGGTATTTTCTAATCCAGTTTTTCTTCTTGTTAATTCTCTAGCTTTTCTGGCAGCTTCTCGTGCATTAGATGCTTCTATGATTTTATCTATAACTTTTTTAATTTCGCTAGGGTTTTCTTCAATCCATTGCTCAATTTTATCGAGACTAACAGATTCAATTACAGGTCTAACCTCAGATGACACGAGCTTATCTTTTGTTTGACTAGAAAATTTTGGGTCTGGTAATTTGACTGAAATTATACATGTTAATCCTTCTCTAGCATCATCACCTGTTATGTTATTTGAACTTTTAGTATTCTTGTTAATATAATTTACAATTGATCGTGTTAATGCGCCCCTAAATCCAGCAAGATGTGTGCCACCATCTCTTTGAACTATGTTATTAGTAAAACAAATAGTGTTTTCGTGATAGCTATCGGTCCATTGAAATGCACACTCAACAGATATATTATTTTTATTACCTAAAAAAGAAATAGGCTTGCTGTTAATTACGTTTTTTTCATTATTTAAATATTTAACATATTCCTGAATACCTCCCTCATAATTGAAATTGATTTTGGTTTCCTCTGAGTATCTTCTATCAATGAAATCAATATTTATTCCTGTGTTTAGAAAAGCAAGCTCTCTCAATCTTTTTTCAATGATTTTAAAATTAAAATTTATATCCTTAAAAATATCCGTTGTTGGCAAAAATGTTATTTTTGTTCCAGTAAAATATTTATCCTTAACTTTTTTAGAAGTACCTATAATATTTAATTCTTTTGTTACAATACCATTACTAAATTCTAAATTATATATTTTACCATCTCTATTAATTTCTAATATTAAATTTTCAGATAAAGCATTTACAACTGACACACCAACTCCATGTAAACCTCCTGATACCTTATAACTATTTTGATCAAATTTTCCTCCTGCGTGCAGTTCTGTCATTATTAATTGAGCTGCTGGAACTTTTTCAGTTTTATGCAAATCTATTGGAATACCTCTACCATTATCAGTTATTGTAACTGTAGCATCTGCATTTAAAATTACTTCTATATTAGTACAATAACCAGCTAAGGCTTCATCAATTGAATTATCTAAAACTTCATAAATCATTTGATGAAGTCCAGAGCCATCATCAGTATCACCTATATACATACCTGGTCTTTTCCGGACTGCCTCTAAGCCCTTCAATACCTTTATTGAGTCAGATGAGTAATTTGAATTCATATATCAGTTATATTATATAAATTAGCATTTGTTGATATAAAAGAAAACATACTCTTTTCAGTACCAGTCAAAAATAATTGAATATCAAACTGATTTGAAAAGTCTAAAAGTAAATTTCTATTTATTTCATCAAGATGAGAACAGATTTCATCAAATAATAGTATAGGTTTAGTTTTTTTTGAATTTATTAGGTAACTACACTGAGCGATTAAAAGCATTAAAACAAGTGTTTTTTGCTGCCCTGTTGATAAATCTGAAGCGCTTACTTTATCATTAATTGTAGCAATAAAATCTGATTTATGAGGACCTATTTTAGATCCACCAAATTTTTGATCAAATGCTCTATTTTCTTTTAATAATTTTTGAAATAAAATTTCGTTGCCATATTCGTATTCATATTTATCTATATTTTTAAGAGAAATAATAAAGGGATAGTTTTTTTTATTATCAATCATTTTAATATGTTGGTTCAGAATTTCATATTGTTTATTTCGAGCATTATATATTTCTATAGCTAAATTAGAAATTTGCTTTTCTATTGTATCTATCCAACTGCTATCATAGTTCGATGATTGTAAAACTTTTGATCTTTCAATTAAATTAATTTTATATTTATTAATAAGTTTATTATAGTTTTTATTTTCTGAAAATATAAGCTTATCTATAAAATTTCTTCTGTAGTTTGGAGATGCAAGGAAAAGTCTTTCCATTTCTGGTAAGAAAAATAGAAAAGAAATGGAAGTATAAATAAAATTTTCTGCATCTTTAGAAGATTCATTATTTACTGATATACATTTTTTGGACTTTTCTTCTTTTACTTCAGAATAAACTTTTAGATCATATAAATTAGAATTGTATTTGTATTCACTATTTATAATAAAAGTTTGAGAATCTTTATAAGATAGAGAAGGTAAATTTGCATTCCTAAAACCTCTCCCTTTACCCAATAAAGAAATAGCTTCTAATATATTTGTTTTTCCTGAACCATTTAAACCATATAAGATATTAAAATTAGCATTGAATGATAATTTGCAGCTTTGAAAATTTCTAAAATTTTTTAATGAAATATTCTGTATTTGACCCAAATTTTCTAAACCCTCATTGGCATTAATACATAAACTAAATTAGTATTCGATTTTTCATAAGCTATTATAGGTGAGGATCCGTCTTTTAATTTAAGAAATATTGTATCATCTTCTAAATTATTAATTATATCCATTATATATTTAGAATTAAAGCCTATTTCAAACTCATCTCCGTTATAATCTAAGTTTATGTCCTCTGTTGCAGTACTATTCTCTAAATTAACAGAATTTAAATTTATAATATTTTTTAAAAACTTGAATTTAACAACTGGAGACTTTTCATTTGCAATGGTACTTACTCTATCAACAGCAGAAAGTAGTTTATGTCGATTTATTTCAACAACATTTTTATTATCTATGGGAATTACTCTTTTATAATCTGGAAAAGTACCATCAATTAATTTTGAAATAAAAATTAAGTTATCAATATAAAATACAATTTTTGTTGAACTTATGTTTATTTCAATGTCTTCATCTAGCTCTGATAGAAGCTTAGATAGTTCATATATTGTTTTTTTTGGGACAATTACTCCGGATATTAGTCCCGAAATATTTTCTATATTGTGTTCGGATTTTGCCAATCTATGCCCATCTGTACCGACTAATATTAAATGTGTATTTTTATCATCATTATTAATATTCAAATATAAACCGTTTAGAAAATATCTTGTTTCTTCATTAGAAATAGCAAATTTAGTTTTATCAATTAATTTAAAAAAATTTTGTGAATTAATTTTGATTGAAATACCTTCATTTGTTAGATCAATAATTGGAAAATCTTCCTTTGGCAAACATGCTAATGAGAACCGAGACTCGTCAGATCTTAATGTTAATAATTTACCATTATTAGAAATTATTTCGATCTGACTGTTATCATCGAGTTTTCTGACAATATCATATAATATTTGAGAATTAATTGTAGTAGACCCATCCTCAAGAATATCACAACTAATTTTTTCAATTATTGAAATATCCATATCAGTAGAAGATAACGTAAGACTATTATTTTTTGCCTCAATTAATATGTTAGATAATATTTGAAGTGAGTTTTTTTTATCAACAATACCTTGTAAATGTGTGAGACTTTTAAAGAAGATTTGTTTTGATACCTGAAATTTCATATACTTAGGTATAAGACAAATTATTTTAAGAATCTATAAGTCTTTTTAATAATTCTAGATCTTCATTAAAATTGACATCAGATAATTTTAATTCTTCTATTTTTTTAACCGCATGCATCACTGTGGTATGATCTCTACCGCCAAATTTCCTACCAATTTCAGGAAGTGATCTAGATGTTATCGATTTTGCAAGATACATCGCAATTTGTCTAGGACGAGCAACGGATCGTGATCTTCTTGGTGAATGCATATCAGTTAACCTTATATTGAAATGTTCTGCAACTTTTTTTTGAATTTCTTCAATTGTAATTTTTTTATTTGAAGATTTTAGAAGATCTTGAAGAACATGTTGAGCAGTTTCTACAGTAATTGCTGTCCCAACAAGTGTCGCATGTGCGACTAATCTATTTAAAGCACCTTCCATTTCTCTTACATTAGAAATAATTCTATGTGATAGAAATTCTAATACTTTAGGAGGAATTTCTACACCTCTTTTATGGGCTTTTTCAATCAAAATTCCTAACCTTAACTCATAAGTTGTGGGATGTATGTCAGCAACTAAACCACAACCTAGCCTTGATTTTAGTCTTTCTTGTACACCATCTAAATCCGTAGGTGTCTTGTCTGCTGATATTACTATTTGTTTATTCTGTTCAATTAGAGCATTAAAGGTATGGAAAAATTCCTCCTGGGTATTATCTTTTCCACTAATAAATTGAACGTCATCTATCATTAGCACATCTATAGATCTAAATTGTTCTTTAAATGCTGAAGTATCTTTATATCTTAAAGCCCTTACAAATTGATACATAAACTTTTCAGCAGATAAATATATAACTTTTCTTTCAGGTTGTTGTTCTTTGATTTTCCAACCTATAGCATGCATCAAATGAGTTTTACCTAGTCCAACACCTCCACATAAAAAAAGAGGATTAAAACTAATTTTATTTGCTTCAGCTACTCTTTGCGAGGCTGCAAAAGCTAATTCATTAGGTTTTCCTACAACAAAATTATCAAACGTAAATCTAGGATCTAAAGGTGCTCCGAACTCATTAGGATAATTTGAGCTTTGATTTGATCTTACATCTAATGTTGATTTCCAGTGATTGTCATTACTTTTAATTGTTCTAGTAGTGCCAGGAACAATTCTGCCTCCAGAGGGCTTAACTACAAATTTAATTATTTCAACATTATTAAAATGTTTTTTTGATTCATTTTTAATTTTATCTGAATAATTGTTTACTATCCAGTCTCTGAGGAATTTTGTAGGCACAGAAAAGGTAATAGTATCTTCGTTTAAAGAAACATAGTGTAGATTTTTTAACCAATTATTATAAGC
>CACJGU010000014.1 GCA_902593125.1 uncultured Alphaproteobacteria bacterium
TCTAAGAGATATGGGGGCAGTAGAGCTTTTAAGTAGAGAAGGTGAAATTGCAATAGCCAAAAGAATTGAGGCTGGAAGAGAAAGAATGATTGGAGCAATATGCGAGAGTCCGATGACTATAAGATCAATCATTAATTGGAAAGATTCGATTAAGGATGGCACAATGTTGCTCAGAGACATAGTGGATTTAGAAGCCACATACGATATGTCAGATATTTCAGATAATAAATTAGAAGATACTTTTAAACTTATTGAGAGCGCCCAAGAAGAAAAAGAATCAAAAAACCTAGATAAAAACAAAGAGCCTTCTGAAAATTCTGATGAGGAGAATAACCTTAATCAAGATGGAGATGATGAAGATGATGAGGATGGCCTTAATGTTTCACTAGCTGCTATGGAAGAAAAACTGAAACCAAAAGTTTTAAATGATTTTAATGAGATTACCAAATTATTTAAAAAACTCCAAAAGCATAGTCAGGAGTACATTAATGCAGATAAAAAAAATGATAAAAGCTATTTATCATTAGAAAAGAAATATAAAAAAATTCAAAAAGAGATGGTTTTAGCAATGAAAGCTGTACATTTTAATTCAACTACAATTGAGGCTTTAATGGAGGCTCTTTATGAACTTAATAAAAAACTTCTTTTAAGAGAAGGTAGGATGTTAAGAATGGCATTGAATGCTGGTATAAAAAGAGATCTATTTATTGAGCAGTACTTAAATTTTAATTTTGAAGCTAATTGGATACAAAATTTATTATCTTTGAACGATAAACATTGGGAAAAATTTATAAATCGTAATCACATTGAAATAAATAAAATAATAGACGAAATCAAAGAGATACAAGAGGCATCAGAGCTTCCATTGACTGAATTTAGAAGAATAGTCAGCACTGTACAGCAGGGAGAGAGATCCGCAAATAGAGCAAAAAAAGAAATGATTGAATCTAACTTAAGGTTGGTAATTTCTATTGCAAAAAAATATACAAACAGAGGATTACAGTTTTTAGATCTAATACAAGAGGGAAATATTGGTCTAATGAAAGCAGTTGATAAATTTGAGTATAGAAGGGGATATAAATTTTCAACTTATGCAACTTGGTGGATTAGGCAGGCAATAACTAGATCAATCGCAGATCAGGCTAGGACAATAAGAATTCCTGTTCATATGATTGAGACAATTAATAAGATTGTAAGAACTACCAGACAGATTATGTCTGAAATAGGAAGAGAGCCAACACCAAATGAGCTAGCCGATAGGTTGCATATGCCTCTTGATAAGGTAAAAAAAGTATTAAAAATAGCTAAGGAACCAATAAGTTTAGAAACTCCTGTTGGTGATGAAGAAGATAGTTCTTTAGGTGACTTTATAGAGGATAAAAATGCTTTAATACCTATTGATGCAGCAGTAAAAAGTTCACTTCGTGATACCACAACAAGAATATTGTCATCATTAACTCCTAGAGAGGAAAGAGTATTAAGAATGAGGTTTGGTATTGGAATGAATAGTGACCATACGCTTGAAGAAGTTGGGCAACAATTTAGTGTTACCAGAGAAAGAATAAGGCAAATAGAAGCTAAAGCATTAAGAAAATTAAAACATCCTACAAGAGCAAGGAAATTAAAAACTTTCTTGGACGAGTAAATGTATTTAACACTACTTGGTACAGGCTGTCCAAGTGTAGACTTTAAGAGATTTGGTCCTTCTAACTTAATTTCAACAAATAAAGCTAAAATTTTAGTTGATTGTGGATCAGGTGTTACACAAAGATTAAATCAAATTAATTTATCAGGTTCTGATATAGACGTACTATTGCTAACCCATCTACATTCTGATCATGTAATTGATTTCTACCAACTTATAATCTCATCTTGGCACTCTTACAGAACTAAACCTTGGATTGTATATGGTCCAGTTGGCACAAAAAAATTTGTTAAAAAAATAATGAATGCATGGGAGGACGAGCGTGAACTAAGGATTAGTTATGAAGCAAGATCTTCAATCAAAGCATTCAAAATAACAGTCAACGAATTTAAATCTGAAGGTAATATTAAAATTAAAGATCTAAAAATTAATTATTTTGAGGTAGATCATAAGCCTGTTAAATATGCATATGGTTTTTGTTTTTTAAACAACAAAAAAAAATTAACTATAAGTGGAGATACAAGGCCTTGTGAGAATATTATGAAATATGGACAAAATTCAGATGTTTTACTACATGAGGTTTTTATTGATGGAGAAATTAAAAAGTTAAATAAAATGCGAACTAAACAAACTCTTCACAATGTAAGAAAATACCATACCCCTTCGACTTTAGTTGGAAAAGTTGCTAAATTAACCAAATGTAAAAAACTTGTACTCACTCATTTAGTTCCAACAAGATTTAATGAAAATAAACTAAAAAAAATAGTTAGAGAAGATTTTGGTAAAAATCCAATTATTGGAAAAGATCTTTTAAAAATTAAGATATAGAAATAAATTAATTGAAACTTACAAAATTGAGATGTATTAGCTCCTTTTAGGGCTCTTAGCTCAGTTGGTTAGAGCGCCCCGCTCATAACGGGGTGGTCCGGGGTTCAAGTCCCTGAGGGCCCACCATTTAAGAAATTGTCGATATTTTCTATTTTATATGATGCTAGATATGTTAAAAAAAAGTAATAATTTTCATGGGAGGTAAAATGAAAATATTTAGTTTTGTAGTAGTGCTTACTACCTTATTTACTTCTTTTGTTTCATTAGCAGGTACACTGGTTATAAATAGTAACCAATCAGATCCTAGAGCAAACGAAGTCATGCATGCTTATATAAAAGCTTTTGATGAAGCTCATCCTGACATTAATGTTGTTGTAAATGATTTTGATACAGAAGAATATAAAGTTGCAATTAGAAATTTTCTTCAAGCTGATCCACCTGATATTGCAATCTGGTTTGCTGGTAACAGAATGAAATTTTTTGTTGATCAAGGATTATTTGAAGATGTCTCAGATGTTTGGGAAAGTGCTGGATTTAATGACTCAATGTCTGCAACAAAAGGTGCCTTAACAGTTGATGGAAAACAATACGGTGTTCCTTATGGATACTATCAGTGGGGAGTTTACTATAGAAAGGATATATTTGATGATCTTGGCTTAAATGAACCAAGAAACTGGGAAGAATTTAAATGGGTGTGTGCAATGCTTAAGAAAAATGGCGTAACACCGGTTACAATAGGTACCAGATATCTCTGGACAGCTGCAGGTTGGTTTGATTACATGAACATGAGAGTTAATGGCTACCAATTCCATATGGATCTAATGAATGGTGATGCAAGTTATGAAGATCCAAGACTTGATGACGTATTCGATAAGTGGGCAGAATTACTAAATGCCGGTTATTTCTTAGAAAATCATGCAGCATTATCATGGCAAGAAGCAATTACACCAATGATTAATGGTGAAGCAGCTATGTATTTAATGGGTAACTTCATGGTTCCATTTTTTGAAGATGCTGGAATGGTTGACAAAGTAGACTATTTTCAATTTCCAAGAATATATAAAGGAGTTGGTATGGCTGAAGATGCACCTACTGATACTTTTCATATTCCATCCGGAGCTAAAAATAAAGAAGATGCAAGAAAATTCTTAGCATTTTTAGCAAATCCAGAAGAAGCTTTTAAATTGGCGTCAGGAAATGGTGTTCTAACACCAAATGGAAATGCAAAAGCTCCTTCTGATAGGTTTCAGGCTCAAGGTTTTAAAGTTCTAAGTAGTGCAAGTGATATCGCTCAATTTTATGATCGAGATACGCACCCTGATATGCATGCAGATGGTATGCCAGGACTTCAAGAATTTATGGTAAAACCAAATAGAATTGGAGCAATTCGTTCTAGATTAGACAAAACTAGAAAAAGAGTTTTTAGTAAAAACTAAAAATTGATAGAGAAAAGGCGGAATTAATTCCGCCTTTTAATCATGATAAAATATCTAAAAAAAAATCAAATAAAAATAGCCCCCTTTTTTTTCCTGGCACCATCAATTATATTATTTGTACTTTATGTTATCTATCCAATAATTGATTCAATATGGGTAAGCTTTCATTCATGGAACGGAATGGATAGAGGTTTATTAGGTTTGTCAGGTGAGTTAAAAAATTGGAAATGGGTAGGTTTAGACAATTATAAAGAATTAATTTTTGATGACTATACTTTTCCAATCAATTTATTGAATAATCTAAAATGGCTTGTTTTAAGTTTACTTGTTATCCCAATAGGATTGGGACTAGCAATTTTTCTTAATCAAAATATTCGTGAAATGAAATTTATCAAACCATTATTCTTTTTTCCTTTTGTTATTAATCTTGTTGTAGTTAGTTTAATTTTTACCTGGTTTTATATGCCGAAATATGGAATTTTAGATCTTATATTTAGATTTTTTGGTTTAGAGCCAATAGCATTTTTAGCTGAAGAGACATTAGCCACTTATGCGATAATTTTTGCATTTTTTTGGCCTGCTATAGCTTACACTATGATTATTTACCTAACTGGTCTTACAAATGTAAATACTGAAGTTGTAGAAGCTGGAAGAATTGATGGCGCTTCAGGGATTAGTATGTTTTGGAATGTAATATTACCTCAATTACGACCTGCAACATTTATAGCAACAGTAGTAACAGTTGTCGGAGCATTAAGAAGCTTTGATATGGTTGCTATAATGACTAAAGGTGGTCCTTGGGGAAGCACATCTGTTTTAGCATATAAGATGTATGAGGAAGCATTATTTAGTTACAGGATGGGTTATGGTTCAGCAATAGCTACAATATTATTCTTAATTATGGATATCTATATTGTATGGTTTTTATATAGATTATTTCAAAATGAAAAGAGTGAAAAATAATGTTTCCAATTCAAATAGAAAAACAACCAAAATTTGTTCAGTACAGATACAGACTAATTTTATATGCAAGTATTATATTATGGTTACTTCCTTTGATTGCAATTATGTTGGTATCTTTAAGATCTTTATCTGATTTAAACGCTGGTAATTATTGGGGAATTCCTACTGAAATAAATTTTATCGATAACTATTCAGAAGTTTTTATAAGAAGTCCTATGGCTAGATACTTTTTAAATAGTTTAATTATAACAATTCCAACAACTATTGTTACATTATTGATAAGTTCAATGTCAGGTTTTACTCTAGCAATACATAAATTTAAATTAAATATGTTCATATTTGCAATGTTTATTGCAGGTAATTTTATCCCATTTCAAATTTTACTAGTTCCTGTTCGTAATATAACAATTCAATTTGGAATGTATGATACTTGGTACGGCTTAATAATATTTCATATTGCTTTTCAGTCTGGTTTTTGCACTTTCTTCCTAAGAAATTTTATTAAAGAATTACCTTTTGAATTAGTTGAAGCAGCAAGAGCTGATGGTGCATCAGAATTTTATATTTATAGTAAAATTGTATTGCCATTAATGAGACCAGCCTTGGCTGCATTAGGTGTGCTGATCTTTACTTTTATTTGGAATGATTACTTTTGGGCATTAGTTTTAGTACAAAGTGATAGTGTAAGGCCAGTCACTGTTGGTTTACAAGCTCTAAGAGGGCAATGGGTAGCGTCATGGAATTTAATTGCTGCAGGATCTATTGTTTGCGCATTACCGCCAGTAATTATGTTTTTTATTTTACAAAAACAGTTTATTCGTGGTTTAACATTTGGTGCAGTAAAGGGATAGTGTATTTATTAATCTAAAATCCGTTATTTTTAATCAAATTTTCATAAAAATAATAAGATTCTTTTGGTGTTCTTTTTAAAGTTTCAAAATCAACATGAATTAAACCAAATCTTTTTTCAAAACCCAAAGCCCATTCAAAATTATCCATTAAAGTCCAGGTCATATATCCTCTAACATCTGCCCCATCATCTATTGATTTTTTTACTGCAGATAAATATTTCTTGTAAAATTCAATTCTTTTAAAATCATTAATTTTACCATTCTCAATAATATCAGGATACGCACATCCATTTTCTGTTAAGTATATAACGGGATTATCATATTTATTTTTAAGCTCCATAATTTGATTATAATATGCTTCAGGCACTATCTCCCAATTCATTAGTGTTAATTCAACATTTTCCATATTAAAGGGTTTTTCATTTCCATATGCTCCTCTTGCTTTTAAAAGATAGTCTGGATCACTTTTAACCCTTGTATGCTGATAGTGGTTTAACCCAATATAGTCATTTTTTTGACTTATTATATTTAGATCAGCATCTTTTAAATATCGTTCAACATTTTTATAAAAATTATTTGGATATAATCCTTTATACATTGGATCTAAGAAAATCCTATTCCAATACATATCATATAATTTTGTTCCCTTGATATCTGCAGGGTCATCTGAGCATGGTATACAAGGAGAAAGATTTAAAACACAACCAAGTTCCAAATTATTATTTATTGATCTCATTGCCTTTAATCCTAATCCATGAGCTAGATTTACATGATGAACAGCAGCACTAAAGTGATCCAAATCTGCGTAACCTGGCGCCATATAACCATCTACCAATCCATGAATTGTAAAAACAGCGGGTTCATTAAATGTAGAAATTAAATTTACTCTGTCTCCATAATTTTTAGCTACTATACTAGCATATTCAGCAAACATATTTGATGTATCTCTATTCGACCAGCCACCATTATCTTGAATTTTTTGCGGTAAATCCCAGTGATATAATGTGATAAGTGGCTTAATATTATTTTCTAAAAGTTCATCAATTAGTTGTGAGTAAAAATCTATTCCTTTTTGATTAATTGTACCCTTACCTTCAGGAAGTATTCTTGTCCAAGCTAATGAAAATCTATAAGCAGACATCTTTATATCTGACATTAGTTTTACATCTTCCTTGTATCTATTATAGTGGTCAACAGCTATATCACCATTTTCATTATTTTTTATTTTTCCTTCTGTATGAGTAAATCTATCCCATATACTTTCACCTTTGCCATCACTTTTAAAAGCTCCCTCTATTTGGTAGCTGGCGGTAGCAGCACCCCACAAAAAATTTTTTGGAAATAAAATGTTCATAAAATTATATTTTTTATGTTATATCAATAAAAGTAAAATAAACACTAACATTTTAATTTAGAATTTCATTTATATGGCGCTTATAAGCTTAAGACAATTATTAGACCACGCTGCAGAAAATGATTATGGAGTACCTGCTTTTAATATAAGTAATATTGAACAAATTAGGGCAATTATGGAAGCAGCTTTAGAAGTTAATAGTCCTGTAATTATGCAAGTATCTAAAAGTGCAAGAAATTATTCAGGACCAATATTTATCAAAAAAATGTTTGAGGCAGCAAATGAAGAATTTTCTAAAATACCCATTGTGCTTCATCAAGATCATGGAGGATCTCCGGAAGAATGTAAAAATAGTATAGATCTAGGTTTTACTTCAGTAATGATGGACGGTTCATTAGAAGAAGATCAAAAAACACCATCATCATTTGATTATAATGTAAACGTCACAAAGGAAGCCGTTAAAATAGCACATTCTTTCGGTGTTTCAGTCGAAGGTGAATTGGGCTGTTTAGGCTCACTAGAAACAGGAATGGGTGAAAAAGAAGATGGAGTTGGTGCTGAGGGGGTTTTAGCCCATGACCAACTTTTGACTGATCCAGATGAAGCAGTTAATTTTGTTAAATTAACTAATGTGGATGCTCTAGCTATTGCTATTGGTACTAGCCATGGAGCTTATAAATTTTCAAAACCTCCAACTGGAGATACACTAAATATGAAAAGAATTAGTGAAATAAATGATAAACTTCCAAATACACATCTAGTAATGCATGGATCTTCATCTGTACCAAAAGAATTGATTAATAAGATAAATCAATTTGGTGGAAAAATTAGAGAGACATATGGTGTACCTATAGAGGAAATAAAAGAGGGTATCAAAAATGGTGTAAGAAAAATTAATGTTGATACTGATTTACGGTTAGCTTCTACTGCTGCAATAAGAGAATATTTATCAATTAATCCAGAAAGCTTTGATCCTAGGAAATATCTGTTAGTTTCTAAAAATGCAATGAAAGATATAGTTAAAAATAGATTAATAGAATTTGGATCTGCAAATCAAGCTTCAAATATCTCTCCTATTTCTCTAAAAAAAATGAGTAAAACATACAATAATAAATTTATTGATTGATTATTTTTTGTAAACTTTCTTCGTTCTGATTATCTAAAATAGAATTAAATTCTTCTAAATTATAATCTACATTTTTTAACATAGAATTAAATTCTGATCTTTTAGTCACAACCAATGAAATATCAGCAACAAGTAAATCAATAACAAACAATCTATTTTTTGCCTCTTTCAATCTCCAAGTTACAACTACTGAACCAGTATTTGAAAAAATTTCCATATTTACAAGAATAACTTTATTTTTATCAATTTTTGATGAAGAAAGTTCATATTTTTGGTCAGAGTAACCTTGCATCATTGAGGCAATATTTAAAGCAAGATGTCTTTTGAAACTTTTTATATAATTTTTTTTAGTTTCTTTTGATGCTTTAGTCCAGGCATTACCAGCTATAAATTTTGCTATTCCAGTCCCTGCAAAGTTTTCATTAATTGTTTGCTCAATCATCAAAAATCTTTCTTCGTTAGAAATATTTTCATTTAAATACGCATTTAAAATTATATCTATTTCTTTTCTCAGCCAATCTGATGCTTCATCAGCAAATAAACTCGTATTAAAAAAAAGTATTACACTTAAAAAAAATATTTTAAAAAATTTCATTACTCAAACTCAATACTAATTAAAGGCAAAGGTGTTAATTCACTATCATCCACATTTGCGATTGCTGCTTTCCTATTTTGATAATAAGAACTTCTAACTGCAGCATAATAATCTACAGAATTATCTCTTAGAGCATTTACTTCATCAATTATCTTTGATCTTTGATCAACAGCATTAGCAGCTGTTCTCATTGGTACCAACCAAGCCTCACCTTCACTTACAGCGTAAGCATTAATTGGATCAGTTACCATTGTAATCAACATACCTGAAGTATCTCTTATATTTGATGGTCCAAATAAAGGTAGTACAATATAAAATCCATCTCCAACGCCCCAAGTTGCAAGTGTTTGACCAAAATCCTCTTCCTTTTCTTCAATACCAATTTTTTCAGCTACATCAAAAATTCCAAGAAGACCTACTGTACTATTAATAATAAATCTTCCAGATGATTGAATTGCATTTTCACCCTGTCCTTGTAATAATTGATTTACTACAACTAATGGAGCTCTTAAATTACTTAAAAAATTAGAAATTCCACTTTGTATCGGAGAAGGTAATTTCTTATATCCTTTAGCTACAGGCTCTAATACAACTCTATCAGCAACATTATTAAAACTAAAAATGGCTCTATTTACAGGCTCAAAAGGATCATAAATCTCGTCTTCCACTTTTGACGTTTCAAAATCATCTGGCTGCGTATTAACCTCATCTGACTCTGATGCAAATAAGTTATAATTAAATAAAAAAAATATTATGGTAAAAAATATAAATTTATTTCTGATCATGATTTATTAATAGTATTAACATAAATAGTTTATAAATTAGATTATACTTATATTATAGCAAAAAAATGTCAGACAAATCATTTAAATATCTTGATTTACTAAATAGTGAACAGAAAAAAGCTGTTGAAAAAACCCAAGGTTCATTATTGGTTTTAGCTGGTGCCGGAAGTGGAAAAACTAGAGTGTTAACTTTCAGAATATTACATATTTTATACAATAAATTATCAACACCTTCTCAAATATTAGCTGTTACATTTACAAATAAAGCTGCAAATGAAATGAAATCCCGAATCGGAAAATTTATTAACATACCAGTTGAAAGAATGTGGGTAGGAACATTTCATTCATTAAGTCTTAAAATTCTCAAACAACATTATGAAGAAGTTGGTTTGAAAAAAAACTTTCAAATTATTGATACGGATGATCAGCTAAAACTAATTAAAAATATTTGTGAAATAGAAAAAATTGACACAAAAGAAGTTTCAGCAAAATTTTATTTGAATTCAATAGATAGTTTTAAAAATAAAGGTATTTATCCTTCAGATTTATTAGAAAATAAATACAGAAAAAATGATGTTGAGCTCCGCAAATTATATAAAATATACCAATCAGAATTATTAAGACTTAATTGTGTAGATTTTGGAGATTTAATTTTATTCTGTATAAAAATCTTTCAACAGAATAAATATATTTTAAATAAATATCAAAATATATTTAAATATATACATGTCGATGAATATCAGGATATTAATCCAATTCAGCAAAAATGGATTCATTACTTATTTCAAGGTAATAAAAATATTTGTTGTGTTGGAGATGATGATCAGTCAATTTATTCTTGGAGAGGTGCTGAAGTATCAAATTTACTAAATTTTGAAAAAAATTTTGAAAATGCTCAAATAATTAGATTAGAACAAAATTATCGATCTACAAAAAAAATATTAAATTGTGCATCAAAATTAATTTCAAAGAACAAAGGTAGATATGGAAAAGAATTATGGAGCGATAATGATGAAGGAAATAAAATCAGAATAAATGGTTTTTGGGAAACCAAAGAGGAGTCAACGTTTGTTTCAGATAAAATAGAAAATCTTATTTCAAATAAAACTAAACTAAGTGAGATATCCATATTATTTAGAATTGCTGCTCATACGAGATCGTTTGAAGAGAGATTTATTAATTTAGGTTTACCATATAAAATTATAGGAGGTTTGCGCTTTTATGAAAGAAAAGAGATTAAGGATATTATAGCTTACTTAAGATTAGTAAATAATGTTGAGGATGATCTAGCTTTTGAAAGAATAATCAATGTTCCTAAAAGAGGCATAGGTAAATCTACATTGAGTAAAATAAGTTCGTCAGCAAGAATAAATAAGACGTCATTGTTTGAAGCATCTCGAGACATTATCTTTAAGACAAACTCAAAAGCAAAAGTTGAACTTTATAATTTTATCGATAACATGAGTAAGTGGAAAAAAATTTATAAAAATTTTGATCATATTGAGTTAACAAAGGCAATTATTGAAGACTCTGGTTATCTAGAATTTATAAAAAAAGAACAACTTAACTCTAATAATCCTGATAATCTATCTAGATTAGATAATATAAACGAGTTTATAGAAAGTCTTAAGGAATTCGAAAATTTGGAAGGTTTTTTGGAACATGTATCATTGGTAATGGAAAATATCTCAAATACGTCAGAAGAAACTCTTACACTAATGACTATGCATGCTGCTAAGGGTTTGGAATTTGATAATGTTTTTTTAGCTGGTTGGGAAGAGGGTGTTTTTCCTAGCCAGAGATCTATTGAAGAGTTAGGAAATAAGGGTCTAGAAGAAGAAAGAAGATTGGCTTACGTAGCCCTTACTAGAGCGAGAAAGAATATTTTTATAACCTATGTAAATCAAAATAGGTATTCTTATGCAACTCATGATTATAATTTACCGTCAAGGTTTATTAATGAACTTCCAGAAGATGATATTGAATTAAACGATTCTAATTATATTAAAAATAATAATTTTTTAGATGATTTTGTTGAAAATACATCTTTTTCAGATGAAATTATTTCTCCTGGAAGACAAAGATTATTAATAAATTCCAAAAAAAATAAAATTGATTGGGAATTTAATCAAGATACTTCATTTGAAAATGAAAACTATCAAGAAAAAAAAGTTTTTCATAAAAAATATGGCTATGGAAAAATTATAAAATTAGATGGAGATAAAGCACTGGTAAATTTTGAAGATTTTTCATCAAAAAACATATATTTAAAATATTTGAAATTTATTGATTAATTTTTTTTAGAAACTCTTCTTCATTTATAATCTTTATGTCTAATTGTTTAGCTTTTATAACTTTTGACCCAGATTTATCTCCTGCTATTAAATAATCAGTATTTTTACTAATGCTTGATAGTATTTTGGCCCCGTTAGTTTTTGCTAAATATTTTGCTTCATCTCTGGATAACTTTTCTAGAGTCCCTGTAAAAACAATATGTTTATTTGTAAAAAAATTATTTTTCGAAATTGATTTTATATTTTCGATTGTTAAAATATTTGTTAATTTTTTAATAGTTGTTAAGTTTTTCTTGTTTGAAAAATAATCTATTAATGATGATATAGCTTTTGGACCTAATCCATCAACATTTATAATATTCTGAGATGTTTCTATTGACGATATCAGATTTTTAATTGTATGAAATTCATTTGCTAGTATATCTGAGTTAACTTCACCAATAAATCTTATTCCTAATGAGTATATGAATTTATCGAGTGTAATTTTTTTAGAATTTTCAATAGATTTTATTAGGTTGAGATAAGATTGCTCCCCCCATCCTTCAAGTTTAAGAATATCAATTTTATATTTGTTTAAAGAAAAAATATCTTCAATATTTTTTATAAATTTTAGATCAAAAAATTGTTTAGCTTGTTTTTCACCAAATCCATCAATATTCAAACTTTTTTTACTTATAAAATGACAAATTTGACCTAGTTTCTGTGAATAGCACTCATAGGTGTTTGGGCATCTTAAAACAGCTTCATTTAATTCTTTAACAACTTTACTACTACATACAGGGCACTTATTTGGAGGAATTAAATTTTTTTTATTTTTTTTATTTTTTTTTACTAATCGTGTTACGTAAGGTATTACATCACCTGCTCTTTCAATTTCAACAGTATCATATACATTTATATTTTTTTTTTTAATTTCATCAAAGTTGTGCAATGAAGCATTTGATATTAAAACACCCCCAATATTAATTGGATTTAATCTTGCAACTGGAGTAATTGCACCAGTTCTACCAACCTGATAATCAATGGATTGAATAATTGTATTTGCTTTTTCAGAAGAGAATTTTAAAGCTATTGCCCATCGTGGATTTTTGCCAACATAGCCAAGTCTTTTTTGAATATTAAAATCATTTATTTTAATCACTAATCCATCGATATCATATTCTAGATTACTTCTCTTATTATTGATATTTTCAAAATGCTGCATTAAATCAGTTGTTGTAGAGCATTTTTTTAAATATTTGTTTGTTGGAATTTTCCAGAGCTTTAATTTACTATAATAATCTTCAATATTATTAAATTTTTCTGAACACTCACCAATACCATGTGCTATAAAGTTCAAAGGTCTACTTTGACTTATAGTCGTGTCCAATTGCCTTAAGCTGCCTGCTGCTGCGTTTCTTGGATTTGCAAATTTTTCTTTATCATTTAATTCAGAATTAATTTTTTCAAAATCAGACTTATTAATAAAAACTTCTCCTCTAATTTCAATAAATTTAGGATAATCGATGTTTAAATCTTTAGGTATATTTTTTATATTTAAAATATTTTGGGTAACATTCTCACCCACTAATCCATCACCTCTAGTACCTGCAGATATTAATTTACCATTTGCATACGAAAGATTAAGAGACAGTCCATCTATTTTTGGTTCACTAATAAATTCGAAAAAAAAATTATTTTCAAAATTGAGGAATTTTTTTGATTTTTTTATAAATTCATCTACGTCATTTTTATCAAAAGCGTTGCCTAATGAATACATTTGAGAGGCATGTCTAATTTTTTCAAATTGACTTTTTACCTTAGAACCTATTGTTTTACTTGGGCTGTCATTTAAAACGAGATGAGGATATTTAATTTCAAGTTTATTATTTTCGATAACCAATTTATCGTATTCACTATCACTAATTTTTGGTTTATCTAAATTATAATAAAAATTACTATGTTTTTTAATTTCATTAGATAAAATTTTTAATTTTTTAATTATCTCTCTTTCTTCTCTATCACGTGGCATAAATTAAAATATTTCTTTAATTCTACTTACAAATTTTCCTTGTTTATTTTCATTATTAATTAAATCATAACTATATTTATACCACTTTGAATTTGGATAATTATGCCCTAAAGTTGAAGCTGTTTTTACACTATCATCAATCATTCCTATTGCCATGTAAGCCTCAACCATTCTATGAAGAGCTTCTGGGGTAAATTTTGAAGAAGAGTATTTTTCAATAACAATTTTAAATCTATTTAATGCAGCTGTATATTTTTTTTCTTTTAAATAAAATCTCCCAACATTCATATGTTTTGCAGCATAATTTGATTTAATAAGTATTATTTTCTGCCTACTATCCTTAGCATACTTACTATCTGGAAATCTCTTTATTACCTGTTGAAAGTTTTTTAGAGCTAACTCATTATAAGTACCATCTAGCCCTTCATGTGTAATTTGTTCATAATTACAAATTGCTTTCATGTAATATACATAGTCAAGATCATTATGAGATGGATACTTTCTTATTACTCTTTCAAATTCTAAAATGGCACTTTCATAATCCATTTTTATATAACTAATAAAACCTAGCATTATTTCAGATTGAATTGCTTCATTTGATAACGGATAAAGTTTGGTTACTTTTAAAAACTCAGTTTTAGCTAAACTATAATTCTCATTATTAAATAAAACATAAGCTTCAGAATATATTTCTTGAGGACTTTTAATGTTTAAGTCATTTGTTTTTTTTATATACTCAGAGTTATTACAGCTTATAATAAAACTAATTAATAAAATTAAAATAGAGTTTTTTAACATTATAATAAGTATATATTGAATAAACATAAATTTGAATGAAATTAATACATAAATATAAATCACTCAACTATGATGACAGAAATAACTTGGATATTAAGTTTATAATCATTCATTATACTGCACTTAGAAATCATAATGAAGCAATATCATATTTATGTAATCCCATTAAGAAAGTTAGTTGCCATTTTCTTATCTCTCAAGATGGACATATTTTTTGCCTGGTTAATGAAACTAAAAGAGCTTGGCATGCGGGTGTTTCTTTTTGGAATAATTATTCAGATATAAATTCTTATTCTATAGGTATCGAGCTTGATTATAGTCGAAGTAAACAAAATAACAATTTTTCAAAAAAAATGATAAACTCTTTAATAAAACTATTAAATTATCTTAAAAAAAAATATAAAATAAAAGATACTAATATTTTAGCTCACTCTGATATAGCTCCTCTTAGAAAAAAAGATCCTGGAAAACATTTTCCATGGCATATCTTATCTTCAAAAAAGATATCTTTTTTCATTTATAAAAAAAAAACTAGAGATTTAAATATCTTAAAAAACTGGTTTTATAAAAATAGTATTTTTACAAGAAAGCAAATTTGTCTTTTTATTTTAGCTTATGTTGGTTACCAAATTAGCCAAATAAATGACGAAAAATCAATGAAAAAAATTATTAAATCTTATCAATCACATTTTTTACAAAATAATGTTTCAGGAAATATTGACCAATTAACTTTAAATTATATGCTGAATCATTTATTAAATTTAGTGTTGACGAAAAAATAAAAAAATTTATTTTTGGAAATAGATGGTGCGATGATCGCTTGAGTAATCAAGAGGAAAGTCCGGGCTCCACTGGAAAAAAAACCAGGTAATACCTGGCAAGTGTAAGCTTAGGGAAAGTGCAACAGAAAGTATACCGCCTCTTAGAGGTAAGGGTGAAATGGTAAGGTAAGAGCTTACCACTTTTTTGGTAACAAAAAAGGTAAGGCAAACCCTTTTTGGAGCAAGGTCAAATAGGAATAACTACCAGTTCCAGCTGTGTTATTCGGGTAGACTGCTTGAAGCAAATGGCAACATTTGTTCTAGATTAATGATCATCAATTTAATTATAAATTACAGAACCCGGCTTATGCACCATCTATCATTATCAAAGAACATATTAGGAACATATAATTTTTTTTTTCATACCCATTGACGCCCATATAATCCCATGATAACCCATATTTTATGGATTTGTTTGTTTCTAAATATTTTAACAAAATAGATAAAAAAGGCAGGGTATCATTACCTTCTAGTTTTAGAAATATTCTTCCAAAAATAAATAAAAATGAAATAATTTTATATAAATCTATTAAGACACCTTCTATTGAGGGTTGTGGTGTTGGAAGACTTAAAGAAATTGCTAAAAGAATAAACAATCTAGATTTTTTTTCAGAGGATTACGATGATTTTTCTTCATCAATATTTTCTGAAATTATTCCTACAAATATTGATAAAGAAGGAAGATTTTTAATACCTGAAGAATTAAAAAAATATGCAAAAATACAAAATGAAGCTGCTTTTTTTGGACAGGGTCACTTCTTTCAAATATGGGAGCCTAAGATAGGATTAAATAACATCGAGTCTTCTAGAAAAAGATTATTAGAAGAAAAAAAATCATTAAGAACAATTTTAACACAACAAAAATAATATGAATAACTTACACAAACCCGTGATGCTTAATGAAATAAAATCTTTTTTACCGAATGATAAATCCATAAATGTTATCGATGCTACTTTTGGGGGCGGAGGTTATTCAAAAGCAATTTTAGAAAATTTTAGTGTAAATCAATTATTAGCAATAGACAGGGACCCTATAGCAAAAATTTTTGCTAAGGATCTAGAAGGTAGGTATCATAATTTTTCATTAGTAAATGATAGGTTCAGTAGAATAGATAAAATTGTAGAGCAAAATAAATTAAAAGAAAAAAAATTTGATTTTATAATTTTTGATTTAGGAACTAGTTCAAATCAAATAGATAACTATGAGAGAGGTTTTTCCTTTAATAATGATGGACCATTAGATATGAGAATGGGTTTAGGTGATAAAAATGCTATAGAGATTGTTAATAAGTATAATGAAAAAGAATTAGCTAAAATTATTTATGAATATGGAGAGGAAAGATATTCAAGAATAATAGCAAGAGAAATAGTAAAAAGTAGAAAAATTCAATACATTTCTAAGACATCTGAATTATCAAATATTATTAAAAAATGTATCCCAAAAAAAAATCAGTATAATAAAAAAATTCATCCAGCTACAAAAACATTTCAGGCATTAAGGATATATGTAAATGATGAGTTGAATGAACTTAAAAGTAGTTTAGACAAAAGTCTAAAAATTCTAAATACAAATGGATTAATTTTAGTAGTTTCTTTCCAAAGTCTAGAAGATAGAATTGTGAAAGATTTTTTTAACCACAAGAGTGGTAAACGATGGCGTTCCTCCCGCCACTACCCGGAGTTACCTGATAAATTGGCAACTCAACTCAAAATAATCACCAAAAAACCAATATTGCCAAAAGCTTCTGAGATTTTAAAAAATCCCAGATCTAGATCAGCAAAACTCCGGGTAGCTCAAAAGATTTAACAATGAAATACGCAAAATCTATTGCAAGTTTTATGTTTTTAAATTTAGTTCTTATCTTTTTAATGATTTTTATTGCTAATAATACTAGAGAAATAGAAAAAAAAAATGATATTTACGAATATGAAATATTAAAAATAAAACAAAATATAAAAATTAATAAAATTGAACTTAGTGTTCACCAAAATGTTTCATATTTAACTAAACTTCATTCATTATATTTTTCTAAAACGAAAACAAATAATAAACCAAATATAGTAACATTAAATCAATTTTCAGATACTAGCAGCAATATTAGATTAATTAAAAATACAACAGATTAAATGTCTTCTAAATTTAAACTATTTGATAGTGACTCTCTAAAATTTGTTCGTAAAAGAGTATTTTTTTCGATTACTGTCTTTATATTCTTATTTCTTATATCCATTTATAGAATTTCTGACATTATGTTGTTTGCAAATAATATAAGTCAAGAAAAATTAGTTTCTCAAAATGAGTTAAGAGGAAATATTTATGATAGAAATGGAAATATATTGGCAACTTCAATTGAAAGTATTTCTTTATCAATCAACCCTCAAAAGATTAAAAATAAAGAGTTCTTATCTTCAAAATTATCAAAAATACTAGATTTAGAATCAAAAATTATAAATAATAAGTTATTTACTAACAAAAAATTTGTCTGGCTTAAAAGAAATATTACTCCAATTGAATATCAAAATATAATTAATCTTGGAGAAATTAATATTAGAAGTCATAAAGAATATAAAAGAATCTATCCATTTAGAAATGTATCATCTCATATAGTTGGTCATGTCAATATTGATCAAAAAGGATTATCAGGTATTGAAAGATTTTATGACAATGACCTATCTAATTCTAATGATATCATTTTAACTATTGATATAAACCTGCAACAACTTGTAAGAAAGAATTTAATAAATGCTATAAATAAATATAAAGCTGAATCTGGTTTAGCTGTTATATTAGATATTGAAAATAGTAATATTTTATCATCTATTAGTTTGCCTGATTTTAATCCGGAAAATAAAAAAACTTACAAAGAAAACAATTTAATTAATAGAGTTTTTCAATCAAACTATGAAATGGGATCAACATTTAAGCCTATAACCGCAACTATAGGTTTTGATTTAGGTTTAATAAACTCTGAAATGACTTTTAACGTAAAAAAGAAATATTTAAATATTTCTGATTATGATCAATATAAAGATGATGGGAATTATAATGTAGAAAAAATTGTAGTTGAATCATCTAATATAGGAACCGCCCAAATTGCTACTATGATTGGAAAAAAAAATCAGATTGATTTTTTCGAAAAAATTGGATTTGATAAAAAAATTAATGTTGAAAATATGGAGGTGGCAAATCCTTTAGGAAATAAAAATAATTGGGGCAAACTTGAGACTGCTACTATTGGATTTGGTCATGGTTTTTCAGTAACACCGCTTCATTTAGTTAAGGCATATGGCACACTTTCAAAAAATGGTTATGAGGTTAATCCAACCCTAATTCTCAACAAAACATCTAAAAGTAAAAAAATATTAAATAATGAAAGTTCTTCAAAATTTTTTTTAAATCTTCTCAAAGCAGTTGTATATAAAACTGAGTATACAGGCCCAAGAGTCAAAATTGATGGTTATGAAATAGGAGGTAAAACTGGCACATCTGAATTACTCAATCCGAAAGGAGGTTATTATAAAGATAGGAACTTAACATCTTTTATTGGAGTTTTTCCAATTAATGATCCAAAATATATCATCTATACTGCTTTAGAATATCCTAAAAAAGAAAAAGGAACTAATCAAAAAATGACTGGTGCAAGAGTTAATGCACCACTTGTAAGAGAAATTATTTTAGATATTATAAATCTCTTTAATATTCCAAGAAATGTAAAAAATGAACTTCTAAAAGTAGACACAAATTTTACATATAGAATATTTAATGCTGCTATCTAATCTAAGTAAACTAATCGATGTAAAAAAAATATATTGTTTTAAATATGATAAACATTTTTCATCAATTACTTCTAACTCAAAATTAGTAAATAAAAAAACAATATTTATTTTTGATAAGAATACAAAATCTAAAAAAATATATATTGAAGAAGCTATAAAAAATAAATCACCAGCAATAATTTCTAATAAATATTTTAAATTTATTAATATTCCTCAATTTATAGTGTCTGATATAAATTTAGAAACAACAGTACTATTAAAAAACATTTATAGAAAACTTCCATATAAGACAGTTGCAGTAACTGGAACTAATGGAAAAACATCAGTAGTTTGGTATCTTTCACAAATATTATCCAAATTAAATTATAATACATGTACATCTGGTACTTTAGGATTTTTTAGAAATGGAAAAAAAATAAATGATACTAACCTGACAACTCCTGCATATGAAGAATTATATAAATATGGCCACCATCCTAAAGAAAGAAATTTTTTTATTTTTGAGGCATCAAGTCATGCTTTAGATCAAGATAGAATTGGAAATTATCCTATAGATATAGCAGCTATCACAAATATATCTCAAGATCATTTAGATTATCATAAAAATTATTTTAATTATAAAAAAGCGAAATTTAAATTATTTACAAATCATCTTTCACAAAGAGGATATGCGGTAATAAATGCAAGAATAAAAAATATTTCTAATTTTGTAAAAAAAATAACTAAAATGGGAATTAAAACAAAGTTTTTTGGTAAAAAAAATATTTGTTTTGAGGTAAAAAATGGGTACTACAATCTTTATTTAAATAAAAATAGATATAAAATTAAAAAATTAAATTTACATACAAAATTTGAATTAGAAAATTTAGAATGTGCAATATTATGTTGTTTGTTATTAAAAATTAATGAAAAAAAAATTATAAATACCTTACCTTATATACGAAATCCAATAGGTCGTTTACAAACAATTAATTATTATAAGAAAAAATCTAAAATAATTATTGATTATGCTCATACCCCTGATGCATTAAAAAAAATCTTAAAATCACTTACATTAAATAAAAAAAAACCAAATCTAGTATTTGGTTGTGGTGGAAATAGGGATAAGCATAAAAGAAAACAAATGGGAATTATTGCTAATAATTATGCTGCAAAAGTTTATATTACTGATGATAATCCACGATACGAAAACCCTCTACTAATTAGAAAAAATATACTAAAATATTGTCCAAATGCATATGAGATACCTGATAGAAAAAAAGCTATTATAAAAGCTATACAAGATATTAAAAAAAATGAAATTTTGATAGTGGCGGGTAAAGGTCATGAAAAAATACAAATTATCAAAAATAAAGAATTAAAGTTTGATGATTTTCAAATAGTAAAAAAAATTATCGAATAATGAATCAAATATCTGAATTCGAAAAATATATTTTAGAAAAAAGTAATAAAGTAAAAATTTCTAGTAAAGAAATAAATAAAGGTGATATTTTTCTTGCTTTAAAGGGTAAAAATTTTCATGGAAATCAATTTATTAAATCATCATTAAGAAGAGGTGCTAAATATTGTTTAACTGACAATAAGAATTTTGCTAAAAATAGTAAAATTATATACGTAAACAGCGTAATTAATTATTTAAATAATTTAGCTCTGAAAAAAAGAGACCTATACAAAGGAAAGGTCATAGGCATCACAGGAAGCGCTGGCAAAACTACATTAAAAGAAACACTTGCCTTTTTTCTAAAAAGAAATGAGATAATTTCATTTTCTAAAAAAAGCTACAATAATAAATTAGGAGTTTTAATTTCACTTTTAAATATCAATTTGAATTCAACATATTCAATATTTGAGATTGGAACAAATAACTTTGGTGAAATAAAAAATCTCACAAAAATTGTAAAGCCTACTGAAATATTTATAACAAATATACAATCAACACATCTTCAAAGTTTTAGATCTAAAAAAAATATTGCTAAAGAAAAAGCAGATATTTTTAATTCAAAATATAACAATCAAAAAAGAAGATTATTTTTAAATATAAATTCTGATTTTGAAAATATGCTCATACAAAAAGCAAAAAAAGAAAATAATTTGAATTTAGTTCTCATCAATGAATTAAACACTAAGTATTTTATTAAAAAAATAATAGATAAAAATAAATTTTATCGTGTCTATTTCTCAATTAATAAAAAGAAACTAGTCTTAGATATTAAAAATCCTATAAGATTTAGACTTATAAACCTTTTATTTTGTTTCGCTTTTTTTGACCAAAATTCACTTAAAACAAATATAATAACTAAATGGCAAAAATATTTAAAGCCAGTTGATGGAAGGGGTTTAATTCATAATATTTTAATAAATAAAAAAAAGATAAAAGTTATTGATGAAAGTTATAATTCTAATCCTGATACGATGAAACAAAGCATTGACTATTTTACAAATATAAAAAAAAAAGATAGCCAAAAAATATTAATATTAGGTAATATGAATGAATTAGGTAAAAATACTTATAAATTACATTTTAAGTTACTTACTGAATTAGATAAATCAGATTTTAAGTTTGTAATTTTATGTGGCGAATTCTTTAGAAGATCTATAATAAAATTAAATAACCCTAAAAATGAATTCATTTATATTGAAAATAGAAATGAGATTATGAAATTTTTAAATAAAAAAATTCATAATAATGACATTATTTTGATTAAATGTTCAAATTCAACAGAAGTAAATAAATTTGCCAAAAATTTATTAAAAAAGGTAACTTGATTTGATTAAATACTTTGCATTTGAATATCAATCTATATTTAGTTTTCTAAATATATTCAGTTACATAACCTTTAGAAGTGGTGGAGCAATACTTACAGCATTATTTTTTTCTCTCATATTTGGTAATTATATAATTAATAAATTACATACTATCCAGCCATCGGGACAGCCTATCAGAGATGACGGTCCTCAATCACATATTATAGCTAAAAAAGGTACGCCAACAATGGGTGGATTATTAATTATATTAAGTGTATTAATTTCGACAATTTTGTGGGGAGATTTAAGTAATAACTTTGTTTGGATTGCTAATCTAACAATTATAATTTTTGGGATTATTGGCTTTGCTGATGACTACAAAAAAATAAAAACTAATAACGCTACTGGGATATCTTCAAAAGTTAGAATTATTTTTCAAATTATTTTTGCGTTATTCATAACATATTTAATAATTATTAATTTAGATTCAAAAATAAGTAACTCGATGACTTTTCCATTTTTGAAAAATTTAATTATTGATTTTGGTATTTTCTATTTTTTAATATCAATTTTTATAATAATTGGATCAGCTAATGCTGTCAATTTGACGGATGGTTTAGATGGTTTGGCAATCGTTCCTGTAATGATTGTTGCAATGTCTTTTTCATTTATTGTGTATATTTCAGGGAATATGGTTTTTTCAAATTATTTACTTATACAATATATACCAGGTACAGGTGAGCTAGCTATTTTTTGTGGCTCACTAATTGGAGCAGCTTTAGGTTTCCTATGGTTTAACGCACCTCCTGCAAAAGTTTTTATGGGCGACACTGGCTCATTAGCATTGGGAGGCTCCCTTGGATCAATAGCAATTATGTGTAAACATGAAATATTACTTGCAATAATAGGTGGGTTATTTGTTCTAGAAACATTTTCAGTAGTAATACAAGTGCTAATTTTTAAAATAACAGGAAAAAGAGTTTTTTTAATGGCTCCTCTTCATCATCATTTTGAAAAAAAAGGTTGGGCGGAGTCAACAATTGTTATTCGTTTTTGGATTATTACTATTGTGTTAGCTTTAATAGGCCTAGCAACTTTAAGAATAAGATAAAATGTACTTAATTTATGGACTTCAAAAATCTGGTATTTCAATAATTAAGTTATTTGAAAAAAAAAAGATAGAATATAAACTTTGGGATGATAGTTTAAAAGTCAGAAACATTCTTGGAAAAAAATATAGTAAAAATATATTTTTTAATCCAAAAATAAATGATTTAAATGTTTTTAAAAAAATATTTTTATCTCCTGGAATATCATTAAGAAAAAAACAATTTAAACATTTAAATAAAATTAATAAATTACAAAGAGATTTAAATTTATATACGTCCTATTTAACTAAAGAAAAAATTATTGCAATAACTGGAACTAATGGAAAATCAACTACTACTAAATTAATTGGAGATATCTTAAAAAAAAATAAAATGAAAACTTTTATAGGTGGTAATTATGGAGAGCCATTATGTAAATCAATAACTTCGAATAAAAAATTTGATTATCATGTAATTGAATTAAGTTCTTTTCAATTAGAGACGATCAAAAATATTAACACTAAAATATCAATTATTACAAATCTTTCTAATGATCACTTAGATAGATATTATAATATAGCAGATTACATAAAACAAAAAAAAAATATTATTTCAAAAAATGGAGTAAATTTAATTTCAATTGATGATAAATATTCAAAAAAAATCTTTCAAACAAGAAGAAATAAAAAATTTATTAGCTTCTCAATATATAATAAATCAGCTAATCTTTATATGGGAGAAAATTTTATTCTTGATAATTATTTTAAGAAAAACAAAAAAATATTTATTAGTGAAATTTCTAGTGATCTTGAGGGAAGTTTTAACAATCAAAATATACTGATAGCCTATATTTGTGTTAAGCTTCTAAAACTTCCAGAAAAAATATTCTTGGATGTAATAAAAAAATTCAAGGGTCTGCCCTACAGAGCTAGTATAATTTTTAATTCTAATAAACTAAAAATTATAAATAACAGCAAATCTACAAATATTAATTCAACAATTAATTCTATTAAAAATTATAAAAATATTTATTTGATATTAGGTGGTAGAGCAAAAGAAAAAAACTTTGAAATTTTATCAAATTTTAAAGATAAAATTATTTGCACTTATGTATTTGGACAATCAGCATCATTTATCGAAAAAAAAATAAATAAATTTTTAAATGTAAAAAAATTTAAAAATCTCAAAGCTCTTGTAATGCAAATAATGAAAGATATTAAAAAAAACGATGCTAAGTTAACAATATTATTCGCCCCAGCATGTAGTTCTTATGATCAATATAATGATTACATGGAAAGAGGTTCAGAATTTTCAAAATTAATTAAAAAACATATTATAGACAATGAAATATCTTAGAAATTGGTGGTCATCTGTTGATAGGTTAAATTTTATACTCATAATATCATTGGGTCTTACAGGACTTATTCTATCATTTTCAATAGATGAATTTTTTTCTATGAATAAGCACACAATTTTCTTTGTATTATCATTGATTTTTCTTTTTATTTTATCACAATTTAACAACAAAAACATAAGAAGAGTTTCGCTTTTTGCTTTCATCCTTTTACTAATTTTAATGATAATTATATTTTTTCTAGATTATGAAGTCAAAGGAGCAAAGAGATGGATTCAAATTTTAAATTTTACTCTTCAACCTTCAGAAATTATAAAACCAGTTTTTGTCATACTATCTGCTTGGTGTATTAGTAAATCTATTGAAGATAAAAAATTTTACTTACCTATTCTTTTTATTTTCTTTTTTTTACTTTTGATATTAATAATTATGCAGCCAGATTTAGGAATGACAATTCTTATATCATCTACTTTTTTTTGTCAGTTATTTGTTGCTGGTCTTTCATTATTTTTAGTATTTTTAGCTTTTTTATTTATTGTATTTATTTCAATATTTTCATATTTTATTTTTGATCATGTTCAATCAAGAATTAACTCTTTTCTTGGAGGAATAAGTGGCTCTGATACATATCAGATAGATTTAAGTATTAAAGCTTTCCAGAATGGTGGTTTACTAGGGAAGGGTCCTGGACAAGGTATTCTAAAGGAACGAATACCTGATGCAAATACAGATTTTATATTTGCAGTAGCTGGTGAAGAGTTAGGATTAATATTTTGTTTAGTGATTATTTTGATAATTCTGTCAATAATTGTTAGAACTTTAATAAATGTTTTGAAAGTAGAAGATACATATAAGATAATTGCAATTAGTGGTTTGGTATGCTCTTTTGGATTGCAGTGCTTGATCAATATTTTTAGTTCTTTAGGTTTGATACCTACAAAGGGTATGACACTACCATTTGTAAGTTATGGAGGCTCTTCAATGATATCTGTATCCATACTTTTTGGCTTTTTATTATCTCTAACCAATAAAAAAAATGAAAATTTATGAAAAAGAATGTACTAATAATTACTGGTGGAACTGGAGGACACGTCATACCAGCAATAAATTTAGCTAACTTTTTTTCTAACAAAAATATTAATTGTAGGGTGCTTGTAGATAAAAGAGGTTACAAATACATTAATAATTTTAATGGAAAAATTCATATAATAAATAGTTCTAACTTGAGTGGAAATTTTATATTTAAAATATTGGGACTTTTTTCATTAAGTTATGGATTCATTCAGTCCTTGTTTATAACATTATTTTTTAAACCTAATATAGCAATATCTTTTGGAAGTTATGCATCATTTTTCCCAATGTTAAGCTGTATTATTTTTAAGTCAATTCTAAAAACTAAATTGTTTATTCATGAACAAAATTCTATATTAGGAAGGTCAAACATAATATTATCAAGATTTTCTGAGAAAATTTTTTTAAATTATAACATACCTTTAAATATAAATAAAAAATATATAAAAAAAATATTTGTAGTAGGTTTTCCAGAAAATAATTTCTACTATCTAAAATCAGAGAAAAATACTAGACCTAATAAAAAGTTTACAATATTTATAATGGGTGGAAGCCAGGGATCAGAATTTATATCAAAATTTTCATCTAAACTCATAAAAATTATAGATAAGGAAAGAAAATTATCCGTAAGATTTATATTTCAATGCCCAAAAAATGTACTTAACAATGTCACTAATGACTTAAATCATATAAGGTCTGAATTAATTATTAAAGATTACTTTACAAATATAGATGAAATATTAAATAAAACTTCTATCGCAATATCAAGGGCTGGTGCTGGTTCCTTAAATGACTTTATAAACTATAATATACCATCGATATTGATACCATTACCTACTGCAAAAGATAATCACCAGTATTTTAATGCTTCAATTTTGGAAAAAGAAAAAGTAGCAATAATATTAGATCAATCTAAAAATGAAATTGAGAAAGCAAAAAATTTTATTTACGGTTTTTATAAGAATTTAAAAGATTTACAAGAAATCAGTTCTAGATTTGATAAAATTAGAGTTAAAAATTCTAACTCTTTAATTTATAAATTAATTACAAATGAAAAATAAGATTAAAATTCATTTTATCGGTATATCTGGAATCGGAATGTCGGGCATTGCAGAGTTAATGAAAGATAAGGGATATCAAATTCAGGGCAGTGATATAACTATAAATGATAATACAAAAAGGTTAAAAAAAAAGGGAATTAAATTTTTTTTAGGACATAGTAAAAAAAATATAAAATTTGCAGATGCAGTTGTATTCTCTTCAGCAATAAAAAAAAATAATCCAGAAATAAAAGCTGCTGTTGAAAAGAAAATCCCACTTCTATCAAGGGCAGATATGCTTTCTGAATTAATGAAAAATAAAAAATCAATTGCAATTGCTGGTTCTCATGGGAAAACAACAACAACTAGTTTAGTTGGAGACATATTAAGTAAAGCAAATTTAGATCCAACTATTGTTAATGGAGGAATTATTAATTCTTTATCTAAAAATAATAGATATGGGAAAGGTGAATGGATGGTTGTAGAAGCTGATGAAAGTGATGGATCTTTCTTAAAACTTCCACATCAGATATCTATATTAACAAATTTAGATATCGAGCATTTAGATTTTCATAAAACTAAAGAAAACTTAATTAATTCTTTTGAAAATTTCATCAATTTGCTACCTTTTTATGGAGTATCAATAATTTGTTTAGATGATAAAAATTTACAATATTTAGTTAATAGAAATAAAACTAGAAATATTATTACCTACTCAATTAAAAATAAAAAGGCAGATATATTAATCTGCAATATTGAAAGAAAAAAAACAAATACATCATTTAAATTAAGAGTAAGGACAAATAAAATATCCCACTCTAAAAATTATAAATTTACGATTAATACCATAGGTAAGCATAATGTTTTAAATGGAGCTGCAAGTATAATAGCTAGTAAAATTGTTGGTGTAAGAAATTCGGTGATAAATAAATCTCTTTCAAGCTATATTGGAGTAAAAAGACGATTTACTTTTTTAGGTAAAATCAATAAATCCAAAATTTATGACGATTATGCCCATCATCCTACTGAAATTGAAGCTACTTTAGAATCAGCAAAATATCTAAAAATTAATTTAGTTGTAGTTTTCCAGCCCCACAGATACTCAAGAACAAAAATGTTAATGAGTTCATTTGTAAAAGCTCTCTCAAAAGTAGATGATTTAATTATTTTAGATACCTATTCGGCGGGAGAAAAAAAAATTTCAGGTGCAACTTCTAAAGATATGTATTTGAAGTTAGTTAAAGTTAATAAAAATACAATTTATTTAAAAAACATTAAAAACTTAAATATTATATTATCAAAGTATACTCTAAAAAAAAATATAATAATTTTTATGGGCGCAGGATCTATATCAACTATAGCTAAAGAATATTTTGCATTTAATGGATAAAAATTTGCTAAAAATAATTAGTAAACTAAAAAGTAAGTTTTACTTTGATTATAATATCGGAAAGTTAACATGGTTTAGAACAGGAGGTAAAGCCAAAATTTTTATATTAGTTGAAAATAGTGATGAATTAGAGATTATTTTAAATGAAATCAAAGATGAAAACTATTATGTTTTAGGATCAGGATCAAATTTACTAATTAGAGATAGTGGTTTTAATGGAATAGTGTTGAAATTAGGAAAAGGATTTAATATTTTTAATATTTTTGAAAATAAATTAGAGGTTGGAGCTAGTATATTAGATATTAATTTATCAAATTTTGCTCTAAAAAATAATTTTGAAGGTTTTGAATTTTTAAGTGGTATACCTGGTTCCATAGGTGGAGCTATCAAAATGAATGCTGGTTGTTTTGGATCTGAAACAAAAGACATATTAGATAGCGTAGAAATATATACCAGTAACTTTGAAAAAAAAATAATAAAAAGAAAAGACATAAATTTAGAATATAGATCATCAAATATTCAAAACGATCAGATTATTACTAAAGCTAAATTTGACATTAAGTTTGGAAATTCAATAAATATAAAAGAAAAAATGGAATATATAAAAGAAAAAAGATTATTATCTCAGCCAATTAAATATAAAACATCTGGTAGTACATTTAAAAATCCCCCAAATTTATTTGCAGCTAAATTAATTGAGGAATCAGGATGTAAAGGATTAACATTTGGAGATGCTGTTGTAAGTCAAAAACATGCAAATTTTCTAATTAATAAGGGTAATGCAACTGCTAGTGATTTAGAAAATTTAGGTAAAATAATAATAGAAAAAGTCTATAAAAAATTTAATGTTAAATTAAATTGGGAAGTAAAAATTATAGGTGAATAATAAAAAAATATTAATATTAGAGGGTGGATATAATGAAGAGCATGAAGTATCTTTAAAAACATCTGCAGAAATACAAAAAGTATTACGTCAAAATAAAGTCAATTTCAAGAAACTAAGAGTTAATCCTAAGAATTTTGCAACTAAAATTCGTAAATATAAAAATTATATATGTTTTAATGCTTTACATGGACCATACGGTGAAGATGGTCAAATACAAAATATTTTAAACAAAAATAAAATTAAGTACACACATTCAAGTGCTAAATCCTCAAATATTTGTTTTGATAAATTTAAATCAAAAAAAATTATTTTAAATAATAAAATTTTAACTCCAAAATCTATAATAATGAAAATTGATGATTTAGATGTAAATAAAGTTATAGAAATAAAAAAAAAATTTAAAAAATTTATTATAAAACCAAACAATAGTGGTTCTAGTTTTGGAATTCAAATTGTTGAAAATAAAATTCAATTTGAAAAATTTTTAGAAGATATTAATATATTCAAAACAAAATTTTCAAGCCATAAAAAATTTATAGTTGAAGAATTTATTAAAGGGAAAGAGTTGACTGTTTCTACTATAAATTTTTCAAATAAAATTGAAGCTCTTGGAGTAACTGAAATTAAACATGATAAATCATTTTTCGATTATCAATCTAAGTACTCAAAGGGTTTAGCCAAACACATTTTGCCAGCGAAAATTACTAAAAAAAATTATGAAAAATGTTTGAATTTGGCTATTAGGGCACATTCTTTATTAGGATGTAAATCTATAGCTAGAACAGACTTTATTCTGAACACAAATAATAACAAAATTTATTTTTTAGAGACCAATTCTCAACCAGGCTTAACTTCAGTATCATTATTGCCAGAGCAGGCAAAATTTAAAAAAATATCATTCCCAGAA
>CACJGU010000015.1 GCA_902593125.1 uncultured Alphaproteobacteria bacterium
TCAATATTTATTTTTAATTACTAAGTCAGTAAGTGCAGCCTGTATGTAGCCAAATAATTATTGAATTACATTTGGAGGAATAAGCACAAGTTTACCTGTGTATTTTTTACTTAAAAAATCATCTTGTGCTACTTTAATATCTTTTAAAGGGTAAGTATTTGCAACCAAGGGAGAAATTTTATTTTGCTCAATATAACTAATTAAATTTGAAAATACTTCTTTAGGTTGTTTTGTGCATCCATAAAAAGTTAGATCCTTTAAATATAAAGTTCGTACATCTAATTCAACTAATGGCCCTGCTATAGCGCCCGCAGTTGAGTAACGTCCTTCTGGTTTTAAAATTTCTAGAAGCTGTCCCCATTGATCACCTGCTACTAAATCAATCACAACATCGACTGAATTTTTTCCCAACTCTTGAATTATATTAGAATTGCGATCAATTACTTTATCAGCACCTACTCTTAAAACATCTTTGTGTTTATTTTCTGAGCACTGAGCAATTACTTTTGATCCTCGTAATTTTGCTAGTTGAATAGCAGCTGACCCAACTCCTCCAGAACCTCCTGTAATAAAAACAATTTCATCTTTTAGTTTTGAACGATATAATAAACCTTCAGCAGTAGAATAAGCACAAGGAATAGATCCAAGTTCAACATCTGACCAATTTGAAATTATACTGAAAGCTTCAGAAGAACGAATTGAAGTGTATTGTGCAAATCCTCCATTACACTCAGATCCTACTGTCCAAGATGAATAGCTATCATGATTAAAAGGAACTTCTTGCATTGTTCTTACAATAACACGCTCTCCAATTCTTTTTTTATCTACTGATTTTCCTGCCCCTACAATAATTCCACAAATATCTGCTCCTTGTATAATAGGAAAGTTTATTGGATTTCCTGACCAACTACCATCATCGCTATTCTCAGCTGAAGATTTTGAATACCAACCAATTCTTGTATTTATATCGGTATTATTAATGCCTGCAGCTTTTACATTAATAAGCACTTCATCATCTTTTGGAGTAGGAACTTCAACGTCAGATCTATATTCCAGTTTCTCCATTCCACCATGACCAGTTAATACAACAGCATTCATTAGTTTTGGAATTGAAAAATTCATTAATAATTTAATTTATCACAATAGAAAAAAAAGGTAACTCAAAGTATAGCCTATGTGTAGCCTAAAAGGTATTTCACTAATATTTATTAAAATAATTTTCTAATTTATGGCGGAGAGAGAGGGATTCGAACCCTCGATAGTGTTGCCACTATACACGCTTTCCAAGCGTTCTGGATAGAACAATCTATATGAAACACAAAGATATTTTAATCTAATCTGCTGATTTATATATTAGTAGATGTGATCTATGTGTGATCAATAAAATGTTTAAATTAAATTTGAGGAGGAGTTCTAGTTTCGTTTGAATGATCTTTCTCTTTTACATTTTTTTTGATTTCTAAAATTTCTAAAATTTTACGAATATTGTGGTTAATTTCCAAACTTACTAACAAAGTTCCAAAAAAAACTACAACAATTAATATTCCAAAAAAAATTCCAAAAATAGCGCCCCATATTATCCTTGTGTCAGAATTCAAACCAGATGGTTCTATAAAAAATAATATTTGAGGATTAGAAGAAAAAAATAGAAATGAAGAGAAGATTATTATTAATGCAAGTGCAATTACTAGAAAATGGAATAAACTTACAAAAAATCTAGTCATATTAATTTATGAATATCATGAAATTTTATAATTGTGTTAAAAAGTGTGATCTATGTGTGATCTTTTGAGTTAATTAAAATTAATTTAATATATTTTTATTTAAAAAATGGCGGAGAGAGAGGGATTCGAACCCTCGGTAGTATTGCTACTACACACGCTTTCCAAGCGTGCTGATTAAACCACTCTCACATCTCTCCTCTTAAAAATTAACATTTAATTTTTTATTTAGTTATTAATAACATGAATGAAATAAATAAAAAAATAAATAAAATATTATTTAGAAATAACATTAATTATTTAAATTATTTAATTTCAGCAGAAATTGAATAAAAGAGTTAGACATATAAATAAACAAATTCGATAATACATAGTTTTATAATATTTTCAAAAAACTAAAATGTTTTTTATTTATTATTTAAACGATAAAGTTATAGATTAATTTAATGAAATTGATTTTATGATAGAAACTAATATATTCTTGTATAAAATAAATATTTATTTAGTTACATAAAATAATATTTTATTTGGTAATACAAAGTCTAAAATTTGTTGTTATTTATTGCAAATGAAGAGTAATAAAACTGTAGCTAGTATTTTCTTCTACTCATAATTTCTAAGACTACTGATTAAATTTTTACTAATTAAAGTAATTAAAAATCAATTTTAAAATATTCTTCTAATATAATTTGATAAATATGTTTATGACCCTGTTTATTCCAATGAATATCTCCATCAATAAAATATTTTTCAATTAAATTTTCAGGATTTGACGACTTAAAATAAAAATTTAAATCAATAAAATCTATTTTTTTTTCTTTAGACCAATTTCTCCAAACAGTTCTATGAATAGAATTGGGATTAGCATTAACAATTTGTCTTGGCCAAGGATAGATAACTAAAGTAGTTTCAATTTTATATTTTTTACAAATATCTATTAACTTTTCTAAATTCTTTTTAGCTATTTCCATACCTTTAGCACCATGATGTTTCCAGTAATAATTATCATTTATCCAATTACCTCTTTCAACAAATAATGATTTGTATAAATCGACATGGTATTTATTTGTCTCTATTAATTTTAGATTAAATACTTTTGAGGCTGTGTATTTAAAAGATAAATATTCTTTCAAATTATTTAATTTTAAAAAAATTTGATCGATGAATAAATAAATTGATGAATATTTGAGCATAAACTCTTGTAAAGAATCTCTAAACTTAATTTTTTTAAAATTTTTATTTTTGTATTCTTGATCATAGTAATAATCATCTGGAATATCAGAGATATCTAAGAAAATTAAAAGTTTATCAAATTTTAATTTTTGATCTTCAATTAAATATTTAATTTTTTTATAGTAAATAATAGGTGATTGACTTGCCACACCAGCATTTAATATTTCTATATTATAATTTTGTAATTTACGATCAAGAAGACCAACAAATGTTTCATCATAAATAAATCCAATACCTTCAGTGAATGAATCTCCAATTATTATAATTCTTTTTTGAGATATATTTACATTCTCAATCTTTCTAGTTGATCTATCTTTAAATCCAAGAGAATTTGTAACAAATTTGTATTTATATGGACCCCAATGATCAATTGTCTCTACATTTTCTTGAAAAGAATGATGGTAGTGGTCATTAGCTATTCTGTGTTTATTACTAGGGTTAAATTTTTCATAAAAATTTAATCTTGATATTAAAGAAAATGTTAAAATGAAGTCAAAGATCAATATTATTAATAAAAATTTAATTATCTGAATTATTTTGTGCATTGAGTATTTTTATTTATATATTTTTTATTTATTTGATATATAAATAATTAATGACACAAGATTTAAGTAGTCATCATATTATAGAAAGAAGCAATGAAAGAAGTTTTGGCATAGTTTTTACAATATTTTTTTTAATTCTATCAATTTATCCAATTATTAATAAAGAGACAGTTAATGTATTTTTTTTAGTTATATCTATTATTTTTTTAATGATTACTATTATAAGACCACAACTCTTTTATTTTCTAAACAAGATATGGTTTAAATTTGGAATATTATTAGGTAAAATTGTATCTCCATTAGTTATGGGAATCATTTTTTATTTAACTGTCACACCTACAGGTATAATATTGAGATTATTAGGAAAAGATTTACTTAAAGAAAAAATAGAAATAAAAGAAAAAACATACTGGGTAAAAAAAAATAAAGACTCAGGTTCATTAAAAAACCAATTTTAATTATAATGAGTTTTTTAAAAGAATTTTGGCAATTTATTAAAATAAGAAAAAAATATTGGCTTTTACCTATACTCATTATGCTTGTGACTTTTGGAGGCTTAATTATTCTTAGTCAAGGTTCTGCAGTTGCACCATTTATTTATACTTTATTCTAAATTGAAAACAATAATTGGATTTTCTGCTTTTTATCATGATAGTGCAGCAGCACTAATACATAATGGAGAAATAATTGCAGCAGCGCAGGAGGAGAGGTTTTCAAGAGTTAAACATGATGCTAAATTTCCTAAAAACTCAATTTTATATTTGTTATCTGAGTGTGAAAAAAATGGATATGAGGTAGATGCAATAATTTTCTATGAAAAACCTTTTTTAAAATTTGAAAGGTTACTAGAAACTTATGTAGCAAATGCTCCTTTTGGATTTAGCTCATTTAGAAAAGCTATGCCAGTTTGGTTAAGAGAAAAACTGTTTCAAAAGAATTTAATTATAAAAGAAATTAAGAAAATAATTAAAAACTTTGATGAAAAAAATTTATATTTTTCTGAACATCATTTAAGTCATGCAGCAAGTGCATTTTATCCTTCTCCATATGAAGAGGCTATTGTCTTAACTATTGATGGTGTAGGTGAATGGGCTACTACAACAATTTCAATTGGAAAAAAAAATAATATAGAAATAATTAAGGAAATTAATTTTCCACATTCAATCGGTTTACTTTATTCTGCATTTACTTACTATTTAGGTTTTAAAGTAAACAGTGGAGAATACAAAGTAATGGGTCTGGGACCTTATGGTGAGCCTAAATATAAAGATATTATTCTAGAAAAACTCATTCATCTTAAAAGTGATGGTTCTTTTAGATTAAATATGGAGTATTTTAATTATACAACTGGTCTAACAATGACCAATTCTAAATTTGATAGAATTTTTGGTGAAAAAAGAAGAAAGTCAGAAGGTAAGTTAACTCAATTTCATATGGATATTGCTTGTTCAATTCAGGAAGTTATCGAAGAAATTATAATAAAAATAACTCATAATCTATCAACTGAGTTTAATATTAAGAATTTATGTTTAGCAGGTGGAGTAGCTCTTAATTGTGTAGCTAATTCAAAAATAGTTAGAAAAAATATTTTTGATAATGTTTGGATACAGCCTGCTGCAGGTGATGCAGGAGGTGCTTTAGGTGCGGCTTTACTTCTTTGGTATAAACAATTCAATAATACTAGATTATGCAACAAGTTTGATAAAATGAAGGGTTCATTTCTAGGTCCAAAATATAGCAATGATTATATACGAAATGAATTAAATGAAGTTGGTGCAAAATATCAAGAAGTAGATGACGACGAATTAATTTTTATTACAACAGAAGAGTTGAAGAATAATAGTGCAATTGGTTGGTTTCAAGGACGAATGGAATTTGGACCTAGAGCTTTAGGGTCTAGATCAATAATTGCAAATCCAAAGTCTGATAGTATGCAAAAAACTCTAAATTTAAAAATCAAATATAGAGAAAGTTTTAGACCTTTTGCACCATCAATATTAAGAGAGGATTTAAACAAATGGTTTGATTTTGATATAGACAGCCCTTATATGCTCTTCGTAAGTCAAATTAAAGAGAGTTTGAAGATAAAAAATTCATCTGATAAAAATTTATTCGGAATAGAAAAGTTAAATTCAAAGAGATCAGTTATCCCAGCTGTAACTCATGTTGATTTCAGTGCTAGAATACAGACAGTGCACTTTGAAACAAACCCCTTATATCATCAACTTATATCAAGTTTCAAAAAAAGAACAGGGTGTCCAATTTTAGTTAACACCTCTTTTAATGTTAGGGGTGAGCCAATTGTATGCAATCCTGCTGATGCATTTAATTGTTTTATGGGTACTGAATTAGATTTATTAATAATTGGAAACTTTATACTAAAAAAGAAATCGCAGAAAAAAACATTATTAATGAATTATAAAAATAAATATGAATTAGATTAGTCTAATTCTAAATAATGATTAATGTTAAAAGATTGTAGTTTAATTGTATTAAATAGTGCAAATTAAATTTTCTTTCTTTTTATTTTATATTTAGGTAATAAATTGAATATAGTTTCAAAAGATATTGTTATTAATAATTTAAATAATTTCTTATAAAATAACTAATAATCTCATGTAGTCAATTGGTGTATATAACTAGCGAGGATAAAATTATCAATAAAGACATAAGTAATAATAATTTGCTACTTAAGATTAAATTAATTGGATTTTCACCTCTTGTATTATCTTTTGTATCTCTAAAGTATTTGATTAAAAATAAAAATACAAAAATTACTGATAATATTAAGTTTACATCTCTAATGAAAGTATAAATTATTAAATTTAAAACCAAAAAAAATATTAGTATTATAATAATTCTTTGTAGTATTTTTTTACTATAGAATTTTAATATGTATCTAGTCACATAATTACTTGTAGATTCAAAATGATTTATTTCCCCTAATCTTTTTATGGTTAAAAAAAATAGAGCAAGGAAAAATGTTGAGGTTAGCATTAATATAGAACTTTCTACTAAAATTAATCTTGAACCAGCATCTATCCTTATAACGTATCCAATTGAGAGAATAAATAATTCCAAATAAGGAATTTTTTTAAAAATAAAATTATAGCTAAGTGTAATAAATAAATAAAAAAAAACACTTGTATATATAATTGGTTGAAAATAAACTAAAGTAAGACAGCTTATGATAAGAAAAAAAAGCACAACATAACTACTACTTAAGGTGATTTTATTTGATGCTATTGGTTTTGTTAATTTTTTAATTGGATGTAATTTATCTTCTTTAATATCTAAAATATCATTAATTACATAAATACATGAAGCAAGAATATTGAATGTTATGAAACCAATGAATAGTGTTATATAATGAGAATTATCAAATAAATGACCGGAGAAGATTAATGGGAAAAAAATTAAGATATTTTTTAGCCAATCCTTTGCTCTTATTAAATTTATGATATGCATATTTTAAAAAATATATTTTATAACAGCTTTTACATAAAAATATTATTTTTAATTTCATTAATTATTATTTTAGAACCTCCTATAAATAATTATACTGATTTATTTTTATTTATTTTATGTATATTTCTTATTTTATTTTGTAAAATTAGACAGACTAGAAATATTTTCATATTGTTACTTGTTATTTCATTATCAATTATAATAAAATTTTCAGATAAAAAAAACATAGTTGAATACCATTCTACCTTTTTTTCCTTAAATGATATTAATTCAATATCAAAATTCTTGCCTAACGAAATATCTAAAATTATACAAAATAACTATATTCAAAAATTTGATTTAGAAAGAGCTCTAAAATCTTATGATTCAAATAAATTTACAGATGAAAATACTTTCAATAGAAGTAGTTTTATAGAAAAACCATTTGCTTTCTCAAGTGATAATTTTTTTAATCACAGTAATTCGACTAGACTGGTCAATAAAATAAATTTTAAAAAAAGAGAAGATTTAAGAATTGGTCAGATTAATACCCTTAATTATAATTTAGTTTTTGATAAAGAGTTGAGAAGATCTCTACCCTTTTATGTATTATATAAAATACCTGAGACTTTTAAGAATTCTAAAATTTGTGGGTCTGGTAATATTTATTATTACTTTTCAAATGTTAATGGTGAAAGTTTAACAGACTTACAGTTTTATGAGAAAAGTGATAATGAATGTATTACACTAGATAGAGAATTTATTAATATCTATTTATTAGGATTTTCAATCGGTTCAGATGATAAATTAGAGTTAAAACTTTATAAAAATAATAAGTTTAATATAATTTTTACCTTATTGTTAATAGCAAAGTTTTTTTTTATAATTTTATTTTACAAGTATTTTTTTGAGTTAAAAACGGTAGACAATAAAGAATATATTATATTTTTTCTTTCACTAATTTCATCCCTACTTTTTATTATATTAAAAGATGTGAATTTACTCACAGGATTAAGGTATTTTAGAGGTGGAGCAGATGGTTTGTTTCATGAATTTCAAGCTTATGAAATTGTTAGAAATCTATTTAATTCTAAATTTATTGAAGCGGCTAAAGGTGGAGAAAACATATTTTATTTTATGCCTGGATTAAGATATTTCATTGCTTCTAACAAGATATTGTTTGGTGAAACAAATTATGGTTATTTAATTATTGGTTTAATAATGCCTTTTTATATTTTTAAATTTTTTAAAAATATATTTTCTAAAAATATTTCATTTTATTTAGTAATTTCTTTCATGTTTTTTCCTATTTTTGAAAATATGGGATTTGGACATTTTAATTACATAGGACAAATAGTAAGAAATCATGCTGAAACACTATCTATATTTTTAATAATTTACTGTTTATACAAAATTACTGAATCCGAATTCCATTTAAGAAACTCTCAGATTTCAATATTTTTTATTACATTTTTATTAGCTTTTTCAGCATTCTGTAGACCCAATTTTTTACCTACTACCTCTATTATTTTTTTATATTTAGTTATTAAGTTATTTTATTTAAATAGATCTTTATTAGTAGCGGCAATAATTGGATATTTTGCTATTTTACTAAGTTTGGTTCATAATCTATATTTTGGAAATGAATTTGTATTATTAACAAAATCAAGTTCACATTTTATTTTTAAAAGTAACTTTGAAATAATTAATTCAATTAATGTTGATGCAAAATTTCTATTAAAACAAATTTTAAAATGGAATCCTTTATATAATATTCATAGGTTAGTAATATTATTATTCGTTATCTATGGTATTTTTAAATTCAAAAATATTTCTATAATTAATTATCTTTTCGTTTGTATGATTTTACAACATTTTGTTCTTTTAATAACTCATCCAGATAGTAGATATGCCTATTTAGCTTGGCTCTTAACCTTTATACTTTTTATTTATTTTGTTGAGAAAGTGTATTTATACAAATTCAAAAATTCTAGAAATTCTCATTAAAAATATTTCAATACCATAATTTTTAAGTGTATCAATTGCTATATCTTCTGATTTTTTAAAATGAAAATTTCTTATTTTAATTATTTTATTTGCCAGTTGTTTAGAATTATTTTTTTCAAATAAAAGACCGTTTTTAGTTTTTTTAACAATTGATCGAACACCTTTAATATTGCTAGCAATAACTGGAATACCACAACTCATAGCCTCTAATTGAACAATTCCAAAAGCCTCAAATGAGTTTATACTTGGAAGAACAAAAACATCTAGTTGATTAAAAAAATTCATTTTTTCATTTTCTTGAATTTTATTTAAAAATACAATGTTTTTATTATTTTTTGATTTATGTAGAATATTGGAGATGTATTTTTTGAATCTCTTGTCATTTAATTCACCGCCTATTTGTATTTTATGAGCAACATTATTTATTTGAAGTATTTTACTGGCCTCTAATAAATTTTCTAGACCCTTTTCTTGGCAGATTCTTCCAAGATAGCCTATAGTTATTATTGACTTATTTTTTTTATTTTTATGAATTTTATTTTGTAATATGTATGGCGGTATTTCACATACTTTATCTTTAAGTAACTTGTGTACAAAAATGTTTAAAAAATAATCTTTTGACAAAACAATAATCTTTTTAGACATCAGTGAGGATATTAATCCAAATATATAGAAATATAGATCAATAAACTTATAAGCAACGCTTGAGCTAGGTAAACAGTGATAATTAAATATCGTTTTTTTATTGAAAGTAAATACTATTGGAAATACTTCAGTTAAAGGAAAATGAATATTTACATAATCATAACTCCTATATATTTTAAAATAGTTTAAAACTAAATTAATACTGTAATAACCTCGAGAAATTTTTAAAGTTGGTTTACATCTAATAATTTTTATACCATCAACTATTTCCTCTTTTTTTAGTGATTTGCTATGTAGACTAGTAAGAATTGTAATGGAAAAGTTTAGTTTTTTTAATGCATAAATAACTTGATTTATATATGTAACTACTCCACTTGTATGCGGATTATAGAAATCAGTTACTATTAATATTTTTTTTTGCATTTAATTTATCAATTAAATATTTGTTAGTAGGTGCATGAGCAACATTGTAGTTGAAAAGCTCATAATTAGATGGTGAATATAATTGCTTTAATGTTTGTCCCTTTGTCTTACATTTTATGACTAAATCATTACTTACAAAAAAAGCATTTGAACCAGTGATATTTGTTGCAATTAAGGTATAACCTTTTTTAACTAATACTTCATTTATAGATTTTAATGAAGAACCCATATAATCGTCATAATCCCAGCTAAAGTTATTTATCTTTTTAATATCTAGCCTTAAGTTTTGTCTAAACTTTGAATTATATTCAATACAAATTAATCTTGGTTTTAAAATATTTAAAGTTTCAATACAATCTATATCATATGAGTCTATATCAATACTAAAAAAATCAATTTTTTTATCATTAATATTTTTAATTATATCAGACTTCTTAATAACATCATTTATATTTTCTTTATCAATTTTTTTTATAATTAAATCTAAAATATTTTGGTCTGAAATTATTTTTTTCTGAAGTTTTTTTATATACTTTGACTTAGCATCAATCCATATACCCCTCCAATCTTTTAATAATAAATAATGAGAATTATTTTCAACACAATCACCTATACCAATTTCACAAAATATTTCATTAGTGGTACCAATATCATCAAATATTTTTTCAATTATTCCATCTTCTTCATTTTGTGAATATACTTTAAATCCACTTAAAGCATATTGATTAACCTGATTAATTCTAAGTTTTTTATGTATTTCTTCGACATACAATTTCGAAAGAAACTCATTGTTAGTTTTATTAGTTAAAAAAAGTTTTAATTTTCTAATTAAATTATATAAAATTGTCTTAATCATTTTTTTTTAGGATAAAAATAAATGTTTCTCCTTCGTAATAACTTAAAGTTAATTTTCCAGTGAAAATTTGAAATATCATTATTAAGAAAATTTTAATGAATTTTAGAGAAAAAGTAAATTGTCCATAGAAATTATCCCACAATCCATCATTTGATATTTTTACAACATTAAAATTTTCGTTTTTAAAAAAAGTAACCCATTCATTTTTTGTTTTTAGATTAATATGAGTTTTATCTTTATAGCCAATCCATGAATTTTTTTTTAAAATATGTGCTAAAGCATTTTTAGCAGGTGTAGCTATTAATAAATTTCCATCATTATTAAGCAACTTTTTAATTTTTGAAAATGTATCTTTTAAATTATCATCATCTATATGCTCAATAATATGCAAGATTGATATTAAATCAAATTTATCTTTTATATCTTCAATGTTTTCATAAATAACAGATCTACTTGTATTTTCTTTTGATTTACATATTGCGAATTTGTTAATATCATAGCCAGATATAACTTTGATTTTTTTATCTTTTTCAATCCTTTTAAGTAGAAATCCAAGGCCGCAACCATAATCAAGGTAGCTTTTAAAATTAAAATTTTTTTTTATTACATTATAATAAAAAATATTGCCAATTCTATCTTTGTTTTGTTTATTAGACTCATAATATGAACTATTAAAAATTTCTTTCATTTATTCTTTCATTTTAAGTGCATTTAAAAATGTGTTTTGTGGAATATCTACTTTTCCAAATTGTCTCATTCTTTTTTTACCTTTTTTTTGTTTATCAAGAAGTTTATTTTTTCTTGTTACATCTCCACCATACAATTTTTGAGTCACATCTTTTCTAAATGATGCAACTGTTTCTCTAGCTATTATTTTGCCACCGATTGCAGCTTGGATTGCAACTTTAAATTGTTGCCTTGGAATTAAATCTTTTAATCTCTCACATAGAGCCCTGCCTCTTTGTTCAGATCTATCTTTATGAACTATTAATGATAGAGCATCAACTGCATCACCATTTATTAATATACCAACTTTAACTAAATTGTTAACTTCATATCCAGTAATTTCATAATCAAAACTTGCGTATCCTTTTGTCATGGATTTTAATCTATCATAAAAATCAAATACTACTTCGTTTAATGGCAGTTTATATTCTACTAAAGGTCTGTTACCGGCATAACTCATATTTAGTTGGATACCTCTTTTTGATGTACATAATTCAAGAACAGATCCAAGAAATTCTTCAGGAACAATTATTGTAGCTTTTATCCAAGGTTCAGAAATATTTTCTACTTTCACTGGATCGGGCATGTCTGTAGGATTATGTAAATTAATTACAGAATTATCTTTCATTTTAATTTTATAAACAACTGAAGGCGCGGTAGTAACAAGTTCTAAATTAAACTCTCTTTCAAATCGATCTCGTATTATTTCTAAATGCAATAATCCTAAAAAACCACATCGAAAACCATATCCAAGCGCTGGACTAACTTCAGGTTCATATGAAAAACTAGAGTCATTGAGAGCAAGTTTAGCCATACTATCTCTCATATGTTCATAATCATCAGAGTCTACTGGAAACATTCCACAAAAAACTACTGGTTGTGATGGTTTGAAGCCTGGTAAAACTTCATCTGTTGGATATTTGTCATCTGTTATAGTATCTCCAACTTTACAATCAGATACACTTTTAATACCTGAATTAATAAAACCTATTTCACCGGGTCCAAGTGTTTCAACTTCAGTAGCTTTTGGCGAAAATACTCCTACTCTATCAATCGTATAAGTAGCTCCAGTAGCCATAAATCTAATTTTTTGATTTTTTTTTAAATTACCATTTACAACCCTTACCAATACAACAACTCCTAAGTAACTATCATACCAACTGTCTACAAGCATACATTTAAGAGGACTGTTTAGGTCACCAGAAGGGGAAGGAAGGGAAATAATAATTTTGTTCAATAAATCTTCTATGCCTAAACCTGTTTTTGCTGACACTAGAGATGCATTATCAGTCTCTATACCTAAAACATCTTCAATTTGAGATTTGATTTTTTCAGGCTCTGAAGATGGCAGATCTATTTTATTAAGAACTGGTAGAATTTCATGATCATTATTTATTGCTTGGTATGCGTTTGCGAGTGTTTGAGCCTCAACACCCTGAGTAGAATCTACAATTAGTAATGATCCTTCACAAGCTGCAAGAGATCTTGATACCTCATAAGAGAAATCAACGTGACCTGGTGTATCCATAATATTTAAAATATATTCTTTTCCATCTTTTGATTTGTAGGAAAGTCTTACAGTTTGAGCCTTAATAGTTATTCCTCTTTCTCTCTCTAATTCCATTGAGTCGAGAACTTGTTCTTTCATTTCCCTGTCTGTTAAACCTCCACAGAATTGTATAAGTCTATCTGCTAATGTAGATTTACCATGATCAATATGTGCAACAATTGAAAAATTTCTTATAGAACTAAGTTCTGTCATTAATTTCTAATAATAGCTTCAAATGATTTTGAGACCTGATCAATAATTTGTTTTGATAAATTTTCTATATCTTCATCTTTGAAAGTTTTATCAGTAGGTTGTAATAAAACTCTAATTGCAATACTTTTTTTATTATTAGGTAATTTATCTCCCTCATAGACATCAAATATTGTTACTTTATTAATTATATCCTTATCAATTTTTTTTACTTTTTTAATAATTTCATTTGCTTCAATTTCTTTTGGTAGCATAAATGCAAAATCTCTTTCGACCATTTGATATGGATTATTTAAAAATGATCTACGAGATGAGGATTTATTTTCTTGAAATTGGTGAATATTATCTAAATATATTTCAAACCCATAAACTTTAATGCTTATATCCATTGTTTTTAATAAAATTGGATGAAGTTCTCCAAATTTTGCAACAATATTTTTACCTAATCTTAATGTAGACGATTTACCAGGATGATAAATATTGCCTTCATTTTTATCATACAATAAATTATCAGTTGGTACATTTAAATAATTTAAGACACTAAATAGATCGGCTTTTATACTATAAACATCACTAAATTTTTTATTAGATAACCAGTTCTCTTCGTCGATTGAACCATATGTAATAGCTGAAGCAACATTTTCTTGATAGTCATTTACAGATTTAGAAAAATTTGGACCAACTTCAAAGATCTTAGCTCTTGTAAACATACGAGATTTATTTTGGTTAATTGCTTCTAAAAGATTAGGTATTGTTGAAGGTCTCATGGTATTTAGATCACTACTAATAGGATTTTGTAAAATAATGAGATTATCAAACAATACTTTTGCTTTATTCCCATCCATAAAAGACCATGTAACTACTTCTGTGTAACCTTCTAAAGCAATAATTTTTTTAACTTTATAATAGGTTTTAATTGAAGAATTTAAAATTTGTTTTTTATCTTCTTCATTAATTATTTTTTTAAGTGGGATTTTATCAAAGCCATAGATTCTTAATATTTCCTCAAATATATCAGCTTCCCCAACTATATCCGGCCTAAATGTTGGTATTTCAATTTCTAGAATTGATTTATTTTCTTTCACTAGGAATCCAAGAGAGCTTAAAATCTTTAATTGATCTTTAATATTGATGTTAATGCCTCCAAATGATTTGGTTTTATTAGTATCATATTTTATTTTCTTAATTTCTCTTTTATTTATTTTTGTGGCAACAAATTCACTTGCCTCACCACCACATAATTCAAATATCATTTGGCTTGCAGCTTCAACACCCCAATAGATTGATTCAGTGTCTATTCCTCTCTCAAAACGATATCTTGCATCACTTTGTAAATTTAGTTTTCTACCTGTCTTGGTAACTGATATGGGATCAAATAAAGCCACTTCTAAAAAAACATTATTTGTTTCCATGCTACACCCGCTATCAAGACCTCCCATTACACCACCTATGCCATGAAGTTTTCTATCATCATCAGATATAACGATCATATCTTCAGTACATTTATAGTTTACTTCATTAAGTGCTAAACATTCCTCACCTTTTTCTGCTAATCTCATGGTTAGGTTTCCAGATACTTTATCAGCATCATAAACATGTAATGGACGACCTAAATCAAATGTTACATAATTTGTAATATCAACTAAAGCAGATATTGGACGAAGCCCAATAGCTATTAATCTATCTTGAAGCCATTTAGGACTTTCAACATTTTTAACATTTTTAAAATATCTACCAGAGACTCCTGGACATAGATTTTGATTTTTGAAATCTTTTTTCCATTTAATTGGACTTTTAATTGTATCATTTATTTTTTTAATTTTTAAATCCTTAAGTTTTCCTAATCCTGCAGCGGCTAAATCTCTTGCAATTCCTCTCACAGATAAACAGTCAGATCTATTTGGTGTTAAATTTATTTCTATCACAGGTTCACTAATCTTAAATATTTTACTAAATGATTCTCCTATTTTGTGTTTCGAATCTACTTCTATTATTCCATCGTGCTCATCAGAAATACCCATCTCTTTTTCAGAAACAAGCATTCCACAAGACTCAACACCTCTAATTTTTGTTTTTTTTAGATGCAGTTCTGTACCTGGGATATAACTATTTTCAGGAGCAAAGATTCCTAACATACCCTGTCGTGCGTTTGGTGCACCACATACAACTTGGAATTCTCCATTTTTTGTTTTTACCTGGCATACTTTTAATTTATCTGCGTCTGGATGTTTTTCTGCTTTAATAACCTTTGCAACACTAAAATCTTTAAAATCCTCAGATTTATCTTCAACATTTTCTATTTCTAATCCAATATTTGTTAAAGTGTCAGTTATTGTATTTAAATCTGCAGAAGTATCTAAATGATCTTTTAGCCAGTCTAAAGTGAATTTCATCTAAAGACCAGACCTTGTTTGATTATCTAATATATTAAAACCATAGTGATCTAACCATCTATAATTTAGATCAAAAAAGCTTCTTAAATCAGAAATACCATATTTTAGCATTGATAAACGTTCTATACCCATTCCAAATGCAAAGCCTTGGTAAACGCTCGAGTCAATCTTGCAATTATTTAACACTACTGGATTAACCATTCCACACCCTAAGATTTCTAACCAGTCATTTCCCTCACCTATTTTTATTTTATTATTAACTTTAGTATAAGCAACGTCCATTTCTGCACTTGGCTCGGTAAATGGGAAATAACTAGGGCGAAAACGATACTGTAAATTTTTAACTTCAAAAAATTCTTCAAGAAATGTCACTAATGTTGATTTCAAATCTACCATATTAGCATTTTGATTAACGACTAAACCTTCAACCTGATGAAACATTGGAGCATGTGTTGCATCAGAGTCACTTCTATAAGTCCTGCCAGGAACAATTATTTTTATTGGTGGTTTTTTAGTTAACATAGTTCTCACTTGGACTGGACTAGTATGCGTTCGCAGTACATTGTTTTCCTGATTACCTTCAAGATAAAATGTATCCTGCATTTCTCTAGCAGGATGATGCTCAGGAATATTTAATGCAGTAAAATTATTAAAGTCTGATTCTATGTCTGGTCCTGTTTCAACTAAGTAATTTAGGCTTCCAAATATTTCTATAATATTAAAAATTGTTTGACTAATTGGATGTATTTTACCAGCTGTTTTAATATTAGGAGGCAAAGTAACATCAATGATTTCTTTATTAATTTTTTTTTCAATTTCAGATTTTTCTATAATTGATTTTTGATCTCTCAAATTTTCTTCAACAAATTTCTTAATTATATTGATTTCCTGTCCTTTAGATTTTTTTTCTTCAATTGATAGTTTTGCTAAACCTTTAAGTGCTTCAGGGATTATTCCTTTTCTTCCTAAATAATATAGTCTCAATTTTTCTAAATCTTCAAGAGAAACTGAGTTCCTTATTTTCTTTGAAATATCATTTTTATTTTCTACAAAGGCCATTTCTTTTTATTATATTTTATAAATAAAAATTATCTAGCAGATTGAGCTTTATCAACTAATGCTTTAAAAGCGTCAGGTTGATTAACAGCTAGATCAGCTAAGATTTTTCTATCAATTTCAATAGAAGATTTTTTTAAACCTGAAATAAATTGAGAATAAGTGAGTCCATGCAATCTAACTCCGGCATTAATTCTTTGTATCCAAAGACCTCTAAAATCACTTTTTCTTTTTTTACGATCTCTGTATGCATATTGCATACCTCTTTCAACAGCTTGAACTGCAACCCTGAATACATTTTTTCTTCTACCGTAATAACCTTTTGCTCTTTTAAGCACTTTTTTGTGTCTTGCTCTTGCTGTAACTCCTCTTGAAACTCTTGCCATAGTTAATCTCCCCTACTTATTGTATGGTAACATATGATCAATCAAAGCAGAATCACCTGGTGACATAATTGCTGATCTTTTAGTGTTACGAATAAATTTGTTGGAACGTTTACTCATTCCGTGTCTTTTTCCAGCAGGTTTAAATTTAATTTTACCTGTTCCTGTTCTTGAAAATCTCTTTTTTAGACTACTCTTAGTTTTAAGCTTGGGCATTAAAATCTCCTTTATTAAAGTTTACCGTTAGGCTGCCCCGCAGGCCATAACAAGTTCGATAGGCTTATACTTATAAATAGATTTTTTGCAATATTTAGAATTATTTGGCTACTTGAGGTACTAAAATCATCATTATTTGTCTACCCTCAGACTTAGGGGCTACCTCAACCTTTGCATATTCTTCAACCTCTGTAGTAAGTTTTTTTAAGAGATCAAAACCTAAATTTTGATGCTCCATCTCCCTGCCCTTAAAACGCATTGATACTTTAACTTTATTTCCTCCTCCAATAAACTTTGAAAGAGCTTTTACTTTTACATTATAATCGTGTGTATCTATCCCAGGTCTCATTTTAATTTCTTTAACTTCAATTGTCTTTTGCTTCTTTTTAGCCTCTTTTTTACTTTTTTGTTCTCTATACTTTAATTTACCATAATCAATAATCTTACAAACTGGAGGGTTTGCCTCTGGAGACACTTCAACTAGATCAAATCCCTCGTCTTCAGCTTGAATAAGGGCTTCACGGATGCTTAATATTCCTAATTGTTTCCCGTTACTAGAAATTAGTCTAACCTCACTTGCTGTGATTTTCTCATTGATTCTTGGACCAATATCTTTCTTTGATTTGAAGTTGACGGCCAAAATTATATAAAGATTATGTTATAGCTATTATTTAATAGCATATTAGGAAATTGTGTGTTTTGTCATATTTTGTTAGGATATAATCTCAAATGAAATTAAATTCAAGACCTGATTTTATAAAAAATTAAATTGTTTTTGAGTTATTAAATAAGATTATGAAAATCTGTGTAGTTAGAACTGATAAAATGGGTGATATGATCCTTACTCTTCCAATAATACAAGGATTGAAGGAAGTTAATGAAGCTTATCAAATTGATGTGTTATGTTCTAGTATAAATCAAAAAGTTTGTAATAAATATAAAAATATAAATAATATTTTTTTACTTCAAAATAATTTTTTTGGAATTTTTAAAACAATTACAACTTTAAGAAAACATAAATATGATTATATTTTTACATTTAGCCCTGGAATTGTAAGTATATTAATATCTATTTTTTCTAATAGTAAAATAAAATCTCTATTAATTTTAAAATCAAGATATAAAAATAACTATAAAAATAAGTTAATTGAAATAATTTTTGGTAAAATTTTTTTTAATCAATGCTTAATAATTGATCGACGGTTAAGATATTCACAAAATAACTCAATTCATCAAACCAAAATTATGATGGAATTAGTTACTAAAAATGGATTAGACTTAAATGATGAGGCTGAAATAAAAAATATATTTGATTTAGATAAAATAAATTTTAATTCTGGGAAATTATGCTTGATTCATTTATCCTCAAAATGGATAAATAAATATTTTTCAGAACATCAATTTATAAATCTATTAGAAAATTTGAAAAAATTAAATATTAATATTCTGATGACAACTGATAGTACATCTCAAGACGTATTTTTTGAGATCTTTGAAAAATACGCGATAGTAAATAATGACGACTTAAAAAAACTTAATGATATAAATAAAATTTTAATCTTGGATCAGTTAGATTTTAATAATTGGATATCAATAATTAATTCGTCATCATATGTAATTACACCTGAATGTGGATGTACACATATTGCGTCACTTTCTGAAGCTAAACTTTGCGTAATTTATGATTCTGATAATGCTCCGAACATGATTGCAAATGAATATGCGCCTTGGAAGAAAAATTATACTAAAATATTCTCAAATAACCAAAATTTAGAAAAAGAATTAATATTATTTATTAATTAATTTTTTTTCATTTAAAAAATCTAAAACATAATTTACTGATATTGCTTCCATAGTATCACTTAAGATGTAGTGTCCGTGCTTATATTCAGACAAATTTGATTTTGAGATAACATTATCTTGAGCTAAAAAAAGAATAGGCGATTTACTTAGAGCTGCTATGTGACCTGGACCAGTATCATTGCTAATCACAAATTTACTTTTTTTTGCTACTGAGTAGATAACTTCAGGAGGTGACTTATCTGTTAAATCTATAATTTGTCGGCAAGCGCTACGTATGGTTGTTACTGTTTCTTTATCTGATTTTTGACCAACAACACAAATACGATAACCTTTTTTTTCCAGTAAACTTGCAAGTTTTGCAAAATTATTAGGCGACCATTGTTTATCTTTTCCTGATTTAGAAACGCCAGGTACTATTAAGATTAACTTATCTTTAATAATTGATGAAATATTTTTTAAAAGCCAATCTATATTTTGATTAATTTCATTTATACCAATTAATTTTAATTGGTTATATAACCCGTTTTGAGGAGATTCAGTTCCCTGAGGTGGAATTACATATTTAATATCGCAATTTGATCTAGATCCATTAATTTTTACCTTTGAAATAAGTTTTAATAATGCCCAATAATTATTTGTTCTTTTAGAATTCTGTAAGTCTATTATTAGATCATATTTACTTAGATTAATTTTAAAAATAACCTTTAAAGATTCTATTAATCCCTTTCTATTATCTCGAATAATTGTTTTAAAATAATTAGAGCTTTTTAAAAAATTTACGTATTTTTCCTCAGTAAGTAAATCAATAGTTGCATTGCTAAAATTTTTCTTAATTGAAGCCATTGCAAATAGAGAAAAGGCAATATCACCAAGTGATCCATGCTTTACTACAAGTATATTATTAAATTGATTGTTGTTCATATAAATCAACGTAGCTTTTTATCATTTGAGATTTTGAAAATGATTTTGATATATACTCTTTACTTAGTGAAGAAAGATTAAAAAATTTTTCATCATCTAATTTTAAAATATTTTGAAGTTTTGTAGTAATATCACTAAATTTTAGAGGATCTACTTTGTAGACGTCATCTAACTTATCTAATTGATCCCTAACTCCTCCATAGTTAAATGAGAGTATCTTTTTTTTCATTATCAATGCTTCACTTATAGTTCTTCCAAATCCTTCAGCTTGTAAAGGAAAAGAGGTAATAATTGATGATATATAGTATAAAATTTTTAAATCATCTCTAGATAGATTACCTATAATTTTACAATTATGACTAAGGTTTAAGTTTTGAATTTTTTTCTGTAATTTTTCTGAATATGATTTATTTTTTGTGTCACCTACAAAATACAATAAAAAATCGTCATTTTTCATCTTATTAAATATTTCTAAAAACTCAATTTGTCCTTTCCAGCTAGTTAACCTTGCTGGATACAGTATAAGTTTTTTAGAAGTATCAATTTGGAATTTATTTATCAATTTATCTATTTCAAAATCTAAAATCTGTTTTTCAAAATATTTAACATCAACTCCCCTGTTAATTACTTTAATTTTATTTGAGTCTAAATTATATTTTGTACAAATTTCATTTTTTACATAATTTGAAATTGCAACAATTTGATCAACTTTTGATAATTGCTTATTATAGATTTTTTTTAAATAAGAATTTCCACTATAAACATTATGGAATGTAGATATTGTTCTAAAGTTTTTATTTTTAATAAAACTTAAAATCCATGCTGGTGCTCTTGATCGAATATGGACTATATTTACATTTTGATCCATAATTATCTTTTTTAATTTATTTGCTATTATTGGATACCTAAAAAAATTTTTTGAATGAACTGCTAATTGAAAATGAGCAGTGTAATTTTTATTAATTTCATTAATCAAACGTCCTCCATTAGAAATAATACTATTTTTTAACTTTAACTCAGATAAATAACTTGAAACATCAATAGTACCTCTTTCTGCACCACCAGAATCTAGGTATGGAATTATTTGAGCGACATTAAATGATGACATTTTATTAAAATATAAGTATTTGTATCAAAGATGGCCTACTTTATTAATAAGAAAAAAGAAAAAATACATTATAAATCTGTTAAGGGTAAATCTCCTGGCATCATTTTTATCCATGGATTAAATTCTGATATGAGTGGTCAAAAAGCAATATCTATTGAGAAATATGCTAGGAAAAACAAGCTTCGTTTTATTTGTTTTGAGTGCCGAGGTCATGGTAAATCTAGTGGAAAATTTGAAGATTTTACAATTTCTGATTGGAAAAAAGATTTAATTGATGTCATTGATAATATAGCTAAAGGTCCTCAAATACTCGTTGGAAGTAGTATGGGGGGGTGGTTAATGTTCTTAGCAGCAAAGGTAAGATCATCACGAATAGCTGGTATGGTAGGACTTGCAGCAGCTCCAGATTATATAGATGGATTTTACAATGATCTTTCTACTAAGAAAAAAATAAAGTTAAACAAAAAAGGATTTATTAGATATTCATCTTATGGCTTTAGTTATCTTGTTAAAAAGAAATATATTATTGATGGAAGAAAAAATAAAATTTTAAATAAAGAATTTAAATGGAATAAACCTTTAATATTAATACAAGGTTTAAAAGATAATGTTGTTAAGCCAGATATTCCCGAAAAAATAATTAAAAAAATAAAAGGTAATCAAATTCAAATTAAGCTTTTAAAAAACAGTGATCATCGTTTGTCTGAGCCATTTGATCTAAAAGTAATTAATGAATGTATTGCTTCTGCAATTAAAAAGAATTAAGCTGATTTTTCTTCTTTAATTAAAACTGGTTGATCAAATTTATTAATCATTTCTTTTGGAACTATCTGCCAAAAAAGTAATTTTTCATTATCCCAGTTATCTAAAATATTTTGAGCATATTTAGAGTTTGTCTCTTTGACATGCTCTTCAATTTTTTGAATTAATATTTGTTCCCAATAGTTTGTCATTTGTTGTTGATAAAAAATGTCTTCAAGATTAATCCTTAGAGGAAGTGTACCTTCTTTATCATAAACAAATGCCATACCACCTGTCATCCCTGCTCCAAAATTGTTGCCAACCTCTCCAAGAATAACAGCACTTCCACCAGTCATATATTCACAACCATTATCTCCACAACCTTCTATAACTGCATGTGCTCCAGAGTTTCTTACACCAAACCTATCTCCTGCAGTTCCTGCGGCAAATAATTTACCTCTTGTTGCACCATAAAGAATTGTATTTCCTATAATTACGTTTTTATTTGTTGGTAGTAGTGAAGCTGAACTTGGTTGAATAACAATTTTACCTCCAGATAGTCCTTTTGCAACATAATCATTGGCATCTCCATAAACTCTTAAGGTAGTGCCTTGTACACTCCATGCACCAAAAGATTGACCAGCTGACCCATGAAAGTTAAGAGTGAAAAAATCTTCATCAAGAGTATTCATGCCTTTTGTTGTTGTAATCTTAGAAGCTAATCTGGTTCCAATTGCCCTATCTGTATTTTGAATGTTATAGTTTAATTCAATTTTATGGTTATTATCAAAAAATGGCATTGCATCTTCTATAATTTTCAAATCTAAACTATCACTTACTTTGTTAATAGTATTCTTTTTACTATTAAAATCTCCTATAGCTGAATCTATTGTTTGAATGATTGGATTAAGATCAAGGTCATCAAGATCCGAACTTCCTCTGCTTACCTGATAAAGAAGATCAGACCTTCCAACAACTTCATCTAAAGAATTAAAACCAAGGTCAGATAAAATTTCTCTAACTTCTTCAGCAATAAAACTAAATAAATTAATAACTTTTTCAGGTGTACCGGTAAACTTTTCTCTTAACTTTTCATCTTGAGAACATACTCCAACTGGACAAGTGTTAGAATGGCATTGTCTTACCATTATACAACCCATTGCTACTAAACTAGCTGTACCAATACCGTATTCTTCAGCTCCGAGCATTGCAGCAATAACAATATCTTTGCCAGTTTTTAAACCACCGTCTGTTCTTAAAACAACTTTGTCCCTTAAGTTGTTTAAAGATAAGACTTGATGAACTTCACTTAAACCTAACTCCCATGGAAGACCAGCATATTTAATGCTTGTTTGAGGACTCGCGCCAGTTCCACCATTGTGTCCAGAGATTAAAATAGTATCTGCTTTTGCTTTTGCTACACCGGCAGCGACAGTACCGATTCCTGACTGCGCAACAAGTTTAACACAAACTTTTGCTTTTGGATTTATTTGTTTTAAATCATAAATGAGTTGTGCAAGATCTTCTATTGAATAAATATCATGATGTGGTGGTGGACTAATTAGAGTTACCCCTTCTGTTGAATGTCTTAACTTTGCAATCAAACCTGTAACCTTGCCTCCTGGTAATTGACCGCCCTCTCCAGGCTTTGCACCTTGAGCAACTTTAATTTCAATTTCTTCACAGTTATTTAAATACTCGGCTGTTACTCCAAAACGTCCACTAGCTATTTGTTTAATTTTCGAAGATGCATTATCTCCATTTGCTTTAAGTTTAAACCTGATTGGATCTTCTCCACCTTCACCTGAATCTGATTTTGCGCCTATTCTATTCATAGCTACAGATAATGTTTCATGTGCTTCTGGACTTAATGCACCAAGTGAAATACCAGGCGCTACTAATCTCTTTCTAATTTCTTGAGATGGCTCAACATTATTTGATAAATTTTTACTCTCTTTGTTTTGTTTGAAATTTAAAAGATCACGAATATTAATTGGATCCATTTCATCTACCATTGAAGAGTATTTTTTAAATAAAGAATAGTTATTTGAAGAAACTGCAGTTTGTAGCATATGTATAGAGCGAGCTTCAAATGCATGTTTTTCTCCACCAAACCTGTATCTATAATTTCCACCAATAGGTAAGGTTATAATATTATCTTCATAAGCTTTGTCATGAGCTTCTCTTGATCTATTTTCAATACCACTTATGCCTATTCCTGAAATTTTAGAGCTCATTGATGGAAAATGTTTACTCATTAAGTTTCTGCTAAGACCGATAGCCTCGAAGTTACACCCACCACGATATGAGTTTATAACAGAAATACCCATCTTACTCATGGTTTTCAGTAAGCCGTTATTTATTGAGTTGGTAAATCTCTCAACGCATTCTTCGTAAGTTAAATTTTTAAATAATCCTTTTTTATGTCTATCAGCTATTGCTTGTTGAGCCATATAAGCGTTTACACTAGTTGCTCCCACACCAATAAGAACAGCAAAGTAATGAACATCAAGACATTCGGCTGACTGAACATTAAGTGAAATAAAAGTTCTTAAGTTATTATTAATTAAATGATGATGAACAGAGCTTGTTACTAAAATCATAGGAAGAGCAATTCTTGTTTTAGACATTGCCTTGTCACTTAATATAATATGAACATAACCTTCTCTGACAGCTTGTTCAGCTTCTTCGTTTATTCTTGAAATTTCATTTTCAAAATTATTGTCAGGATCAGTTTTATCCATTGTAGTATCAATAATCTTAACGGTATCCTTCATATATTTTCTCATAGACTTAAATTGCTCTATAGATAAAACAGGCGAGTTTAGTTGAAGGTGATCACACTGGTTTTCATTTTCATCAAGAATATTACTTAAATTTCCTATTCTTGTTCTAAGACTCATTACAACTCTCTCTCTAAGAGAATCAATTGGTGGATTTGTTACTTGACTAAAATTTTGTCTAAAAAAATGATGGAGTCCACGGTATTTGTTTGAGAGTACAGCAAGAGGTGTATCATCTCCCATTGAACCTGTTGCCTCTTTTTTCTCAGCGATCATAGGATGAAGAATTAATTCTATATCTTCTATGGACCATGCAAAGCATGCCATTCTTTTTCTTAGATCACCTGAGTCTAGATCTCTGAATTCTTCATCCGTAGATTTAACAAGTTTATCAATATACGAAATTTTTTTAGTCCAATTTCCAAAAGGTTTAGTATCAGATAAGTATTTCTTAATTTCATTATCTTTATAAAATTTTTTTTCTCTAAAATTTATTGCTATTAATTGACCTGGGCCTACTCTTCCTTTTTCAAGAACATCTTGTTCATTAACTTTTACCATACCTGTTTCAGAACCAGCGATGAGTAGTTTTTTTGTAAGAGTATAGCGAATAGGTCTCAAGCCATTTCTATCCATACCAGCTATTGCCCAATCATTATGAGCTCCACATATTGCAGCAGGTCCATCCCAAGGTTCCATAACAGCACCGCCATAAGCATATAAATCTTTTAATTTTTTTGGAAAATCTCTTCTGTGTGCCCATGCTTCTGGAATTGTCATTATTTTTGCCATTGGAAGAGAGCGATTTGCTCTAACAAGTAATTCAACTGTTGAGTCTAATGCAGCTGAGTCAGAAGCATTTGAGTCTATGATTGGTTTTAAGTCATCAACGTTACTTCCAAAATTCTCATGTTGCATTCTAGGTTCATGGGCAGTCATCCAGTTTTTATTTCCTTTTAGAGTATTTATTTCACCGTTGTGAGCAATTACTCTAAATGGCTGTGCAAGTGACCATGTAGGGAATGTGTTTGTAGAATATCTTTGATGATAGACTGCATACCTAGATACAAAGTTTTCTTTTTGTATGTCTGGA
>CACJGU010000016.1 GCA_902593125.1 uncultured Alphaproteobacteria bacterium
TTTAGCAGATAGATTTATGGTTCTTAATAGAGGAACGGTAAAATCAATATATGATCAATCAGTTCAAGTTGAGCAATTGATGGCAGCAGCAGGAGAAAATATAAATTCTAATTTAAACTAAAGGAAAAATATGAGTAATTTATCAAATTTTAATTCACTAATGAAGCAGTCATGGTCAGGCGTTGCTGTTCTATCTGTTTTTTATATTGTTATTGTTATTGCATTGTCATTGATGTCGCCTTGGTTTTTTTCCTTTAACAATGCAATGAATATTGGAATAAATATGTCTTATATAGGATTGATGGCTGCAGCTGGAACACCATTAATTATTGCTGGCGGTCTAGATTTATCGGTAGCTGCAGTCGCTGGATTAACTGGTGTATTGATAACAATATTTTTTGGATGGATAGATAATATTTGGTTAGCAGTTGCATTATCCTTGTTTGTAGGAGCTTTTATTGGTGCCTTTAATGGTTTCTTAGCCACAGTTTTAAAATTTAATCCATTAATTGCAACATTAGGAACAATGTCGATTATTACTGGTTTTTCTTTGGTTCTGACCGGTGGATTGACAAAATCAATGATGCTTCCAGAATTCAATTATATTGGTGTCGGGAGAATATTTAATGTGCCAATACCATTAATCATAATGATTGTTGTGATGTTTCTATTATGGCTGTTAATGTCAAAAACTAAATTTGGACGTTTCCTCTATGCTTCTGGTAATAACCCAGATGCAAGTCTACTTTTAGGTGTGCCTGTAGTTAAAGTACAATTCTACTTATATGTCTTATCAGGATTAAGTGGAGCAATCGCAGGTGTTTTATTAACTGCAATGTTGGGAGCTGCGGCACCTAATGCAGCTGGTTCGCATCTTTTAACAATAATAGCTGCAATTATTTTAGGTGGTACAAGTTTATACGGAGGAATTGGAAGTGTATGGGGAACATTATTTGCTGTCTTAATACTTGGTACTATTAATAATGGATTAACTTTAATGAATGTTTCTTCTTCCTGGCAAGAGGTTGCAAAAGGAACTGTATTAATTTTAGCTGTTGGCTTAGACCAATGGAGAATGAGAGCTTAAAATGAAATTATCTGTAACATCATGGTCTTTTCCACAGTGCAATTTAAGTGAGTCGACTGGTTTATCTAATCTATTAGGTATAAATGCAATCGATTTAGGTTATTTTTATCGCTCAGCATTAGATAAAAATACTCTTCTGGAAGATTATAAAAAAATTATAAGTGAAATAAATAAACATAATATTGAATATGCTAATTTATATCATCTTTTTGGCAATTCATTAGAGGATAGAAATTTGGCTGATATTAATAATTTAGAAGATAACAAAAAAGATTTATCTACTGTAACTGATTTTTGTGTTGAGGCTAATATACCAAGTATTTTTGTATTACCTGGTGTTACTAATCCTGGTCAATCTAGAAAAGATGCTCTTAAGAATTCGATTAATTCTTTAAATGCCTTAAACGAAATTACTTCTAAAAAAAATATCCAATTATTGATTGAACCTCACGTTCATTCATATCTGGAAAGTCCTGATATAGTACTAGAGTTTTTATCAAAAGTTCCAGGAATAAAGCTTGCCTTAGATTATGCTCATTTTGCTTGTTTAGGTTATACTCAGGACTCAGTTGATGTATTAGCTGAACATGCTGGTCATATTCACTTGAGACAAGCGAAAAGTGGTTATTTGCAAACAAAATTAGAAGAAGGTACACTAAATTTTCCAGCAATGTTTGGCAAATTAAAAGAGGTTGGTTACGATAAATATTTATCTATTGAATATGTGCATCAAAATTACATGATGACTGTTTATGATGATGTTTTATCGGAAACAATTAAAATGAGAGACTTATTTAATCAATGGAAAGGAGAATAATATGTCTAATTATGCATGGGTATTAGAAGTAAGACCAGGATACGAAGAAGAATACAAAAAGCGTCATGATGAATTATGGCCAGAAATGAAAGAGATGCTAAGTGATGCTGGTATTCGTAATTATAACATATTTAGACATGGTCTAACTTTGTTTGGATACTTTGAAACTGATGATTTACAAAAATCGATTAAACACATTACTGAAAGTGAAATTAATAAAAAATGGGGAGAATACATGTCTCCAATAATGAAGATTGATGTTGATGAAAACATAGGTTTCCCATTTCTTTTACCATTAATGATGCACTTAGATTAATTTTTTGAGAAGGAGATAAAATGAAAAAAGCAAAAATTGGTGTAATAGGTGCTGGTTGGTGGGCAACTGAATTTCATATTCCTCATCTCAAAGAAAGAGATGATGTAGAGTTAACCAGTGTATGTAAGCTTGAAGAAGATGAACTAAAATTTGTTAAAGAAAAGTTTGGATTTAAGCATGCTTCAACAGATTATAAAGAAATGTTAGATATGGAGCAATTAGATGGTGTTGTTATAGCAAGTCCTCATTTTGCTCATTTTGAAAATATTAAAGCTGCACTTGCAAAGGGTTGTCATGTTTTAGTTGAAAAACCTATGACTACTAATACGAAAGATGCACTTGAAGTGGAAGCTATATTAAAAGAAAAAAAAGTAGAATTATTTACTCCTTACGGATTTAACTGGAATCCACTAATGTCCAAAGCAGAAGAGCATATTGCGAGTGGTATAATTGGAAATATAATGCATGTAGATACTTCCTTTTCTTCTTCACTAGTAGATTTGTTTCAAGGTATTCCTCTTAGTGAGTCTGATGAACACACTTTTCAACCCAAAGCTTCAACGTGGTCTGATCCATCAAAAGCAGGTGGTTATGGCTGGGGTCAATTATCTCATATGTTTGCTGGTGTTTACAAAGTCACAAAACTCAATCCTAAAAAAGTATTTTGTCTTTCAGTTCCTTCTCCGACTGGTGTTGATTACACAGACGCTATTTCTGTTCAATTTGAGGAAGGTGCAACTGGTGCATTCTCAGGATGTGCTTACGTACCAAAAGGATATGGAGGAGGTTATAATATTAGAGTCCATGGTGATAAAGGTGCTTTATTTCTAGATTTTGAAATAAATAGAGAACGCTTATTAGTTAGAACTAATGATGGTAAAGAAATTAACGAAGAAGCAAAACCTGGGTCTGGTACTCACTCATACACTACTCAATATCCAATAAATACATTAGTCGATATTTGTTTAGGTAAAGAATACAAAAATCATGGTGATATTACCATTAACTTGAAAATGGTAAAAACTCTTGATGCTGCGTATAGATCTATGAAGAGTCTCAAACTTGAAGATGTTTAATTAATGGCAGATAAAGTTACCATTAAAGAAGTAAGAACTTATTCTACTTCAAAAAAAGGTGGTGGTGATTATCATCTCCAAGAAAAGGGACATTGGATTACAGATACATATATTTCAAATCCCATGTCCATGTATCCAGAATACAAAAAAACTAGAACAAGTTGGGGAATAGGTGTTTTAGGATCAGTAGTTGTAGAAATTGAGTTATCAAATGGAGTTGTTGGTGTTGCAACTGGATTAGGTGGAGAGCCAGCTTGTTGGTTAATCCAAAATCATTTCAAGCGTTTTTTAATCGGACAAAGTCCTAAAAATTTAAATTTGATATGGGATCAAATGTTTAAAGCTAGCATGTTTTATGGGAGAAAAGGTATTACTATTTGTGCGATCAGTGTTGTCGATCTTGCATTGTGGGACTCATTAGGAATTTTAAGGGAGGAGCCAATTTGGGAAATGATTGGTGGGAAAGTGAGAGATGAAATTCACTTTTATTGTACTGGACCAGAACCAACCGCTGTCAGAGAAATGGGTTTTTGGGGTGCTAAAGTTCCTCTTCCATTTGGCCCTGCTGATGGTCATGAAGGTTTAGAAAAAAATTACCAGTTTCTAAAAAAACATAGAGACTCTGTTTCAAGTGAATTCCCTCTAATGGTAGATTGTTATATGTCTTTAACTGCACAATATGCAATTCAACTTGCAAAAAAGTGTGAAGATTTAAATATAAATTGGTGGGAAGAGGTTCTGCATCCAGATGATATAGATGGATATAAAACAATAAAACAAGCTCACCCTGATAAAAAATGGACAACTGGAGAGCATGAATACACGCGTTATGGTTTTAGACAATTAATTGAAAGTAAATCGATTGATATATTACAGCCTGACGTAATGTGGGTTGGAGGTATGACTGAATTATTAAAAATTTCTGCTATGGCTTCAGCTTATGACTTACCTGTAGTCCCTCATGGAAGCGGACCATATTCTTCACATTTTATTTTTTCTCAACCTCATTCTCCTTTTTGTGAATATGTAGCTGGTAGCCCTGATGGCAAAAGTGTTGTGAAAATGTTTCCTTATTTCGATGGAGAGCAGTTACCTGAAAAAGGTAGAATAAAACCAAGTGATGAACCTGGTTTTGGAATGACTATAAAAGATAAAGATTTACTCGTATTATTCGAATAGTTTAAATATCAAAAATTTTACCAGGATTTAAAATATTATTTGGATCAAAACTTTTTTTAATTAACTTCATAAGAGGTATATTATCTGAGTGTTCTTTAAGTAAATATTCTTTTTTTTGAAGGCCAATTCCATGTTCTCCAGTAATGGTACCTTCGAGCTCAAGAGCTTTATCTATTAACTTATTACTGAAATCTCTAATATAATTATATTCGTTTTCTTTATTTGGGTCATAAACGATAGTAACATGAAAATTTCCATCACCAACATGACCAACCATTGGCGCTTTAAGGCCAGTACCTTGAAGTTCATTTTCTGCAAATTTTATACATTCAACAATATTAGAAATCGGCACACATACATCTGTAGCGTATACTCTAACATTATCACCTTGTGCTTTAACTGAATAATAAACATTATGTCTTGCTTTCCATATTTTATTTCTTTCTTCAGTGTTTGCCGCCCATTTAAACTCACTACCATTATTATTTTTTGAAATTTCTTTGACTATTTCTATTGATTCATTATTTGCATTTTCACTTCCATGGAATTCATAAAATAGAGTTGGTAAAATTTCTAGATTTTCGAGTTTCGAATACTTTATACTAATATCCATTTGATCTTTATTTAAAAGTTCTACTCTAGCAATCGGAATTCCATATTGGATTATTTCCTGAGCTGTGATAACAGCTGAGTCTAGATCTGGGAATTGGCATACCGCACTCATTATACTTTCTGGAATCGGTGATAATCTTAAATGCACCTCAGAAATTATACCAAGTGTACCTTCCGAGCCCACAAACAAGTTTGTTAAATTATAACCCGCAGAAGTTTTTTTGGCTCTTGAGCCAGTTTTAATTATATCACCATTAGCCATTACTACTGTTAGGCCTAGTACGGCTGTTCTCATAGTTCCATATCTTACAGCCATAGTTCCCGATGCTGAACATGCGGCCATACCACCTAAAGCTGCATTTGCTCCTGGATCAATTGGAAAAAAAACACCTTTATCTTTAAGAGTTTCATTTAATTTTTCCCTGGTTACATTGGCTTGAACACGACAGTCAAAATCTTCTTCATTTATAGAAATAATTTTATTAAAATTTTCAAGGGAAATTGTAATACCCTCATTATTTCCAACAACGTGTCCCTCTAACGATGTTCCAGTCCCATATGCTGTTACTGGTAGTTTAAGCTTATTACATATCTTTAATATTTTAGATAATTCGTCATTATCATTAGGAAATAAAACTGCTTTTGGAAGTATTGGATCATATGCATCTTCACCTTTGGCATAATTGTTTCTAACACTTTCAGAAAAAGATATTCTTTCCCCTAAAATATCTTTTAAATCATCAAATAATACTCTATCCATTCTAATCTATATAATAAATTAATTATAAATATAAATACAGATTAATGAATACCACATTTCTTGAACTTAATAAAATATACGATTTAGCTTATAATGTACTAAAAAAACATGGATGTGATGAATTTAATGCTGATTTAGTGGCTACAACTGTTACACATGCAGAGAGAGATGGCAGTGTATCACATGGTCTTTTTAGAATACCAGGATATGTATCATCCTTAAAAAGTAAAAAAGTAAATGGAGTCTCAAGACCCTCAAATAAATTCCTGACACAGAATGCAATAAGAGTGGAAGGAGATCTAGGATTTGCGCCAGTTGCAATAAGAGTTGGTCTGCCTGAGTTAGTTAAAACAACAAACAAACATGGAGTTGGTGTTTTAACAATTACTAATACACATCATTTTGCAGCATTGTGGCATGAAACAGAATTTTTAGCAGAAAATAATTTAATTGGAATCGCTTGTACAGCTTATAAACCTAGTGTTGCTCCAGCTGGAGCAAAAAAACCATTGTTTGGTACTAATCCAATATCTTTTTCATGGCCAAGGAAAAATGATACTCCTGTTGTCTTTGATATGGCTACATCAACAATGGCAATGGGTGAAGTTCAAGTTGCAGCAAGAGATGGTCATAAAGTTCCATTTGGAACTGGTTTAGATAAAGAAGGAAACAAGACAGATGATCCTTCATTAATTGCTAATGGAGGAGTTCTATTAACATTTGGTGATTACAAAGGTTCCGCTATAGCTATGATGATTGAACTTTTAGCAGCTGGTTTGGTTGGAGATCTTTTCAGTTTTGAAGCAAAAGAAGAAGATAATAATGACGGTGGACCTGCAAGGGGAGGTGAATTTATAATGGCATTATCTCCTGAATTAATTGCTGGTGAAAATTGGAATGAACATGCTGAAAAATTTTTTTTACAAATGAAGTCTCTTGATGGAGTTAGATTACCTGGAGAAAGAAGACACAGAAATAGGTTAGACAAAGGACCTAGACAAATAAATTCACAATTAATTGATAAAATAAACTCATTATAATTTTTTAATGGAAAATCTTCCAAGATTATTAGAAAAATATATTGAGTCCCAAAAATTCCCAGGAATAGAATGGATAATTAAATTAAATGAAAAAAAATATAGTGGATGTATTGGTTATTTAAATCTTGAAAATAAAAAAAAATTGAATGAACATTGTTCTTACAGAATATGGTCCATGACCAAACCTATAATTTCAATAGTTATTTTACAATTAATTGAAGAAAAAAAAATAAAATTTGAAGATCCTATTAAGTTGTACTTACCTTGTTTTGATAATTTGAAGGTTTTAAATGAAAATGCAAAATCAATTAAGGATACTACAAATGTTAAAAATGATCCAACTATTAAAGATCTACTACTTCACACTGCTGGTTTTTCATATAACTTTTTAGGTGATATAGTTGCAGAAGAATATCATAACATAGGTTTATTTTATTCAGATCACACATCTTTAGAAGAAGAAATAGATGCACTTTCCAATATACCTCTTTTATATGAACCAGGAACAAGATGGGTTTATAGTGTATCAATAGATGTCTTGGCTAGAATCATAGAAGTGGTAGAAAAAAATTCATTAGAGTTTCAACTTAAGAAAAGAATTTTTGAACCACTAGAAATGATTAATACAAGTTTTTCGATAAACTTAAATGAGAGAAGTTTAATGAATTCTTATCATTATGATAATCTTTCAAAAAAATTAGTAAAACCAGATGTTAATCCTAGATATATTTCTAATTATGGTTATCCAACTAATGGTAAAAATTTTGCAAGAGGAGGTATAGGTCTTTATTCAACTGCAAATGATTATCTCCTATTTACTGAAATGCTTCAAACTGGATTGAGTCAAAAAGGTGAAAAAATAATATCTGCTGAAATGTTAAAAAATGCTACGCAAAACCAGATTCCTAAAACATTTCTTCCATTTCAAATTAAAAATTTTGATATTAATATTTTAGATGAAAATGTTTTTGAGCCATATGGATGGGGGTATGGATTTAGAGTCAATTTGCAGAAAACAAATTTTAACAACAAAGGTGAATTTGGCTGGGGAGGAGCTGCCAATACATATTTCTTAGTTGACCCCAAATATAAACTTAGTGCCGTATTAATGACCCAAGTTTTTCAGGGAGATCCAAACCTTCATAAAGATTTTTATAACTATATATATTCTCAACTTTAAAAATATTTTGAAAACATCTAAAACATATATAGGAATTTTATTTGCTCTATTAGCATATTTTTCATTTAGTTTTTTAGATGCAATTCAAAAAACTACAGTTTTATACCATTCAATTTTTCAAATTCTTCTTATTAAATATTTATTTACTTTAACATTATCCTATTTTGAATCTTTAAGAAAAAAAAATACAAATTTTTATAAAAGTAAAAATATGAAATTACAATTAACCCGTAGTATCTTATCCATAATAGAGTCTGGTTTTTTTGTTTTGTCATTTCGTTATTTGAGCTTAGCCGATGCACATAGTATTGCATCTCTTACTCCAGTATTTGTTGTTGCACTATCTGCATTAATTTTAAGAGAATATGTAACTCTTAAAACTTGGTTGGCCATATTTGTTGGTTTCATTGGAGTATTGATAATTATGCGACCAGGGTTTTCTATATTCGATCCAAAGTCGATTCTTCCACTTCTTGCAGCTTTTTTTCTAAGTTTATATCAAATTACAACAAAAAAAGCATCTTTGTATGACTCAAATGAAACATCTTTGTTTTATACATCTATCATAGGAATATTTATTATGTTTTGGTTATCTATATTATATTGGAAGCCTTTTTCAGATTATTCATATATTTTGTTTTTGGGCATAGGATTATTTTTTTCTTTAGGTATATATTTTCAAATTATTGCTCTTAGCTATACAAAAGCTAGTTTAGTTCAGCCCTTTCATTATACGTTAATTTTTTGGTCTATTATTTTAGGATACATATTTTATGATGACTTACCTGATACATTTACATTAATTGGTGCAACAATTATTGTTTTATCAGGTATCTATGTAATGTATTCTAAATATTCTTTTAAATAAATTAAGATTTGTATTAGTCATATAATTTAATTATTATAAAAAAATGTATATTGGTATTGACCTGGGGACATCATCAGTAAAGGCAATACTGATAGATAATTCCCAAAAAATTCTAGCTACATCTCATTCACCTCTAACTACACAGTCTCCAAAGAATGGTTACAGCGAACAAAACCCTGAAGAGTGGATTAAAGCAACACATAATTGCTTTCAGGAACTAATCAAAAAAAAACCAAAAGATTTCTCAAATACAATTTCAATAGGAATATCAGGGCATATGCATGGCGCTACTCTACTTGATAATCAAGGAAGTGTGATTAGACCCTGTATTCTTTGGAATGATACCCGTTCCCATGAGGAATGTGAAGAATTTGAAAAACAAAGTTTTGATGTCCGGTCAATTTCTGGGAATATTGCTATGCCAGGTTTTACTGCTCCAAAAATTAATTGGGTAAAAAATAATGAAGTTGAAAATTTCAAAAAAATATCAAAAGTTTTACTTCCAAAAGATTTTCTTCGATTTTATCTTACTGGTGAATTCTACTCTGAAATGTCTGATGCCTCAGGAACTTTATGGTTAGATGTTAAAAATAGAAAATGGTCTGATAAGTTACTAGCTTGCTCGTATCTTGAAGAAAAAAATATGCCCAAATTAGTAGAAGGCAATCATGATACTGGTTTTTTGAAACAAAGTCTTAAAGAAAAATTTAAGTTTATTAATAATGTTATTATTGTTGGTGGGGCAGGAGATAATGCAGCAGCTGCAATTGGGATGGGTGTAGTTAATGAAAATCAATCTTTTATTTCATTAGGTACATCAGGTGTTTTTTTTACACCTACTGAAAATTTTTTAATTAATACTAGTGATGCTGTTCATTCTTTCTGCCATTGCTTACCAAATAAATGGCATTTGATGTCAGTAATGCTAAGTGCTAGTAATTGTTTAGATTGGATTTGTAATATTACAAATACCTCAATTAATGAAGCTTTAACAAATATAGAAAAATATTATTCTAATCAAAGTTCAATAATGAACTCATCATATTTTTTACCGTATTTAACAGGTGAAAGAACCCCACATAATGATCCATTTATAAGAGGCTCTTTTCATTCGATTAAAACAAATACTGATAAAACTGATATGCAATATGCAGTAATAGAGGGGATTAGTTTTGCTATACTTGATGGGGTAAAATCAATTCTAAAGGTCAATGAAAATTTTGATAAAATATATGTTGTAGGAGGAGGTTCAAAAAGCTCTTTTTGGATACAATTTTTATCCTCACTATTGAATAGACAGTTAAGAATATGTGATCAAAGTGAGTTTGGAGCTGCATTAGGAGTGGCTAGATTAGCTATATATGCTGATAAAAATATAGAGAATAAAGAAGAAATAATTAAAAAAATTAAATTTAAAAAAGAGTTTTCTCCTCAATTAGACAATATTGAACTATTGTTAAAAAGGTATGAGGTTTGGAAAAATATTTATTCGTCAAATAAGATTATTGCTTCAGATTTATTATTCTCTGAATAAGAAAATATCATAATTTAACTCAACTCTATCTTTTAAAATTGTTGTATTTTGCCAATTACCAGTCCCGATATTAAAATCTGATCTTAGAAAAAATAACTTGCCTTTTATTTGAACTAAATCCTGTGTTAGTTGATTAACTTCCAAATTTATAGGAATTTTTATTGTTTTATTCTTTATAGTTAATTCAATTTCTAATTTAGATATTTTATTATTTTTATATAAAAAATTTTTTGTATCAAGGACACCCAATGGATATTTATTTGCATTAAAAAAAATTGGACTTAATAAAAGTTCCTTATATTTTTGATAGTTTATTTCTATGCTGTTTATCGATACTGAAAATATAGCTTTATTTTTTTCCCTATCTTTTGTATCCAATTGGACAAAACCATCAATATCTTTGAATGAACCTTTAACGTTTGTTGTAAAAAGTACAGGAACCTCAAAGGATATTTTTGATATATCTTTATCTATCTTCCATCTTTCACTTGCATATGATTGATTTATGCAAAAAAAAATTACTATTAAAAAATAAATTAAATTTTTAATTATGTTCCTCAATGTATTTACGTGCAAGGCTGTCAGCTAATTCATTATACTTATTATTTGCATGTCCTTTGACCCAATTCCAATTTATTTCATGTTTTTGAATAATATCATCTAATTCAATCCAAAGATCTTTATTTTTTACACTTTTTTTTGATGCAGTTTTCCAATTATTTTTTTTCCAATTATTTATCCATTTCTCTATTCCATCTTTTAAATACTTACTATCTGTATAAATTTCGATATTTTCTTTAGATTTAAATACTTTTATACAGTTTATTGCTGCCGTCAGCTCCATTCTGTTATTTGTTGTGTTTTCTTCTCCGCCATTTAGACAAATGGGAGAATTTGTATCTTCTAAAATAACTCCACCCCAACCTCCTGTTCCTGGATTTCCTGAACAGGCACCATCAGTATAAATAATTTTCTTCATTTATTAGATAATATTTATATTATTTTTATGAAATGATAATATTTCATAAAATTCAATTGGATCTTTTGGTGTAACATACGTGTCTGGTTTATGAAATAAAAGGTCATGTAGTCTTGTTACAAGAATTCTAACTGCTGCAAGTCTTAAAATTATATTTAAATTATCTTTCTCTTCTTTATTTATTTTTCTATGAGTTTCATAACCAATTAATATTGCTTTGAATTTTTCATTATCAAAGATTCCATTTTTACTAAAGCACCAAGCATTAATACAAATTGATAAATCATATATATAGTAATCGATACAAGCAAAATAGAAATCAATAATACCGGAAATTTTATTATTATTAAAAAAAACATTATCCATAAAAATATCACCATGTATTATTCCTCTTGGAAGCTTCTTTGGATAGTTATTACTTATAAAACTAATTTCATTCTCAATAGATTTTATTAAATCTGAATAAAGATCTTGTTTTTGTTTACTACATTTAAGAATAATTTCATTTAATTTTTGCAAGTTTAAATAATTTTGTCTTTTATAATTAAAATCTTTTGTACTTTGATGTAATTTCCCTAATAGTTTTCCAACTTCAAAACAGTGATCTTTATTTTTGTTTTTTATTTGATTATTTCCTTCAAGAAATGACATTATAACACATTTCTTATCTTTAATATTTTGAATAAATACACCTTTATTATTAGGTACAGGTATTGGGCATTGAACATTTTTATTAGCTAAATGTTTTTGTAAATTAATAAAAAAAGGCAAGTCGTCTTTATCTATTCTTTTCTCAAAAATAGTTAGAACAAATTTATTTATAGAAGTTTGAATTTTGTAATTTGTATTTTCTACCCCTTCAAGTATCCCCTCAAAACTTCTAATTGTTCCAATTTTATAATTTAATAATAGATTTTCTATATCATTTTTTTCAATAACTGTAAAAACTGCCATAATTAAACTTTCAATATTTGAGGAACTTTAAAGTACGTATCTTCTTTTTGATAATGAGCTTCATTTATTTTCAAGTCAAAACTATTTTTAAGATTATTTAATAATTTACTTACCAATATTTCTGGTGAAGAAGCACTTGCTGTAATGCCTATGTTTTGAATTTCATCAAAAATATTTAAGTTTATCGAGTCAACATCCTCTACAAGTATAGCTTTTTTAGCACCATAATTTTTTGCAACCTCAACAAGTCTTAAAGAATTTGATGAATTACTCGCACCAATAACTAAAAAGTAGTCACATTGATCTGCAATTTGTTTTACTGCTTCTTGTCTGTTTGTAGTTGCATAACAAATATCATTTTTTTTTGGTTCTATTACATTTTTAAAATGAGATTTAATTTCTTGAACTATATCCTTTGTATCATCTACTGAAAGAGTTGTTTGAGTAACGTATGAAATTTTATCATTTTTGTTAATGGGTAATTTTTTAACATCAGAAACTTTTTCTACTAAATAAATTTCATTATTTGTTTGACCCATTGTGCCAATAACTTCTGGATGATTCCTATGACCAATTAAAATTACAGGTAATTTTTTTTTATCAAATTGTTCAACTTCTTTATGAATCTTACTTACCAGAGGACAAGTTGCATCAAAAAATAGCAAATTCAACTTTGATGCTTCCTCTGGTACTGACTTTGGTACTCCATGGGCTGAAAAAATAACAGGTCTAGATTTGTCATCTATTTCATTTAAGTCTTCAACAAATATTGCTCCTTCTGATTTTAAACTATCAACAACGTATTTATTATGAACTATTTCATGTCTTACGTAGACTGGTTTACCATATTTTTTTAAGGCACTTTTTACCATTTCAATGGCTCTATCAACTCCAGCACAAAAACCTCTGGGTCCAGCAAGATAAACATTAAGTTTTTTATTCATTTTAATCTACATATTGTAATCTATGATATTTTAGTATTAATACAATAATTGTGAAAATACTTTTAACATTTTTTTTATTTATTTTACTTTTTGGATGTTCAAATTTCCAAAATAAGTCTAAAAATTCAACTATTATTAATTGCCCCTCTGTATATTTTTCATCTGAAAATAAAGTCTATGTCCAGGGAGATATTGAAAATATCGATTTAAATCAGATTAGTTATAAAGCTTCTTTGAATAATTATGGTTTCCTAAAAAACTGCACAACTACATCAATTTCTCAAAATTATTATTTAGATTTATTAATTGTGGTTGAGCCAATAAATCCAATAAATAAAGAAGTTAATTTTCCTTTATTTGCAATTATTTATGACTCTAAAGACCAGATTATTGACAAGCAATTTTTTAGACTAAGAGGTGAATTAAATTATAATAAAACAACTGAAGAATATGAAATTACAGAGTTAATGAGTAGTATAGATATTTTTATAGATCCAAAAAGTTCTGTCAGTTCAATAACGTTAGGTTTTGTAAAAATAAAATAATTTTTTTAATTTTTTAATACTCTATTTAAGTCGTTTATAGAGTCATTAATTAGTTCGGCTTTTTTATCTTTAGAAAGACTGGTTTTAAGAATATCTGTTATCGCTTCAATTGCTATATCTGCAATATAACTTTTAATATTTTGATTTGTATCTCTTAATAATTGTTCTATTCTATTATCAGCTAAAATTTTCTTTTTTTCAATTTGGTCTGACAGTTTTTTGGAAGACAAGTTTTTCAACTCACTAATTTTATTCTCAGCATCAGTTTTAAATTTTTCTATTTCTTTTTCAACCTCAGCCTCTCTTTTCTTAAGTTCACTGAGTGTTTTTTGTGCTTCATTTTTTAAATTTTCTGCTTCCTCAATTTTTGTTTTAATTTCACTAATTTGTGCATCCAGGCTAGATACTAGCATTTTTCTTACAGGATTAAATATGGCGGCAATAAATAAAATAAATGATACAGCTACCCAGAATTGTGGATCAGAAAACATTAACTTAGAAGTCCTTTGCGAGTTTTAATCGCTTGTTCAATTTCTGATTCAGATATACTAAGGTTTGTAATTTTAGAAACAGTAATTTTTGTTATATTTGCTATCTCATTATCTATGTTTTTCATTTGCGATTCTTTACTTTTTAAAATTTCTTTTTCAGAATTAGAAATTTTTATTTCTAATTCTTCATCAAGAGTAGATAATTTTGTACTAACATCACTTTGTAATGATGAGATAGCTTTTTTTATTTTCTCATCTGCATCTTGTTTAGCTTTGCTAATTTTATTATTTATATTACTCTCTATTTCCTGGGCCTGCTCTTGAAGCATTTTAGCAGATGATAAATTCTCGTCTATTTTTCTTTGTCTTTTTTCTAATACTAGTGAAATTCTAGGAAGAGAAACTCTCCACAAAAAAATAAGTAGAAAAGAAAAAAATACAGCAAGCCAAAAGAGTTGAGAAACAAAGAACTCTGGATTTAGTTGTGGCATTAATTTCTAATATCTAAATTATCCAAATAAAATAACTAGAGCAATAACAAGTGCAAATAAAGCAATTGCTTCAACAAGTGCGAAGCCTAGCATTGTCATTGTAAAAACCTCTCCTCTGGCTGCAGGATTTCTTCCAACTGCCTGAATAAATGATGAGAAAATGTTACCAATACCAATACCAGAACCAATAACACCTATTACGGCTAAACCTGCTCCGATAACTTTTGCTGCTTCTATTTCCATAAGTCCTCCTATTTTAAATTAATGTAAATGATAAGCATCGTTAATATATAAACACGTAAGTATTGCAAACACATATGCTTGCAAAAAAGCAATTAAAATTTCTAACCCTGTCAATGCAACAATAAATGCAAGAGGAAATACACCCGTAAAAAAGGGCATGGATACTACAAATCCAGCAAAAACTTTTAAAAGAGTATGACCTGCAAGCATATTAGCAAAAAGTCTAACTGATAAGCTAATTGGTCTTGATAGATAAGATATTACCTCAATTGGAATAAGGAGAGGATGCATATAGAATGGTACTCCTGGAATTACGAAGAGCGAAAAAAATTTAATTCCATGATTAATGAAACCAAGGATTGTTACTCCTATGAAAACAACTGCAGCTAGAGCAAATGTAACAATTATGTGACTGGTGAAAGTAAACTGATATGGAATCATGCCAACCATATTTCCAATTAAAACAAACATGAACAGTGAAAACACAAAAGGAAAATATTTTTTTCCATTATCACCAACAGTATCGTTTAATAATTGAGCAATAAAATTATACATTAATTCTGATATCAGTTGCATTCTTGTTGGGATGATAGATCTCGTATTTACTGTTAAGGTTAAAAATAAAGTTATAATTAAAACAGTTAAAAGCATAGCAAAAGAAGAGTTAGTAAAAGACAAATTGTAATTACCTATTTCAATGTTTGATATTGTATCAATTTCAAATTGTTTAAGGGGACTATCTTTTGCGGCCATAATATATTCTGAGTATTAAAATTACCTTTGTTTTTCAATGCGACGCATTACACGATAAACATTTAAGAATCCAGCTAATGCGCCAAAAATGAAGAAAATAATCAATCCAAAAGGTTTTGTATTAAAATAATTATCCACAATAAGCCCAATTCCAACCCCTACAACTAAAGCTGCTATAATTTCAGTACTAATTTTGAAGCCAAAACCGGCTCCGCTTTCTTTCTTCTTTCTATTACTATTATTTTTTTGATCATCTATATTTTTAATTTTTTTATTTAATTCCTCTAAATCTTTATTTTTATAATTCATCATTTTCTTTAATTTCTATTGCTTTCTCTAAATCTACTGAAACTAATTGAGATACACCTTTTTCAGGCATAGTAACACCGAACAGTCTGTTCACCCGTGCCATTGTCATCCTATGATGTGTAATTACTAAAAATTTTGTTGATGAAGTTTTTGCAATTTCTTCGACCAACGAGCAAAATCTATCAACATTAGTATCATCTAGTGGTGCATCAACCTCATCGAGAACACAAATAGGAGCAGGATTTGATAAAAATACTGCAAACAACAAGGAAAGTGCAGTTAAAGCTTGTTCTCCACCAGATAGTAAATTCAAGTTTTGTAATTTTTTTCCGGGTGGGCTTGCAAAAATTTCCAATCCAGCCTGTAAAGGATCAGTTTCATCAGTAAATTTGAGATATGCTTTTCCTCCACCAAAAAGCCTTGTAAATAATTTTTGAAAATTCTCATTAACTATACCATATGCAGCAAGTAATCTTTGTCGACCCTCGGTATTTAGAGAATCAATTGCTTCTCTTAATTTAGAAATAGCACTTAATAAATCACTTTGATCTTTTTTAATACTATTTACTTTTTCTTCTAGTTCTTTTGATTCTTTTTCAGCTAATAAGTTTACGCCGCCTAATCTTTCTTGTTCTGCAGTCAGCCTTTCTAGTTTTTTTTCTAAATCAATAATATCTCCTAGAGCTTTATTTGGATCAATTTCACCAATATTAATTAATTCATCTAATTGGATGTTTAATCTTTCCTTAACTTGAGTAGAAAGTAGTTTTATTGCCTCATTAATAGTGTTGATTTGTCCTTCAGTTCTTATTCTTTCTTCTCTTAATTCGCTTAATTTAATTTCTTCTAATTTAAGTACTTTATTTATTTCATTTGATTTTTGTTCAGTTTGTCTGAGCTCATCTGCGATTTTTGCATAAATCTCTTTATTTTTATTAATCAAATCTTGAATTTTTAATTTTTCATTTGAAACATTACTTGGAACAGATTTTAGATTAGATAACTCATCTTTTAATACATTTTCTCTGTTATTTAGTTCATCAATTCTTTGGCTGGCTTTTTCGGAAATATCGTACCATTGTCTTTCCTCAAGACTCAGTTGTTTAATTCGTCTATTGTTAAGTTGATCTAAAATTGCTTTTGTTGAATTATTTTGTTTTCCTCTTGAAACATATCCATCCCATCTCCAAATCTCACCTGATTTACTAACTAAGATTTGACCAGGTTTTAAGTTTTTTTGCAAATCTAAAACATTCTCTTTTTCTTCAATTAATCCAATAAATTCTAATTTCTTTTTTAGGTTATCTGGTGCTTTTATTAATGATGAGAATTTAATTATTCCAGAAGAAAATTCAGAAGAAATTATATCTAATTTTCTCCAAAAGCTAGCTTGCTCTTGATCAATTGATGCAATTAATTCATCAGAGAATACTGCAGCAATTGCTTTTTCTAGACCATCTTCAAAATCAATAAAATCAATAATAGGATTATTATTTTTATTATTTGATACTTTGTCGTCAACTAATTGGTCTTCTGCTTGAATAAATAAATCACCCTGTTGTTTAAGTAATGTAGATTTTTCTTCTGTTACTCTGCCTAAATTTTGTTTAGCATCATTATATAGAAATTTTTCTCTTTCGATGTCATTTCTTATTTGTTCTATTCTGACTTTTGTCTCATCAACTGCTAAATTGGCTCTTTCAATTTCTTTTTCTTGGTTTTCTAAATTAATTGTATACTTTTGGAGTTCTGATGAAATTTTAGATTCCTCAAGTCTTAGATCTGGAAGTTTTCCCTGATTATTTTCATATTCAACATTATGTTTTGCAACTTGTTGTGTTTGGTCATTAACTTTGTTTGTTTCATCTTTGATTTTCTTATTTGCTAATTCTAATTTTTCTTTTTCATCTATCCATTTTCTATAAAATAAACGCGCCCTCGCTTTAGTGATATCTTTTTGTATGTATTTGTATCTCTCTGCTTGTTTCGATTGTTTTTTTAATATTACTAATTGTTCATCTTGAGCTTTTAAAACATCTTTTACTCTTTCAAGATTGTTTTCCGTAGCATTAAGTCTTAATTCCGCTTCATGTCTTCTAGAATGTAAGCCAGTTATTCCTGCAGCTTCTTCAAGTAACGTTCGCCTCTGCTCTGGTTTTGCTGCAATGATTGCCCCAACTCTTCCTTGACTAACCATAGATGTTGATCGAGCACCTGTTGCAGCATCAGCGAATAATAATTGTACATCTTTTAAGCGAACTTCTTTACCATTTACTCTGTATTCTGAGCCTTCACCTCTCCAAATTCTTCTTGTTACTTCTATTGTATCAGTTTCATTGAATATACTTGGTGCTTTTCTATTTTTATTATCTAAATCTATTGTTACCTCGGCAATATCCCAAGCAGGTCTATCATCAGTTCCATTAAAAATTACATCATCTAATTCACTTCCTCTCATTTGTTTTGGCGATAATTCTCCCATAACGAATCTAAAAGCTTCAACAAGGTTAGACTTTCCACATCCATTTGGGCCTACAATACCCGTTAAACCATTTTCTATATGAATTTCTATAGGCTCCACAAATGACTTAAAGCCTTTGACTTTAAGTGTTTTAAAATTAATCATTAACTATTGTGATAATATTTTATCAATGATTTGTCTAAACTCTTTTATGTTTTTGTTTCCTGAATAAAGTACTCCATTTATGATAAATGAAGGAGTCGATCTTATATTAAATTCTCTTTGTGCACTCATTACACCTTCTAAAATATCATTTTCGAGGTCAATATTGCTTAAACATAGATCAAATTCTTCTTGTTTCATTCCTCCACTTTGCATGATTTTGTACAATTCTTTTCTAGTATCGCTATGTTCACGTCTAATCCAATTATTTTGTAATTTATACAATGCATTCATATATTGGTATTTTACATCCTTAGGAACACATCCAACTATCATGCTTCCAGCTAAAGCTGGATAATTGAATGGAAAATCTCTAAAAACAAACCTTACTTTTCCAGTATCAATATATTCAGATTTTAAATCATCTAACGTATTATTGTGAAAATCAGCACAGTGGCTACAAGACATAGATGCATACTCAATAATAGTTACTGGTGCATCAGGACTACCAATATAGAAGTCGTTATCTGAGATACTAAGAACTGAATGATTATCTGCTTTTAAATTAAGAGAAAAAACTAAGTAGAAAAATATTGTTAATACAGTACTAAATTTCATCAGTATTTGGTTCCTTTCTTGATATTTATACCTAAATCAATAAGCGATTTTTTCAATTCTTTATTGACCATATTTTCAACTTCATTTTTTACACTATTTTTATAATCGGTACCTTCAATTATTTGATCAGACTTAATATCTTTATTAATATTAGGTTTGTAATTCTGGGTAATTCTCAAGTCCATCACTGCTTTATATCCAAAATAACTATTTATTTTCTCAATAATAATATCTTTAAAATGTTGAAATTCTAAAGCAGCTGCTGGCGCAACACTTACATTCAAATAACCTTTATACACTGTTTCGCCTAAGTCATTTTCATAATCACGTACACGCGTTATTTGGTTAGGTTGGGAGTAATCAGTAAAATAAGAGCCTACAATATTGGGCCAATTAGAATGAATTATAAATTCAAGTTTACCAAACTTAGATGTAAAATTTTTATTAATTTTTTTAACAGTATCCCCAATAGTTTGTGGAATAAATGCTCTTTTTGGCTTACTATTTTTTTTATCCATATTAATATTTTATTTATTACCTAAATATGAAAGTATTATGTTTAATCAGGAAAATAAAGTAAAAAAGTTTTTAGTCGAATGGTACGCAGTAAATGCTAGAGTATTACCTTGGCGAAGAACTAATAAATATAATATTCTTGACCCATATAAGGTGTTTGTAAGTGAATTTATGCTTCAACAAACTACTGTAAATACAGTAAAAAATAAATTCCAGGATTTCATTATCAAATGGCCAAAAATTGAAAAACTTGCAAAAGCAACTGAACCTCAAATATTGAAATTTTGGTCTGGTTTAGGATACTACTCAAGAGCAAGAAATTTATTAAAATCAGCTAAAATAATAAATAAAAATTTTCATAACAAAATACCCTCATCATATGATCAGCTTATCAAATTACCAGGAGTAGGAGACTACACTGCTAAAGCAATATTAGGAATAGCATTTAATCAATCCGTTATACCACTTGATGCAAATATAGAGAGAATATTGGCAAGACTGTATGCTATTAACAAACCGATTGCTAAGGTTAAATCTCAAATTAAAGAACTAGGAGAAAAATTCAAATCAGAAAAATACTCTTCCGATTTAATTCAGTCTTTTATGGATTATGGTTCAAAAATTTGTATTCCAAGAAATCCAAAATGTAATATTTGCGGTATTAATAAAATTTGCAAATCATATAAAAAAAACTTACAACTTAAAATTCCTGTAAAATTAAGAAAAAAAACAATTAGGCCCATAAAATATACAAGAGCTTATGTCGTGGTGAATGAAAAAAATGAAATTCTAGTTCGTATTAGACCTAATAAAGGAATGTTAGCATCTATGCTTGAAGTGCCTAATGATGCATGGGTGAAAAATAAAAAATTATTGATTATTGATCAAGACATTAAGAAAATTAAAACAAAATTAAAATCTAGAGGTTTCTTTGAATATTCTTTTAGTCATTTTGATTTGGAAACAGAAATTTTTTATGGAAATATAAAAAAAGCAAGATTATCAAATGGTATTTGGATTAAAAAATCAACTTATTCTAATTCTAGAATGCCAACTATTATGAAAAAAATAGTAGAATTGGCGGTATAATTTATTTAAAGAATTTTTTTGCATTCAGAAAAATTTTATATCCATCACCAAATTTTTTTGATTTATTATTTTGCCAATCAGGAACATGATAATGATAAAAAGCTCTTTCAGGATGAGGCATCATCGCAAGAACATTACCATTCTGATTTGTTAACGCAGCTATATCATCTTTAGACCCATTAGGATTAAAGGGAAATTTGCCTTTGGCTAATTTTTTATCGTGATCAATATATTGTAACCCAATAAGATTATTAGCTTTAATACTTTTAAGTATTTTTTTAGGTATCATAAATTGTCCCTCTTGATGCGCGACAGGCAAGTTTAAGGTACTAATATTTTTTAGCCATGGTGATTTATTATTATTAACTTTTACATCTACCCATCGACACTCATAGCTTCCAGATTTATTTTCAATCATTGCTACTTCTGGATCTTTTTTGTTTAAGCTTGGAACTAAACCAAGATTAATTAGTATTTGACACCCATTACAAATTCCAATGGTTAATTTATCTTTTGATGAAAAATCTATTAGTTGATCATACAAATTGGTCATAATTTTTTTTGCCATTGCATTTCCTGAACCCGTATCATCACCATATGAAAAACCACCAGGTATAGCGAATACTTGATAATTATTAAGTTGTTTAGGATTTTGAATTAGATCATTAACATGAACAATTTTTCCATTAAAACCTACTACTTCAAAAGCATGTAGGGTCTCATTTTCACAATTAATACCGTAACCTGATAAGACTAATACTTTCATAACCCTTTAATATTTTTTTTGTATGACTTTGCAAAATCTGAAATTTTACCTCTGATAATTTTATTGTTATCTTTAAACTCAATTACATCTGACCCCGAACATTTACCAATAATTCCATAATCAGAAGTGTTAAATATTTTTTTAAAATTGGTTAACTGATTTTTTTTAACAGATACTAGAATCCTACTTTGAGTTTCAGAAAATAAAAATTGATCATTTGAGATTTTATTTTTTAGTTTTAAATCAATGATTAGACCTTTCTTTGAAGCTATTGCCATCTTTGTAATTGCAATTCCAAGCCCACCCAAATCTATTCCAATTGCAGAATTTATAATGCCTAATTTATTAGCCTTTTCAAAATTATTGTATGTCCGAAGTGCTTCTTTGCTATTTACAATTGGACTTTTTGATTTTTCATAACCTATAATTTTGGAATAAACACTATCCTCTAATTCATTAAGGGTGTTACCTAAAACTAGAAGTATATCATCATCATCTGGTGTAATTTTTGTTAAGTGTGAAATTTTATCGACTACTCCAATAGAAGAAATAAGCAATGTCGGAGGTATTGAAATTTTTACTGATTTCCCGGTTTTATTAAAACCTTTAAAATCATTAAACATACTGTCTTTTCCTGAAATAAAAGGTGTTCGGTAAGCAACTGCATAATTATAACAAGCTCTTGCTGCTTCTTTTAATTGATACAACCGATCAGGTTCATCAGAGCTGCACCAACAAAAGTTATCAAGAATAGCAATTTTTTTTGAGTTAGCACCACTTACAATTAAATTTTTATATGCTGTATCAATAGAACATCCAGCCATATCATAAGGATTTGTTTCTGCGTATTGAGGATAAGCAGCTTGAGAAAGAGCTATTGATTTTTCATCATTAAATAGAGGTTTGATAGCAGTAGCATTTCCAAAAACTCTACCTTCGCCTTGTAAAGGTTTTATAATAGAGGTTGATTGTACTTCGTGATCGTATTGCGTGGCTATAAATTCTTTTGATACAATATTAGGACTAGAGAGAAGTTTATGTAATTTATCTATCAAAGAAATTTTCTTAGTTATTTTTTTCTTTTCCTTTTTAATTTTTGGAAAAGATGTTTTTAAATTTAATTTAGGATAACCTTCATGAAGAAATTCCATATCTAAATTGAGAATTTCAGTTTTATTATATCTTACTATTGCTTTTTCTTTTTTAATAAATTTACCAATTATTGTTGCTTCCACACCTCTTGCATTAAATCTCTTAATAACTTTTTTTACATTAGTTGGAGGTACTGCTAATGTCATTCTTTCTTGCGATTCAGAAACCCAAATCTCCCAAGGATATAATCCATTATATTTGAGAGGAATCTTTTCAAGATTTACTATAAAACCACCACTCTCTTTTGCCATCTCTCCTATTGATGATGATAATCCCCCAGCACCGTTATCTGTAATACTTGAGTAAAGATTTTCATCACGCAATTCTCTAATGATGACATCAGACATTTTCTTTTGTGTTATTGGATCACCTATTTGTACGGCAGTTACTGGGCTATTAGGGTCTAATTCCTCCGATGAAAATGTTGCACCATGAATACCATCTTTTCCAACTCTACCTCCAGCCATTAGTATCAGATCTCCTGGATTAGCTTTTTTCTTATGCGATAATTTCCCTTTTATTTTTTTGGGAATTATCCCAACTGTTCCACAAAAGACAAGAGGCTTTCCCGCAAACCGGTCATCAAAATACACATTTCCTTGAGGGGTAGGAATACCTGAACAATTGCCACCAACTCTAACACCGCTGATAATACCCCTAGCAATAAAATTTGCTGAAAGCATTGGATCCTTATTATTTTTTTGACGGTACAATTGATAATTTTTATTTGGGTTTGCTAAATAATATGCGTAAGTATTAGCTATAGGCTTTGCTCCTTTTCCAAATCCAAGACAATCCCTATTAACACCAACAATTCCAGTGATTGCCCCACCAAATGGATCTAAGGCTGAAGGGGTATTATGTGTTTCAACTTTATGACAAATAATCCAATCTTTATTGAATTCTATTCCGCCGGCATTATCTGTAAAAAGAGAAACACAAAAATTATCTTTTCTTAATTGAATAATTTTCTCAGTAGCTCCTTTAATATATTTTTTAAATATACCTTCTTGAATATCATCAATTTTAGCTGAAAATATTTTGTGTTTGCAATGCTCTGACCACGTTTGTGCTAATGTTTCAATTTCTACATCTGTTGGGTTACGTTTTATAGTGGAAAAATAATTTCTTATGGCTTTTAAGGAATCTAGGTCTAGGCCAAGTGTTCCTCTTCTAGATTTATCATTTTCTTCAATACCAAGTTTACCAATGAGGCTAAGATTATGATCAGAGATATCTAAATTAATTTCTTTTTTAATATATTTATTTTTCGGCAATTTTACCTTCTCTATTTTGAACTGATTTTTTTTGAAATTATTTAAATATTTTTTAAATGGATAAATCTTAATTGTTTGTATTAAAGGATTTGCTTCATTTTTCGATATTTTGGTAA
>CACJGU010000017.1 GCA_902593125.1 uncultured Alphaproteobacteria bacterium
TTATATCTGGAGGCATGAAGCCAAAAATAAAAACATGTATTGAAGCAATGGAACAAGGTGTTAAAAAATCAACAATACTTGATGGCAGAATTCCTCATTCAGTTATATTGGAATTATTCACCGAACATGGTATTGGAACTCAGTTAGTATCTAATTAAATGAAATTTAAAGAGAAAATAAATACATGGATTTTTGATTTAGATAACACTCTATATTCTGCAGATAGTGGAATATTTCAACAAGTGCATAGATTAATGGGTGAGTTTATCTCAAAAAATTTGAATATGAATATGCCTGAAGCAAAAAAACTTCAGTCAAAATATTACAAACAACATGGAACAACTCTTAGAGGCTTAATGGATAATCATGGAATAGATCCAGACCATTTTCTTGATGAAGTTCATCGATTAGACTATTCCATTGTTGGTTCAAATAAAATTCTTAATGAAGAATTACATAAACTACAGGGAAGAAAAATTATCTACACCAATGCAAATAAAAAACATGTTATAGATGTTCTTGATAGAATCAATCTCACTAACTTTTTCGATGAAATATTTGATATTAAAATGGCAAACTACATCCCCAAACCTGAATTAAAGCCATATAAGCAAATCATTGATTTGTTTAATATTGAACCTAAATCCTCCGCAATGTTTGATGATATAGCAAAAAATCTAGTACCTGCTAAAAAAGTAAATTTTACTTCAGTTTGGATTGATGCTGGTTATGAAAATTTCAGTGATGATATAAATGCTTCAAAAGAATATCTTGATTATAGTACAAGAGATTTGAGTTTATTTTTAAAAGATGTAAATGAAGGAAAAATATGACGAATTTAGAAAATATAATTAATAAAGCTTTTGATGATAAAGATAAGATTAACGCAAATACGAGTGGGGAAATACGTGATGCAGTTGATAACACACTTAGTCAATTAGATAATGGAACGATTAGAGTTTGTGAAAAAATAGATAATGAATGGGTTGTGAACCAGTGGATTAAGAAAGCAATATTATTAAGTTTTAGATTAAATGATAATGATATTATTAAAGCATCTCATGCTACTTGGTTTGATAAAGTAGAAAGTAAAACTGCAAATTGGACTAAAGATGATCATCTTAAAGCCGGATTTAGATATGTTCCTGATGCAGTTGTAAGAAAGTCTGCATTCATAGCAAAAGGTGTTGTATTGATGCCATCTTTTGTAAATTTAGGGGCCTATGTTGATGAGGGAACAATGATTGATACATGGGCGACTGTTGGCTCATGTGCTCAAATTGGAAAAAATTGCCATATTTCTGGAGGAGCTGGTATTGGCGGTGTATTAGAACCACTTCAAGCAAATCCAGTTATTATTGAAGACAACTGCTTTATTGGAGCAAGAAGTGAAGTAGCTGAAGGTGTAATTGTTGGTGAGGGTGCGGTTTTGTCAATGGGTGTATTTATTGGAGCGTCCACAAAAATAATTGATCGATCAAGTGGAGAAATTCATATGGGAAAAGTTCCAGCTTATTCTGTTGTTGTGCCAGGTACACTACCGGGAAAAAAAGAGGGAGATATTAACCCTTCTTTATACTGTGCCGTTATTGTTAAAAAAGTTGATGAAAAAACTAGAAGCAAAACATCTATAAATGATTTGTTAAGAGATTAATGTCAGAAGTTAATTTTGATCCAGTTAGCCTTACACAATCTTTAGTTCAATGTGCAAGTGTAACACCAAAGGACGAAGGCGCCTTAACAATAGTTGAAAGTCATCTAAAAGCCATCGGATGTGATTGCTATCCATTAACTTTCTCTGGAAATAATTCTTATGAAGTAAAAAATTTATTTGCAACAATAGGTAATGAGGGAAAACATTTTGTTTATGCCGGCCATACAGATGTAGTTCCAGTGGGAAATGAAAGTTCATGGAAATACCCACCATTTTCTGGAAAAATAGATGGAGCAAAGCTCTATGGAAGAGGGAGTGAAGATATGAAAAGTAGTGTTGCATGTTTCATAAGTGCAGCAAAAAGATTTGTTGATAAATATAAAGATTTTTCAGGTAAAATTTCATTCCTAATTACAGGTGATGAAGAAAGAGATTCTGTTAATGGAACACCAAAAATTTTAGAATGGGCAAGTAAACAAAATTTTAAGTTTGATCATTGTCTCGTTGGTGAGCCAACTTCTAAAAATGAGGTCGGTGATAAGGTTAAAATTGGAAGAAGAGGTTCAGTAAGTTTCTTCTTTAGGGTTAAAGGGATTCAGGGTCATACGGCAAATTCTCATTTAGCTGAGAATTCTTCACATCACCTAGTCAATTTATTAAATAGTATATTAGAAGAACCCCTAGATAAAGGTAACGAAAACTTTTTACCAACATCGGTTCAAATTGCTACTATCGATATTGGTAATCCAGTCCAAAATGTAATTCCAGAATTAGCTAAAGCAACTGTTAATATAAGATTTAATGATATGCACTCATCCGACTCAATTATAAAATGGATTGATAGTAAAATAGAAAAAATTTTCTCTAAATTAGAGAATGCTAATTGTACATATACATATGATGCAACAGCTGAGTCTTTTCTTAATAAAGCAGGAGATTTGTATAATATTATTTCACAATCAATTTCTGATATGACAGGAAGAAATAGTCCACCTGAACAAGCAACTGATGGTGGAACATCTGATGCAAGATATATAAAAAACTATTGTGAAGTAGTAGAGTTAGGTCTTAGAAATCAAACATTACACAAAGTGGATGAATATGTCTTTGTTGAAGATATTGTAAAATTAGAAAGTATTTATTTTAGAATTTTAGAAAATTATTTTGATGTAAATTAATATCCATTAGATAGATTAACATCTGACTTTACTTTTTTATTCATTTTTATATTTTTATATACTGAGTACATATATTTTACTGATGATTCTATGGCGGTTACACCTGCTACATGTGGAGTAATTGTTACATTTGGAAGTTTCCAAAATTGACTGTTTGTTTTTAACGGTTCATTTTTAAATACATCTAAATACGCAAAAAAATTTTTATTTTTTTTTAAATGATTTAGAAGGTCTTTTTCTTCAATAGTATTACCTCTTCCTATATTTATTAAACATGAGTGTTTTTTCATCATATTTAAAAACTTTTTATCTATTATATTATGGGTTTGAAATGTTGATGGTAAAATAGAGATGATAACATCAGAATTTTTAATAAAAGTAATAATATTTTTACCAGTATAAATCTTTACATTTTTAACTTTTGTTGAAGATTTTTTATATGCAATAACATTATAATTTAATTTATTTAGTAATCCTGCAATATGTTTTCCTAAAAAGCCTAAGCCAAAAATGCCTACAGTTAAGTTTTTATTGTCAATTGGGGTTCTTTCACCTGACCAGTATTTTTTTATTTGAGAATTTTGAAAAATTTTAAAATTTAATTGATAATTTAGTATTTGAGCTAAAGAATAATTAGCAATTCTCTCACCCATTTGCTCGTCTTTTATTCTGATTATAGGAATTTTCTTGTTATAATTTTTTAATTTCAAAATGTGATCTACCCCTGCTCCCATAGAATAAATGATCTTAAGATTTTTTAACTTTGAAAGGATTTCATCTGGTAAATTCCAAATAATTGCATATTTTACTTCATCAAATTTTTTGTAATCTTTAATAGTAATTAAATTTTCGTTTTTAAAATATTTTTTTATTGTTTTTTTCCAAACATCAATTTTATCAAAAGTTGTATTATGAAATAATATGGTCATTGAAAATTATCTATCAACTTATTATATTTTTCTATTTGTTTTTCCCAATTTAATTCATTATCTGCTCTAATTTTTGCATTTTGCCCTAATTTAATCCTATATTGTTTATTCTCTATTAATTTCTTAATTGATTCATCTAGCTCATTTAAATTATTAATAATTAAACCTGTCTTATTGTGTAAAACTGCTTCAGGCGTACCTCCTATATTTGAGGCAATTGAAGGTATCCCATATTGTGCTGCTTCAATATAAGCAATACCAAAACCTTCAATAGAATTTGCATGACTTTGATCTAATGTTGGCATGACCATAATATCTGTTTTACTAAAAATAAATTTTTTTTGACTTTCATTTATTGTGCCAACTAACTTTACATTTTTATCAAGATTATAATTTTTTATTTCATTCTTTATATTATCTAACTGATCTCCTTCACCAGCAATAATATATTGAATATCTGGGTATTTTTTTTTTAAATTAAATATAGATTTAAGTATTAGTGCATGTCCTTTTCTTTTTTCAAGTCTAGCGAGAGTAAGTAAAGTTGGAAAACCATTATTTAAATCAATCTTTTGTTCTAATATATTATTAGTTGGTTTTACACCTGGATAAATAACTTCAATTCTTTTTAAGCTCTTGCTTATTTTTGTTAGCAAGTTTTTTGTATAATTTGAATTAAGTATTACTGCACTTGTCAATTCTAATATTTTCTTAATTCGGTTTTTATGCTTATTATTTTTGATTATTATTTCATTTCCATGAACAAGACTAATGATTGGTATTTTTTTTTCTTTTAGAAATTTGATGGGTTTTTCAAGACTTTTCCAACTATCTGTTATAACAACGTCAATTTTATTAACAGAACAAATTTTTTTTAATTGTTTAAATTTTTTTCTTTTTCTAAAAAATTTTAAACCCTTAAACCTAAATATTGAGAAATTTTTATTATTTTTATCAAACTTTAAATCTTTGTGAGTATCTTGTTGATCAGCTAATACTTTTACATCATGTTTAATACTTAAGTATGATGCTATGTCATACATTAATGTTTCAATTCCCCCTACTTTAGTTGGAAAGCATTGTGTTAAAATGATTATCATTGAAAATTATATTATTATAAATTTATGAAGTATTAATGTGCAAAGTCAATCAGGATCAATTAATTTAAATATATTTGTTTTTTCATATATTCTTATATATGCATTTTTTACATATCAATGTTAATATATTTATACTTTCATTGCATAGATTAATCACTATATAAATGATTGTATAATGATTAATTTTATCAACATTTTTAACAAATTCCATGCTGAATCAGGTGATAACAAATTAAAAGATGATAAAGAACTAGTAAAGTATTTTAAATCTGAATATGGAAATGAGTGGAAAATTGAACTAGACAAATATCTTATTAGAACTGAATATGATATTGATAAAAAAGCTGCATAATTTTTTGTTTTAATTAAATCTCTAAAGTCACTTTTTTCAGCCAAGCCCTTTCCTCGTCCTTAAGATAATTTTCCAGTTTTTTATAAACATCTTCATGATATTTATTTAACCACTGCTTTTCAATTTGATCCAGTAGACTGATTTCAATAAGATCTAAATCTATTGGACACCAGGTGATATTTTCAAAGTATAGTTTCTTGTCACGATTCTCTTTTACAATTAATAAATTTTCAGTTCTTATCCCATATTCATTTTGTTTATAGAAACCAGGTTCATTGGATAAAATCATTCCTGGAAGTAATTCAACACTTTCAAACATCGATTTTTTTGCAATTCGCTGTGGAGCTTCGTGAACACTTAAAAAACTACCAATACCGTGACCAGTCCCATGATCATAATCTAAATTAATTTCTTGCAAGCTTTTTCTTGCCAGATAATCAATATCAGTGCCTTTTGTTCCTTTATCAAAAATATGATTTGATAAGGCAATATGACCTTTAAGTACTCTCGTAAATCTATCTTTTTGTTCTGTTGTTGCTTGTCCTAAAATTATAGTTCTAGTTATATCTGTTGTTCCATCAAAATATTGCCCTCCTGAGTCAACAAGGTAAATGTTATTATCTGAGAAAGATGACTTTCCTTCTTCAGTAACACGGTAATGAGGAAGGGCTGCATTTTTATCAATTGCTGATATTGTATCAAAAGATAGAGAATGAAATAATTCATTTTTTCTTCGAAGATTTTCTAAATGATGAGCAACACTTATCTCATCATTTGATTTAGGATCCATTATATTTTTTAACCAATAAATATATTTTGTTATACTTACACCATCTCTTATATGTGCTTTTTTAGCTCCTTCTAGTTCAGTTTCATTTTTGATAGCTTTTAACAAAATACATGGATTTGCTAAATTTTTAGTATTTATTTTTTGTTTTCTTAAAAGATCCAAAAAATAATATGTTGTGGAATTAAAATCTAAACCAATTGATTCAGATGAATTAATGTTATTGAAAATTGATCCTATGTTTTCAATATTATTAATATTTATAAGTGTTTGGATTTCCTTTTTTAGTATTTCTGGCATTGCAGACTCTTTAATATAGAAAGAATGTTTATTATTTTTTGAAATTAGAAGATAGGAATAAAGCAGCGGTGTATATTTAATATCATCTGCTCTTAAATTTAATAGCCAAGCAATATTATCAAGCCCAGAAACAAAGTAATGATCAATTTCATTTTGATCTAAAAATTTTTTTAAAATATCTAATTTCTCACTTCTGCTCTGACCAGCAAAACTTGTTGGATGATCAAATATATCTGTATACTGAGTTTTTGGTTGATTTTCCCATATTAAATCAACAAAATTTTTATCTATTAGTTGGAGTTGAGATTTTGAATTTTCTAATATTTTAACCACTTTTTTAATTTCTCTAATTGAATGAAGAGTTGGATCTAATGCAATTTTATATTCTTCTTCTAATAAAATTTTTTCTAAATCTGTCCAAAAGCTATTTAAGTGTTTTACTTGAATCTCTATGGCGTTAATTTGAGTATTTGCTTGAAAAGTATATCTTCCATCAACATACAAGAAGGCATCTGTTGGTGTTATAATTGCTCTTCCTGCTGAACCAGAAAAGTTTGTTATAAAATTTAATCTTTCTGCATTTGGGGAAATATACTCATTTAAATATTCATCACTTCTATTAATGACAAAAATATCGGTATCTTTTTCTTTTAATTGATTTTGTAATTTTTTTAAATTTGATTGATTCATTATAACTTATTAAATAAACTTAGATCGATATTACCACCAGAAATCATAACTATAATTTTTTTATTTTTAACATCAATTTTGTTATTTAATGCCGCTGCAGCTGCAACTGCTCCTCCTGGCTCCACAACTATTTTAAGTTGTTCAGCTAGCAAAATTATAGCTTTTGTTACTTCTTCATCAGAAACACTTAGTCCTCCTTCAAGATTATTTGAATTAATTTGAAAAGTTATATTACCAGGTTGTGGTGCCAATAGTGCATCACAAAAAGATTTAGCATTTTTTTTATTTTGTATAAGTTTACCAGCTTCTAAAGATCTTTTTGTGTCATCAAATTCTTCAGGCTCTACAGAATATGATTTTATATTTGGGTAAATATGTTTTAAGTATGTTGATGTTCCTGCAATAAGCCCTCCACCTCCACAACAACATAAGTACAGATCAGGTTCAATTGAATGCTCTTTCAAATCATTTACAATTTCGATAGCTGCAGTTCCCTGACCAGCAATTATATCTTCATCATCATAGGGTTTAATTAGAGCTCTATTATCCTTCTTTTGAATTTCATTTCCTATCTCTTCTCTACTTTGAAAGTAAGTGTCATATAATATTACCTCTGCTCCATATTTTTTTGTATTTTCAATTTTTATTTGAGGTGCAGTTTTAGGCATTATTATTTTTGCACTAATAGTATTAATCATAGATGCATAGGCAACAGCCTGTGCATGATTACCTGATGAATATGCTACTACGCCTGAGTCTTTTACAGTTTCTATTAATTTTGTAATTTTATGTGTAGCTCCACGTAGTTTAAATGATCCAGTATTTTGTAAATTCTCAAGTTTAAAATAAATTTCAGCTTCTAAAAGATTATTTATGTAATCATTAGTTACCAAAGGAGTTTTTGTTACCTTTTGATTGATTAATTTATAAGCATTATCAACATTTAAATAGCTAAAATCAGTCATAATTTTAAAGTTTTACATCGTTTTAATGGAATAAACTAAAAAAAAATATATGTATATTGTCATGGAACAAAACAAAGTAACTTCGCCTTGCATTAGCGTATGTAAAACTGACCCAATCTCAGGGTATTGCTACGGTTGTGGAAGAACCAATGAAGAAAAAGATATTTGGAAAGATGAAAATACTTCTAATGAATGGAAACAAAATAATTTATCTGAACTAAAATCTAGATTTTCAGATTGGCAGTTAAAAGCATTTGAAGAATCATATAAATCAAAAGTTGAAACGGGTTTATCTCTTATCAAAAAAAAATTAGCAGAAAATCGTAAAAATTGAAAAGTTTAATAATATTTGTTTTTATTTTATTCTTTTCATTCAATCTTCAATCTCAGAATACAATGATACTTGATAAACTAGAAACACCCGGAATTTCTTCTCAAGGTCAAAATTGGGCTTTTTTTACTGATGGAGTAATGGGTGGCTTGTCGCAAGGTAAAGCAATCATATCAAAAGTAAATGATGTTAATTGTTATCATATGACAGGAGATGTAACGACCGAAAATAATGGTGGCTTTATTCAAATAAGAAATCAATTAAAACCTCCAATATCAACAGAAGAGTTTGAGGGAGTTTATTTTAGAGTATTTGGTAATAATGAAGAGTATTCAATTCATGTAAGAACTTCTTTAACAATGGCTCCATGGCAATATTATAAATATAGTTTTAAAACTAATTCTGAGTGGACTTTGATAAAAGCACCATTCAGTGAATTTAAAAAATCAAATGCATATCAACCAAAAAAATTGGTAGGTCAGAACATTAAAACACTGGGACTAGTTGCTGGATTTAAAGATTTTCAAGCAGATATTTGTTTATCAGAAATTGGCTTTTATTAATAATCTATTTTCATTAAATATAATCCTTCAGGTGGTGCAGTAACGCCAGCATATTCTCTTTTTTTGGATTGAATAATTTCTGTAATTGATTTTTCTATTTTATTTAGTCCTATATCGACTAGTGTGCCGACCATAATTCTCACCTGAGAATGTAAAAAGGATTTAGCTGATATTAAAAAATTTATTTCATCGTGATTAAAATTTATATCTAGTGAATTAACTGATTTTATTGGTGATTTTGATTGGCAATTTATCGATCTAAAAGCAGATAAATCAAATTTGCCTATAAATTGTTCAGATTGTTTTTTTAGTTTTTCGGTGTCTATTTTTTTGTGTACACACCAAACTTTGTTTTGCTCTAAAGTAATTGGTGATCTTCTATTTAAGATTTTGTACTCATACCATCTTAATTTAGCTGAAAATCTGGAATTAAAATCTTTACTAACTTCTTCAGCATGTAAAATAGATATGGGTTGAGGTCTTAGATAATGATTAATTCCATCTCTAATGGTATCACTATCAAAATGCTGTTCTAATTCAAAATTAGCTACCTGTCCCCTTGCATGAACGCCTGCATCTGTTCGACCAGCTCCAAAAAGTGTTATTTTTTGTTTTGATAGTTTTTCTATTGCCTCTTCAACCAATTGCTGAATTGAAGGGCCATTTTCTTGACGTTGCCAACCAACATAATTTGTCCCATCATATTCTAATATTATCTTGTAGTTAGGCATTTATTCTATCATTTATCTTAAAGCTATAACCTCGAAGAAAATCATCTTTAGAAATAACATTCTTTCCCTCTCTTTGTAAAATCAATGGTTCTATACTTCCGTCGTTGCAACCAATATCAAAGGTATCATTAAGAATTGTGGATGCATTACCGCTAGAATTTGATTTTCTTGCTTTGATAATCTTAATTCTTTCATTTTCTATACTAAACCAAGCACCAGGTTTTGGAGAATGAGCCCTTATAAGATTTAAGACTTCATTTACTGATTTATTAAAATTAATTTTTCTATTTTGTGAAGAAATTTTATTTGCATATGTTGCATCATTATCATCCTGATCAGAATAAGAAATTTTTTTATCAAATATAAGAGGAATGGTTTCCAATAATAATTTTATTCCAACTTTTGTTAATTTTTGACTTAATTCATTTTTATTACAATCATCTTCTATATCTATTTTTTTTTGATTAATAATTGGTCCAGCATCTAATTTTTCAATTAGTTGTATTATTGATATACCAGTCTCTTTATCGCCATTCATTAAAGAATGCTCTATAGGGGCTGCGCCTCTCCATCTAGGCAGCAAAGATACATGAATATTAATACAACCAAAAGGTGGTAGGTCTAAAATATCTTTTGGTAATATTTTACCGTATGCCATGACAATAATTAGATCAGGATTTAACTTTTTAACTATCTCAATAGTACTTTTATCAAAAGTATTTGGACAAAAAGTTTCAATATTGTTTTTTTTTGCAAGTTGATGGACTTCAGATTCAATTATTTTCATTCCTCTGAATTTTTTTTTAGGAGGTTGTGAAAATACTGCAGAGATTATAAAATTATGTTCAATTAATGCCTCAAGATAGTCAGAGGCTATTTTTGGTGACCCCATAAATATTATTTTTTTATTATTCATTATTTTTATTTTTTAAAAATTTTTCTACCTTTTTAATCATTATATTCCTTTTTAATGAAGAAAGATAATCAACAAACAACTTTCCAGAGAGGTGATCTATTTCGTGTTGTAAAATTCTTGACTCTACTCCACTAACTTCTTTTTTTATTAGTTTGTTATTTTCATCTAAGTATTCAACTTCAATATTTTGAGGCCTCTCTATTTCTGCAAATTGCTCAGGGAGTGATAAACAACCTTCTTCCATAATTATTTTTTCTTGAGAATAAGAGATAATATTTGGGTTAAATAATGTATATTGTATTTGTTCTTTAGTTTCTTGATCAACAAAAAAAATAGTTACTATTTGTTTTAGAATTCCAATTTGATTTGCTGCCAGCCCAACACCTGGTGCTTCTAACATTATTTGCATCATTTTTTTGGCTATTTCTATTTCATTATTACCAACAGATTTAATTTTATCTGCTTTTTGGCGTAATAATGGATTTGGAACGTAAACTAATTTATCCATTTTGATTAAGTAATTTTTTTTCTAGATTGAAATGCAGTATTTAATGTATTTTCATCTAAATAATGAACTTCACCACCCATGGGCACTCCTTGCGCAAGACGAGTTACCTGGATATTTTTAAATTTTTGAAGTTTGTCAGCAATAACAAATGATGTGGTTTGGCCTTCCATAGTTGTACTTAGCGCTAATATTATTTCATTAACGTTATGATTTTTAATTCTATCTATTAAATTTTGAACTCTCAATTCATCAGTGCCTATACCTTGTATAGCTGATAGAGAGCCTCCTAGTACATGGTACAATCCAAAATAAAATCCAATTTTTTCAAATGTCCATAAATCAGAAACATCTTCTAAAACACAAATGGTGGTTTCATCTCTTTTATGATTTGAGCAAATGTTACATGGGTTTTGTGTATCTATGTTTCCACACTTTTCACATTCAATAATCTTATTATAAGATTCATTAAGACTATCGATCAGAGGAGATAAATTTTTATCCTTATTTTTTAGAAGAAATAAAGCAATTCTTTGAGCAGATCTTCTTCCAAGGCCTGGTAATTTAGAAATATCATTTATTAATTTATCAATTGGTGATTGTTGCATATTTAAAAAGGTAGTTTCATTCCTGGGGGTAAAGGTAAACCTCCAGTTAGAGATTTCATTTGTTCTTGAGCAGCATTTTCTCCTTTTTGTTTTGCATCATTAATAGCTGCTATAATTAAATCTTCTAAAATTTCTTTTTCTTCAATTTTAATCAGTGATTCATCAATTGACAAAGTTTTAAATGATCCTTTAGCTGTTGCTATCACTTTCACTAAACCTCCTCCAGAGGTACCTTCAACTTCAATTTCATTTAACTTATTTTGAGCTTCAGCCATCTTTTTTTGAAGCTCTTGAGCTTGTTTCATCATGTTGCCTAAATTAACCATTGTTACTCCTTTTTAATTTTATTTTCTTTAATATCCTCATTATTATTTATTTCCCCGAGATCAGTTATAGAATGTATTTTACTTTCAGGAAATTCAAACAATATTTTTTTAACAAAAGAATTATTTTTCATTATTTCGATTTCTTTTTGCTGATTTATAATATCCTCTTCATACAAACTTTTTCCTAAATTATTTGATGATGAATTAATTGACCAAATCCTCCCAGTCCATTTAGATATTAGTTTTGCAATTGTTCTATTAAAAGAAGAATCATTGATTTTTTCAGTATTAATTACTATCTCACCTTCTTTAAAGGAAACTAAAGAAACATCATTATATAGCTTAGAATGCAAGAGTCCTTCCCTATTTTTAAAAAACATATCTACAAATTCCCGATAGTTTGAAATTGAAATATTTGATTTAACACTTGATGGAGCTTCCTGTTTATTTACTTTATTATCAATTTTATCTAAATTATCTATACTAGTATTATTAATATCTTTATTATCATCATAATTTTTATTTTTTATAATTTTTAGTTTGCTAGGATCATTATTATCATCAAAAAAATAAATTATCCTTAATATAATCATTTCTCCATGTTGAAAGAGATGAATGCCCTGTTGTAATTCTTGAAATCCTTTAAATAATATTTGCCAAATTATACTAATATCGTTTAAGGTTAGTTTAGAAGCAATTTCAGCTCCTTTAATTCGTTCTGTCTCTGGAACATAAATATCATTTTTCATATTTGGTGATATTTTTATTTGAGTAATATAGTGAGTTACATTTAATAAATCATCAAAAATCATATTTACATCAGCTCCTAGTTCATAAAGATTTCTATAATGATTTAGTGAGTCTGTTACATTTCCAGTTAAAATTTTATCTAACAAATCAAATATCTTTGATCTTTCTGCCAGCCCCAACATTCTAGTAATAGATTTTAAATCTATTTTTGTAAGGTTGTTTGAGTTTGCTTGATCAAGAAGACTCAATGCATCTCTAATTGATCCATCTGCTGATCTAACTATTAATGAAATAGCTTCATTATCAATTTCAATTTTTTCCATAGTAGCAATTTTTTGTAAGTAATTAGATAAATTTTTATTATCTATTCTATGTAAATCAAATCTTTGACACCTAGACAATATAGTAATAGGTATTTTTTTTACTTCAGTAGTAGCAAATATAAATTTAACGTGTTCAGGAGGTTCTTCTAAAGTTTTAAGAAGTGCATTGAATGCGTTTTTTGAAAGCATATGAACTTCATCTATTATAAATATTTTATATTCTCCAATAATTGGCTTATATTTTACATTTTCAATAATTTCTCTAACATCATCTACTCCTGTATTAGAAGCTGCATCCATTTCAATAACATCTAAGTTACTATCTACTCCAGAAGCTTTACATGAATCACAATTTCCACAAGGCTCACAACTATTCTTTTCTCTTTCAGAGCAATTCAAGCTCATGGCAATTAATCTAGCAGTAGTTGTTTTACCCACTCCCCTTACTCCTGTTAAGATATATGCATGTGCAAGTCGATTATTAGGGATGGCATTTGACAAAATCTCAACAAGCATTTCTTGACCAACTAAATCTATAAATTTTTTTGGTCTATATTTTCTTGCCAGAACTATATATTCATTAGAATTATTCATTTTTTATAAGTGGAAGGTATTAAGACCCAAATAGAATTGTTACAGCTGCTTCTTTTCAGACCTGACTGGATTAGCAAGTTATTTGCCCTTAAACCTTCCTCCTCTAATATATCATCATTGTATAAAAAACCTAACTAGAGTTTCAATTAAACTACTTTTTTCTAAATTTAGATTTTTCATAAACGCCCAGTATTTCTAAATGTTTGCAGAAGAATTTCATTTCTTCTAGGGCAAGTTTAACTGATGGGTTATCTGGATGGCCTTCAAAATCAGCGTAAAATTGGGCTACATCAAAGCCCTGTGGATGGACGTAACTTTCTAATTTTGTAATATTTATACCATTACTAGCAAAGCCTCCAAGACATTTATACAAGGCAGCAGGTATACTTCTTACAGTGAATACAAGTGTTGTTATTATATTTGTTGAAGAGAGGTCAAACGTTTCTAAATTTTTTTTCATTACTAAAAAACGAGTTACATTATTTTTTGAGTCTTGAAAATTAGGTTCAATTACATCTAGGTTATATATTTTAGCTGCTAAATCAGATGCAATTGCCGCGTCTTCAATATTATTTAATTCGGAAATCATTTTAGCTGAACCTGCAGTATCAGCTCCAACTATCATTGCTTTATTAAGTTTTATAATATTTTTTCTACATTGAGCAATTCCTTGTTCATGACTATGTATTCTTTTGATATCAGAAATTTTTGAACCTTTAACACCGAGTAAATTATGATTTACTTCTAAAAAAAATTCTTGAGTAATTTTTAATTTAGAATTCGGAATAAGTCTTTGAGTATCAGCAACTCTACCAGCTAATGAATTTTCTATTGGAACCATAGCCGCATCAACTTTTTCTATTCTTACTTGTTCAAACATTTCTTCAAAGGTCAAACAAGGTGAGCTAGTTGCGTCAGGAAAAAGCTTTTTTCCTGCCTGTTCACTATATGCTCCACTTATGCCCTGAAAAGAAAAGGAGTTGATTTTATTCATTATTTTCTCTTATAATAGTTTCTATAAGATTTAAATCTTCTTTTGTATCAATACTTGGAGGAATGTTATTTTCTAAAGTAACACCAATTCCTATACCAGCATCCATTGCTCTATATTGTTCAAGGTTAAGCAGTTTTTCATTTTTTGAAGTAGGTAATTTTACAAAATCTTTTATTGAATTAATTGTATAACTATAAATTCCTACATGATGAAATGTATTCTCATCAATTATATTTTTGTATCTAAAAAATTCTTTTGCTTGACCAATATTATTTTTATCCCATTTGACAGATACTTTTGTAACGTTCTTATTTGATACTTCATCTCTTTTTAAATTAGTTGCTAGAGTTCCAATTGAGTATTTGTGTTTTAATGGATTAATAACTTTTTTAATTTGTTGAGGTTTAATAATAGGCATGTCTCCCTGTAAATTAATAACAAAATCAAATTCTTTATGTTTAGGCATTTGAGTAAGTGCCGAATAAATTCTATCAGTGCCCGAGGGTAAATTAGGATTTGTTAATATTGCTTTTCCTCCTAGATTAGTAATTAGATCAAATACCTCATTTTCAGAGCATGCAACTACAACATCCCCAATATTACAATTGATTGCCTGTTCCCAAACTCTTTGTATCATTGGTTTGCCATTGATTTTAACCATTGGTTTTCCTGGAAAACGAGAAGATGCCATTCTTGAAGGTATCATTATGATAGTTTTCATAATTTATGCGACAATTAGGCTATTATTTTTAAATTTCGTAATCATTACAAATGTATTCATTAGCAAAAAAAATCTGTATATGTACTTATACATGTCTGGGCTTGAAGTTAATAAAATTTTAGCATCTATTATATTGGCAGTCTTAATTGTTACACTTATCGGACATTTTGGAGATTTAGTTATTGATATTGATCATAGTGAAAAAAAAGAAACAGCTTATAAAATAGACGTTCCTGAAGATTCTACTGGCGTTGGAGTAGTAGAAAAAAAAGAGGAGGTAATAGAGCCAATTTCAATGTTATTAGCTAGTGCTTCTCTTGATAATGGGGAAAAGTTATTCAAAAAATGTGCAACATGCCATAATTATGAGAAAGGTAGTGCAAATAAAGTAGGTCCACACTTATGGAATCTTATAAATAGACCAAAGGCAAATGTTGAAGGTTTTGCTTACTCTAAAGCCTTAGCTGAATACGGTGGAGAATGGGGATATGAAGAATTGGCAGAATTTTTATATAAACCAAAAAAATATATAAAAGGTACAAAAATGAACTTTGCAGGTTTGAAAAAAGTAAAAGATAGAGCAGATTTAGTTTATTTTCTTAGAGAGCACTCAGATAATCCAGCACCACTCCCATAAATTTAAGTAATGATTTTAAACACAGAAGAGTTTTCAAAATTTGCAAACTCTTTAGCTGATGATGCATCTAAAACTTCAATGCATTATTTTAGAAACAAAATTGAAATAGAAATTAAAAATGATGAAAGTCCTGTAACTTTAGCAGATAAAGAAACAGAACAAATATTAAGAGAGAGAATAAGAAAAGAATATCCTGATCATGGAATTTTGGGTGAAGAGTATGAAAATGAAAAAATAAATGCTGAATTTATATGGGTATTAGATCCTATAGATGGAACGAGAAGTTATATAGCTGGACATAAAGATTTTGGTAATTTAATTGCATTACTTCATAACAAAAAACCAGTTTTAGGAATTATTAATTGCCCTGCACATAGTGAACGATGGATAGGAGTAAAAAATCAAAAGACAAAATGTAATGGAAAAGATGTTCAAACTAGTGCAATTAAACAAATTAAAGATGCCTATCTTTTTACATCTGGATTATATTTTGATGAACCTCAAATCAGAAGAGGATTAGAATTACTAATAGAAAAATCAAGATATTATAGACTTGGTGGTGATTGTTACATGTATGGGATGTTAGCCTCAGGTTTAATTGATATTGTTTTAGAGGATACATTAAAAGTACATGATTATATGGCTCTTGTAAATGTAATTGAAGGAGCTGGTGGAGTAATTACGGATAAGTTTGGACAAGATATATCGCTAGACTCAGATGGCAGTTTGGTTGCCTCCAGTACAAGCTCTCTTCATGATGAAATAATTAAATTAATAAACTAAAATTTATTTTAATTTTTAATAAATAGACATATATTAAAAGTATGAAAATATTCACTTTGATCTTTACGTTTACTCTAATTTTTCAATTAAAAGTACAAGCTAATACTAATATATCTCATGCAATTGCAATGCATGGTGATCCAAAATACTCAAAAGATTTTGAAAATGTTGAATACATTAATCCAAATTCAATTAAAGGTGGATCGATAGTAAGAAGTGCCATTGGAACCTATGACAGCTTCAATCCCTTTATTTTAAAAGGTACTTCGGCAGCTGGAATTGGAGGATTGTATGAAACATTAACAACGGGATCAAGTGATGAAGCATTCACTGAATACGGATTATTAGCAGAAAAGATTGAATGGCCAGACGATAGATCTTGGGTTTCATTTACATTAAGAAACGAAGCATATTGGCACGATGGAAAAAAAATTACAGCTGACGATATTGTTTGGACATTTAATACCTTGATGGAAAAAGGTCACCCATTTTATAAATATTATTATGGTGATGTAAAAGAAGTTATTAAGCAAGAAGAAAATAAAGTAAGATTTAATTTTACATCAAATACGAATAAAGAATTAGTATTAATTGTTGGCCAATTACCTGTACTGCCAAAACATTATTGGGAAAATAAAAATTTTGAAGAAACATCTTTAGAAGTTCCAATTGGGAGTGGTCCCTATAAAATTAAATCATTTGATAGTGGAAGATCAATTACTTACGAACTGGATCAAAATTATTGGGGTTTTGGTGCATCAATACCGATTAAAATTGGTAAAGATAACTTCGGCACAATTAGATATGATTATTACAAAGACAGAGGTATTGAAAGGGAAGCTTTTAAATCTGGTGAGATTGATTTCTTCTCTGAAAATTCTTCAAAAGAATGGGCAACTGCTTACGATATAAATGCTGTGAATGAAGGTTTAATTAAAAAAGAATTAATAAGTCATGAAAATCCACAAGGTATGCAAGGTTTTGCATTTAATATTAGAAAAGATAAATTTAAAGATAGAAGAGTAAGAAAGGCTCTTTCTTATGCTTTTGATTTTGAATGGTCTAATAAAAATTTATTCTTTGATGCATATAAAAGAACAGATAGTTTTTTTGAAAATTCAGAACTTGCTTCCTCTGGTCTTCCTTCAAAAGAAGAATTAAATTATTTAAATCCATATTTTGATGTACTGCCAAAAGAAATATTTACAGAAGAGTATACAAATCCAGTTACAGATGGTTCGGGTTATATGAGGATGCAACTGCAAAAAGCTTCAAAACTTTTAGAAGAATCTGGATGGGAATTAGCTGATGGTAAACTTCTACATTCTAGTACAAAAGAACCTTTTGAATTTGAAATCTTATTACGATCACCTGCTTTTGAAAGAATAGTTTTCCCATTTAAAGATAATCTTGAAAAATTAGGAATAATTGCCGAAGTAAGAACAATCGATAGTGCACAATATCAAAAAAGAATGGAAACATTTGATTTTGATATGGTTGTTCAAACATTTGGACAATCATTATCACCAGGTAACGAGCAAAGAAATTTTTGGGGTTCTGATGCAGCAGATACTGATGGCTCTAGAAATGTTGTTGGTATAAAAAATTATGCTGTAGATGGTTTAATTGAAAGTCTAATTAATGCTAGTGATAGAGAAGAGCTAATTACAATAACCAAAGCTTTAGATCGTGTTCTTCTATGGAATTATTATGTTATTCCACAATGGCATATCTCTTCATACAGAGTTCTATATTGGGATTTTTTTGATCAACCAAAAATAAAGCCAAAATATTCTTTAGGCTTTGATACATGGTGGATTAATCAGAGTAAATTTGAAACAATCCAATCAAATAGAACATCAAACTAATTATTAAAGTTTATTAGAAATAATATAAAATAGCACAATATGGGTGCATACTTAATAAAAAGACTTCTTTTAATTATCCCAACTCTTTTTGGGATAATGGTTATAAATTTTGCAATCATTCAAATTGTTCCAGGAGGCCCAGTAGAACAAATGATTGCACAAATGACTGGGACAGCTGTTGAGTCAACAGCTCGATTTTCTGGTGGTGGCGAGGGTGAAACTTTAGAGTTTAATCGAGATAATTCTACATCAGTTAATGATAGCAAATATAGAGGAGCACAAGGCCTCGATCCAGATGTTATAAAAGAAATAGAAAAGATGTATGGAATGGACAAGCCAGCCCATGAACGATTTATTAAAATGCTTAGAGATTATCTAACATTTGATTTTGGTGAAAGTTTTTTTAGAGATCAAAAGGTTACTTCTATTGTTTTAGATAAAATGCCAGTTTCAATATCACTTGGTTTATGGACAACTTTATTAGTGTATTTAATCTCCATACCTCTTGGTATTAGAAAAGCAATAAAGGACGGATCAAAATTCGATATTATATCAAGTTCTATTGTAACAATAGGTTATGCAATTCCAAATTTTTTATTTGCTGTAATATTAATTGTATTTTTTGCAGGTGGAAGATTTTATGATATTTTTCCTTTACGCGGTTTATTTTCTGAAAATTTTGATGAATTAACATTGCTTCAAAAAATAATAGATTACTTTTGGCATTTAGCTTTACCTCTAACTGCTATGCTTGTGAGTGGATTTGCAGGTTTAACATTTTTAACAAAAAATTCATTTCTTGATCAGGTAAATCAACAATATGTAATTACAGCTCGATCAAAAGGTTTGACTGAAAGAAAGGTTCTTTATGGTCATGTTTTTAGAAATGCAATGTTAATAGTAATTGCTGGATTCCCATCAGCATTTATTGGAATTCTGTTTTCAAGTTCTCTGTTCATTGAGGTTATTTTTTCATTAGATGGGTTGGGATTACTGGGATACGAAGCAGCTCTGACTAGAGATTATCCAGTTATATTTGCAACACTTTATTTTTTCTCACTACTTGGTTTGGTTATGGGAATAATTGGTGATTTTATGTACTCAGTTATTGATCCCCGTATAGATTTTGAATCAAGACAATGAAAAAATTATCAAAATTAAATCAAAGAAGATTAAATAATTTTAAGAGCAACAAGAGAGGTTATTATTCTTTTTGGATATTTAGTTTTTTATTTATTATTTCTTTGTTTGCTAATTTTATTGCTAATGAAAAACCCTTATTAGTACAATATAACTCAAATTTTTATTATCCAATATTTTCTTTCTATGCGGAAACAACATTTGGAGGAGATTTTGAAACAGAGGCAGATTATAAAGATCCATATGTTAAAAATTTAATTGAGGAAAATGGATGGATGATTATGCCTATAATTCCATATTCATATAATACCATAATTAGAGATTTATCTGCTCCAGCTCCTTCACCGCCTTCAAATAAAAATTGGCTTGGTACTGATGATCAAGCAAGAGATGTTCTATCAAGATTAATTTATGGTTTCCGAATATCTATATTATTTGGATTTACCTTAACATTTTTTTCAATGATTATAGGAGTTTCTGCCGGAGCAATACAGGGTTATTTTGGCGGAAGGACTGATTTATTTTTCCAAAGATTTATGGAGGTGTGGTCAGCAATACCAACTCTATATGTGTTAATAATTTTAGCTAGCGTAATTCAGCCAAATTTTTGGTGGTTATTAATAATTTTATTACTTTTTAGTTGGATGGGTTATGTTGGCGTAGTTCGAGCAGAATTTTTAAGAGCAAGGAATTTTGACTATATAAGAGCAGCAAGAGCATTAGGAGTTTCAAATACAAAAATTATTATAAGACATATGTTACCTAATGCAACTATAGCTACTGTTACTTTTCTTCCATTTAGTTTAAGTGCTTCAGTCACAGCATTATCAGGTCTTGATTTTTTAGGTTTTGGGTTACCTCCGGGTTCTGCATCATTAGGAGAAATGGTAAATCAAGGACGTAATAATTTACAAGCTCCTTGGCTAGGAATAACAAGTTTTTTAACTTTAGGAATAATGCTTGGATTACTAGTTTTTGTAGGTGAGGCAATTCGAGATTCTTTAGATCCTAGAAAAACATTCAATTAAAATGAATAAAGTAATCTCTATTAGTAATCTTAGTGTTTCATTTAAAAACAAAAAAATTATTTATAATGTTAATATGGATATAATAAAAGGTAAAACAACAGCAATTGTTGGAGAATCTGGCTCAGGTAAAACATTGACTGCACTGAGTATATTAAAACTACTTCCTAATAATGCTAAAATTAATTCAGGTAAAATTTTTTTTGAAAATAAAGATATACTCTCTGAGAATGATGAAACTATTCAAAAAATAAGAGGTAATAGTATTTCAACAATTTTTCAAGAACCTATGACAAGTTTAAATCCACTTCATACAATAAATAAACAAATAGAAGAAATTATACACACTCATAATAAAATAAGTAAAGAAGATGCAAAGAAAAAAACAGCATATCTATTAAAAGAAGTTGGTCTTGAAATGTTGGCTAAACGACAAAAAATATATCCATATGAATTATCAGGTGGGCAAAGACAAAGGGTAATGATTGCTATGAGTATAGCAAATAATCCTAATGTATTAATAGCTGATGAGCCAACAACAGCTCTTGATGTAACAATTCAGATGCAAATTTTAAATTTGCTTTCAAATCTTCAAAAAAAACTCGGTATGACAATGATTTTTATTAGTCACGATTTATCTGTAGTAAAAAAAATATCTGATTTTATTTACGTTATGAAAAATGGTAGTATTATTGAAAATGGAAATACTGAAAGGGTATTTAATAAACCAGTTAATGATTATACCAAAAAATTAATATCTTCAGACAGTGGAAAGAAAATTAATACATTTTCTAAAAAAGAGGAGATATTAAAAGTAGAAAAACTTAAAGTTTGGTATCCTATAAAAAAAGGCTTACTAAGAAAAACTGTTGATCATGTCAAAGCGATAAATAATTTAAATTTTACACTAAATAAGGGAGAAAGTATTGGAATTGTTGGTGAGTCTGGCTCTGGAAAAACATCTTTGATACTAGCTATTTTGAAATTAATTAGATCTGAAGGAAAAGTATTTCTTAATAAAAAAGATATTAACAAATTCAATTATAGTGAGATTTTAAAAATGAGAAAAGAAATTCAGATAGTTTTTCAGGATCCTTTTTCATCTTTGAGTCCTAGGATGAATATTGAAGAAATAATATCTGAAGGCTTAAATATTCATTTTAAAAAAATGTCTAAAGAAGAAAAAAAGTCTAAATTAATAAATGTCCTCAATAATGTTGGTTTGAATTATTATGAAACAATTGAGAAATATCCTCATGAATTTTCTGGGGGTCAAAGGCAAAGAATAGCTATAGCAAGAGCTCTAATTTTGGAACCAAAAGTATTAATATTAGATGAACCCACTTCTGCTCTTGATATTACTGTTCAAAACCAAATAATTAATTTATTGAATGAGTTACAAAAAAAACTTTTCTTAAGTTATGTATTTATAAGCCATAATATGAAAGTTATAAGATCAATTGCTGACAAAGTGATAGTTTTAAAAAATGGTGTTATCATTGAGGAAAACAATACCAATGATATTTTTAAATTTCCTAAATCCGAATATACAAAAGATTTAATTACTTCCGTTCTATAATATTTATCTTATGAATAATGAACCTAATAAGGAAATAACCAAACTTTTATTAGAACTATTTAATCAAAAAAATTATGCTGAATTAATAGGAAAATCTCTAAATTTACAATCACAGTATCCAAAATCAATTTTTTTATTAAATATCCAGGGTGCAGCTTATAATTTTTTAAATGATTTAGATAATGCAACTATTTGTTTTAAAAAAATTATTAAAATTGATCCAAACTTTGCTGATGCTTATTATAATTTAGGAATAATTTATAAAAAATTAAATAAAATAGAATTATCAATTTTAAATTATGAAATTTGTCTAAAAATCAAAAAAGATAAATATGAAGCCTACAATAATTTAGGTAACATATATAAAGATAAAAATAATGTATCAGAGGCTGTAAAAAAATATCTTCAATGTCTAGAAATAAATTCAAAGTACTTAATTGCTCTACAAAATTTTGGCGTCTGTCTTCAAAATTTTCGTTTTTCAAAAAAAACTCAAATTGTAGATAAAAATATAATTTATTTACTGGAAAGTGACAAAATTTTAAGACCAGTTGATATTATGAATTGTCTGATACATTATCTTTATTTAGATCCGCAGTTTAGTCAAACAATTAAAAATTATAAAAAAATTAAAAATGTTTCAATTGAAAACTTTATAGATAATATTCTAAATTTTAAAATTTTAATTTTATTGTTAAAAATAACTCCCATTACAGACATAAAAATAGAGAGATTTCTCAAGTATTTAAGAAAAGAAATATTATTAAATATTAATACAATTGAAAATAAGCAAAAAGCTTGCCAATTGATGAATGCAATAGCAGAACAATGCTTTATTAATGAATATTTATATGAAGTAAGTACTAAAGAAAAAAGTATAATTAAAAATATTGAGAAAAATTTATTGGATAATCTCAAAAAAAATACACTTAATAAAAATTTTTTAGAAATTTCATGTTTAGGAGCCTACAAATCATTGAACAATTATAGTTGGTCAAAACAGATTGATGATTTAGAAGAAATTAAGGATTTAGTTAGACAGCAAATAACAGAACCTAATATTGAAAAATTTCTAAAAGAAAAATTATTATCAAATAAAATAAAAGATAAAATTTCTTTGAAAGTAAAAAATCAATATGAAACAAATCCATATCCAAGATGGACTAAAATAGCACTTAATAGAAATCCAGATAAAATTACTAGTTTTGTCAAAAATCGAAATTTAGATGTTGAAGATAAAGAAATTAAAAAATGGAAAGCAATAGATGTATTAGTTGCTGGATGTGGAACTGGGCAACATGCAATAACTACAGCAACAAAATACCAAAATTCATTTATTACAGCGATAGATTTAAGTTCTAATAGCTTATGTTATGCAAAAAGAAAAGCTGATGAATTAAATATAAATAATATAGAATTTAAACAAATGGATATTTTGGATTTAAAAAATACAAAAAAAAAATTTGATTTAATTGAGAGTGTTGGAGTTATCCATCATATGAATAATCCATATGAAGGTTGGAAAATATTGAGTGATATTTTAAACTTAGGTGGACTAATGATGATTGGGGTATATAGTAATTTAGCAAGGCTACATATAAAAAAGATACGCGCAAAAATTACAGATAATCAATTTGAGATAAATAATGAGAGTATCAAAAAATTTAGAGAGAAGATAATAAGCTCACAAGATAAAGATTGTAAAATAATTCAAAATAGTCCAGATTTTTATTCAATAAGTAGTATTAAAGACTTATTATTTCACGTTCAAGAATACAGATTTAACTTAAATGAAATAGAAGATCATTTAAATAAACTTGGATTAAAGTTTTGTGGATTTGAAAATAAAGAAGTCTTAAGATTATTTAAAGAAAAATTCAAAAATGAAAGTGA
>CACJGU010000018.1 GCA_902593125.1 uncultured Alphaproteobacteria bacterium
TTTATAATGAATATTTTTTAAAAAAATATAACACTATTTTTAATAAAAATTATAAATGGCACATGCTTCTTTTATTGATTTATTTTCGCATTATGAATTCGTTAATATTTCTGATCTTTTTTTTAATAATCTTATTTTTATTTCAATATGAAAATTATCAAATAAATTATCTTTATATTTTTTTTGTTTTTTTACTCACGTTATCACCTTTAATTTGGAGTGAAATCACAGGAGGACCTAAGACTGTTTTACCACTATATAATACATTTATAGCTTTCTTAATACCATTAGCTATTTTGATGAATTTATTGTACTTAAATGATCCACAATTAATTACAAATATTTTTTACCTAGTTTTATTTATATACATTTTATTTAACGTATTCCTGTTTTATATGGATTTATATCCGAGTAGAATTCATATTTATAAAATAAAAAAATATATAGATCATTATAATATAAATAAATTATATTCTTATGATAATGATTATGCAAAAGATACAATTAAAATTTTAAGTGAAGAACTAAAAAATAAAGTTGAAATCATTTATATCAAATCAATTACAGAAATTGATAATGGGATATTTCTACAGCCATCAATTAATCATAAAAGTGCATTTTTTCAAAGTTCTAAAATAGGATATTCTATTGAAGATTTTAATTACGATCCTCATTTATTAAAACTATATGATAATAATATTGAAGCTTTTACAATAATTAAATTTAAAAACAGATCAACCAGTCGTCTCTGGCAATTAACTGGAAATGTTGCTGCATTTAGAGATATAATTCTTAAAGAAATCTCTAAAGATGATATTATAAAGTCATATGTTAGACTTATTAAAATTAATAAAAAGTTTCTAAAAGACTCAAAAATCATATAGTAAGCTAATTTATGAAAGTTTTAGTCACTGGTGGCTCTGTTTGCATTGGATCAATGCTTGTTCCCAAGTTGGTAATGATGAGTCATAATGTTAGAGTCATCGATGTAAACAAATATGCAAAAGATATTCATTTACATCTCTACTAATACAAAAATTAATTAATCACCTAATATTTTTCTTTTTAATTTAACATTAAGACTATCTTTAATATTTTTGACTGCTTTATGACCAAATTTATTTTTTATTTTATTTAAAAAAGGAGGATAAGAATGATACTCTACAAATGCATCATCCCTAAGTTTTAAAATTTCTGCTGAAGTAAGATATTCATTTCTTAAAGGCAAGGTTTCATATGAATGAAAAGAGTAACCCTCATAGGAATTTGGAAGTTCTAAATTATTATCTTTTGCTTTTTTATATAGTTTACTTCCAGGTAAAGCCATTGAAGCATAAGTATTCCATCCTAGTGTGCAAAGCTCTTTACTTATTTAATGTTTCAGCTATTGATGATCTATCATCACCTGGTAAACCATAAATATAATTAGCCATCACCTCTATATCTGCTTCATGAACTTTTTGTACAACAGTTTTAATATCAACATCTTGAAATTTACCTTTAGATATTTCAAATCTTATGTTTTTTCTGCCACTTTCAATTCCAAGTGCTAACCATTTTATTCCTGCATCTCTTACAAGATTTAAAATGCCGGGCTTTTTAATTGTATCAACTCTTGAATAAGCCCAAATCATTAATTCATCATTTTTATTTCTCTTTTTTAATAAATTACATAAAGGAATATAAAATTTTGGGTTTAATAGAAACATTTCGTCTGTAATTTTGATGGTTTTTACACCCATACTAATTAGTTTATCAAATTCTTTGATTATAAATTCAGGAGACCAATGTCTCATAAAGCTATAGTTGCCTGCAACCCCAATTTCATCGTTATCATTTCTATTAATTATGTTTATCATGCAGAAATCACAACCAAATTTACAACCAAGAGAGGTTTGTATAGCTGCATAAGGTGTTCTTTTTTCTTGATTGTACTCTGCATGCCATAATGGGGCTCTGTATAAATCAAACGGTTCTTTTTTATACGGCAATAAGTCCCAAGCATAACCGGGAAGATCAATTTCAAGTTTATTTTGAGGCACAATAATTTCTGGAGGATTTAAAATTGCGATATCATTATATCTAAAAGCAATGCCTTTTTATTTTTTTTAAATTTTCTTGATTAAAGTCTTTAATTTTAAGCAAATTTAATAAAGCATAAACCCCTTCATTTGTTAATACAATGTCAATACTCTTTTCATTTTCTAAAGTTTCAATAGGGAGAGCTTGAACATGTGAACCAACATAGATTATCGGAACTTTAATTTTTTTATATTTTAAAAATTTCGACAAATCTGTTGCTCCACTCATACTGGTTGTTCCAGCATTTACATTTTGTCCATAAACAACAAAACATAGTAATCTTGGTTTTAATTTTGATACTCTATCGTAAACCTCTTCATGATCAATTTGTTCAGCATTTACATCGAGAATTTTACAATTATAATTCTTTGATCGACATGATTGAGCTAATAATAAAGACCAAGTGGGTGGTTCTATTGCAGAATATTTTTTGGATAACTCTTGATAAGTCCTTTTTGAATTTCCTGGGTTAATAAAAAGTATATCAGTCATATATATAATTTAAATAGCCTTTATATGTCTTAATTAAATTTAATTTAAAATTTGAATTTGTTTTCCAACCTATTTTTTTTAGTATCAAATAAATTGAAGATGCTAAATTAGATTTATTAATTATCAAAATTTTTGATTTTTTAATCATTTCTTGTAAAATTATTTTTTTAATTTTTATGTCTACATTTCTTAAATACCATTCAGAGTAATCTGTGCCTCCTCCAAAAAAAGATATTCTATAAGGCATATTTAAAATTATCATATTTAGTAAGTCTGGTAGCGGAGGAGGGATTTGAACCCCCGACATCACGAATATGAGCCGTGCGCTCTGACCAACTGAGCTACTCCGCCAATATTTAAATCTTAAATACTGAAGGACTCTCCACATCCACAAGTATTTTTCTCATTTGGATTTTCAAAAATAAATCTTGAAGATAATTGATCAGTCCTATAATCCATAGTTGATCCTAATAAGAACATTATTGCTTTTGGATCAATTAAAACTTTTACTCCATCCTGATGAATGATTTCATAGTTTTTTAAATCAGATGAATTTCCAAATTCTAATTTGTATGAATAACCACTACAACCAGATTTATCAACGCCAATTACAATAGAGTCAGCTTCTTTTGGTGCGTCAGACAAAATTTTTTTGATTTGCTTAGATGCTGTTGTAGTTATTAATAATAAATTATTCATATTAACTCTATAAATGAAATTAAAAAATATCTAAAGCAAGTTTTGCTTCTTCTGACATAAAATCTTTATTCCATTTAGGCTCCCAAACTAAAGAAACTTCAATTGAATTTAGATCTTTTAAATTTTCAACTGATTTTCCTACACTTTCTGGCATACTGCCGGCTACAGGACAGTTTGGATTTGTTAAAGTCATTTTAATTTTAATATCATTTTTATCATTAATTTTGATTTCATAAATTAGACCCAAATCATATAAATTAACTGGTATTTCAGGATCAACGACAGTCTTGATACACTCTATAACTTGTTCTTGATTAATTTTAGTGATGATGTTTGATTTGTTGAATTTTCTAATATAACTTGAGCTTTTATCTGGCAAAAAATCTTCTAGTTGTTTTTCTTCCACGGGTTATAATATGATTTTTGTTATTTCATGGATACTGTCTACTAAATAATCAACGTCATCTTTTGTATTATATATTCCAAATGAAATTCTAGAAGTTCCAGTAACATTAAAATGTTTCATAAGAGGTTGGCAGCAATGATGTCCAGTTCTTATTGCTATATTTTTTTTATCTAACATCGCACCTAAATCAGAATTATGCACCCCCTCAATATTAAAAGAAATGATTGCACCTTTGTTTTTATTTGACCCAAATATTTTTATATTATTGAATTTTGAAAGTTTTTCATAAGCATAATCATGAAGTTTCATTTCGTGATCATAAATAATTTTTGGATCAACTTCATTCATAAAATTTAATGAAGAAGAAAATCCAATAACTGGTGCAATAGGTGGAGTACCTGCCTCAAATTTTTCATAACCATTTGCATATGTACTTTTATCGATATCCACATCATGAATCATTTGCCCTCCCCCTTGGTAAGGAGTAAATTCATCAATCCACTTATCTTTCATATATAGTAAACCAAGACCTGAAGGACCATACATTTTATGTGCAGAAAAAACATAAAAATCAGGATCTAAATCATTTAGATCAACTTTTTTGTGAGGAGCAAATTGACAACCATCCAATAGTAGCGGTATATTCTTTTTTTTTGCAATTTCTTTTACTCTATCAAAATTAGTTATTGATCCTGTAACATTTGACATGTGGGTTAATGTAATTAATTTAGTTTTTTGATTAATTTTATCATTTAAATCATCATAATTAATTTCACTATTTTCGTTAAGCCCCAGGGGATTAATTTTTATTTTTTTCCCTATTAAATGCCAAGGAATTAAATTAGCATGATGCTCAAGATAACTTAGTATTATTTCATCTCCATCTTTTAAATATTTTCTAGACATGCAGTTAGAAATCAAATTAATTCCTTCAGTTGCACTTTTAACAAAAATAATATTTTTATCAGGAACATTAAGGTAATCTGCAACTTTTTTTCTAGCATTTTCATATTTTTCAGTTAGCTTTGCGCTTAACTCATAATTTCCTCTATGGATATTTGCATATTCATTAGTGTAACAATTATTAGTTGCTTCAATCATTTCATCAACTTTTAAAGCTGAAGCTGCAGTATCTAAAAATACTAAGCTTGGATTTTTTTTAAAAACTGGAAATCTTGATTTTAAGTTAGAAATATTCATTTTACTTTACTTAAGTATCTTACTAGTTTTTTTTGTATTATTTCAGCCATTTGATCATCACTAATACTATTTAATTCTTCATTAATAAATGAAGATATCAATATTTTAGTTGCTGCAATTTTGCTCATACCTCTGGATCTAAGATAAAAAATAGCATTTTCATCTATTGGTCCAATAGTTGAGCCATGACTACATTTTACATCGTCAGCATATATTTTTAATTCAGGTTTCGAAAAAAATGATGCATTATCAGATAAAAGTATACCCTTACTAAGTTGATATCCCTCAGTTTTCTGTGCAACTTGGTCGACATGAGTGTTGCTAAAGTATGTTGCTTTAGAACGATCGTTCAAAATACCTTTATAAACTTGATTGCTTTTACAGTTCTCAGCTAAATGCTTAACAAATGTTTTGTTGTTTGATGTGTTATTATCTTTTAGGAAAAATATTCCCTGTAAATCAACTTCTGAATTTATTTCTATCAATTCAGAAAAATGAAAGTTTCTTACATAACCTTCAGAAAAATTATATACCTTTTGAGTGTAAGTAGAATCTTTTTTACAAGAAGAATGGCTTGTTACTATTAAATTGTGACTCGGAGAGTTATCTTGTATTAAAAAATGGTTTAACTGTGAATTTTTTTCTAATTTAATTACATTTAATATATTCGAGGTTGAATTATTCTTATTTTCATATTCTTCAATAAGATTTAGAGATGATCCTTCCTCACAAATGAAATTATTTTTTTGGAAAATAGTTAAATCGTCATCAGTTACAATGTTTGAAATTTTTATTTTAATGTTATTATTTTTTTTTATAACAATTTTAAATCCACAATTTAAAAATAATGAATTTAAATTTACAAAATGTTCATTTTTTTCAATTGTATTATTTTCAGAAAAATCATTGTAATCTTCTTCTAGAATTTTAGTAATTTCAATTTTATCATCTTTAAAACTCGAACACTGTCCATTTACTGAAACTATTGAATAATTATTATCATTATTATTGCTTATTAGCGATGTCTCTTCTGGAGCAAGGTATCTGTATTTAAAGTCAAGAAAGTTTTTTAAATTTATATTTTTTATACTTTCATTATTTTTTTTATCAAATTTATCATTTTCAAAAATATCTATCAATTTTTCTCTATGACTTTTAACGTCATTATTTTCTGAGAAAAAAATATTTTTTTTATTTTTTTGATAATTATCTTGTATATTCATTACTGAAATTTTTGGAAACCATCTTTTTCTATTTCAGCAGCAATTTCAGAACCTCCCGATTTAACAATAGAACCATTTACCATAACATGTACATAATCTGGTTTAATATAATCCAAAAGTTTTTGATAATGAGTAATGATCAAAAATGAATTATTTTTTGTTTTAAGTTTGTTAACCCCATCAGTAACTATTTTAAGAGCATCAATATCAAGTCCAGAGTCAGTTTCATCCAAAATAGCTAGATCTGGATTAAGAATACTCATTTGTAAAATTTCGTAACGTTTTTTTTCACCCCCAGAAAACCCAGTATTTACTGATCGTTTTAGCATATCAATATTTATACCTAAATCGCTAGCTCTGGATTTTAAAAGCTTAGCAAATGATAAATTATCAATTTCATCTTCGTTCATACGTTTTCTTTTTGAATTAATTGCAGAATGTAAAAATGGAGTGATATTTACTCCAGGTATTTCAACTGGATATTGAAAAGCCAGAAACATTCCTTCTTGTGCTCTCTCTTCAATATTTAAATCAAATAAATCATTATCTTTGAAATTAATTTTACCATTTAAAATTTCATAATCCTCTTTACCAGCTAGAACATTTGCTAATGTGCTTTTACCAGATCCATTTGGACCCATAATTGCATGAACTTCACCTTTATTAATATTCAAGTTTAGACTTTTAAGAATATTTTTATTTTCAATTTTCACTGATAGATCTTTGATTTCTAAAAACATTCTAACCTACACTTCCCTCAAGAGATATGGATACCAGTTTTTGTGCTTCAACGGCAAACTCCATGGGTAGTTCTTGCAAAACTTGTTTGCAGAAACCATTTACTATTAATGAAACAGCTTCTTCATGACTTAAACCTCTTTGTCTACAGTAATAAAGTTGATCTTCATTTATTTTAGAAGTCGAAGCTTCGTGTTCAATAACTGCCGTATTATTTTTTGATTCTATGTAAGGAACTGTGTGTGCTCCACATTGGTTTCCTACTAGTAAAGAATCACATTGAGTATAATTTCTTGCTTTTTCAGCTTTCCTTAAAAAAGAAACCTCACCCCTGTAAGTATTTTGTGACTTACCAAGGGAAATACCTTTTGATATGATTTTGCTTTTGGTATTTTTTCCTATGTGGGTCATTTTTGTTCCAGTGTCAGCTTGTTGAAAATTGTTTGTTATTGCGACAGAGTAAAATTCGCCGATGGAATTATCGCCTTTTAAAATGCAGCTAGGATATTTCCAGGTAATAGCAGATCCAGTCTCTACTTGTGTCCATGATATCTTACTATTTTTACCTGCACAAAGACCTCTTTTAGTAACAAAATTATAAATGCCACCTTTTCCATCTTCATCTCCTGGATACCAATTTTGAACAGTAGAATATTTTATTTCAGCATCCTCTAAAGCGATTAATTCTACGTTGGCTGCATGCAATTGGTTATCGTCTCTTTTGGGAGCAGTACAACCTTCAAGGTAGCTAACATAACTACCTTTATCAGCAATAATTAAAGTTCTTTCAAATTGTCCAGTATTTTCTGCGTTAATTCTAAAATAAGTGGAGAGTTCCATTGGACATTTTACACCCTCTGGGATGTATACAAAAGATCCATCAGTAAAAACAGCTGAGTTTAATGCTGAAAAAGAATGGTCTCCTGGTGGTATAACAGAGCCTAAATATTTTTTTATTAAATCAGCATGTTTTTGAATTGCTTCTCCAATAGAGCAAAAAATTATTCCAAGCTTTTCTAATTCACCTTTATAAGTTGTTGCAACTGATACACTATCAAATACAACATCTACAGCCACACCGGCTAAAACTTTTTGTTCCTCAAGAGGAATACCAAGTTTATTATATGTTTCAATGAGTTTTGGGTCAACTTCACTTAAATCTTTAGGTTTTTTGTCAAAGCCTTTTGGGGCTGAATAATAATATATGTCCTGATAGTCGATCTTAGGAAAGCTAAGATTTGACCATTTAGGGTCTTTCATTTTTTTCCATTTTGAAAACGCTTTTAATCTCCACTCAAGCATCCACTCTGGCTCGTTTTTTTTTAATGAAATAAATTTTATAGTATCTTCGTTTAACCCTTTTTGTGGCTTATCATTATCTATTTCAGTTACAAAGCCGTACTTGTATTTATTTTTACTGTATGTATCTAAAGTATTTAAAGTTTCTGAGTTCACAGTACATCATCTAATCCATTAATTTAAAAAATCTAGTTAAATCACCAAAAAATTACTATATTTAGAATGGATTATAAATTTATGCAGTAATCCAACCACCCCCAAGTAATTGGTCATTTTTGTAAAAAACACAAGCCTGACCTGGTGAAGTTTTATCTAATTCTGCTTCAAATGTAAAAGTACCATGATCTTTATTTATGTTAAGAATTCCCGGTAGATCTTCTTGAGTTGATCTTATTTTTGCCGAACAATCAAGTTTTATAGGAAGAATGTTACCACCCAACCAATTTATATTTTTAAAATTAATAATATTTTTCTTCAATTTTTCTTTTGTTCCTAAAGTTATTGAGTTTTGGTACTTATCTATGTCTATCACGTATAAAGCTTCTTTAGAGCCGCTTACGCCAATACCTTTTCTTTGACCAATTGTGTAATTACTAATACCATTATGAGTTCCAAGAATATTATTATTAATGTCAAAAATTATACCTTTTTTCTTTACACTTGGGTTTAAATTTTTAACAAGATCTCTGTAGGAATCAGATGTTACAAAACAAATATCTTGGCTATCATGCTTATCACTAACCTCCAATTCAAATTTTTTAGCTAGTTGTCTAATCTCTGATTTTTTGTAATCACCTAATGGAAATCTAACATAATTTAATTGCTCTTGTAGTGTTGCAAAAAGAAAAAAACTTTGATCTTTTGAAAAATCTTTTGCTTTGTGTAAACTTGCATTATTCAATGATCCCTTTCTAATAGCATAGTGACCTGTAGCCAATGCATCAGCTCCAATTTTTTTTGCTTCATCAAGTAAATCTCTAAATTTGACAGTTTGATTACATTTAACACAAGGTAAGGGGGTTTCACCATTAGAATAAGAATCAACAAAATTATTTATAACTCCATCAAAAAATTTGTCTTGGTAATCTAATACTATATGTTTAAAATTATATTTACGAGCCACGTTTTTTGCATCTTCAATATCAATACCAGCACAACATGATTTATTTTTAGATACATCTGAATTGTTATAAAGTCTTAAAGTTATTCCAATTACATTATAGCCTTGATTTTTTAGCATAACAGCTGCAACTGAGCTATCTACTCCTCCTGACATAGCTACTACTACTTTTGTGTCTTTTTCAGACTTATTAAAACCTAAAGAATTCATATATTTAAAATATCTATATTTACAAAATCATATAAGTTCAATATTAGCTTTATCAAATGGTAGATTTATTAATTCCCGGGCCTGAAGGCAAAATAGAAGCTAAATATACACACAATAATAATGATGATTCTCCAATAGTAATTATTTTACACCCTGATCCATCAAAGGGTGGGACCATGCATACCAAAATAGTTTTTAAGTTATATAAAATTTTCATAAATGCAGGTTTTTCTACTATAAGATTTAATTTCAGAGGTGTTGGGAAAAGCAGTGGAGAATTTGATAATGGTGAAGGTGAGTTAAGCGATGCGGCATGTGTTCTTGATTGGCTTCAACAATATAACACAAACTCAAAAATATGTTGGGTTGCTGGCTTTTCTTTTGGAGCTTGGATTGCAATGCAACTTCTTATGAGAAGACCAGAAATTAATGGTTTTGTATCTGTTTCACCTCCTGCAAATTTAAGAGACTTTAGTTTTTTAGCTCCATGCCCATCATCAGGATTAATTGTTCATGGAGATAAAGATAATATTTGTTCATTTGATTCAACAAAAATTTTAGTTGAAAAACTTCAAAAGCAAAAGAAGGTAGATATAAATTTCAAATCTATAAAAGGAGCAGATCATTTTTATGAAAATTTTTCAACTGAATTTGAAGATGCAATTAAGGAATACATTAATAGTGTTATTAAAATATAATTTTAATGAAATATAAATCAGAATTTATTAATGAAATTTTCCAAAGAGGCTTTATTTATCAGGCTACAGATATTGAAGAATTAGATAAAGTTATTTCTAAAAATAAAATTACTGCATATATCGGTTTTGATATTACCAGTGATAGCTTACATATAGGAAGTTTAGTTCAGCTAATGTTATTACATTGGCTTGATTATTATGGAAATACATCGATTGCACTACTTGGCGGAGGAACAACATTAATAGGTGATCCTTCGGGTAAAGATGAATCAAGAAAAATTTTGCAAAAATCAGACGTTGATAGAAATATTAATACAATAAAAAATACTTTTGGTAAGTTTATTAACTTAGAAAAAAATTCTAAAATAATAAATAACTATAATTGGTTGGCTGACTTAAATTATATAAGTTTTCTTAGAGATATCGGATCTCAAATTACAATAAATAAAATGTTAACTTTTGAATCTGTAAAAAATCGTCTTGATAGGGAACAGCCTCTATCTTTTCTAGAATTTAATTATATGCTCCTTCAAGCTTATGATTTTTTTTACTTAAATAAGGAATATAATTGTAGTTTACAACTTGGTGGATCTGATCAATGGGGGAACATAATAAGTGGAATTGATTTAATCAGAAGAAAAAGTAATAAAAAAGCTTTTGGTATAACTTCACCACTAATTACTAATTCTGATGGTTCAAAAATGGGAAAAACTGCTGATGGAGCAATTTGGTTAGATGAAAAAAAATTATCCAATCATGATTTCTTTCAATTTTGGAGAAATATAAATGATAAACAAGTGCCAAAATTTTTAAGGTTATTTACAAAACTTCCGATGTCAGAAATAGAAAAGCTGTCAAAACTTAAAGACAAAGAAATCAATGAGGCAAAGCAAATCCTAGCTTTTGAAATATGTAAATTTGTTAGAGGAAAAAAAGAAGCTAATGAAGCACTAGATATTGCAAACAATATATTTAAAAATAATACAAATGATAATAGACTCAATACTTTAAATGTTGAAAATATAAAAATTAAAAGCTCTGAATTTTCTTTAATTGATGCTGTTGAAAAACTAGAGCTTGTAAGCAGTAGAAGTGAAATTAAGAGACTAGTAAAATCTGATGGAATCAAAATAAATAATGAAAATTATGATGATAAAAACTTTTCTTTGAAAAAATTTGCTGATCTAGATGAAATTAAAATTAGTGTTGGAAAGAAAAAAATAGGATTTATAAAAATTTTACATTAAATTGTAAGTGATTGTTCAAGAAATTTACTTATTTTGCCATCTAATATATCATTAACATTAGATGACTCGTGTCCTGTTCTTAAGTCCTTAATTAATTTATAAGGGTGTAAAACATATGATCGGATTTGATTCCCCCATCCAATATCTTTTTTTTCCTTGTTCGAAATATTTTCCTCCTCTTTTCTTTTTTGTAACTCTAATTCAAATAATCTAGATTTTAGCATACTCATAGCATTTGATCTATTTTTGTGCTGAGATCTATCACTTTGACACTGAACAACTATTTTAGAAGGCAAGTGAGTAATTCTCACAGCACTGTCGGTCTTATTTACATGTTGTCCACCAGCTCCAGATGCTCTGTAAGTATCTATCCTTAAGTCCGCATCATTTATTTCTATTTCTATCTTATCATCAACCTCTGGATATACCCAAACACTCGCAAAACTTGTATGCCTACGCTTATTACTATCAAAAGGAGAAATTCTTACTAATCTATGAATACCACTTTCTCTTTTTAACCAACCATAGGAAAATTCCATAGAGATTTTTAAAATTGTAGATTTAATTCCTGCCTCTTCTCCTCTGCTTTCTTGTAGCAACGATACTTGAGAATTTTTTTGAGATTCAGCCCAACGTAAATACATCCTTTGTAGCATTTGTGCCCAATCTTGACTTTCTGTACCACCTGCTCCAGCATGTATTTCTAAAAAAGCATTATAATGATCTGCTTCATCATTCATGAGATTTAAATATCTAAGTCTAATACTTTCTTTTAAAACATTATCAGACTCTTTGATAAGTTCCTGACACAGATTATCATCATATTCTATTTGTATTAATTGATAAAATTCTTCCAAAGATTGGATTGATTTCTCAAAACTATCAAAATCTTTTATTTTATTTTCATTAATTTTAATTTCTTGAAAAATTGATTTTGCCTCAGGCTTATTCCATATTTCAGGATCAGAACTTGTAATTTTTAAATCATTTAGTTTAGTCTTAATTTTTTTATAGTCAAACTGCCCTCCTTATAAGCTCGTAGTTTGATCTTATTTTTTGTAAGTTATTATCTAACAATTCATTAATCATCTTAATTATCTAATAAACCACCAGTTCCTGAAATGGAATTATTATTTATATTACTTAATGTATCAATTATATTTATTTTTTTATAAAAGGGTTCAGTCCCAACAATATAAGGCTCTAGGATACTATTATTTTCATTAGAAGACAATCCAGTTTTAGGATCTATTTTTACAAAACTAATACCAGAGGGTATTCGAAAAGGAACAAAATTAGAATTTAAATTTATTTTTTTTGCTAGAATTTCAAATATTGGCACTGAAACTGAAGAGCCTGTTTGTTTGTATCCTAAGGATTTTGGTTTATCATACCCTACATATATTCCTATAACTAAATCAGGTGAGTATCCAATAAACCATGCATCTTTATTATCATTAGTTGTTCCAGTTTTACCTGCAATTGGAACATTTAATTTTGAAAGTTTTTTTGCAGTTCCTCTTTCTATAACACCTTCCATCATCGATGTTATTTGGAAAGCATGTCTTGAGTCAACAACTTGCTTTTTAACAATATTTATCTTGGGAATTTTTTTATTTTTTATTGTTTTTACTTTGCAATTAATACATTTTTTATCACCTACATTATAAATCAGTTTACCATCTTTTGAATAAATACTTGTTATAATTTTTGGTTCAATTTTTTTTCCTCCATTTGCAATTATTCCATAAGAATTTGTTAGATCTAACAGATTAACTAATCCGGAGCCTAAAGACATTGAAAGCTGTGTATTAATACCTTCATTTATTCCAAATTTTTTTACAGTTTCTAAAATTTTTTCCATACCAATTTTATCAGCCAATCTAACTGTCATTAAGTTTCTAGATTTTTCAATACCTGTTCTCATTGTTGTTAAGCCATAGAATTCCTCTGTATAATTTGCAGGTTTCCATTTTGGTAACCCCTGACCTTGATCAACCACATAAGGGGCGTCTAAAATTAGAGTTGATGGAGTATAACCTTCCTCAAGAGCTGTTAAATAAACAAAAGGCTTAAATGCTGAACCAGGTTGTCTTTTTGCTTGTGTTGCTCTGTTAAATTCACTTAACTTGTAACTAAATCCACCTGATAAAGCTAAGACATGCCCATTGTGAGGATTAATTACAGCAATGGCTCCGTTAGCAAGTGGAACTTGATTAATTATTATTAGATTTTCTTTTATACTTATAAATAGAACATCCCCAATGTAAAAATCCTCTTTTAAAAGCCATAAATTTTCGTCTATTTGTAAATTAATTGTAAATTCTTTTCTATTATAATCTTTAACTACAATTTTATTATTAAATTTTTCTTTAATAACAGATACTGGCACCCAACTATTTAAGAAAGGGTTTATACTTTGATATTCATTGTATTTATTAATAAAAATATCATAATCAACATTGTCTATAACTCCTCTCCAACCTTGAGATTTATCATATTTTAAAAGTCCCTCAACAAGGCTTTCATCGGATAGTTTTTGTATTTCAGTATTTATTGAAGTTTTAATAACTAATCCTTTTGAATAAAGAGTTTCTTCGCCATATTTATTATATAAATTTTTTCTTATTTCTTCAAAGTAGTAATCAGCTTGTGTAAAATTATTACTAGTTCTTTTATGTGTTACTAAATCAATATTTTTTTGAAGTAATTCTTTCTCATCAATATAATTATTTTTATACATTCTATCAATGACCCAGTTTCTTCTTTCTATTGCACTCTTATATTCAGTTATTGGATTATAATTATTTGGGGCTTTTGGAAGTGCTGCTAAAAAAGCTATTTCATGAAGTTTCAACTGATCTATAGACTTATTAAAATAATTCAAACTTGCAGAACCTATTCCATAAGATCCATAGCCAAGATAAATATCATTTAAATATAATTCTAAAATTTTATCTTTTGATAAAATTCTCTCAATACGAATGGCTAGTAAAATTTCTTTTAATTTTCTTTTATAACTAACTTCATTTGATAAAAGTAAATTTTTAACTACTTGTTGTGTAATTGTAGAGGCACCAACAACTCTTCTGTTCGAATTATATGAAATAATATTAGTAAATGCAGCTCTAAAAATTGCAACTACATCTACACCAAAATGATTATAAAATTTTTTATCTTCTGCAGATATAAAAGCATTTTTGATTTGATCAGGTATTCTATTTATTGGAATAAAAATTCTTTCTTGAATATAAAAACTTTTAAGAAGCATACCATCAGAGCTATAAATTCTTGAAGATAAACTTGGTTTATAATTAATAATCTTATCATATGAAGGTAATTCTGGTGAAATTTTCCAAAGCAAATAAAAGGAGCCTGCAATTGAAATTATTGTTGATATAGATATTAAAAACAAACTTATTTTTATAAATTTACTGATGTTCTTCATATTTCCAATAATCTACATTGTGAAATGGATAAAAATATGACAATAGATAGAAATATATACATTAACACAAAAAATGATTTTAAATATTAAGAATTTATATGGAGTTTCGGCTATATGTCAAAAAATATACTTATTGATACCACTAACACTAAAGAAACAAGAATCGCAGTTTTAGAAAATGAAAAACTTGATGATTTTGAAATTGAATCTAACAAAAAAACTGCAGTAAAAGGTGATGTTTATTTAGCAAAAATAACAAGAATTGAACCCTCATTACAAGCTGCTTTTGTAGATTTTGGAGGAAATAGAAATGGATTTTTGCCTCTTACAGAAATTCATCCAGATTATTTTAAAATTCCTGCTGCAGATGAAAAAAAAATAAAAGAGCTTGGTAGTAAAATATTTAATAAAGAAAATATTGATGACGATTTTGTTGATAATGAAAAAAATGACGAACTAAATGAGAATAAAAATGAAGATTTAAAAGATGAATTAGTTGAAGATGAAAATACAAAACCAGAAAAACCAAAATTCAAGAATAAAAAATTAAGCCCTAAAAAAGAGTATTTTAATTTCTTTAAGAAGTATAAAATACAAGATGTAATTAGACCAAGACAAGTAATTTTAGTTCAAATAAATAAAGAGGAAAGAGGTCTTAAAGGTGCAGCATTAACTACTTATTTATCATTTGCAGGAAGATATTGTGTTTTAATGCCCAATAGCATGAATAATGATGGTATATCTAGAAAGATTGGTGACATTGAAGAAAGAAAAAAACTAAAACAAATACTCGCCTCAGTGGCAATACCTGATCGAATGTCAGTTATAGTTAGAACTGCTGGAATTGGTAGAACAAAAAAAGAAATCTCTAAAGATTTAACTTTTTTAGTATCTCAGTGGAATAAAATTAGAGAAATAACACTCAAATCTGAGGCACCGAAAATGATCTATGAAGAAGGAAGTATTTTAAAAAGAGCGATTAGAGATATGCTAAGCGAAGATGTAGAAAAGATTCTTGTTGATGGAAAAGATGGTTATGAAAAAGTAAAAAAAATTACAAAAAGCTTAGTTCCAACTTTTACAAAAAAAATCAAACAATTTAAATCCAATGAAAACTCACTTTTTGCTGAACATAATGTAGAAACACAGATAAACGAACTTTTTAGTTTGAATGTTAAATTGCAATCTGGTGGCTCAATTGTAATAAATACAACTGAAGCATTGGTAGCTATAGATGTTAATTCAGGAAAAAATACCTCTGAAAGAAATATTGAAAACACTGCTCTCAAAACAAATATAGAGGCAGCTGTTGAAATTGCCCGTCAATTAAGACTAAGGGATTTAGGAGGCTTGGTTGTTATTGATTTTATAGATATGGAAGATTATCGAAATAATTTTAAAGTAGAAAAAACTTTAAAAACAGCATTGGTTAGAGACAGGGCACGTGTACAATTTGGAAGAATAAGCATGTTTGGACTTATGGAAATTTCAAGACAGAGGTTAAGATCTAGCCTTATAGATAAATCATTTGAAAAATGTAATTATTGTAAGGGCTCAGGATTAATTCTTAACTCTACATCGATAAGTGAACAAATTATTAAAGTTATTAAAGAAAAAATATCAAATAATCCAAATAAATTAGTTATTGTAAAATGTAATTCAGTTCTAGCTGAAGACTTGTTAAATTTAAAAAAGAATGAAATTGTTCAACTCGAGAAAAATTATGATTCAAAAATAAATTTTTATTTTGATAATCAATATTCCCTGCATGACCCTCTAATAGAAGTAGAGAGTAATGATTTAGAAATTAAAAAAGAAAATGGAATAAAGAAAACTAAATTAGTCACAAAAAAAGAAAAACCTATTAAAAAAACTAATTCTGTAAAAAAGAAAAAAACAACAAAAGTGATAAAGAAAACTAAAAAAGATACGATAAATACTAAGCAGAATAATAAAGAAGATAGTGATATTATAAGTAAATCAGAAATCAGTAATGAAAGTTCTGAAGAAAAAACAGGATGGTGGTCGTAAATAAAATATTTTTTTTTTTAATTTTTATTCTAGTTTTATTAAAATTAAATATTGGAAATTCATCTCAAATATTAGATTATGAAACAGAACAATTTATTCAATCAATTATAAAAGATATAAAAAAAGTTAATAATATAAATAAACAATTTAATTTTAAAATTATTAAAAATGACAGTATAAATGCTTTTGTTGATGAAAATAATACAATTTATATAACATCTAAATTAATCGAAAGCTGTAAAGATTATGTTGCATTACTATCAGTACTTGCTCACGAAATTGGACATATAGATAAAAATCATATTAAGCAGAGAAAACTAAAAATTAAAAAAACTGAAAATATAAATAACTTGTCAAACTTATCTATAATTGCAAGTTCAGTAATTTCACAAAATACTGACTTGCTTCCTGTATTATCTTTAAGTGCAGCTAATTCCGCTGAGTCATTTATTGTATTTAGTAAAGATCAAGAAAGAGAAGCAGACTATTATTCAATTCAAACTTTAAAAAAATTAGAACTTTATTCAGATTCAATTATTGAGTTATTAAAATTAATAGAAAAAAAAAGTATTGAAAAAGGATTAACTAGAGAAAAAAATAAAGTTAATTCACATCCATATTTTGATGAAAGAATTGAAATAATAAATTATTTAAATGAAAAAAATAATTCTAGTTTTGACATCAATAAAAATACAAAATTTAAATTTATTCAATCTAAATTTATTGGGTATAATTCTAATAATAAAAGATTAAATGAATTAGATAATGATTATAAAAAATATGCTTCTGCTATTTTAACTGCAAAGAATGGAGATTTTTCTCAATCATTAAAGATAATAAACGAGTTAATTAAAAAACATCAAAATAATTTTTTTTTATTGGAAACAAAAGCTGATATTCTTTTTTCTTACGGATATATTAAGGAAGCTATACAATTTTATAAAATGTTAAATAATAAATTTCCAAATAATATTTATATACAAGTGCGCATATTTGAGAATACAAATTATGAAAATTTGACA
>CACJGU010000019.1 GCA_902593125.1 uncultured Alphaproteobacteria bacterium
TTTTAGTTGTTAAAAATTTAAACTTAGACATTGCTAAGGGGGAATTTGTAACAATGTTAGGGCCATCTGGTTCTGGAAAAACTACAACATTAATGATGTTGGCTGGCTTTGAAACACCAACGAATGGTGAAATTTTTCTAGATACAAAACCTATAAGCAAGATACCACCTTACGAGAGAGAAATTGGAATGGTTTTTCAAAATTATGCCTTATTTCCACACATGACTGTTCAAGAAAATTTAGCCTTTCCTCTCGAAGTGAGAAAGATATCTAAATCTGAAACACAAGAGAAAGTTCAAAAGGCACTTGATATGGTAGAATTGGGAAATTTTGGAACAAGATTTCCTGCTCAATTATCAGGTGGTCAACAGCAGAGAGTAGCTTTAGCGAGAGCATTAGTATTTGAGCCTAGACTTGTTTTGATGGATGAACCTCTTGGTGCTTTAGACAAAAATTTAAGAGAGCAAATGCAATATGAAATAAAACATATTCACGATAGAATTGGAATCACTGTTGTTTATGTAACACATGATCAGAGTGAAGCTTTAACAATGTCAAATAGAATTGCAGTTTTCAATGATGGAGTTGTGCAGCAATTATCTACGCCAGATATATTATATGAGAAACCTGAAAACTCTTTTGTTGCAAAATTTATAGGAGAAAACAATACTTTAAATGGTGTTGTTAAAGAGATTAATGACAGCATTTGTGAAGTTGATCTTGATAATAATCATGGAACAGTTAAAGCTCTTAAAGTAAACGTAAGTGAAGTTGGAGAAAAAACTCAATTATCAATAAGACCGGAGAGAGTTTCAATTGACTCAAGTGATAATACCTTAAATTCATTTACAGGAAAAATCGAAGAACTAATTTATCTTGGTGACCATATAAGAGCTAGGTTAGATGTTTGTGGCAATAATGAATTCATTGTCAAAGTTCCAAATGAAGGAAGCTTTAATCATAAAGAAGGTGATACTCTAAATTTAAGTTGGAACTCTGAAGACGTTAGAGCTTTGGATATCTAAATTTATTTCCCAGAATACTGCGACTTTTTTTTATTTTTAAGCCTTTTTTTTCATCAAGCTACATGTTATTACGGCATCATTACAGACATAATCTTAAGATTAAATTAATTAAAAATAGGAGGATATATATGTCTAAATTTATTAAAGCCTTCTTATTCGCATCAATTATATTTGCGCCATTTGCAGCTAGTGCTGTAACTGTTGCATCATGGGGTGGTGCTTATACAGAAAGTCAAAAGAAAGCATATGCTGACACATATACTGATCCAGGTGCGATTGTATTTGAAAACTACAATGGTGGTTTAGGTGAAGTAAGAGCTCAGGTTGAGAGTGGAAGTGTTACTTGGGACGTTGTTGACGTTTTACCTTCAGATGCAATCACAGGTTGCGATGAAGGATTATTCGAAGATATTTCAGCTGAAATAGCTACAAGTGCTGCACCAGGACCTGACGGTGAGTCAATGTTAGAAGATATGGAAAACAATGGTCTTGAATACCATTCTGGTTGGGATTGTTGTGTACCACAAATTTTCTGGACTTACGTAGTATTCTATGACCCAGATGCTTTCCCTGGTGAAAAACCTTCAAGTATGGCCGACTTTTTTGATACTGAGAAATTCCCAGGAAAAAGAGGTATTCATACTTGGGCAACTGGAATTATCGAAAAAGCTATGGTTGCAGACGGTGTAAAACCAACTGCAGTTCCTACAGTTTTAGCTAACCAAACAGGCGCTATTGATAGAGCATTTGAAGTAATGGACAGAATTAAAGATGATGTTGTATTCTGGTCTGCAGGTTCAAAACCTCTAGAATTGGTAAAAAGTGGTGAGGTTGTAATGGCTGTTGCTTATAATGGTCGTGTAGGTGCAGCTAACTTAGCAGAAGGTGAAAACTTTGAATATATTTGGGAAGGACAAGTTCTTGACCAAGAATATTTATGTTTAATGTCTGGTGCCCCAAACAGAGATCAAGCTCTTGATTTCATGTTCCATGCATCAACTCCTGAAGCACAAGCTGAACAAGCTAAATATATTACGTATGGTCCAATGAGAGCATCTGGTATTCCAATCATTCAGAATAATGAGCCTTGGGGACCAGGTGGAGTAGATATCATGCCACATATGCCTAATACACCAGAGCGTTTAGCAGTTTCAATCGTAAGTGATCCACAGTGGTGGTCAGATTACGGTGCTGAAATTAATGAGCGTTATTCTGCTTGGATGGGTAACTAAGCTTGATAAATTAAAAATTGTAATTTAATCTAAAGGCGAGATTTATCTCGCCTTTTTATTTGGAGGTCATTATTTCTACAGCAGAGCTATTAACAACAGACGGAATACCACTTAAACAAAGTCTAAAAAAAGCTGAAAGGCGAAATAAAATACGTGCTTTTTTTCTAGTATTTCCATTATTACTATTTATTGTTGTTACATTTGTAATCCCTATTGGTGATATGCTTATGAGAAGTGTTGATGATAGTCAAATCAACACAGTTTTTCCAAATACTTTTGAGGAGTATAAAAAATGGGACAAGGGTGAAGATGATCTTCCACCTGAAGAAGTTTACAAAAATCTTTTTCTTGAACTTGCTAATGGAGATAAAAGGCAAATAGGTAAAGCATTAACCAGAATGAATTATGCAAAATCAGGATGGAAAAGTTTAATAAAAAAAACTTCTAGAGAGATTAAAAAAATAGTTAAAAAAGGTGAAGAACCTGTGTCTTATAAAGATACAATGATAGAAATTAACAAATTTTGGGCAGATCCAACTTACTGGTATTCATTTAATCAAATGGTGAATGAACGATCTTCCATATATTACTGGAATGCACTTGATAGAACTTATAATGAAGAAGGAGATGTTATTCTGCAAGATGAAAATAGAAGAATGTACATTAAGACATGGATTAGAACTTTAAAAGTAAGCGTTTATGTCACTTTTTTCTGTTTAATTTTAGGTTTTCCTGTTGCTCATTTACTAGCTAACTTACCATTACGCTACAGTAATCTATTGATGATCTTTGTTTTACTTCCTTTCTGGACATCCTTGCTTGTAAGGACAACTGCATGGATTGTTATGCTTCAGCAAAATGGAGTGATTAACGGAGTTTTAGTTTGGCTGGGAATTCTTAGTGATGATGGAAGAATTCAAATGGTTTATAATGAAACTGGTACATTAATTGCCATGACTCAAATATTATTACCATTTATGATTTTACCACTTTACAGTGTTATGAGAGTTATCCCAAAAAGCCATATGAGAGCTGCGCAAAATTTAGGTGCTAAACCTGCTATGGCATTTTGGCGAGTATATTTGCCTCAAACCATCCCAGGTATGAGTGCAGGAGGTTTACTAGTATTCGTTTTAGCAATTGGTTATTTTATAACCCCAGAACTTGTTGGAGGAAAAGATGGGCAATTAATTGGACACTGGATTGCTTATCATTTAAAAACAACATTAAACTGGGGACTATGCGCTGCGCTGGGATCAATATTACTTTTTGTTATGTTAATCTTTTATTGGCTGTACAATAAAATCGTTGGCATAGATAACATTAAACTAGGATAATTATGGCACTTCCAAGTTATGCATCACCTGTTCAAAGAACTTATTATTATGCATATTTATTTTTTTGTGCAGTTGTGTTTTTCTTTCTAATTGCTCCATTAATAGCAATAGTACCAATCTCATTTAGCGTTTCACCATTTATGGTTTTTACAGATGGTATGTTAACTTGGCCACCTGATCCTGAAGCTTGGTCATTGAGATGGTATAAAAATATGATTGGCGATTGTAGCGCTGATGTTGTTTCCTCTACTGTTCCTTGCTCAAAAAAATGGATGGTTGGAACAGTTAACAGTTTGTTTATTGGAATAATAGCTACAGCAATAGCAACAGCTCTTGGTACGATGGCAGCCTTAGGTTTAAGTAGACCTCATATGCCCTATAAAGCATTAATAATGTCGATATTGATTTCACCAATGATCGTTCCGTTGATTATCACAGCTGCAGGTATGTTCTTTTTTTATGCTCGAATTAATTTAGTTTATACCTTTACGGGTGTTATTCTTGCGCATGTTGCTCTTGCAACTCCTTTTGTAGTTATAACCGTAACAGCTACATTAGTGGGCTTTGATATGAATATGGTTAAAGCTGCACAAAGTTTAGGCGCAAGACCAATTAGAACTTTTTTCAAAGTAATTATGCCATTAATTTTACCTGGAATAATATCAGGAGCATTATTTGCGTTCATTACTTCATTTGATGAAGTGGTTATAGTTATGTTTATGGCTAGTATTGATCAATTAACTATTCCTAAACAAATGTGGGCTGGTATACGTCAAGAAATTAGCCCAGTCATTTTATGTATGGCAACTTGTTTAGTTATACTTTCCATTGTTCTATTAACTACTGTTGAACTATTGAGAAGAAGATCTGAAAGACTTCGAGGTATTAAATCTCGATAAATTTGTGAAAAGTATTGCTGTTGTTGGCGCAGGAATTGTAGGAATTTGTAGCGCTTATTTTTTAAAAAAATCTGGATTTAGAGTTACTCTTATTGACAGAGAAGACCCTGGCACAATGACAAGTTTTGGCCATGCATGTAGTTTTGCTGATTACGCTAATGTACCTGTGAATTATCCCGGATTAATTTGGGACGTACCTAAAATGCTTCTAAAAAAAGATGGTCCTTTAGCAGTTGATTTTTTTTATATTCTCAAAAATATACCTTGGGCATTAAGTTTCTTAAAAAATTGTAAAAAAGAAAAAGTTGATGAAATAGCTAGTTCACTTACAAACTTATTAAAACATTCCCAGATATCTTATGACGAAATATTTAAAGAAGTTAATGTTCAAGAGTATATTAGTTATGAAGAGAATCTATATTTATTTGATACAAGAAAATCCTTAGAAAATTACGAATATGCCAATGTTATTAGAAAAAATAATAGAGTTAAGGTTAGAAATTTAAACAAAGAAGAAGTTAAAGAATTGGAGCCAAATATCGCTGATGTTTATTATGCAGGTCAATTATTTATTGGATCAAGACATACAACAAATCCTTTAGCAATAAGCACTAAAATTTTTGAAAAGTTTATAGAATTAGGTGGTGTTTACATCAAACAAAATGTTACTAATCTTATTCAGAAAGAAAATAGTATAGAATTATCTTTAGGAAATACAAAAATAAATTTTGATAAAATAATTGTTAGCGCAGGTGCTTGGTCAAATAAAATTGCCAATATGATTGGCGATAAATTTCCACTAGATACTGAAAGAGGTTATCATATTTTATTTGAAACAAATGAAAAACTAATAAATCGTCCAGTTGCTTGGTCAGAGTCTGGCTTTTATTTAATTCAAATTCATGACGGTATAAGAGCTGCTGGAACTGTTGAGATAGCAGGATTAAATAAATCTCCAAATAGTAAAAGAATTTCAATGATTGAGAGGCAATCAAGAAAAGTTCTTCCTCAATTAGGTAATGTGAAATCTACATGGATGGGAAGAAGACCTACTTTGCCAGATTCGCTACCAATCATTGGAAAATCAAATAATAATAATAATATCATATATGCTTTTGGTCACCAGCACATTGGTTGGACATTAGGAGCGGTTACAGGGAAAATTATTAATAGCTTATCTCAAGATCATATTCCAAATATTGATATTAGTGCTTATTCTCCATCAAGATTCTAGTTTAAATTATTGCAACTAAGGTAATATTAGTGATAATATATGTTAACGATACATAACTCAGCGTAAAATCATTACGAAAGTGGGATCGGTCGTAACTTAATATAAATTTTATTAAAATGAAATTTGGATATTTTTGTAATACGACTAACTGGAAACATAAACCATATAATCAGTTATTGGATGAGGCAAGAGAAATATCAATTTTTTGTGATGAAAATGATTGGGACTCAATTTGGTTCACAGAGCATCATTTTAATCATGAAGGTATGGAATCTTGCACTAATCCTTTAATGATGGGAACAGATATTGCTGCAAGAACAAAAAAAATCAAAATTGGACAAGCTTGCAACGTAATAACTTTTCATAATCCTATAAGGCTAGCAGAAGATATTGCTTTTTTAGATCAATTGTCTGAAGGTAGAGTAGAAGTTGGAATTGGAAGAGGTGTGTACGGAAGAGAAGCAATAAATATGAATAAAGAGGCCGATCTAAAAGATCAAGCCAAAAATTTTCGATTGTTTGAAGAAACGTTGAGTATTATGAAAAAAGCATGGACAGAAAAATTCTTTAGTCATCAAGGAGAGTTTTACACATATCCAGCACCAAACTTTAAGTGGCAACATGATATGAGTCCACCAAGTGAAGATTTTTTAGATATGGATACCAGTGAAGTAAAAAAAATTAGTATTGTCCCAAAACCTTTTCAAAAACCCCATCCAGCAATTTGGCAAGTAGTTGATAGTCCTTCATCAATAGAATGGGCAGCAGTAAATGGAATAAACACTATTATGTGGATACCTACTGTTAAGGCACTTAAGAAAAGATTTCAAATCTATCAAGAAGCAAAATCAAAAGCTGAGAGTCGTGATGTTCCATTGGGTGAAGGTATATGCTTAGTGAGAGATATGTTTATAGCTGATACAATGGAAGAAGCTGAAAAACTCGCTGGGGAGCATATTGTGAATTATATGCGTTGGGTTTGTCATTGGAGGGGATTGGGTAATCATATGGATCCAGGTGAAACACTTCCAGAAACGAATCATAAATTAGATTTATTAAACTATGATTTCTTACATAAAAGGAATTTACTCTTTGGAACTCCAGAATATGTGGTTAATAAAATTAATGAGTTAAAATCAGAATTGAATCTTCAGAATTTACAAGTATGGTCAAATTTTCCAGGCATTGAACATGAAGCTTGTATGAGAAGTATTAAATTATTTACAGATGAAGTAATGCCAAAAATAAAACTCGATAATTCAAATATTCAAATCGCTAGCTAATAATGGAATTAAAGTTACGTAAATTTAATAAATTTGTTGATAAAACTTTTATTGAGGGAGGAAAAGAAGCTAAGGATCCAGTACTTCTAGTTTCAGTAGCAGCAATTTTTGAAAATCCATGGAAAGATCAGGGATTTGTTGAAGATTTAAAACCAATAATTTTAGATCTTGCTCCAAAATTAGGAAACATACTTGTTCCTGAGCTTATAAAAGAAATTGGTTCAGCAGAGAAAATATTAGCTTATGGAAAAGCAGGTATTGTAGGTTTAAATGGTGAAATTGAACATGCATCAGCTTTTATTCATACACTTCGTTTTGGAAATATTTTTAGGGATGCAGTTGGCGGAACATCTTATTTAAGTTTTACTAATACCAGAGGTCCTGCTGGATCAAAAATTTCAATTCCAATGATGCATAAAACAGATGCAGGTTTAAGACCTTATTATTTAACCCACGAATTTACTATTCATGATGCTCCATTTGATAATGAAATAGTAATTGCTATTGGAGGAGCAACATCAGGAAGAGCTCATGCAAGGACTGGTGATAGATACCAAGATATGAAAGAAATGGGTATTGAGCGAAATTAAATGTTAAAGAATTTTGATCAAAATCAAAATTATTACAAATTCTACAAAAGAAAAAATATTCCAATTGTTTTTATTCACGGTGTCGGTTTAGATCATGAAATGTGGTTTCCTCAAGTTAGATCTTTTAAATATAATTCAATATTAGTTTACGACTTACTTGGTCATGGTAAGACCCCACTTCATAAAAAAACTGTAAAATTTGAAGATTTTTCAAATCAATTAAATGATTTACTTAAATATTTAAATATTAATAAAATAAATCTAGTAGGTTTTTCATTCGGGTCATTAGTTGCACTAAATTTTACAAAAAGATTTCAAAAAAAAGTTAATAAATTAGTTTTGATATCTACAGTCTATAAAAGAAATACTTTAGAAAAAAATAATGTCAGAGAAAGATATAAGAAGGCCAAAAATAATATACCAATATCCAATTTAGCTTTAAATAGATGGTTAAGTTCAAAATTTATTAAACTTAATCCAAGAGTTAAAAAATATATTTTAAAAACTCTTAATAAAAAAGAAGAAGATCATTCAAACTTTTTAAAATGTTATAGGTTATTTTCTTATTTCAAAGATTACACAACACAACTTAAAAAAATCAAAACTCCTTCCCTTATTTTAACTGGAACTAAAGATCAGGGCTCTACTGTAAAAATGTCTCAAAACTTATCTAACGAACTAATTAACTCACAATTTATCAAAATTAAAAATGCAAAGCACTTATGCAGTATTGAGTATTCTTCAAATGTAAATATGATAATAAAACAATATTTAAGAACATAAAATGCAAGAAGAATATAAAATGTATATCAATGGTGAATGGATTAATTCATCATCTGGAAGAAAAATAGAAACACTTAATCCAGAAACTAATGAAGTTTGGGCAATTGTGCCAGAAGCAAATAATGAAGATGTAGACTATGCAGTAAAAAGTGCACAAAAAGCTTTTGATACTTCATGGTCTCAGTTACACCCTCGAGATAGAGCCAAATATTTGCGATCAATAGCAAATGAATTACGAAATAATGCAGAATATCTTGGTAAAATTGAAACAATTGATACAGGAAAATTGTTTCGTGAAACAAAAACACAGGCCAATTATATTGCAGAGTACTATGATTACTTTGCGGGTCTAGCTGATAAAGTTGAGGGAACAGTTGTTCCAATTGATAAAGAAGATATGCAAGTAACGACTACTAGAGTGCCAATAGGAGTAGTTGCCGCAATTATTCCTTGGAATTCACAAATGTTGCTTACAGCAGTAAAATTAGCTCCAGCTTTAGCTATGGGAAATACTGTTGTTATAAAAGCATCTGAACTAGCACCAGTAACACTTTTGGAATTTGCTAAACTAATTGAAAAAACAGGCATACCAAAAGGTGTTGTAAATGTTATTACTGGTTTAGGAGATCCTTGTGGGAAGGCATTAACACAACATAATCTAGTAGAAAGAATTGCATTTACTGGAGGGCCAGAAACAGCAAGACATATTATAAAAAACTCTTCTCACAATTTATCTCAAGTAAGTTTAGAGCTTGGAGGTAAAAGCCCTGTTGCAGTTTTTGATGATGCTGAGCAAGAAAATGCAATAAATGGAATTACAGCTGGTATATTTGGAGCAAGTGGCCAAAGTTGTATAGCAGGGTCAAGATTATATATTCAATCAAGTATATATGATGCTTTTCTAAATAAACTTATAAATAAAGCTAAAAATATAAAGCTAGGACCTCCAATGTCTGAAGCAACACAAATGGGTCCCCTTAATAGTTTAAAGCAACTTGAATTAATTGAAAAAAATATAACCGAAACAGTATCTCAAGGTGGAAAAATAAGATGTGGTGGAAAGAGATCTAATTTTTCAAATAAAGGATATTATTTTCCACCAACTATTATTGAATGTGAAAATCATAATTTACCAACAGCAGAGAATGAATTGTTTGGTCCAATTTTATCAGTTATGAAGTTTGAAAACGAAAAAGAGCTAATAAATCTTATGAATGATAATAAGTATGGTTTATCATCTGGAGTTTATACAAAAGATTTAGGAAGAGGAATGAGAGTTTCAAAAGCAATCAGGGCTGGTATAGTATTTGTAAATACTTATCGATTAATTTCACCAATGGCTCCATTTGGTGGTATGAAAGATAGCGGATACGGCAAAGAGGCAGGTCAAGAGTCTATAAAAGAATACACAAGAGTTAAGACTACTTGGTTTAATGCTTCTCAAAAACCAATGAGTGATCCTTTTACTATGGGCTAAGAATATTAGCTTAAGCTAATACCTACATTCTTAACTTGAAGATATGATTTTAATCCATCAATACCTTTTTCACGACTATACCCAGATTGTTTATAGCCTCCAAAGGGAGTAGCATGATTTCCAGTAAACCATTTATTGACATAAACCTGTCCAGCCTCTAACTTGCTAGCTGTCCACGAAGCTTTTTTCAAATCTTTTGTGAAAACTCCTGCACCTAAACCATAATCCGTATCATTCGCAATTTTTATTGCTTCCTCTTGATCCTCATATTCAAGTATAGATAGGACTGGTCCAAATATTTCTTCTCTAGCTACTGTCATATCTTGTTTGACATTATTCAAAATTGTTGGTTCCATAAAATAACCATCACGTTGAATTCTTTTTCCACCATGAGCTGCTTCTGCTCCCTCTTGAATTCCAGATCTAGCATAGCCTTCAACTTTTTGAAGTTGGTTTTCAGATATTACTGGGGTTAGATCAGTGTCTTTTTCAATACCTGGACCAATTTTTAGTGACTTACTTAAATCAACTAATTTATCTACCACTTCATCTTTAATAGATTTGTGAACAACTAATCTAGACATAGCGGTACATATTTGACCAGCAACTCCAAATATTCCATGTCTAGCACTGTAAAGAATATCTTCGATGTTTGCATCGGGATACACAATTCCTGCCGACTTGCCTCCTAATTCTACTACAGCTGGAATTGCTTTGTCAGCACATGCATGAAGAATTTTTTTACCTGTCGCTACTGATCCAGTAAAGACAACATGATTAACATCTTCGTGAGATACTAAATACGATCCAGCTTCGTTTCCATAACCACATATTATATTTATTAATCCATTAGGAACTTCAGCATTTATTAAAGCTTGCGCAAACACTGTAGCAGATAAAGGTGTTAACTCCGCTGTTTTTATTATAGTCGAGTTACCAGTTGCAAATGAACATGATAATGATCTTCCAATCATAGATAATGGATAATTCCATGGAACAATATGGGCTGAAACACCAAATGGTTCTAAAACAGTATAATCAAAAACATTAGTTGAAACCGGAATAGTTTTACCTTCAAGCTTGTCAGTGAGACCAGCATAATAGTCAAACATATCTGCAACATCATTAAATTCTTTGACTGCCGCACCTAAAGTTTTACCATTTTCATAACAAAGAAGCTCACCTCCTTCTTTAGCAATCTTTCTAGTTTCATCAGCAATTCTTCGCATCAGTTTTGCTCTAGCTAATAAAGGCATGTCAACAAGCACTCTACTTTCAAAAGACCTTCTTGCAGCCTCAACAGCAAGATCTACTTCATTTTTTTTTGCACAACTTATTTCACCAATAATCTTACCGTTAGCTGGATCATCAATCTTGATTGTTTCTTTTGATTCACTTTCTATCCACTTGCCGTCTATAAAATTTTTGTATTGTTTCATATTTCTTACTTTATATGTTAGTTATTTAAGTGTAATTCTTTATCACTTTGAAAAGAATAATGATAGATTTAATGAATAATAATTAATAATGAGTATTACATTTAATGATTTAAAGAAAAAAATAAAAACTAAAGAAATAGATACTGTGCTTGTATGTGTCTCAGACATGCAAGGTAGATTAAATGGAAAAAGAGTAACTGGAAAAGCTTTTTTAGACTACATCTATAAAGAAACACATATGTGTGACTATCTTTACACAGTTGATATGGATATGTTTACTGTACCAGGATACAAATCTTCTTCATGGGAAACTGGATATGGCGACATGACCGTGATACCTGATTTAAAAACAATTAAAATAGCTCATTGGTTAGAAAAAACAGCAATAGTTTTATGCGATTGTTTAGATCATAATGGTAAAAAACCATTAGAGCATTCGACACGTCAAATTCTAAAAGATGTATTAAAAAAAGCTAATGATATGGGTTATATTTCTATGGTCGGTTCAGAATTAGAGTTTTTTTTATTTAATCAGACTTATGAAGAAATACATAAAAATAATTATACTAATTTTAAAGAATCATCTTGGTACATAGAAGATTATATGATTTTTCAAACTACTAAAGAAGAAGATGTTATGCGTGAGCTAAGAAATTCTCTTTTAGAGTCTGGTATATACGTAGAGTGTTCTAAAGGTGAAGCTGCCCCAGGTCAGGAAGAAATAAATGTTGTTTTTACAGATGCTCTAAGCATGGCAGATAATCATATACTAATTAAAAATGCTGCAAAGGAAATTGCATTTAAACATAATAAAGCAATTACATTTATGGCTAAATACAATAAAAATGTTTGTGGAAGTTCATGCCATATTCACAACTCACTTTTTGATAAAAAAACTAAAAAAAATATTTTTTATAACTCAAAAGATCAATATGGCATGTCTGATATTTTCAAAAGTTATGTTGCTGGACAAATTAAATTTCTTTCAGAGATATCAATTTTTTTAGCTCCTAACATTAATTCTTATAAAAGATTTCAAGAAGGTTCTTTTGCACCAACTAAATCAGTTTGGGGTATAGATAATAGAACAGCTGGTTTTAGGCTGGCTGGTCACGGTTCATCAATAAGAATTGAATGTAGAGTTCCTGGAGCTGATGTGAATCCTTACTTAGCTTTTGCATCACTAGTTGGTGCTGGATTATATGGAATAAAAAATAAGCTAAAGTTAGAAAAACCATATACTGGAAATATTTATGAAAAAAAAGTTAATGAAGTTCCAAAAACACTGAATGAAGCAATCCAACTTGCAAAAAAATCAAAATTATTAAAAGAAATATTTAGTAAAGATGTATTGGAACATTATATTCATGCAGCTGAATGGGAACAAAAAGATTATGACTCCTCTGTCAACGATTGGCAACTTAGAAGATATTTTGAAAGAGGTTAATTATTTATGATCAAGACAGTAACTCCTATAGATAATACAATATTTGTAGAAAGAAATTTTGCATCAAATATTGAAGTAGAGGATGCATTAGAAAATTCATTAATTGCTAGAAAAAATTGGAGTAATACTCCTTTAGTAGAGAGAAAAAAACTCGTAAGTAAGTTTGTTAATAGTTTTTTATCAAACCAAGAAGAAATAATAGAGACTTTATGTAAGCAAATAGGAAGGCCTATTAGTCAATGCCCGGGAGAGATGCGTGGATTTGAAGAAAGAGCCAAGTTCATGATAGATAATTCTGATAAGGCCTTAGAGAATGTAATATCAAAGAAAGATAATGAATTTGACAATTTTATAAAGAAAGAACCTTTGGGCACAATTTTTGTAATTGCTCCTTGGAATTATCCTTTTAACACATCAGTTAACTCAATTGTGCCAAGTTTACTTTCAGGCAATGCAGTTATACTCAAACATTCATCTCAGACTCCACTTTGTGCTGAGCAGTTATTTGAAGCTGCAAAAAAGGCAAATTTACCTAAATATATTTTTCAATTCTTACATTTAGATCATTCGACTACTTCAAAAGTAATATCGGATTCCAGAATTAATCATGTTCTATTTACTGGTTCAGTAAGTGGAGGGAAAGAAATAAAAAAATCAATAGGGACTCGATTTATAAGTGCTGGATTAGAACTTGGAGGAAAAGACCCTGCTTATGTGAGAAGTGATTGTAATTTAAATCACACTATTGAAAGTTTAGTTGATGGATCATATTTTAATTCTGGACAGTCTTGTTGTGGTATTGAACGAATTTACGTTGATGAAAAAATATATAATCAATTTGTTGAAGGTTTTAAAAATATAACTGAAAAATATATTTTAGGAAACCCATTAGAAAAAGAAACTAACTTAGGCCCGGTTGTAAAATTAAAAGCAGCTAAATACATTCGATCCCAAGTTTTAAAAGCAATTAATGTAGGGGCTAAAAATATTGTTAATGATAAAATTTTCAAAATGGATGATGGATCAAATTGTTATGTGGGACCTTCAGCTTTAGTAAATGTAGATCATTCAATGGAATTTATGAAACAAGAAACATTTGGACCTACAGTTGGTATAATGAAGGTTAAAAATGAAAATGAAGCTATACAATTTATGAATGACAGTGATTATGGATTAACAGCAAGTGTTTGGACCTCAGATAAAGAATTTGCAAAAGAAATGGGTTCAAAAATAGAAACTGGAACATTTTTTATGAATAGATGCGACTATCTTGATCCTGGACTTGCTTGGACAGGAGTAAAGGATACTGGAATAGGTGTTACTCTCTCTGTTTTAGGATTTGATCATCTCACAAGAGCAAAAAGCTATCACATTAGGACAATATAATGGCTATGGAAAATATTAATTGGAACTATCCAACATCAATTTGGTTCGGATTAGATAGAATTAAAGAAATTCAAAAAGCTTGTGATGAATTGAAAATAAATAATCCCTTAATTGTAACAGATCCTGGAATATTAAAAACTGACATTATTAAAAAAATTAATAGTTCTCTTAAAAATGAAGCAAATATTTTTAGTGAAGTACAGTCAAATCCAACAGGTGCTAACGTAGAAGAAGGTGTTAAGTTTTTTAATAAAGAAAATCATGATGGTGTAATTGCTGTAGGTGGTGGTTCTGGAATGGATACAGGTAAGGGTATTGCTTTTATGAGTAAACAAGAGAGACCATTATGGGATTTTGAAGACATAGGTGATTGGTGGACAAGAGCAAGAGCGGATGTAATTTTTCCAATAATTGCTATTCCAACAACAGCAGGTACTGGCTCAGAAACTGGAAGAGCATCTGTCTTTACAAATGAGTTAACTAAAGAAAAAAAAATTATTTTTCACCCAAAAATGTTACCTTCAAAAGTTATTTTAGATCCACATCTTACAGTTCCATTGCCACCATCATTAACTGCATTTACAGGTATGGATGCATTAGCTCATTGCCTAGAGGCGTATTCATCTGAAATTTTTCACCCCTTATCACAAGGTATTGCTCTAGAAGGAATGAAAATAATCAAAGACAATCTTGTTAAAGTTTTTAATGATGGTAATAATATTGAAGCTAGGGCAAATATGTTGGTAACATCTTGTATGGGCTCTATTGCGTTTCAAAAAGGATTAGGTGCAATTCATTCATTAAGCCATCCAGTTGGAGCAATTTATAATACACATCACGGACTAACAAATGCAGTCTTTATGCCATACGTTCTAAAAAGAAATGAGAAAGCAATAAAAGATAAAATAACAGACTTATCAAAATATTTAAATTTGCCTAACCCATCTTTTCAATCATTTTTAGACTGGGTTATAGATTTAAGAAAATTATTAAAAATTCCACATACATTAAAAGATCTTATTCATGAGGATTCAAAATTAGAAATAATGAGTAAAATGGCACTTAATGATCCATCAACTGCTTCAAATCCAATTAAATTAGAAAAAAATGATTTTTTAAATTTATACAAGAATTCATTTAATGGTTTACTTTGATGATAAAAAAAAGAAAAATTGGCAATACGGGTATTGAAGTTTCGGAGTTAGGTTGTGGCACTGCACCTATTGGTGGATGGCCAATTCCTGTTACAGATGAACAAGCAGAAGTAACTTTTAACACTGCTTGGGATAATGATATTAGATTATTTGATACTGCACCTTTATATGGTTCAGGAGTTTCTGAAAAGAGATTAGGTAAATTCCTTAACACCAAAAAAAGAGATGATTATGTAATCTCAACTAAAGTTGGAAGATTAATTGTTGATACAAATAAGTCTAAAGCTGCAGAATTTTTTATAGGTTCTCCAAAAGATAAAGATTCAGAGTTTAATTTTACTTATGATGGTGTGATGAGATCACACGAGGAAAGTTTGAAACGTTTAGGTTTAGACAGAATTGATATTCTACACCTTCATGATCCTGATGATTATTTTGATCAATCAAAAAAAGGTGGTTTAAAAGCAATGATTAAACTTAAAGATGAGGGAGCTATTCGAGCAATTGGTTGTGGCATGAATCAGAATGAAATGCTGTACGAATATGCAAAAGAAGGATGTTTTGATTGTTTTTTATTAG
>CACJGU010000020.1 GCA_902593125.1 uncultured Alphaproteobacteria bacterium
ATCTGTTAAAGAATTTATAGTAACTGAAAAACTTAAAAGCAAAAGTAAATTAAAAAATAAATATATTTTAAAATTTCTAGATAACTCCATTATTCAGATGTTACAATTTGGACGTAATCAATATTATTAAAATCAACAAATGGTAATACGTAGAATCTATTATTTTCTATTTTATTTATTTTACCTACTAAAATATCAACTGGAAAAATTTGAGCTGTTCCACTTGTTACGACAATATCTCCAAGTTTAGGCATTTTATCATCTTTAATAAAAGAGCTAACCAAATGTTTGTTATCTCCAGCTCCTGAAAGTAAAGAGAAGATTCCATCGGATATTGTTTTAATTGATATTGATAAATTTGAATCTGTTAATAATAATATTCTTGAATTTTTAGATGTTGTTTGAATTACTTTACCAATTAATCCTCTCTCATTAATAGCTGTCATATTTGTTTGTATTTTACTATTTAATCCTGCATTTATATTAATTATTTTAGAAAAAAATAAATCATTTCTATTTACTAATGAGGCAGTTTTAATTAATTTTAAATTATTATCAGTAGCATTTAACAACTTTTTTAAAACTTTATTTTCTCTTGAATTTTGGATAGCCAAACTTTGCCATTTTTTTAATCGAATAATTTCTTCTTGAAGAATTTTATTTTCAAATTTCAGATTTTTAAAGTCTGTATACTCTTTATTTATATTTGAGATAGCATAGAATGGTGCCGAAATAAATTTACTTATAGGATTTACAATACCTGTAGAAATATTTTTAATACCATTAATTAGATAATAATCAGATTTTGAAAATAATATTAAAAAAAAGGATAAAGCTATAATTGAAAATATTACAAAATTTTTGAAAATTTTGGAAAATGAAATAAGTTTAGCTTGAAATCTTGGTGCCATAAAAATATTTAGTCAGAGGCAAACACATCACTTAATTTTGATTTTTCTTCCAATGCCCTACCTGTTCCCATAACTACACATAGAAGGGGATCCTCTGCAATTGAAATAGGTAAACTAGTAGATCTTCTAAGAACTTTATCAAGATTATGAAGTAAAGATCCGCCCCCAGTGAGCATAATTCCTCTTTCAACAATATCAGCAGATAACTCAGCTGGTGTTTGCTCTAAAGCTCTTTTGATTGTATCAATAATTTGTGCTACTGGCTCTGCAAGAGCTTCTGCAATTTGCCGCTGGGAGATACTAATTTCTTTCGGTAAGCCTGTTATTAAATCTCTTCCCTTAACACTCATACTTGATCCATCACCGTCATCTGGAGGACAGGCAGAACCAATTTCTTTTTTCATTCTTTCTGCAGTTGTCTCACCTATTGCAAGTTTATGAGTAGTCCTCATATACTCCATAATTGCTTCATCAAATCTATCACCACCAGCTTTAACTGATGTTGCATTAACAACTCCTCCTAATGATAAGACCGCTACTTCAGATGTACCTCCACCAATATCTACAACCATTGATCCTGTGGGTTCTGCTACAGGCAATCCAGCACCTATTGCAGCTGCAACTGGCTCATCAATTAAATAAACTCTTCTAGCTCCAGCGGCATCAGCAGATTCCCTAATTGCTCTTCTTTCAACATTCGTTGCACCAGTTGGAACACAAATAACTATTTGAGGGTTTGATAATGATCGTCCTTTATGAACTTTTTTAATAAAACTCTTAATCATTTGCTCTGCTACTTCAAAATCTGCTATAACTCCATCTTTCATTGGTCTTATAGCTTTTATCTTACCTGGTGTTCTACCAAGCATTTGCTTAGCCTCATCTCCTACAGCTAAAACTTGTGTTCTCCCTTCATTTTCAATTGTAGCGACGACAGATGGTTCATTTAAAATTACACCCTCACCTTTAACGTAAACAAGTGTATTTGCTGTACCCAAGTCAATAGCCATATCTTTAGAAAATAAACTAAAAAATTTATCTATAACCATTAATTTAAACTCCTTGTATTTTTAAATCGTTAGAATTTTCTTTAATTGATTTTGATTTCTTAAATATTAATCTATTAAGTGCACTAATATATGCCTTTGCTGATGCAACTATTATATCAGGATCACTGCCTTTAGCTTGAGCTGTTAAATTGTCATCTTCAAGTCTAACTGTTACTTCACCTTGAGCATCTGTACCAGCAGTAATTGCGTTTACTTGATAAAGCTTCAATTTATAATCAGTGATTGTTAATTTTTTTATTGCATTAAATGTTGCATCAACAGGACCATTTCCATTTATTTTGACAGATTTTATTTTTTTATTCATATCAATTTTTAAATTTGCTTCAGGTTTCTCAACAGAACCAGCGTTAACTTCAAGAGATACGAATTTAATGTGTTCATCATATGACGACGTTCTATCTTCTGCTAAAGCTATTAAATCTTCTTCAAAAATTTCTTTCTTTTTATCTGCTAAATCTTTAAACCTACCAAATAATTCCATTAAAGCGTTATCTCCAGGCTCATAACCTAATTCTTTTAATTTTTCCGAAAAAGCATGTTTACCTGAATGTTTTCCGAGAACTAATGAAGATTTATTTAAGCCTACAGACTCTGGTGTCATAATTTCATAAGTACCAGCATGCTTAAGCATTCCATCTTGATGTATTCCTGCCTCATGTGCAAAGGCATTAGCTCCAACTATAGCTTTGTTTGGCTGAACAGGAAAACCAGTAATTGAAGAAACTAATCTGGAAGCTTTTATAATTGATTCAGTTTTAATATCTGTATGATAAGGCATTAAATCTTTTTTGACTTTTAACGTCATAACTATTTCTTCGAGAGAAGAATTTCCTGCTCTTTCACCCATTCCATTTATTGTACATTCAACTTGCCTTGCACCCTCTTTTATTGCTGCAACGTTATTAGCTGTTGCCAGACCAAGATCATTATGTGTGTGTGTTGATAATATTGCTTTATCGATATTTGGAACATTATTTTTAACATTTTTAAATATTTTTCCAAATTCCTCAGGAAGTGTATATCCCACTGTATCAGGAATATTTATTGTCGTTGCGCCACAGCTTATTGCTAATTCGATACACTTATATAAAAATTCTAATTCAGACCTTCCACCATCTTCACAACTCCATTCAACATTATCACACAAATTCCTTGAGTGGGTTACTGTTTTTTTTATTGCTTCTAAAACTTCATCTTCAGTTTTTTTTAATTTATATTGCATATGAAGTGGACTTGTTGCAATAAAGGTATGAATACGAGGTGATTTAGCATGTTTTACTGCATCCCAGGCTCTATCTATATCTTTATAGTTTGCTCTAGCTAAACCAGCTACAGTTGAACTTTTAACATTTTTGCTTACTTCACTTACTGCTTCAAAATCTCCGTTTGAAGCAATTGGGAAGCCTGCTTCAATTATATCTACATTCATGGAATCTAAAACTTCAGCTATTTGAATTTTTTCATCCAAGTTCATAGATGCACCTGGAGATTGTTCACCATCTCTTAAAGTGGTATCAAAAATATAGATTTTTTCAGTCATTTTTTATGTATACACTAAACTCATTTTAAATAAACTTTCATCTAATTTTTAGATTTATCAACCATTTTTCCCTCAGCGATCCAAGGCATTAGAGTTCTTAGTTTTTCACCAACTGCTTCAATTGGGTGTTCAGCTTGATTTTTTCTCATCACTTTAAACTTAGTTTGACCACTTTTATGCTCTTGCATCCATTCCTTGGCAAATTGGCCTGATTGAATTTCAGAAAGTATTTTTTTCATTTCTTTTTTAGTCTCATCAGTTATGAGCCTTGGACCTCTTGAATAATCACCATATTCAGCTGTATTAGAAATTGAATATCTCATATTTGCCATGCCACCTTCATAGAGAAGATCAACAATTAATTTTACTTCATGCAAACATTCAAAATATGCCATTTCAGGTGCATAACCTGCGTCTACAAGTGTCTCATAACCTGCTAAAATTAAATGTGTAAGTCCACCACATAATACAGACTGCTCACCAAATAAATCTGTTTCACACTCTTCTTTGAAGGTTGTTTCAATAATTCCAGCTCTACCTCCTCCTATTGCAGAAGCATAAGCAATCCCTATTTCAAGAGCATTACCTGAAGGATTTTTATCAACAGCTACTAAACAAGGTACTCCTGCACCTCTAACATATTCTGCTCTTACAGTATGTCCTGGTCCTTTTGGAGCAACCATTATGACATCAATATCATCCTTTGGTTTAATTAAATCAAAATGAATGTTTAAGCCATGAGCAAATGCAATTGTAGTTCCAGTTTTTATATTATTAGCAATATCGTTATTATATATATCAGATTGTAACTCATCTGGAGTGAGCATCATTATAACATCAGCCCATCCTGCTGCTTCGCTAGGAGTCATTACATTGAAATTTGCTTGTTCTGCTTTAGCACGAGATTGAGAATTTTCTCTTAAAGCTATTGTAACATTTTCAACACCTGTATCTCTTAAATTCATAGCGTGAGCATGACCTTGACTTCCGTATCCAACGATTGCTATTTTCTTATTCTTTATAAGATTTAAATCAGCATCTCTATCATAATAAACTCTCATTACTCCTCCTCGTTTTTAAGAATTGATGATATTGCAACTGGTCCACTGCGAACAATTTCAATTTTTGTAATTTCATTTATTTCTTTAATAAATCTGTTAACTCTATCAGAAGCTCCTGCAATTTCAAAAATTGTTGTATTATTTTCATTTTCAATTTTTCTTGCTCTATAAAAGTCACAAACTTGATAGACTTTTTTCTTATTACTTTCAGAAATATAAATATAAACAAGAGCTACTTCAGCTTCTACTGAGTCTCCTTCTTGATCAAGATTGGTTACGCTATGAACAGGAACAATTCTTAAGAGTTGTTTTTCAATCTGATTTACTACCTCTGAGGTACCGTGAGTGACAATAGTTATTCTAGATAAGTTTTCATCATTGCTTACTTCAGCAACATTAAGACTATCAATATTATAACCTCTGCCAGAAAACATGCCAATTACTCTTGCTAAAACACCTGGCTCATTATCAACTAAAACAGTTAGTATATGTCTTCTAGTCTCAGACACTTGATCAGGAGATGCGTAAACAGACTTATTCATTAAACAAGTATTTTTCCTTTTTCAGCTGATTTTTTATCTTGTTTTTGATCTTTACTTAAAAGCATTTCGTTATGTGCTGATCCACTTTGTATCATAGGAAAGCAGTTTTCTTCTTTTGTAACCCAGATATCAGCAATTACGGTTTCTTTTGTTTCAATCATTTGTTTAATAACATCATCAAGTTCACCAGTAGTCTTTGCTCTAAGCCCTACAGCTTTATAACTTTCAGCTAATTTTACAAAATCGGGTAAGCTGTCAGTATAACTTTCTGAATATCTACCTCCATGAAGCAATTCCTGCCATTGCCTAACCATTCCCATATATTCATTATTTAGAATAAAAATTTTAACAGGTAATCTATATTGAATAGCTGTACTCATTTCTTGAATATTCATCAAAATTGATGCATCCCCAGCAATGTCTATAACAAGTGCATCTGGGTTTCCAACTTGGGCACCTATTGCAGCTGGGAAACCATATCCCATTGTTCCTAAACCTCCTGAAGTAAGCCATCTATTAGGTTCTTGAAATTTATAGAATTGTGCAGCCCACATTTGATGTTGACCAACTTCAGTTGTAATAAAGGTTTTTTGGTTTTTAGTTAATTCATATAGTCTCTGAACTGCAAATTGAGGTTTGATCTGCTTGTTATCATTATTATAATTTAAGCAATCAACTTTTTTCCATTCATTTATTTTATCCCACCAATTGTTAAGTGAATCTTTATCAATTTTAAATTTATTTTTTTCCCATATAGATATCATTTTTTCTACGACATCTTTAACATCTCCAATTATTGGAACATCAACCTTAATAGTTTTATTAATATTACTTGCGTCAATATCAACGTGAATTTTTTTTGAATTAGGTGAAAAAGCGTCTAGTCTTCCTGTTACCCTGTCATCAAATCTAGCTCCAATATTAATCATTACATCGCATTCATGCATAGCCATATTAGCTTCATACATTCCGTGCATTCCTAACATTCCTAAAGATTTTTTATCAGATGATGCAACAACTCCTAATCCCATCAAAGTCATAGTAGTTGGAGCTCCAACTAAATTGATAAATTTTCTTACTAATTCAGATGCTTTTGGTCCTGAATTAATACAACCTCCACCTATATAAAATATTGGTTTTTTTGCATTTGAAATAATTTTTACTGCTTCATCAATTTTTTTTATTTCAAAATCTGAACTTGGTTCAAATAATCTATGTGAAGGAATTACTATTTTATTTTTTTCAACATATGAACCTTTTGCAAACTGTACATCTTTAGGAATATCAATTAGTACAGGTCCTGGTCTACCATTTTGAGCAATGGTAAAAGCTTCGTGAAAAACTGAAGAAAGTTTATTTACATCTTTAACTAAATAATTATGTTTTGTACAAGGTCTTGTAATACCAGTGGTGTCACATTCTTGAAATGCATCACTTCCGATAAGATGTTGAGGTACTTGACCCGTTATACATAATACTGGTACACTATCCATCATTGCATCTGTTAAACCTGTAACAACATTTGTAGCGCCAGGACCAGAAGTAACTAAAACAACGCCAGTTTTACCAGTAGATCTTGCATAACCTTCAGCTGCATGAATAGCACCTCCCTCTTGCCTAACCAGAACATGTTTAATTGAATTCTGTTTAAATAGTGTGTCATAGATAGGTAACACTGCACCTCCAGGATAGCCAAAAACGACTTCAACACCTTGTTCTGCTAAACTTTTCAGAACTATTTCAGCTCCTGTCATTTCATTATTCATAATTTTAGCTAATAGGCTGTGGATAAAATAAAATCAATTAATTACTTTAAAATTACACTAAATTAAGGAAGTTTTTATCTAAATTATCAGGAAATTCTTTAATTTTTTTAAAAATTTGTAAATTTGAGGAATTCCACCAGGTATTTTGCCTCTTAACGTAGTGCCTTGTTACAAGTTGAATTTTTTTAATACAATCCTCTAAAGTTATTTTATTTTTTAAATAGGCTGAAATTTCTGGAACACCATGTGCGCGCATGATGGGTAAATCTTTATTATAATTAAGCTTTAATAATTTTTCAATCTCCTCAATAGCTCCACTTTTTATCATAGTTAAAACTCTTTTATTAACTCTTTCATAATTCTTTTTTCTATCTGGTAAAAATAAAAAAATTTTATAATCTAAAGAAGTAATAAATTTTTTATTTTTATTTTTTTTCCATTCACTGAATTTTTTATTTGTATAATTAAATACTTCCCAGATCCTTCTTAGTCTTTGTATATCATTTGGAAAAATTAATTTTATAGAATCTTCATCAATTTTTTTTACAATTTTATAGAATTCTTCTTTTCCTACTTTCTCTAATAAATTTTTTGAGTCATTTCTTATGGTTTCTGGAACTGATGGAATTGAAGCAATTCCATTTATTAATGTATCAATATATAGTCCTGTGCCTCCAACAAATATTGGATTGATATTTTTTTTATTTAATGATTCGATTACTTTACTTGCATCTTGGCACCATTTTTCAACGTTATACCTATTACTACCATCTACATATCCATAAAGATGATGTTTAATTTTTTTATTATCTAATTGGCTGGGTCTTGCTGTTATTATTTTAAGTTCTTTATATATCTGCATGCTATCCGCATTAACTATTTCCCCTTTAATTTTTTTAGATAAGTCAATTGCAAACTTTGATTTTCCACTAGCTGTTGGACCAGTTATGAAATATATTGTATTTTTCAATTATTAACTAATTTTACGGATATAAAAATAAGCTTTTTATCTCTAAGAATACTTAATAGTAAAGTTGATCTTCCGCTGTTCTTTAATTTAGTTAATTGTTCTTTAAAAGAACTTACATCATTTATTTGATCTCTGTTAACTTCTTTTATAATATCACCGATTTCTAAGTCAGAATTTTCATTAATTAATTCTACAATCTCAACACCATTTTCATTATTAATAATTGTTATTCCTAAATCTTGTATTTCAATATTATTATTGGTACCAGAATTACTATCTCTTTGAGTAACTACCTCTCCAGGTAATTCACCTAATATAACCTCTAAATTTATAATTTTGTTTTTACGCCAAATATCAAGATAGGCTAATGAGCCTACATCAGACTCAGCAACCACTCTTGGTAAATCTTGCATTTTGTTAATATCAATATTGTTAAATTTTAAAATTACATCTCCAGCCTCAAGTCCAGCTTCTTTTGAAGGTCCATTTGGATCTACATTAGAAACAAAAGCACCTTTTTGATCAGGCAAGCCTAAGCTTTCAGCAAAATCTTTTGTTACTGGCTGTATTTGCACACCTAACCACCCTCTTTTAGTTTTTCCAAAATCTTTTAGTTGTTGTACAATTTTTTTAGCACTATTAGCAGGTATAGCAAAACCTAGCCCAATACTACCTCCAGTCTGAGATACAATAGCTGTATTGATTCCTATAACTTCACCATCGATATTAAAGAGTGGACCACCAGAGTTTCCTCTATTAATTGATGCATCTGTTTGAAGAAACTTTACATAGGGGCCACCTCCTAAATCTCTAGAAATTGCAGAAACAATTCCAGCAGTTACTGTGCCTCCTAAACCAAGTGGATTTCCAATTGCAATAGTCCAATCACCAACTCTCATATTATCTGAGTCTCCCCAATTTACAGAAAATAATTCATCATTTTTAGGATTGATTTTTAAAACTGCCAAATCTGCTTTTGGGTCTCGTCCTAATAATTCTGCTACATATTCAGTTTCATCATATAAAATTACTGTTATTTCATCAGCACCTTCAATGACATGGTTATTTGTTACTATTATTCCATCATCACTAATGATAAATCCAGAACCTAATCCAGTCATTGGACGTTGAGATCTTCTTTGATCTCTATCAAAATATTCTTTAAAAAATTCGTCGAAGGGTGATCCTTCTGGAAACTGAGGTATTTGATTTTGAGAGTTGTTGTCAATTATTGTTGTTGAAGCTATACTTACTACAGCAGGAGATAACTTTTCAACAAGGTCTGCAAAACTTTCAGGAGCTGCATTAGCTAAGTTCGTAAATAATAAAAAAAATAGTGATGTTATTTTAACTTTCATAAAATTATTCATTATAAAACCTTAAAATGTAGTAAATAAGGCATAATCCAATAAAAGCTATTATTAATCCGAAGTTTTTCAAACTCTTTGAATTAAATTTTTGTAACTGCTCAATTACAAGGTCTAAATTTCTGGCAATAAAAAAATATAATATGCCCTCAATTATCAGCACTATACCAATGCTAACAATAAGAATTTCAAACATTAGTTCTGAATATCTATTTCACCAAAGAATTTTTCACAAACTTCACCAGGTGCTATAACCATCGACATCTCAGTATCTCCAAAAGTATCTTTACAAGCTTGCATTGTTCTTAAAAAATCAAAAAATTCTTGATCACGCCCATAAGCGTCACCAAGTATTCTGTTTTTAGCAGCATCACCTTCACCTCTTAAAATCGATGACGTTCTCTCAGCTTCAGCCAGAATTACGGTTTGTTGTCTATCTGCAGATGCGACTATTTCTTTAGAAAGCTCTTCACCTTCAGCTCTTAGTAAATTGGCCTCTTTTTCTCTTTCTGATCTCATTCTTTGGTATACATTGTTTGAGACTTGTTCTGTTAAATCTGTCCTTCCAATACGTATATCAACTATTTTAACTCCAAAGCTTTCTTCATTCACTTTCACTGCTCTTTCTATTTCATTCATAATTTTATTTCTTTCTTCACTTAAAAGTGAAGTTAAAGAATATTGAGCAATAACACCTCTAACAGAAGCATTTATTATTCTTCCAAATCTATCAGAAAATGTAGTTTCATTTCTTACTGTTTGATAAAACTTTAATGGATCAATTATGTTGTATCTAGCAAATGAATCAACGATTATTCTTTTTTGGTCAGAAAGTATCATTTCTTCAGGTTGAGGATCAAGATTTAATAGTCTTGAATCTAAAAATATAGCATCTTGTATAAAAGGTATTTTAAATTGCAATCCAGGTTTTGTGACTACTTTTCTTGGATCACCAAACTGTAACACAAGAGCTTGTTTAGTTTCATTAACTATAAAGAAAGCACCTGTAAAAGTTAGAAAAGCAATAAATATCAACAATATTACAATCAAATTTCTTAAGCTAAATCTCATGTTTAATTTGAACCTTTATTTTTTAATTCATTTAAAGGAAGATAAGGTACTACTCCTTGACCATTACCCGTATCATCGAGGATGATTTTATTTTTACCCTCTAAAACTTCTCTTAATGTTTCAAGATAAATTCTTCTTTTTGTTACCTCTTTTGCATCTTTGTAACTATTATAAACATCAATAAAATTCTGGGCTACACCCTCTGCTTGTTTTACTACCTGCTCTTTATAAGCAGTTGCAGCTTCTACCAGTTTTGCAGCTTCACCTCTTGCATTAGGTACTATTCTATTTAGATATGTATTTGCCTCGTTTACAAGTCTTTCTTTGTCCTGTCTTGCTCTTTGAACTTCATCAAAAGCGTCAATAACTTGATCGGGTGGATCAACACTTTGTAGTTGTACTGATTGTACTAATACACCACTTTCATAAGAGTCTAAAACAATTTGTAACTCATTTCTTACTACCTGTTCTACTTCTTGTCTTCCTTCGGTTAGTAGAAATTGAAGATCTCTTTGCCCAACAACCTCTCGAACAACACTTTCGGACATATCTTTTACTGTCAATTCAGGATTTCTAAGTTTAAATAGGAAATTTCCAGCATCTTTAATTTTAAATAAAACAGTGAAAGCTACGTCAGCAATATTTTGATCTCCAGTTAACATCAAACTTTCTTCAATAACTTTTCTCTCTGCAGATGAATTAGAGCCAAAGCCTAAATCACTAGCACTTCTAAAACCTACATTTATTTTTCTTATTACTTCTACTTTTGGAGTAACTGTTTGACCAATTGGTGTTGGAAAGAAATAATGTAGTCCAGGTTCTGTAGTCTGACCATTCCACTTACCAAATAAGAGTTCAATTCCTTGTTCATCTGGTTCAACTCTATAGAATCCAGTCGCTAGCCATAAAAGAATGGCGATAACAAAAAATATTGAGAAATTTCTTCTTCCTCCAAACTTAAATTTTCCAAACCTGTCCCTAGCTTTTTTGATACTATCTTCAAAATCACCTCTGTTATTGGAACTACCATTTCCTGAGCCCCAAGGGTTATTATTCCCTCCAGATCCCCATGGATTATTATCATTTTTATTTATATTCCAATTCATATATTATTTGCTTAAAGTGGTACTATCTACTAACATTAATGTAATTAATTAATAAGTAATATTTGGGTAATTATTTAAAAATCAAGATGTCTAACGAAATTTTATCATCAATTTACAGTTTTTCTGAGGAATTTATAGATCCTGTATCAAATTTACCCTTCAAACCTGAAAATAAAAATATTTCGGCAATAGTTAAAAATGGTCATATAAATATTACGCTCACAATAAGCAGTAGTAATCATGAAAAATATGAAAAAATATCAGCACTTTTAAAACAAAAAATTGAGAAAATCCCCAATATACTATCAATAAATATAATTCTAACTTCTGAAAAACAAAGTAACGAATCAGAAAAGAGATTCAAAATTGATACTAAAGAGATAATTGCAGTTGCAAGTGGTAAGGGTGGGGTAGGAAAATCAACTTTTGCTGTTAATCTAGCAGTAGCACTAAAGGCAATTGGTCTAAATGTTGGAATACTAGATGCAGACATTTATGGTCCTAGTATACCTAGAATGATGGGTATATCTGGAAGACCACAAGCTAGCAGTAACAAAAAACTTATACCTTTAGAAAGTTATGGCATTAAATGTATGTCTATTGGTTTTTTAGTAAGTGTTGATACCCCAACTATATGGAGAGGTCCTATGGTTATGAAAGCTTTAGAACAAATGTTTAATGGTGTTGAATGGGGTCAATTAGATTATCTAATAATTGATTTACCTCCAGGAACAGGCGATGCTCAACTTACTTTAGCACAAAGCTCAAAATTATCTGGATCTATAATTGTATCGACTCCTCAAGATGTTGCTTTAATAGATGCAAGAAAAGGTATTAATATGTTTAAAAGAGTTGATGTAAAAGTTTTAGGATTAGTTGAAAATATGAGTTATTTTTTATGCGATAACTGCAATGAAAAACACTACATATTTAGTAAAGATGGAGTAAAAAATGAAGCTGAAAAATTTGAAATTCCTTTTCTTGGAGAAATCCCGATTGATAAAAGGTTAAGAGAGCAATCAGATGAAGGAAAGCCAAGCTGTATTGATGATCCCGATAGTGCCATTTCAAAAAAATATATTTCAATAGCAAAAAACTTGAATGAAAGTTTAAATCATTAAACATTCATTGTTGCCTCTATTTTTGGATAATATCGATAATTTAACAATTCAAAATCGTTTACATTATATTTATAAAAATCTTTAGTTTTGAATTCTAATCTAGGTAGTTCTTTAGGTTGTCTTTTTAACTGGATTTTCACTTGTTCAAAATGCTCTTCGTATATATGGAAATCTCCCAAAGAATGAATAAATTTTCCAACTTCTAAATTACATTCTCTTGCAAGCATATGAGTTAGCAAACTGTAGCTAGCAATATTAAATGGGACTCCTAAAAACATATCACAAGATCTTTGGTAGAGCTGACAACTTAATTTATTTTCTGAAATATAAAATTGTGAAAATACATGACAAGCTGGCAGAGACATGCTTTTTAATTCTGGAGGATTCCATGATGATATAATATGTCTTCTACCATTAGGATCATTTTTTAGACCTCTTATAAGATTAGCAATCTGATCTACTCCATTAAAATTCCTCCATTGGACACCATAAATTTTACCTACATCTCCATCAAATTTAGCTTTTGGTTTCCAGTAATCTGCTTCGGCATTTTGTGTCCATATAGTTTTTTTATTTTTTAAATTCTCTCTTTTATCTTGATAAAGGATTTCAGCTAATCTTCTCTCATCATTTGAGCCTTCAATGAACCACAATAATTCTGAAACTACAGATTTCCATGCAAGTTTCTTTGTTGTAATTGCAGGAAATCCTTTTGTTAAATCAAAATTCATTTGATAACCAAAACTTTTTCTTACTTTACCTGCCCTACTTTCAACATCAGTGCCATTTTCATAACAATATTTTAGAGCATCAAGATATTGTTTCATTTTGCCCAAATCTCAAAATGGCATGTGTTATCACAATCTATTTTTTTTATTATTTTCATATTTTTTTCAATTAAAGAAATATTTAAAAATTTTTCACATTTGTAATTACCGTAGATTCTAGTGAGATAAAATTCCTCAATTATATCAAATGTTAAATTAATAATTTCTGTACCCCCTATTATAAATATATCTTTATTTTTATATCTTATTTCAATGTCTTTTATATTTTGGATTATATTCTCAGAAAAATAATAGTCAGCACCAGGAAACAAAGAGCTATCTTTGCTGGTAATTAAAATATTTGTTCTAGTTTTTAATGGAGTAGGCATAAATGGATCTTCCCATGTTTTTCTGCCCATGATAACTATGTTATTAAGAGTATTTTCCTTAAACCATTTTAGATCTTTTGGATTTTTTGGCCAGGGCATACTTGGACCTTTGCTAATACCGCCCTTTTCATCAATTGCCATTATGCCTTTAATCATGAAATTATATTAATTTTATTTAAGTAATTTTAACAATTAATTTTGATAAATAATACATTTTAAGACAAAACTTTTAAGTATTTATAGATTGAGGTATAGTTAAACTGTTGATTATTCAACTATGATAATAAATGCTTTGTGAAATAAGTTATTCGGACCCGGGGGCGGTACCCGGCGTCTCCACCACATAATGGGGACGAAATAGGATTGACGGTAATTCAAAGACAAAGACTTTATCCGGTATTGTACCACCGTTATCGGGCTATTTTATAAACGCTAACGATAATAGATTAGCACTTGCTGCCTAGATTCTAGGTGAGCGCGGTTTGGGGCACCGAGCAACAGAACGCCCCATTTTTTAAATATTATCTAATCAAATCAACAATTTCTTTTAAAAACCTCTCTACGAAGTTTACTACGAAGTTACTACGAAGGAAAATATATAATTTATTATTAGGTAATGTTAATTGTCAGATTTATTTATACAAATTAATTGATAATGAATTATGAGTCTGAACTAACTGGAGGTCATCCAAATTCACTAGGTAATACAATAAAAGTTGTTGAACATGTTATTGTTAAAAAAAATAGAATTAATCCATTAATTAAGTGTTATTCAAGCACAGACCAAATAGTAAGATTAAGAACATCAAATGCTTTTAAAAGAATATTTAGACAAAAACCAGAATGGTTTTTAGATTTTAAACATATTTTCTTAAACAAAATTTCAAAAATAAAACAATCTTCCACACAATGGACCTGCGCTCAATTATTTTCAGAATTAGTTAATCAATTAGAAAATAAAGAACAAAAAAAAGCAAAAAAAATTGTATCTGATTATCTTAATAATTCCAGTGATTGGATTGTTTTGTGTCAATCAATGAATGCTCTAATAACTTTCAATAAAATTGATAATAAAACAATAAAAGAAAATATAAAAATTATTAAAAAACTTTCAAAAGATAGAAGAAAGGCAGTTTCTAGACTAGCAAAGAAATTATTATCCTTAATTAAAGAATAAAAAAGACTACGAAGAACTAAAACAAGAAATCTGACAAATAAAGAAAACTTACTACGAAGTTTCTACGAAGATATTTCCAAAAGTCCTTATTTTCTGTTAATAATGATTTAGTGGTCGTTCTACAGAACGCCCCACTCGAAATCAAAGTTTTCTATATTCACTCTTATTCTTTCTGAAATGCCCTACGCGTGAGCGACTTTGGGGCGACTAGAAAGGAGAAAAATTTTAAAATGGCTTACATTTAATTGTCTC
>CACJGU010000021.1 GCA_902593125.1 uncultured Alphaproteobacteria bacterium
TGCAGGTAAACTTTTAGTTGGGTTGTTCGAGCCGAATGCAAGACCAGCATTTACCAATACTTATAAAGTTCCAAATGATTTTTCATTTGGAGAACTTCCTGAAGATTTTGATCATTTTGAACCATATTTGCAAAAAGCAATGAATAGGATACCTTCTTTGGAAAAAGTAGGCATAAGAAAATTTTTTAATGGCCCAGAATCTTTTACTCCCGATACTAACTATTTATTAGGTGAAACTCCTGAAGTTAAAAACTTTTTTGTTTGTTGTGGTTTTAATAGTATTGGTATTGTTAGCTCAGGTGGAGCTGGAAAAGTCACTGCTGAATGGATGATAAATGGTGAAGTAAATGATGATCTATTTTCATTGGATATAACACGATTTGAAAAATTTCACTCTGAAACAAAATTTATAACTGAACGTGTTACTGAAACTTTAGGAAATCTTTATGCTATGCATTGGCCTTATAAACAATTAAAAACATCAAGAAATAAAAAACTTCTACCTTTTCACAACGATTTAAAAAACAATGGAGCTTGCTTTGGGCAAGTAGCTGGATTTGAAAGACCTATGTGGTATGCACTAAATGGTAAAAAACCAGAGTATGAATACAGTTATGGATATCAAAATTGGTATGAGTCAGCAAAGTATGAAACTATAAATACAAGAAAAAATGTTGGTTTATTTGATCTTTCAGCTTTTGCAAAATTTGAAATAAAAGGAGATTTTGCTTTAAGTGATTTACAGCGATTATGTTGTAATGATATTAAAAAAGAACCGGGCAAGACTACATATACTCAAATGTTAAATTCAAATGGAGGAATAGTAGCTGATTTAACAGTTACGTGTGTTAATGAAAAATTTTTCCGGATTGTAACAGGATCGTCCGTAAGAGAACATGATAAAAAACATATCAAAGAAAATCTAAGTAATAATACAACTTTAAAAGATGTTACTGATGATTTAGCTTGTTTTGGAGTCTTTGGGCCAAAAAGTAGAGAACTTCTAAATAATATTTTTGGAGATCATTTTTCGACAAATGATTTTAAGTTTGGAACTGCAAGAGAAATTAAATTTAATAATAGCAATTTAATCTTTCAAAGACTATCTTTTGTAGGTGAACTTGGTTGGGAAATTTATGTTCCTATAAGTACTTCTAGAGAAATTTATCTTAAATTAGTTGAGGATGGAAAGCAATATGATCTTGTTCACGCTGGCGGGCATGCATTAGACATTATGAGAATGGAAAAGGGATATCTTCACTGGGGACATGATATATCTCCTGCTGAAAATCCTTATGAAGCAGGTTTAGAATTTACAGTTAAATTAAATAAACAAATAGATTTTATTGGCAAAGAAGCATTAGAAACAAAAAATAGGAAAAAGAAAAAACAATTAACTAATTTTGTATTAGACAAATCAAAACCGGGAGCTCCTTTATTGCTTCATGATGAACCAATTTATTACAAAGGAAAAATTGTTGGCGAGACAACATCTAGTAATTATTCATTCTATTATGATAAAAGTATGATTTTTGGATATATAGACTCTGAGATAGATTTAAAAAACTTAAATGGAGGAACTTTTGAAGTAGAAGTTGCAAAGAGTAAATATACAATGTCCATTCAGTATGAAGCATTACATGATCCAAATAATAACTTTACAAAAATATAGAAATTTAAAATTATTTAATGAAAAAAATTAAATTTTTTTTTTCTTTTATAACTATTGTTATTATTATTTTTTTTATTTTTATTTATATTTTTTTAAAAAACCTTAATGAAGAGAAGATAATTAGCGTATTAGAAAAAAAATATAATTTAAACATTAGTCAAATAAATGAAAGTCAAATCAATATTTTTCCAAATATAAAATATAATACAAGTTTAAAAATTACCAAGTTTCAAAATAACTTTAATGTAGATCAAATAGACATCACAATTTCTCAACCAATTTTTAGTACCCAAGGCAATTTACATATTTTTTTAAATAATATTTCGCTAACACACTTAAAATTTAGTAATCTAGAAATAAAAGGTAATATAAACTATTTTCAAAATTATATTAAAAATCAAAATAACTTTGAAAATTTGTTTGATGGAACTTATGAAATAAATGGAAGCTTTGAGTTACTTACAACTAGTGAGGAAAGGTTTATTATATCATTTCTGAAATTGTTTTTTGAAAATCTGGAAGATAAAAATGATCAAAAATATGCATTTTCAAAACTAATTGATGCATTTGGAAATGATTCTTCAAATTTTTCAGGAAATTTAAAAAAAAATAATAGCTCATTAACAAGTAATAATATTCTAATGAGAAATAAAGAAAACGAAATCTATATAAAAGGAGAATACAATTATAATAAAAACTTAGTTAATATAATCTTAGATCTATCTCAAAATAAAAAGATATATTTAACAACTTTTGTTCAAGGAGATGTAAACAATCCAAATATAAGTTTTGATAAAAATTCAAAATTCTTTCAAAATATTGATTCTGATAAAAATAATATTATTGAGGACAGCGTTATAAAACTTCTAAATAATTTTTTAAATATCGATGATTGAATTATTTAATATTGTTGCAAGTGTCTTTGGATATATTATTTTAGGATATTTGATTAATAAATTAAAATTACTACCCAAGAAATATATTAATTATTTTGACTTTACTGGATTCAATATTTTACTACCTTTAGCATTAATTGCATACTTTTGGCAGGTATCCTTCCCTGAAATCAATTCTATAGGATTAATGATTTCTTTTTTTGGTTCAGGAACTATTATTTTTATAATAGGCTTTTTAATAAGCAAACATTTTTTAAGTTATAAAACTGATGACTCAGCATTATTTGGTCTTGCGTCCTGTTTTGGTAATACTGTGGCTATGGGAATACCACTAATGTACGCTGTGCTTGGACCAATTAATACAATTCCATATATGATTCTTGTTTTTTTTCATGGCATAGTTCATTTTACATATACAGTTATCATTATTGAAGTTTATAGGAATAGGAACAAAAGTATCATTGAAATTTTTTATCAAACTTTATTAGGTATGATAAAAAATATTGTTTTGTTTGCAATGATTGCTGGAATAATTTTAAATTCTTCTGGCTTAAAAATTCCTCTGTATATAGCAAATGTACTAAATATCTTTGTTAGTCTGGCATTGCCAATGGTGCTTATCTCTCTTGGACTTGCTTTAGGAAATTTTCAAATTAGAAGTAATATTAATAGTGCAATTATTTTAACTATTTTAAAAAATTTAATTCATCCTGTATTAGCATTTTGCGTTTCAAAATTTATTTTAAACTTAGATGAACTTTTAGTTATAATTGTAACAATGGCAGCTGCATTACCGAGTGGATCACAATCTTATTATTTTGCCTATAGATATAATTCACTAAAAGGAATTGTGTCTTCCAATGTTGTTTTGAGTACTTTTGTAAGTTTTTTTACACTATCTTTGTTATTACTATTTTTTAATTTTAAGTAGATTGAGAAATAAAAGACATTATGTTTTCTCTTTTTTCCATAGTTTTTAAACTAAAAGGAAATATTTCTAACATTTTATCATAAACATCAATTGCTTGTTGGTATTGTCCTTGATGAATAAATATTAAACCCATACCATCTAAAGCTCCAAAATGCCTAGGTTCTAATTCTAATGTTTTAATTATATCTTGCATTGATTTGTCAAAATCACCCATCATAAAATAAACAGTTGCTCTTTTATTCCAGGCTTCTGCAAAATTAGGATCTTCTTCTATCAAATTATTGAAGAATCTTACTGCAAGTGGATAATTTCTTATTCTCATTGCTTGAATTCCTTTTTCAAAATATTCTATTACTTTTGGATCATCTACTTCATACCATATGTCCCAAATATCTTTAATAATATCGCTAATTTCTTGTTGATTTTCTGTCTTATTAAGTTTTTTAAATAAATTGTTTAGCCTTGGATCATTTTGATCAGCCTTAACGCTGGTAATAGATAACAATAAAAAAATTATAATACTTATTACTCTAAACATAACTCTGAAATTTAAATGGTTTTTCAGATAAAGTTCTTTTTTTCTCATGTTTTCTAGTTCTTCCATTAACTCTTGCTCTCCATAATTTAAAAGATCTTGGTCGGAGGTTTTTTCTCATTATTTTTATAACCTCTGATTCGGTAATACCGTGAATTCTTTTAATTTTTTCAAAAGAAGTTTTATCACACCAGGCTAATTTAATAATATTGTCTATATTATACTCCATATTACCAATATAGTTCTTAAATAATTAAATTCTAAAAAAATGATTGATTTGTATTCATCTCCAACTCCAAATGGGCGAAAAATTACTATTATGCTTGAAGAATTGGGTGTGGAATACAATCCAATTTTTATTGATTTAGATCAAAAGAAACAATTCACAGAAGATTTTTCAAAAATTTCTCCAAGTAATAAAATTCCAGTGATTGTGGATAAAGATAATAATCAAACAATTTTCGAATCGGGAGCTATTCTTCTTTATCTTGCAAAGAAATATAACAAATTTATAAATGAAGAATATTATTGGGAAATTATCCAATGGGTCTTTTTCCAAATGGCATATGTAGGACCAATGCTTGGTCAAGCACACCAGTATTTATTTTATAATCCAGGTAAAAGTAAATTTGCTGAAGAAAAGACTAGGGGTTATACAAAACACATTTATGAAATATTAGATAAGAGATTATCAAAACAAGAATATTTTTCAAACGAATATACAATAGCAGATATTGCAATCTGGCCATGGACTGCACGATTTGAAAGACATCAGATTGATTTATATAATTATCCAAATGTTCTACGTTGGTACTTACAAATATCTAAGAGACCTGCGATCATAAAGGGTTACAATGTGGTTGGTAATTTTTTTGAAATTCCAAAACCTTAAGTGTTATATAAAAAAACTGATGCAGCTGTTGCAATAAGCATAATTGCTAAGATCCATTCAACGATTTTCTTTAGTTTTTCATTATTTAAATAATTACGAATTACACTTCCACCATATGCCCAGACACTTATTGAGGGTATATTTACAACTGTAGACATTATAACCATAAATAAAGTTCCAATGAAAATATTTTCTCCCTTTGGATAATATAATGTAACCGCTGTAGAACATATTACCCATGCTTTTGGATTTATAAATTGAAATAAAATAGCTTCATAATATTTTAAAGGCCTAGATCTATCTTCTGTTTTAGTAATATTGAGAGATCCAAACATTTTGTATGCCAAATAAAGAATGTATGCTGATCCAATATATCTTAAAATATCGTAAAGAATGGGATATGTAATGAATAAAGTCCCCAAACCTAAACAGACCAAAGCAAGTTGAAGACCGTGACCTGTAGGGATACCTATAATATTAGGAATTGATCTAGCAAAACCAAATTTTATGCCAGATGCCGTCAATATACTATTATTTGGTCCGGGAGTTACATACATAATAAAATTATAGACTGCCAAAGCTAAAATTAACTCCCAAGTGATCACTATTTCTAGTCTCTAAAATTTATAAATTGTACAGGAATACCAATATTAGAATCTTCTATAAGTTTCATAACACTTTGCAAATCATCTTTTTTCTTTCCATCAATTCGAAGTTCATTGCCATTTATTTTAACTTGAACTTTTAATTTAGAACTTTTTACATCAGCTGTAATTTTTTTACATAATGTTTGCTCAATTCCTTCAATTAAATCGTAAGTTTGTCTAATTTTATTTCCCCCAGCTTTTTCTAATTCCTTTTTTTTTAAACATAGAGGATCAACTTTTCTTCTTACAAAATGCGTTATAAGCATATCGTTTACTTGTCCTGCTTTCATTTCATCATCAGTTGTAACAATTATAGAATTTTCTTTTTTTTCTATTGAAGTATCTGAGCCCTTAAAATCATATCTTGTTGTAATTTCCCTTGTTGCATTACCAATAGCGTTTTCTATTTCTTGATGGTCTAATCTACTAACTACATCAAAACTGGGCATATAATTTATTCTATGACATCGTCATTACTATCTGGCAACTGTTTTTTAGTACTTAATCTTCCTAATTTTTTCATCTTTTCAACTTTTTTTGTCAAACTACCTGATCCATCTTGTAATCTTAGCTTAGCTTCATCCATTTTTATTTTTGCTAAATCTAGTGATTGATTTGCTTTAACAAAAGATTCATAAACACTTACAGTTTTATCGTAAATATCTGATGCTGCAGATGCAATATCTTTAATAGTTTTGGATTGTTTATCCACTCTCCACATATTTTCTACTGCTTTAAGAAGAAAGGGTAGTGTCGAAGGGCCAACAATAATTATTTTATTATTCCACGATTCTTCAATTAGTTTATTTGCCTCATTATAAAGAGTTAGTAAAGCTGGTTCAATTGGTACAAACATAAGAACATTATCAATGGTGTTGATGCCATAAATTTTTGCATAATTGTCTTTACTCAAATTACGAATAGAAGATTTGGTAGAATCTATAAATTTTTTTAGAAAAATTTTTTTTTGCTGACTATCATTTGTATTTGAGTAATCATGCCATGATTCTAATGATACTTTGGAGTCAATTATTATATGACGATTACCAGGCATATGAACAACAACATCGGGTTTTTGTAAATTCCCTTCTTCATCTCTAAAGGATTTCTGCGTTGAGTATTCCTCACCTTCTCTTAAACCTACATTGTCTAATATATTTTTAAGTACAAATTCACCCCAAGGACCCTGCTGTAAAGCACCTCCTCTAATTAAAGTATTTTCAATTCTATCTTGTGCTAGATTGAAATTCTGAAGTGATTGTTGAATAGACTGCATATGATTTTTTAATGATATTAGATCTGTATCTTCCTTTACTTCAATTTTTTTTTCTTTTCGTAAAAAGAATAGAAGTGAGAAAAATCCAATGCCAGAAAAAAAACCTATAAAAAAAACTAGATATAAATTATCAAACATTTCTAAATAATCATAAAATAAATATATATTAACAAATATCTAGCAACTTTCCCAATAGATACAAAGATTAAAAAGAATAAAATATTGTACCTAAAGGTACCAGCAGCAAAAGCTATTGGATCTCCAATAAAAGGAACCCATGAAAATAATAAAGACCATTTTCCATATTTTTTAAAAATATCTGAGGCTTTTTGAAATAAAAATTTGTTTATTGGAAACCAAGGCTTCTTTATAAAGAAATTTATAAAATATCCAAATACCCAACTAATAAAAGAACCTAAAATATTACCTAAAGATGCGAAAAATAATAATAAGAAGACATCGTATTTTGCAGATAGTAAAAGTGTTACTAAATATGCTTCTGACGCAAATGGAAAAAATGTACCTAAACTAAGGCAAAAAATAAATAGTGAAAAGTAGATCAAAGTATTTGTTATTTCTAATTAATGTTAATGATATGATATTTATCAATTTATGAATGATTTTCCAAAAGAAGAATTTGCTAATCGAATTTCTAAAATACAAGAAAATTTAGAAATAGAAAATATTGAAGCAATAATTATTACTTCACCATCAAATTTTAGATATTTTTCTGGATTAGACAGTAACTTTTGGGAAAGCCCTACTAGGCCTTGGTTTTTAATTATCTCAAAAAATGATCCTGTAAAAGCAATCATTCCATCGATTGGTATTACTGCAATTGAAAAAACTTTTATAAGGAATATTGAAGTTTGGCAATCACCCAATCCAAAAGATGAAGGAGTATCATTACTAAAAAAAATAATTAAAAATTATCCAAAGAATTCAAATATTGGTTTTGAACTTGCAAATGAAACTTATTTGAGAATGAGTATTCAGGATTATATTAAAATTAAAGAAGAATTATCAGATTATAATTTTGTAGATTCTAGTCAAGTTATTTGGAATTTAAGAAAAATTAAATCTAAAATTGAAATTCAATATATTTCAAAGGTTTGCTCGATAGCAAGTAAGGTGTTTGATAATTTTCCTGAACAAATTTATCCTAAAATTAGTGAACGTGAAGCTACTTCTATATTTAAAAAGGAATTAATTAATAACGGTATTGATTATATTATGTATATGGCATGCGCATCTGGTCAAGGTGGTTATGACCAAATTATTACTAACCCCACTGAAAAACAATTAGATAATGGAGATATTCTAATTATTGATACAGGCTCCATCTTAAATGGTTATTTTTGTGACTTTGATAGAAATTATGGATTTGGCAAAATAAGCCAAGCTTCATTAGATGCCTATACAAAATTATGGGAAGCTATTGAGTCTACTTTAGAAATTATTAAACCTGGGATAAGTTGTTCAGAAATATATTCTTCACTTTCAAATTATCTTGTGGAAGAAAATATTAATAATAGCAGTGTGGGAAGAATGGGACATGGTCTTGGTTTACAATTAACTGAACCGCCAAGTATAATGCAGAGTGATCAAACTATTCTAGAAAAAAATATGATTATAACTCTTGAACCCTCAATAGAACTAAGTAAAAATACGATTCTGGTTCAAGAAGAAAACATATTAATAACTGAAGATGGATACAAACTTCTAAGTACTAGAACACCAGAAAAGTTACCTATTATAAATTAATTATATAATTGATTCAATTTTTGGCATTAATCTAATAAGCTCTTTTGTGTAGTGATGCTCTGGATTATTAAATAACTCCTCAGTATCTTTAGTTTCACACATGATACCATTTTTAAGAACAATAATTCTATTACACATTTGTCTAATTACTGGAAGATCATGACTTATAAATAATATTGTTAGGTGAAGTTCATCTTGAATATCTTTTAAGAGGTTTAATATTTGAGCTTGTATACTTACATCTAATGCAGATGTTGGTTCGTCGCATATTAAGAGTCGAGGTCTTGTAGCTAAAGCTCTAGCAATCGATATTCTTTGTCTTTGTCCTCCTGAAAATTCGTGCGGATATCGATCTAATGATTGTCTTGTCATCCCAACAATATCAATCAAATCATAAACATTTTGAATAAGTTCACCTCTACTAATATTTTTTTGAAAAAATTTAATTGGTTCAGATATTATATCTCTTACTTTAAATCTTGGATTTAATGATGAATAAGGATCTTGAAATATCATCTGGATTTGCCCCCTACTCTTGTCAATTTGATATTTTTTCTTTGAATTATATAGTGAGAGATCGTTATAATAAATTTCTCCACTATTAGGCTTAACTAATCCTGTAATGATTTTTGCTATAGTTGATTTTCCTGAACCAGATTCACCAACTAATCCAAGAGTTTCTCCTTCAAGTAGTTCAAAAGATACGTTGTCAACTGCTTTAACGGCTTTGTTAGTTTCATTATTTTTTAAGCCAAAAGAAATTTTACTTCCAAATGATTTATCATCAAATATTTTACTAATATTATTTACTTTCAACAATTTTTGATTTTTATTTTCTCTTATTCCCCAGGATTTAATTATATTTTTTGTTAGATTTTTAGAGTCAGATGTAATTTCTTTTCCCTCTGGGCTAATTAATTTGAATCTATTAATTTTTTTATTTGTTGGAGGAACAGAAATTACCAAACTTTTAGCTTCATTAGATTTTGGATTAGTTAAGAGTTCCTTAGTATCACCCTGCTCAACAATAAGACCATGTCTCATTACAATTACTTTATTAGTTGTCTCAGCAATAACACCCATATCGTGTGTTATAATTATAACACCAAGATTTCTTTTTTTTGTTAAATCTTTGAGTAATTCTAAAATTTGATACTGAATACTAACATCTAACGCGGTAGTGGGTTCATCTGCTATAATTAAGTCTGGCTCACAACTTATCGCTAAAGCTATAACTACTCTCTGTCGCATGCCACCACTAAATTGATGAGGATAATCTTCAATTCGTTTTTCTGCATTTTCTATTCCAACTTCTTTTAATAATTGGATAGATTTTTTAAGTGCATCTTTATACGTTAAACTTAAATGTGTTTGAATAGTCTCAATTAATTGATCTTTTATTTTAAAAAGAGGATTTAATGATGTTTGAGGATCTTGAAAAACAAATCCAATTTTCTTTCCTCGAAATTTCTGAATAATTCCATTATTATCTCTTAATTCATCATTATCAATTTTTATTGATCCATCAATTATCTGACCCGGAGGATCAATTAAATCTATTATAGCATTTGCAATTGTTGATTTGCCTGAACCTGACTCTCCTACTATGCCTAATATTTCGCCTCTTTCCAATTTAAATTCCACATTTTTACTAGCAACAATTGTTTCTTTTCTTGTTGGATAACTAATGTTTAAATTTTTTACTTCTAAAAAACTCATCTTTTTTTCAATTTCGGATTTAGAGCATCTCTCATCCAATCTCCTAAAAGATTAATAGATAAAGCTAGTACAATTAAAAATATTGCTGGAAAAAATGTTATCCACCATTCACCTGAAAATAAAAAATTATTTCCAAACCTTATTAGTGTTCCTAAAGATGGCGTTGTTGGTGGAACTCCAACACCTAAAAAACTTAACGTAGATTCTGTAATAATTGCAAGAGCTAATCCAATAGTTGCAATTACTAAAATAGGTCTAAGAATATTTGGTAAGATATGTTTAAACATTATTAGTACATTCGATAATCCTATAATTCTTGATGCAGACACATATTCTTTATTTTTTTCAACTAAAGTAGATGCTCTTGATACTCTTGCAAATTGAGGCCACTCAGATATACCAATAGCAAAAATTAAAACATATATTGCCATTTCGTCGTGCATTGATTGGGAAATAATTGCTCTTGCTATTCCATCTACTAATAATGCCATTAAGATACTTGGAATCGTTAATTGAACATCCGTAAGCCTCATAATAATAATTTCATATCTTCCACCTATATAACCAGCTGTTATGCCAAGAAACACTCCAAGTAACATTGCAAATATAATAGATGCAAAACCAACAATTAATGAAATTCTTGAACCATAAATCATGGTTGAAAACATATCTCTTCCTTGTTGATCTGTACCTAAAATAAAACTTGAATTACCACCCTCTGACCACACAGGTGGGGTAAATGCGTCCATTAATGAAACTGATGCTGGATCAAAAGGATTGTAAGGCGCAACAACACCTGCGAAAATAGAACAAATTAAAATTATAAAAAAAATTGTAGATGAAATGACTGCAATCTTAGAATTAAAAAAGCTATAGCCGATATCAGTATCATATATTTTGTTATAAGTTTTTAAAAGCATTTTAGCTTGTCTCTTCTTTCAATCTAATTCTTGGGTCGATAAAATAATATGTGATATCAACAATGAAATTTATCATTACAAAAATAAAGGCAACCATAATCATGTAAGCTGACATAATTGGGATATCAACGAAATACACTGCCTTAATAAACAATGATCCCATGCCAGGCCATTGGAATACAGTCTCTGTTATTATTGAGAAGGCAATTAAAGTGCCAATATTAATACCCGTAATAGTAATGACTGGAATTAATCCATTTTTAAGAGCATGTTTATAGTTAACTATATTTTTTTTTATACCTCTTGCTTTAGCAAATTTTATATAATCAGTTTGCAGAATTTCCATCATTTCTGCACGAACTAATCTAATAACATACGTCATTTGAAATAAGCTTAAAGTTACAGAAGGTAGTATTAATGCTTTTAAACCTGAAGTTGTTAGAAAACCAGTTGTCCAAAAACCTAATTCAGTAACTTCTCCTCTTCCAAATGAAGGTAAGACTCCTAGTATCACCGAAAATAAATAAATTAACATTATACCAATAATAAAAGTAGGAAGAGATACTCCTGCTAGGGATATCACAAGTATTATATTAGAGATAAAACTATCTCTATGAATACCAGTATATACTCCTAATATTACACCAGTTATTATTGCTATTAATGCAGATACAAAAACTAATTCTAAAGTAGCAGGCATTCTCTCTGCTATTAAATCTGAAACTTCCCTTTTTAATTGATAAGAGATTCCAAAATCACCTTGAATAACATTTCCTAAAAATCTTGAGAATTGAACATAAACAGGATCATTTAAACCTAAAACTTCTCTTACTTCAGCTCTTCTTTCATCTGAAGCATCTTCACCAGTCATACTATTCACTGGATCTCCTACAAAATTAAAAAGAGAGAAAGAAACAAAAGCAACAACAACCATTACGAGAATAGATTGTATTAATCTTTTGAAAAAGTAGCTAAACATGAAGTAATTTTCTGGCCAGTAAACTGGCCAGAAAAAATAGGTTTTTTAGTTTACGTTAGCAAATCTAAATAATGGCTCGTTGTTCATTCTAATTGGAACATCGACATTACTTTTTGATGCTTGGTTAACAACTTGGTGATGCAATGGAAGATATGTTACATCATCTTGAGTAATATCCCAAGCCTCTGCAATCATAGCATTTCTTTTATCCAAGTCTGTTTCCACACCCATTGCTGCTACTAATTCATCAACTCTAGCATTGCTGAAATTTACTTTATTCCAGCTACCAGCACTATCAAATAAGTATGAGTAAACATAATGACTGTCAAAAGTTGGGACACCCCAACCTAGCATATACATATCACTTGTCATGCCATTTGCGTCTCCTTCTTTCACTTCTGAGAAATGCTGACTTTTAGTTTTTGCATCAAGAGTTACGTCAACTCCAATTTTTGCAAACATACCAATTGCAGCAACACAAATTGCTTCATCATTTATGTAACGATCATTTGGACAATCAAGTGTAACACTAAACCCATCTGGATAACCAGCTTCAGCTAAAAGTTTTTTTGATAGCTCAGGATCATATGGTAGTCTTTGATCACGCTCTGCTGTATGACCATTAACACCAGGGGCAGTAATAATTCCTGCAGGAACACTTTGTCCTCTCATTACCTTGTCTTTAATAGCATCCATATCTAGTGCATGGTACATCGCTAAACGAACTCTTTTATCTGCAAAAGGATTTTTCCCTTTAATATTAGATGAGTTTAACTCAGCTGAACCTTGATCCATTCCAAAGAATATTGTTCTATTTTGCGGTGTCATTTTTACACCATGACCAGATGAAGATTTAATTCTCTCAATATCTTGAACTGGTACAACATTAGTATAGTCAATTTCTCCAGAAAGAAGTGCTGCAACTCTTGTTGCATCATTAGCAATTGGAAGTAATTCAATTTTATCTACATTAAATGTACTATCATCACCCCACCAATCATTATTTTTTTCAAAAACAGTTCTTACATCCTGTTCTCTCAAAGTAATTTTGAAAGGTCCAGTTCCATTTGCATTAGAAGCACAATAAGAAGTTTCTCCTGCGTCCCAGTTATATGAAACTTCACATCCATTAGCCTTTGCCCAATCTTCAGACATTACAAATATCTGAGTTAATTGGTTTAAAAGAATTGGGTTTGGTCCATCTGTTACAATCTGAACTGTATGATCGGTTAAAGCTGTTGCAGAACTAATACTTTTAATTAAATCAACCATATCAGAAGGTGCTGTTTTAGCTCTATTGATACTGAAAGCAACATCACTAGCAGTTAAGTCTGATCCATCATGGAATTTTACACCTTTACGAATTGTAAATATCCAAGTGCTATCAGAAGTTGTTTTCCACGACTCTGCAAGCTGAGGAAGTATTTCCATATTTATACCTGGAGTTACTAAACCTTCATATACTTGACGAGATACCATGTGTGTCGGTCCTTCATTTTGTGCGTGCGGATCAAGAGTTAATGAGTCACCTGGCATTGACCATTTTATTGTATTAGCAAATGCTGGTGAAAAAACACCCATGAAAAGCAATGACAAAACAATGCTTAAAGTTTTTTTCATATTATTTCCTCCATAGAAATTTGATGGTAGACCCTTACTACTTCAATGGAAATATTCAATATTATTAGTATTAATAAATGCTATATTTTGTCATAATATAAATTAAAACCTTATTTAGAATGCTAACTGGAGCTTAAAATAATGAAAAGATCAGATAAAGCACAACAAGTCTCAAAAATACTAAATCGGATATATAAAAAGGTACCAATTCCTCTTAGTCATAAAAACAAATTTGAGCTTGTGATAGCTGTACTTTTGAGTGCTCAATGTACAGATGAAAGGGTTAATCAAGTAACACCAATACTTTTTAAAAAAGCAAATACTGCTATTAAAATGACTAAAATTCC
>CACJGU010000022.1:0-5000 GCA_902593125.1 uncultured Alphaproteobacteria bacterium
TTTAAATTTAGAAAATAGTCATAATTATAACTACTAAAGTGATCAAAATGAAAAAAGTGATATGAAACAAAAATAAAATATAAAGGTATATATTTTCTAGAAGATGCTGAGGAAAGGTTTGATACTGTAAAAAAAAATCCAGATAAAAATGATAAGTATAACGAATCTATAGTTAAAAAGTTAACATGTATTAATATGTAGATAGAAAGTAAAAAAAATAGCTGCCCTAGTATTTGAAATCCAGCATGTAAAATTATCAGGTATGGCCAAATCGAAAAATAGTAAATAACTGATACAAAAATGGCAACTTGTGAATTGAAAAATTTTTCAACAATTAAATAAATTAAAAAAAAAGAAAATAAATGTGCTAGATTAGATATTAGAACTATAAGAACAAATTTATTTTTTGTATTAAAAATTTTAATAAAAAGAGTCAGTATTAGAACACCAACATCTTTCATTGCCACTTTATCAGTAAAATTATGAATATTAGATGGCCATGGCCACCATTTAAAATAATCTTCTGATATTTTTATCTGTTTTTCTTGATCAGTGTTTACACCCTCAAAATTTGATTTTAGACCATGAAAAAAATAAAAAAGAAAATTAAGAAAGGTAAATAAAATAAAAAAATTAATTTGATTTAAGAAAAAAGAATTAAGGCTAAAAAGAAAATATTCCATAATATTTTATACTCCTACTCTAAAGTAAATATATGTTTATTTATTATTATTTTAGGTCTATGATTTTTTGTAGTTGTTGACAAAATAATTTTTTCAATTTTATTAATTTTACTAAGTGGTAATTTAATATTAATATTTTTTTTTTTAAATTATACTTCGGTATTTTTGAGCATAATTGCATTTTCAAATTCTATTTTTATACAGATAATAAAAAATTACAAAAATGGTGATTAAAATAGAAATTGCAAAAAATAATATAAGTGAATAGACAAAAATTACTAATGTTGATAAATTGTCAAAACTTTTAATTGTATGATTTTCAAATTGATTAAGTAAGCTAAATTTCTTATCAGTTATTTCAATTGAATCTATTTCATTTGTAATCTGTTTTTCGAAAAAATCAGATCTTAATAAATTAATTAGTGTTTTATTATAAATTACTTGTGGTATTTTTGAATAATCATCGTATCTTCTATTTAATATATTTATTTTTCTTTGTATAAATTCATACCCTTTTAAATATTCTTCATTGCTAATAAATTCATCATTTCTATTCTCTATTTGCAGGCTATAATCCTTGAGCCCAATTAATTTTGCTAATTCTTTTTGCTCTTCTAAAAAATCAATTTTATAAGAAATTTCGGTTTTGTAAGAATCTTCTAATAAGTTATTAATTTGTAGAATTGTTTCAATTAAATTTTCTGTACTTGTTCTAAATCTAAGAATAGATGAATCTACAAGCTTAAAAATTTTATCTTTCAAGTAATTGTTTAAATCTTGCTCAATATTATAAAATAAATTTTCTAGTTCTTTATTTGTTGCTTCTCTATGAGCTATTAATCGTATCTCAAATTCATTTTCAAACTTTGGTTTTTCTGTAAATTTAAATTCTAATTTATGTTCTTTATAAAAATCATTTTTAAATTCATTTAGTAATTTGTTAAAAAAATTTTTTGTAAAGTAATTTGCATCATCAATTTGATCAGATTTTTTGAAAATAGAATTCTCATATATCATTTTATAAAATAAACTTCTTTCTGAACTTTTTGTTTTATCTAAATCAATATATGTTGTGTCTAAACTTTCCAATAATGTATCTAAGTATACATTGGAATTTATTTTGTTTAATGTATTGTTTATAGAATTAAGTTGAAAATTTGTATTATCTAACAAATAATATTTTTTTAATGAAGTTCCAGTTTTAGCTATATCTTGATTTTGTAAATATAAATTTATAAAGAATAATAATGCAATTATTAAACTAGGTAAAAATATTATATAAAAATTTTGTAAAATAAGTTTTACTAAACTAAATAAATTAAACTCTTTTTCTTCAGTATTCATTTGTGGTACTCGATAAACCAATCTATAAAATTTTTGATCCCTTTTTTTAAAGGAGTATTAAATCTTTTTTTTATATACTTATTTATCTTTAAGTTGTCTGCATGAGTTTTATAAATGTCTCCTTTTTGTATATCTAAGTAGGTTATTTTGGCTTTCATTTTTAAATTATCTTCAATTATTTTCAAAAAATTTTTTAGTGTTTCTGGTCTATTTGATCCAATATTAAATACATTATATGGTATTTTGTGCTTATAAGGTTTTTTTACTAACTCATATATATAATTAACAACGTCATCAACATATGTAAAATCTCTTATATGATTCCCTTTATTATATAATTTTAAAATTTTTCTAGTCTTAATTAGTGATGCAAATTTGTATAAAGCCATGTCGGGTCTTCCATATGGTCCGTACACAGTAAAAAATCTTAGACAAGTACACGGTAATTGAAAAATATTGCTATATGAATAAGCAATAGTCTCATTAGAAATTTTTGAAGCTGCATAAAAAGAAAGAGGTTTATTGATATCAACATTCTCTTTTAATGGAAATTTATTTTGACTTCCATATACTGAGCTTGTTGATGCAAATAATAAATGTTTGATTTTATATAAATTTGAAACTTGAATAATATTGAAAAAACCAATTATATTATTTGTAAAGTATTTGTTAGGGTTTGTTACACTATCTCTAACTCCAGCTTGAGCTGCAAGATGGATTACTATTTTAATTTTATTTTTTTTAAAAAAGGTATTTAATTTACTAAAGTTTGTAATGTCTAGTTTAGTAAATGAATAGTTTTTTATTTTTTTTAAAATTTCTTCTCTATCTCTTTTAAGTTTAACATCATAATAATTATTTTGATTATCAATACCGAAGATTTTAAAATTTTTATTTTTGGAGAGTTTTTTAACTGTATGAAAACCTATAAAACCCGAACTACCTGTAACTAGTATATTCATCAATTTGTAGGTAAAACAAATTCAGGGCCAGATTGAATACTTTTAGGCCATCTACTCGTAACTGTTTTTAACTTTGTATAAAAACGTACTCCCTCCATTCCGTGAACTGAATGATCTCCAAATAAGGATTGTTTCCAACCTCCAAAACTATGAAAAGCCATTGGCACTGGTATTGGAACATTAACACCTACCATGCCTATTTTAGAATTAGTTGTAAAGTGTCTGGCTATTTCTCCATCTGATGTGTAGATTGTAGTGCCATTTCCATAAGCATGATTATTCACCAAGCTAAGAGCTTCATCATAATTTTTAGCTCTAACAACACTTACAACTGGCCCAAATATTTCTTCTTTGTATATAGTCATATCTTTAGTGACATTATCAAAAAGTGTTGGACCAACAAAATAACCTTTTTCATAACCTTGAATTTTATAATTTCTTCCATCTTCGACTAGTTTTGCTCCTTCTTCAACTCCTGTTGAAATATATTGTTCTATTTTATTTTTATGTTCCATTGAAATAACAGGGCCCATATCAGATTCTGAATTAGTCCATGGAGCTACTTTTAACTTTTGACTTTCTAGTTGAATTTTATTGACTAACTCATCTGCAATTTCCCCTACTGCTACAGCTACAGATATAGCCATGCATCTTTCCCCAGCTGAACCATATCCAGCACCAATAATTCCATCTACGGCTTGATTGAGATTTGCGTCTGGCATAACTACTAAGTGATTTTTCGCTCCTCCTAATGCTTGAACTCTTTTTCCAAATTTTGCAGATTCTTCATAAATATATTTTGCAACAGGAGTTGAACCAACAAAACTTATTGATGAAATCTCTTCACTTTGTAATATTAAATTCACTATGCTTTTATCTCCATTTAAAATATTAAAAACACCATTAGGAAGGCCTGCTTCAGTAAACAATTCAGCCAGCCTTATTGAACAACTTGGATCTTTTTCCGAAGGTTTTAGCAGAAAAGAATTACCACAGGCTATGGCTATTGGAAACATCCACATTGGAACCATTGCTGGAAAATTAAATGGTGTAATCCCTGCGCAAATTCCTAAAGGCTGCCTTACTGACCATGAGTCAATGTTTGTTCCTACGTTTTGTGAAAACTCTCCCTTTAATAAATGTGGTATTCCACATGCGAATTCTACAACTTCAAGACCTCTTGTTACTGAGCCTTTAGCATCTGCAAATGTTTTTCCATGTTCTTTTGAAACTATAGAGGCCAGCTCATCAATATTATCTTCAATTAAGTTTTTGAATCTAGATAAAATTCTTGATCTTTTAAGTGGAGTTGTTTGACTCCATTCAATTTGTGCTTTTTTAAGATTTTGAACAGCATTTTCAAAATCCTCTTTTGAAGACATTATAACTTCGCCAATTTTTTCACCAGTAGAAGGATCATTTATATCAATTGTTTGAGTTGATATTGCTGTACTATTTCCATTAATATAATTTTTAACTGTTCTCATTTAGATACTCTATATATCAAAATGAGATTTCTTGAATACACAATAATACCTACTGCCTGAGCTAGCATAAAAGGAAAGCTTCCGATATGAATAGCATATATTAAAGTAATAACACCTCCAATGAAACTACACCACCAAAAGGGAATTGGAATAACGCTAGTTTTTAATTTTTCTGAGTAGAACCATTGAATTATCCATCTACTAAAAAAAACTAATTGTCCTAAAGTTCCAAATGTCACCCAAATTATTTCATCAAAACTTAGATTATAAAGACCAAGAATTTCTAACAAATAATTCATCTATCTATTCCTTATAATTTTTTTAACCCTTATTATATCTCTTATTCCTTTAAAAAGACGATTCATAGTTCCATATTTAGAAATTCCAAACTTTCTTTTTCTATGATTTACATTAATAAACAATGTTTTATAACCATAGCCTGTAAAAAGAGCTGGTAAAAAACGATGAATTCCATCAAAATATGGAAATAAAATAAATATTTCTTTATCGAAAACTTTAAGAGA
>CACJGU010000022.1:7500-10712 GCA_902593125.1 uncultured Alphaproteobacteria bacterium
AGGTTTGGTAGGAATCGCTTCCCCCTAGCCCATCCAGTGCTTTACCCCCGATATCATTCACACAACGCACTACCTAAATAGTTTTCGCGGAGAACTAGCTATAGCGGAATTTGGTTGGCCTTTCACCCCTTAACACAAGTCATCCAAAAACATTTCAACGTTTCCTGGTTCGGTCCTCCGATGTATGTTACTACATCTTCAACCTGCTCATATTAAGCTCATCCCGCTTCGAGTCTAATCCGTACAACTAACGCCCTATTAAGACTTGGTTTCCCTACGCCTACACCTAACGGCTTAAGCTTGCTGCACAGACTAAGTCGCTGACCCATTATACAAAAGGTATGCCATCACTTCTCAAAGGAAGCTCTGACTGCTTGTAGGCATTCGGTTTCAGATACTATTTCATTCCCCCTATCGGGGTGCTTTTCACCTTTCCCTCACGGTACTAGTTCACTATCGGTCATCAAGGAGTATTTAGGCTTGGGAAGTGGTCTTCCCATATTCAGACAAAATTTCACGTGTTCCGCCCTACTCGAAAATAAAATTAACTTTTACCTATACGGGACTATCACCCACTATGGTTTAACTTTCCAGAAAATTCTAGTTATTATAATTTTATTATTGGCCTGGTCCATGTTCGCTCGTCACTACTAACGGAATATATTTCTTTTCCTCTAGCTACTAAGATATTTCAATTCACTAGGTTAACTCTTATCAGCTATGTATTCACTAATAAGTAACTCGAAAGAGTTGGGTTTCCCCATTCGGATATTTAAGGATCAAAGTTTGTTGACAACTCCCCTTAACTTTTCGCAGCCTGCCACGTCCTTCATCGTCTCTTGATGCCAAGGCATCCACTAAATGCCCTTTTGCGCTTGATTGCAATTACGTACAGAGAAAAATTTTGTACGTATATTAATCAAAAAATTTTTTTGATCAGTTATTAATCTTCATATTAACTATTAAAAGAACAAATAAGATTAATTAGTAGTTTGGTGGAGGATAGCGGGATCGAACCGCTGACCTCCTGAATGCAAATCAGGCGCTCTCCCAGCTGAGCTAATCCCCCTTTATTGGTGGGCCGAGGAAGACTTGAACTTCCGACCTCACGCTTATCAAGCGCGCGCTCTAACCAACTGAGCTACCAGCCCAATATAATTAAATAAGCACCCAGTACTAGCTAATATTTAAAAGAGATAGATAGACAACAATCCGGATAAGTAGCGAACTACTCATCAATATCCTTAGAAAGGAGGTGATCCAACCGCAGGTTCCCCTACGGTTACCTTGTTACGACTTCGCCCCAGTCGCTGACCCTACCGTGGACGGCTGCTTCCTTACGGTTAGCGCACCGGCTTAAGGTAAAACCAACTCCCATGGCGTGACGGGCGGTGTGTACAAGGCCCGAGAACGTATTCACCGTAGCACGCTGATCTACGATTACTAGCGATTCCAACTTCATGGACTCGAGTTGCAGAGTCCAATCCGAACTGAGATGGTTTTTTGGGATTAGCTTTATCTTACGATATCGCTGCCCTCTGTCACCACCATTGTAGCACGTGTGTAGCCCAGACCGTAAGGGCCATGAGGACTTGACGTCATCCCCGCCTTCCTCCAGCTTATCACCGGCAGTTTTTCTAGAGTGCCCAGCATAACCTGATGGCAACTAAAAATGAGGGTTGCGCTCGTTGCGGGACTTAACCCAACATCTCACGACACGAGCTGACGACAGCCATGCAGCACCTGTGTGTGTGCCAGCCGAACTGAAGAGTTACCATTCTGTAACTCATACACACCATGTCAAGGTCTGGTAAGGTTCTTCGCGTTGCTTCGAATTAAACCACATGCTCCACCGCTTGTGCGGGCCCCCGTCAATTTATTTGAGTTTTAATCTTGCGACCGTACTTCCCAGGCGGAGTGCTTAATGCGTTAGCTTCGACACTGAAACTATTGTCCCAGCGACTAGCACTCATCGTTTACTGCGTGGACTACCAGGGTATCTAATCCTGTTTGCTACCCACGCTTTCGTATCTCAGCGTCAAAAATGGCCTAGTTAGTCGCCTTCGCTTCTGGTATTCTTTCCAATATCTACGAATTTCACCTCTACACTGGAAATTCTACTAACCTTTACCAAATTCTAGATCACTAGTTTTAAATGCAGTTCCTGGGTTGAGCCCAGGGATTTCACATCTAACTTTTTGATCCGCCTACATACGCTTTACGCCCAGTGATTCCGAACAACGCTAGCCCCCTTCGTATTACCGCGGCTGCTGGCACGAAGTTAGCCGGAGCTTCTTCTTCAACTAATGTCATTATCATCATTGATGAAAGAGTTTTACAACCCGAGGGCCTTCTTCACTCACGCGGCATTGCTGGATCAGGGTTTCCCCCATTGTCCAATATTCCCTACTGCTGCCTCCCGTAGGAGTCTGGGCCGTGTCTCAGTCCCAGTGTGGCTGATCATCCTCTCAAATCAGCTATAGATCGTCGCCTTGGTGGAGCAATTACCTCACCAACTAGCTAATCTAGTGCGGGCTCATCTGAAGGCGATAAATCTTTCTCTTTGCAGACACATCCGGTATTAGCTACAGTTTCCCGCAGTTATTCCGAACCTTCAGGTAGATTCCCACATGTTACTCACCCGTGCGCCACTAAATCCGAAGATTTCGTTCGACTTGCATGTATGAGGCATGCCGCCAGCGTTCGTTCTGAGCCATAATCAAACTCTTAAGTTAAGTAAATTTGACCGAAGTCAAAAATTACGGAACGTCCGTTAAAGCGGAATACTTCTTGTATTAACAAAAAATATTTGTTGATACGTATTCCATTAACATTCGTAAAAATTGAATTACGAATTGTTGTCTACGTATCTCTTTATAATCTTATTAACAAATTAAAGAGCATACAAAACCCTACTATTTAATCAAAATTGTAGAGGATTGTTCTTTTCATAAGAAAAGAGTATGTGCCTATAATAGTATAAAAATTCCTTGTCAAATCATAAAAAATAAAAAAAAATGCCGTATTTCTGGGGATATTTATGTATAAGTATATTTTTAGATATAAAAATTAAGAATCTGTTAAAAAAAATTGGTTGCGGGAGTAGGATTTGAACCTACGACCTTCAGGTTATGAGCCTGACGAGCTACCGGGCTGCTCCATCCCGCGTCAAAATTAAAAAGTTTTATTATATGATTGAAGCTAAAAATGAT
>CACJGU010000023.1 GCA_902593125.1 uncultured Alphaproteobacteria bacterium
CACCAAATTAATTTCTTAATGAATACCCTTTAAATAATTTTAGCAAGAAGAAAAGTGAAAAAAATAAAAAAAAATTAATTTTTTTGAATTTGTTTTGATAACGAGGATAACTTTCTGGATATGTTTTCTTTTTTAAAAATCCCTTTTTTTAATGCTTTCGCCATAATTGAGTTGACAGCGCTAAAGGATTTCTTAATTTCATCATCATTTTTTGAGTTCAAAGACGATTGAAATTTATTTAGAGCAGTTCTAAACTTAGATAAGTATTGAGAATTAACAGCATTTTTATTTTTATTCTGTCTTGATCTTTTTTTAGCAGAAACGTGATTAGCCATATATATTAAAACGCTATAAATTCTTAAAATTTTAAGTCAATTAATTTTTATATAGGATTTAATCATTATTTTGAATTTTTGGACAGTAAAAGGTAGATCTGCCATACTGAACTATCTTAACAACCTTATCATTTCTTATATTCTTACCCTCTTTATTGTAAACTTTAAAATTTGATTGGAAATTTCCTAAAGTTCCATCGATAGATCTATAATCTCTTATACTTGACCCACCATATCTTATTGCTTTCCTTAAAATTTTTCTAATTGATTTAATTAGTTTCATTATGAGACTAATTTCTAAATTCTTTCCTAAAGTTAAGGGCGATATTTTTGCATCAAATAAAATTTCTGAAGCATAAATATTACCTATACCTGCTATTAGTTTTTGATTAAGTAATATTTGTTTAATTGGTACCTCAGATTTGTTAATTTTATCATATAAATATGCAGATTTAAGTTCAGGACTTAGGGCATCAATGCCAAGATTCATTATATATTTTTGTTTGTGCAATTTTCTTGTCTTTACAATATCAACAAACCCAAATTTTCTGGGATCATTATAAACCAGTATTTTTTTATTAATGAAAGATATGATCAAGTGATCATGTTTCTCTCTTTTATATTTAAATAAACATGTTTTTAACCTTCCTGACATACCTAAATGTATAATAAAAGAGTAACCATTATTTAGATCTGCAATAATATATTTTGCAATTCTTCTAATATTAGATATTTTAGAATTAGATAATATGATTTTAATATTTATAGGAATTTCAAAACGAAGTTTTTTTGTATGAATTTTTACTTTAGATATCTCCTGATTCCGAATTATCTCCAATCCTCTAGCAGTGGTTTCAACTTCAGGTAATTCTGGCATAATGAAAAAAAATTACAATTTTGGTTATACAAAAGTTAATCGAAAACAAAAGACTAAACTTGTACAGAATGTATTTTCAAGCGTAGCAATTAACTACGATATTATGAATGATATGATGAGTTTAGGAATGCATCGATTATGGAAAAAAAGATTTGTAGAAATCATAGATGTGAAGCAAAATGATGTAATACTAGATGTTGGCTCAGGGTCTGGTGATATAGCAAAAGAAATAATTAAGAGTAAATTATCAAATAATTTTTATCTTCTAGACCTAAATAAAGAAATGCTAGAAGAAGGAAAAAAAAGATTGAGGAATGAAAAAAATTTAAATTATATTATAGGCAATGCAGAGAAGCTCAATTTTGAAAAAAATTTTTTTGATAAATATATAATTTCATTTTGCTTACGAAATGTGACTGAATATTTATTATCTATAAAAGAAGCTCATAGAGTACTAAAACCCGGTGGTAAATATTGTTGTTTAGAATTTAGTACTCCAAAATCATCATTAATTTCAAGTTCATATAATATTTATAAGTCTAAAATTTTACCTCTTTTAGGAGAGGTAATTGCTAAAGATAAGAACGCTTATAAATATTTAAGTGAAAGTATAGATTTATTTCCCTCACAAAATGAGCTTAGCAAATATTTAATTGAAAGTGGTTTTGAACAAGTTGAATCAATTAATTTATTTAATGGAATTGTTGCAATACATATAGGATATAAAATTTAATGAACAAAATTTTGTTGATCATTTGTGGATCCATTGCTGCTTCAAGATGTGAGGAGATAATTAAACTACTTAATTATAATAATTTTAAAACCAGCTGTATATTAACTGAAGAAGGGAAAAAATATGTAAGGATATCTAATATAAAGAAATTAGTAAAAAATAGAGTATTTACAGATAAATCTGAAATAAAAAATAAAATGCTACATATTAATCTTTCTAGAGAAAATGATCTTATATTTGTTTTCCCTGCTACAGCTAATACAATAGCTAAGTTTGCGAATGGTTATGGTGATAATTTATCATCTAATACATTGCTTGCAGCAAATAAAAATATTTTATTTGCCCCAGCAATGAATAGCTACATGTGGAATAATAAGGCCAATCAAAAAAATATAAGAATTCTAAAAAAAAGAGGTCATGAATTTATCGGCCCAAAAATTGGAAATCTAAAGTGTGGTGAATTTGGTCTAGGAAGAATAGAGGATTCAAAAAAAATATTAAATGTTATTATAAGAAAATTAGAAAATTTTAATTTATTAAAAAATAAAAAATGCCTAGTAACTGCAGGGCCTACAGTTGAAATGATAGATCCTATTAGATATATATCGAATGAATCTTCAGGCAAACAAGGTTATGAAATTGCTTCTCAGCTTGTATTATATGGAGCCAAAGTTACTTTAATCTCAGGGCCTACTAACTTAGATCCTCCTCCAAATTTAAAATTTATTAAAATAAAATCAGCAAATGAAATGTATGAAAAAATTAAAAATATATCTAAAATTGATATAGGTATTTTTACTGCAGCAGTGTCTGATTTCAAGAATAAAAATATTAATAAATTAAAAATAAAAAAAAATAAAAAACTCAATATAAATCTTATAAATAATATAGATATTTTACAAAAAATTGGGAAAGATAAAAAACAAAGGCCAAAATTTTTAGTTGGATTTGCTGCTGAGACAGGCAGTACTAAAAATGCTAAAAAAAAATTAATAAATAAAAATTGTGATATGATTATTTATAACAAAATTAGTAGTAAAAATATTGTATTCAATTCAGATTATAATAAGATTTCAGTTATAACAAAAAATAAGATAAAAAATTTTAAGAAAATGACAAAAATAAATTGTGCAAAAGAAATAATTAATCAAATTTACTTAAAACTAAATAATGTATAATTACTCAGAAAAGGAATATGAAATATTTAGTAGATTATTTATTCTTAATGAATACTCTGAAGAAAATTTAAAAATATTATCAAAGATAAAAATTGGAATTGTTGGTATTGGTGGAATAGGTTGTCCATTAAGTCAATATTTAGTAAGTTCTGGAGTTAAAAAATTGTTATTGGTTGATGGAGACATTATTGAAAAAAGTAATCTCAATAGACAAATTTTATTTAATTTAAATGATATTGGGCAAAAAAAAGTTGATGTAGCAAAACATAAATTAAAATTAATAAATACTGAATGCAAAATTGATATCATAGATGTGAATGTTAGTTCTTCAAATTTAAATTCTTTAAATGATTGCAACATTATAGTTGATGCTACTGATGACTGGTTCACTTCAAAATTATTAAATGAATATTGTATTAAAAACTCAATTAATTTTTTATACTCTTCAGCATTAAGACATGATTTGCAAATAATTTTATTTAATAATAAAAACAAAGATAATCATATTTGTTTAAATTGCATATTCCCTAATAGAAATGATGTAGATCTTCCAAGATGCAGTGTAGTGGGTATTTCTGGAATTTCGGCTGGATTGGCTGGATTAGTAGCAGCACAAAAAATAATTAATTTTTCATTAAATTTAAGGGATGAAACTAATATAATGACTATTTCTGATGGAAAAAACTTAAACTTTGATAATATTATTATTAAAAGTAAAGATGACTGTTATTTAAATTCAACTTAAGTTAATTGATAAATACTTAAAAAAAGTTTAATCTAAATTATGAAACAAAATTCTTTTACATATGAGCAGTTAATTGATTGTGCAAAAGGTGTGCTTTTTGGAAAAGGTAATGCGCAACTTCCAATGCCTCCCATGTTAATGTTTGATAGAATTACCTCCATAAATGAAAGTGGAGGATTATTTTCTAAAGGAGAAGTTATAGCAGAATTAGATATAAAGGAAGATCTTTGGTTTTTTGATTGTCATTTTAAAGGGGATCCGGTAATGCCAGGTTGCTTAGGTTTGGATGCAATGTGGCAATTACTTGGTTTTTATTTAGGATGGCTAGGCCAACCTGGAAAAGGTAGGGCTCTAGGAGTAGGTGAGGTTAAGTTTACAGGTCAAGTATTACAAAAAGTTAAAAAAGTAACTTACCATATATCTCTTAAAAGACTTATACTAAGAAAGTTGATTTTAGGTGTTGGAGATGGGGTATTAAAAGCTGACGGTGAAACAATTTATGAAGCTAAAGATATGAAAGTCGGTTTATTTTCTCCTGAGAAATAAGTAATGAATAGAGTAGTAGTAACAGGTTTAGGTATAGTATCATGTATTGGTAATAATCAATCAGATGTTATTGATAGTCTTAAAAATTTGAGATCTGGAATAACAAGTGCTGAAGAGTATGAAGAATTTTCTTTTAGAAGTCTTGTGCATGGTAAACCAAATATAGATATTAGTAGCGAAATTGATAGAAGATTACTCAGGTTTATGGGTGATGGAGCTGCCTACAACTATATTGCGATGAAAGATGCTATAGACGACTCAGGGTTAGATGATAGTGATATTTCAAATGAAATGACTGGTATAATTGTTGGTTCAGGCGGCCCATCTACACAAAATTTATTTAAGTCTTCCGAAATTGGAAAGAGCTCGGGTTCAAAAAAAATTGGACCATTTATGGTACCAAGAGCAATGTCTAGTACAAATTCTGCAACTCTTGCGACTCCTTTTAAAATTAAAGGAGTTAACTATTCAATTACTTCAGCATGTTCTACAAGCTCACATTGTATAGGTAATGCGTATGAGTTAATTCAGATGGGAAAACAAAATATTATTTTTGCTGGAGGAGGTGAAGAGCTCCATTGGACTTTATCAATTTTATTTGATGCGATGGGTGCTTTGTCATCAAAATATAATTCTACTCCAAACAAATCTTCAAGGGCATATGATGCAGACAGAGATGGTTTTGTAATTGCTGGTGGAGGTGGAACTTTAGTGCTTGAAGAATTAGAGCATGCAAAAGCAAGGGGTGCAAAAATTTATGGTGAAATAACAGGATATGGGGCAACCTCAGATGGATACGATATGGTACAGCCTTCTGGAGAAGGAGCTGAAAGATGTATGAATCAAGCATTAAAAAATTTTGATGGTAAAATTGATTATATAAATACACATGGAACAAGTACTCCAATAGGAGATGTAAAAGAATTGGAAGCAATCAAAAATGTTTTTGGCTCAAATATTCCTAAAATGAGCTCAACAAAATCTTTAACTGGCCATTCTTTAGGGGCGACTGGTGTGCATGAAGCAATATATAGTTTATTGATGATGAAAAATAATTTTATTAGTGGTTCTGCTAATATTGATAAGCTCGATGATAGTGCCAAAGATTGTAATATTCTTTTAAAAACGGAGCATGATGTTGATATTAAGCATGTTATGTCGAATAGTTTTGGTTTCGGCGGTACAAATGCAACATTAGTATTTTCAAAATATCATGCTTAGAAATAAAAAAGGGTTAGTATTTGGTATTGCAAATAATCATTCAATTGCATGGGGAATTGCAAAACAACTAGCTGAAAATGGTGCTGAAATAGCCATTGGCTACCAAAACGAAATATTATTGAAGAGAGTGAAACCACTTTCTGAAAAAATTAATTCAAAAATATTAATAGAATGTGATTTTAATAACGAAGACTCAATTAACAAATCTTTAGAAATTATAAAAAAAGAATGGGGCACAATTGATTTTATAATTCATGCTGTTGCATTTGCAGATAAATCAGAACTAAATGGTAGATATGTTGATACTACGAAGGATAATTTTATTAATTGTTTGGAAATATCATGTTTTTCACTAACTAGTCTTGCAAAAAGTTTTGAACCTATAATGAATAGTGGAGGAAGTATTCTCACCCTTACTTTTTACGGCTCAAATAAAGTGATACCAAATTATAATTTAATGGGAATTGCAAAAGCCGCTTTAGAAACAAGCGTGAAATACTTGAGTGTGGATTTAGGTACAAAAAATATTCGTATAAATGCAATATCAGCGGGGCCTATGAGAACAATTGCTGGTGCAGCAATAAATAATGCTAGGGAGGTGTTTAAATTTACAGAAGAACATTCAGCATTGAAACGAAATGCACAACTAGATGAAATTGGTAAATCTGCTTTATACTTTGTAAGTGATTTATCTTCTGCAGTTACAGGTGAAGTACATTATGTTGACTGTGGTTACAATATTATTGGAATGCCCAATAAGTTCTAAAATTTTCCCAATAAATCTATAGGATTATCGACAAAAATACTATCTACGCCTATGGAGAAAATATCATTAGCACTAGATAAATTTATATTTTTATCTGAATAAACAGTAATTAAAATATTAGATTTTTTAATTTTTTTTATTATATCAGTTGAAATAAGATCTATATTTAATCCACAAATTTTTAAATCTTGATTTATTGATATACTAATTAAATCATCAATATTATATTCTTTAAAATCATCTAATAGAAAACTTCGTATAGATTGAGGGTAAAGTTTTGAGATTTCTAAAATAGAAATCATATCAAATGATGAGAAAAAAATGTCTATTTGATTAATATTTTTTGTAACTTCGTAAATTTGATGAGCATTTTCTTTTTCAAAATTTTTATTGGGCTTTAATTCAATATTTAAATTTCCATTATTATTAATACATAGATTTAAAATATCTTCTAACTTTGGAACAAAAATATTTGTATTTTTTTTGTAAAAAAATTTTCCTGCATCAAGTTTTTTGATATCCTCATAATCGTAATCAATTGCAAGTCCACTTCCATTTGTTGTCCTGTCTAATGTGTCATCATGGAGTAAAATTGGCTGTTTATCTCTAGAAATCTTTACGTCAATTTCTATAAAGCTTAAACCTATATCTAATGCCCTAGCAATTGATTCTAAAGTGTTTTCTGGACACAGATCTTTTACACCTCTGTGTCCAATTAATTTAGGTAATTTAAGCGTTTTCTTCTGCGTCAACTGCTTTCATAGAAAGTTTTATTTTCCCTCTTGAATCGATGTCTAGTACTTTTACTTTAACCATATCACCTTCACTAATAACATCTTCAACTTTCTCTACTCTTTCATTTTTTAATTGACTAATATGGACAAGACCGTCTGTAGATCCCATAAAATTAACAAAAGCACCGAAGTCCATAATCTTTATAACTTTGCCATCATAAATTTTTCCAATCTCTGGCTCTTCGACAATATCCTTTATCCATTCCAATGCATCATTTCCAGATTTTTGGTCTACGGCTGCAATACTTACCAAACCTTCATCATTGATTTCAATTTTAGCTCCAGTTGTTTCAGATATTTCTCTAATAACTGCTCCTCCCTTACCAATAACTTCTCTAATTTTATCTTTGTTTATTTGAAGATTAGTTATTGTTGGTGCGTATTGTGAAATTGATTGATTTGGTTTATCAATTGCTTTTGCCATTTCTCCCAGTATGTGAAATCGTCCATCTTTAGCTTGCGCTAACGCTTCTTCCATAATTTCAGCTGTAATACTGGTTATTTTTATATCCATTTGTAATGAAGTTATTCCCTCAGAGGTTCCAGCAACTTTAAAATCCATATCACCTAAGTGATCTTCATCACCTAATATATCTGATAATATTACATATTTATCATTTTCTTTAATTAAGCCCATTGCAATACCTGCAACTGGTCTCTCTAAAGGCACTCCCGCATCCATTAAAGACATAGATGTACCACAAACAGTTGCCATAGAACTAGAGCCATTAGATTCTGTAATTTCAGATACAACTCTATAAGTATAAGGAAACTTTTCTTTAGAAGGTAACATTGGGTGAATAGCTCTCCAGGCTAGTTTTCCATGTCCAATTTCTCTTCTGCTTGTTGAACCGATTCTACCTACTTCTCCAACAGAGTAAGGTGGAAAATTGTAATGCAACATAAAATTTTCTGTATATTCACCATCGATTGCATCTATTCTTTGCTCGTCTTGTCCAGTTCCTAAAGTTGAAACTACAAGAGCTTGTGTTTCTCCTCTTGTAAATAATGCAGATCCGTGAGTTCTTTCTAAAACTCCAGTTTCACAAACAATTGGACGAACTGTTTTTGTATCTCTTCCATCAATTCTGTTACCAGTATTAATTAATTCACCTCTGACTATATCTTTTTCTACATTTTTTATTGCATCTGAAACTAACACTGGAGAGAGTAATTCACTTACGAATTTTTCAGAAATTTCGTTTCTTAGTGAAGATAATTTTTCTGATCTTTTTTGTTTTTCAGTTATTTTGTATGCATTTACAAATTCTTTACCATATTCTGAGTTGATCTTAGATGGTAGACTTTTAGTTTCTTCATCTTTTTCTTTAATATCCCAAGGTTCTTTTGCTGCTTTTTTAGCTAAGGAGATGATTGCTTCTATAACTATTTTATAGTTTTTTTGACCAAGAACTACTGCATCTAACATTTGTTTTTCTGAAAGCTCGTGAGCTTCAGACTCAATCATTAGTACCCCTTCTTTAGTACCTGCCAATACTAATTCTAGTTTAGAATTTGATAATTGACTCTTAATTGGATTAACAACAAATTTATCATCAATAAAACCAATCTTAATTGCTCCGAGTGGGCCTAAAAATGGTAAACCAGACAAAGTTAGTGCAGCACTTGCTGCTATCATTGCCACAATATCTGAGTCATTTTCTTGATCATGTGATAATACAGTACAGGTAACTTGAGTTTCATTTTTAAAATCTTTATGAAATAGAGGTCTAACTGGTCTATCAATCAATCTAGAAACTAATGTTTCTTTTTCAGTTGGTCTAGCCTCTCTTTTAAAGAAACCACCGGGTATTTTTCCTACAGAGTAATATTTTTCTTGATAATTTACTGTTAGTGGAAAAAAATCCATATCTGGATTGGCTTCTTTAGCAGCAACTACATTACACATAACTGTTGTTCCGCCATAAGTAGCTATAACTGTTGAGTCAGCTTGTCTTGCTATTTTTCCTGTTTCTAATTTAAGTTTTTTTCCTGCCCATTCAATTTCTACATTTTTAACATCAAACATAATTTGTATTTATCCTTTTTTTAACCTCTAATATTTAATTTTTTTATTAAATCTGAATATTCGGATTTATTTTTTTTAGATAAGTAATTTAATAATTTTTTCCTCTTATTAACTAATGATACCAATCCTCTTTTTGAGTGATTATCTCTATTATGAGTTTTGAAATGTTCAGTTAAATTTTTAATTCTTTCAGTTAAAACTGCAATCTGCACTCCTGTTGATCCAGTATCTTTATCATTCTTAGAAAATTCATTAATAAGATTTTTTTTATTTTCTTTAGTTATCGACATCAGTTCTCCTATATTAATATTTTATTTGGTTTAAACAAATTACCATCTAATTTGCCTATTGAGACTATGTCTCCTTTATTAGATAAAAAAATATTTTTTTTATCTATGTTAATTGATGAAGAATTTGTAATTTTATCTTTATCAATTTTAATTGATCTCCCAAAAGATAAGTTAGTGATATCCAGTTCTTCTTCAATCTCATAAGCCAAGATGTCGTCCAGCATAGAAATTGAAGGGAAAATACAATTAATTTCTTTTCGCGTTTGTCCTATTTTAAGTAGATCGTCCAGTAAAATCGATGTTCTTTCATTAAATTTTCCTACTTTTGACCTTTTTAAAGAAGAAATATGTCCGTATGTATGTAAATCTATAGCTAAATCTCGAGCTAGACTTCTAACATAAAAGCCTTTTCCACATAAAATTTTAAATGATGTTTTGTTTGTACTGTGATCAATAATACTCAAATTTTCAATAAAAACTTTTTTTGGTTGCATATTAAATGATACATTATCTCTTGATAATTTATACGCTCTTTCACCATTGATTTTAACTGCAGAGACTTTAGGAGGTATCTGGTCGATGTATCCAAAATAATTAATAATTTTTTTTTCTATATCTATTTTTTTTGGTAAGTTATTTGACGAAAATAAAATTTCACCTTCTGCATCATCTGTTGATGTTTGACTTCCCCAAGTTATTGTAAAATTATATTCTTTGTTCATATAATTGATATAAGGAATCAATTTAGTTGCCTTGCCTATAGCTATTGGTAAAATACCCTCAGCCATTGGATCAAGAGTGCCAGCATGCCCAATTTTATTAATATGAAATATTTTTTTAATAATATTAATTGCTTTAAAAGAAGTAATATTTTTTGGTTTATATAAGTTTATCCAACCTTGTTTTGAGGTCATCATTTTATGTCTCTAAGGACATTTTTATTCAATAAAAGATTTTCAATTTTTTCAGCTTCATCAAATGTATCATCAATAAAAAAGGATAATTTTGGTGTAAATTTTGAATGAATCTTTGCTTTTGAAAGAAATTTTTGAAAAATATACTTTCTATCTTTTAAAGCTTCTAGAATTTTCGATTTTTCCTTTCCACCAAGTGGCATAAAATAAACATTAGCCA
>CACJGU010000024.1 GCA_902593125.1 uncultured Alphaproteobacteria bacterium
TCTTCCAAATGAAGAGGGTTTTTATCCTATTTACCAATCTGATAAATATGGTTTTAACAATCAAAGCTTTGAAACAAATCCTGATATTATATTAATAGGAGATTCTTTTGTAGAAGGGTGTTGTGTAGAGAGTTCAAAAAATATTGCAGGTAATTTATTACGAAATTATAAAGTTTTAAATTTAGGTAAAATTGGGAATGGTCCTTTAGTTGAATATGCAACATATATTGAATATGCAAAGGATATCGAAGCAAAATATGTCTTCTGGTTTTTTTTTGATAATGATATTCAAGATCTTTATAGAGAATTAAATTCCGAAATATTAAGTAAATATGTAAATATAGATAATTATTATCAAAATTTGAAGCAAGTAAATAATATAAAAGACATAGAATTAAATAAATTTTATTATAAAAAATTTAATAAGACCAGAAGTAGTAATTATATAAATTCTTTCGAAAGACTTATTAAATTAACATCAAGTCGTGAAAAATTTAAATTTGGGCCAAAAAATGAACCTAAAATTTATGACATATTTGAAGATCTTATTCTTAAAGTAAAAAATAATGTAGAAAAAAACAAAGGAGAATTCTACTTTGTTTACCTGCCCTCAATACATTGGTTTAATAATTTTAATTGGAAGTCTTATGACAAAGATATATTAAATATTATTCAAAAAAATAATATCAAATATATAGATGTCTATGATATATTTAAAAAAAATAAAAATCCAAAAAAATTATTCCCTTTCCAATTAGACAGACACTATACATCTGAAGGGTACAAGATTATTGCCGATTCAATTCTGATAGAAATAAGATAATTTTAAATATTATTTTTTTGTAATTGTTTAACTATAGTAATATCAGTTCTATTTAATATCGTCGGGTGGAGCAGCCCAGTTGCTCGTCAGGCTCATAATCTTAAGTTCGTAGATTCAAATCCTATCCCCCCGCAACCATAAAAGTGAACGACGCATAGGCGACTTTGAGCAACATAAAATTACAATTATGATTGATAATATGTTATAAGTTTTTTTAGAAAGAATGAGCTGAAACATTAAAGTTTGCTTATGATTTCGAAGATTTATTTGGGCGACTTCTATTTAGCAACGTTACACGCACCGAGCAACAGAACGCCCCATATGATAAATTTAACATATGAAAAATACTATATTTATTTATTTAACTGCAATATTTTTATCATCATCATCATTTTCTTTCACAATAAAAGATTTAACTGGAAAACAATTGTTGTGTCCAAAGTTACTCTGGGGTTTTGAATTTATTTCTTCTAATGAAGTAAAAGTTATAGAAACAAATCTAAATAAAGAAACTATAATCACAGAATACAATTATAATACTGATATTGATCTTTCATTCATTAATATTTTTGAAAATGAAGGAAAGATTAGAGATAGAGTGTATTCTATTGAGATTAATTCACTAAGAGTTGATATATGGACAATGACAGGAGGAGGTTTTACAACAAGAGAAATGTTTCCAAGAGGTTTTTGCGAATTTGTAAAAAATGGTGATATTTTTTCTCAAATAGAAAATCTAAAATTACATAATTAAATTAAGTATTAGAATTTTATTTTTGCCAGACTATCTTAGGTAAAAATTATTTGCATTGCTTTTATCAGAATTAGTATATATTTATTTGATCATCAAGCAAAAATATAAAACTCAATAATTAATATAAGGAGTAAAATGAAAAAATTTGATGATTTAATGAGTGTCAGTAATGAAATTGAAAATATTACGGCAGCTGAAGCGAAAGAAAAGCTTAATGATCCAAATGTACAGTTTATTGATGTTAGGGATAAAGAGAGCTTTTCAAAAGGATCTATAGGAAATGCGATTCACATGGATAGAGGTTTTCTTGAATTTTACTTAGCAGAAGGTAGTCCTTTAGAAAATGACATGTTTAAAAATAATCCAGATAAGGAATATGTTGTATTTTGTGGTGTAGGTGGACAAGGAACTTTAGCTACAAAAACTATGAAGGATATGGGTGTTAAAAATGTAAAAAATATTTCTGGAGGTATGTCTGAGTGGGAAAAGATTAACAAGTAAATATAATTATAAAAATTATAATTAAATTTTAAGTTTTATTAATAAAAAAATTTTGCAGATTAGATGATTGATTATCAAAAAATACTTAATCAAAATATGATTTCTGTATTGAAAGATATTTTAAAAAAAATATCAAAAGAAGGTTTGTCTAATAATAATCATCTATATGTAACATTTATAACAAATCATAAAAAAGTTAAAATACCAGAATGGTTAAAAAAAAAATATCCTCAAGAAATGACAATAGTAATTCAATATGAGTTTTATGATCTAGAAGTTTTTAAAGATTATTTCTCTATAGTACTTTCATTTAATAATTTAAAAACAAAGCTTAAAATTGGATTTGATTCAATAAATTCTTTTGCTGATCCTTCTGCCAATTTTGGATTGCAATTACAAACATTAATCAATAAAAATAAAGAAAAGGAAGATAATAAAAATAAAAATAACGATAAATTAGAAAATAAAAATAATGTTATAAATTTTTCGAAATATAAAAAAAATAATTAATTTTAAATTATTACTATTTCAATTTCCCGATCAAAAAGAGTTTTTTTAGTAAATCTTTTTTTACAAATTTTAATAGCTTCATTTGAAGAATCTATTCCAATCCATTTCCTGCCTAATTCTTGAGCAGCTAGTAATGTTACTCCTGAACCAGAAAAACAGTCCAAAACAATACTATCTTTGTTCGAAGATGTTTTGATTATAAGTTTTAACATTTCTAGATTTTTTTCTGTTGGATAAATAGGGTATTGAGGATCTTTAAAATTCCAAATATCAGTAATTCTTTTTCCATTAGTACCTTCATAGTATAATTTTTTCCTCGGATTTTTATTTTTAGACCACTCAATTAATCCTTCTCTATCCCATTTTTCTAAAGTTTTTGGATCTACTCTCCAATGCCTTCCCTGAGGAGGTTTCATTCCTCTAAATAAACCACTAGTTTTTCCTTCTAATGTCTCACCAGGAGCATGTATTGGAGTAGTTGTATATCTTTTTCCATCTTTATCAATTTTTGGAAAAAGCTTAGCTATATCATCTTTAGTATGAGGTTCTGTTGGTTCATTCCAAATTGGTTTAGTAGATTTTGAATAAAATAAGATAAGATCTTTAATATTACTATATCCTACTCTTTTAAAATTTTTAGGATTTGACTTTATTCTAGTAATATCATTTCTAAAATTTTTCTCTCCAAAAATTTTATCCATTAATAGTTTAACTTTATGCCCAATTTTATAATCAATATGAAGGTAGATTGAGCCTTTATCACTAAGTAATTCTCTTAATAGTAAAAGCCTCTCTTCTAAAAAGAGTAAATAATCATTACCTTTTAATTTGTCTTTATATGCTACTTTTCCACTTCTAGATCTACTGATTGTAGATACTCTACCCTTTTCAAAAGTAAAAATATTATCAGTAGAAAATGGAGGGTCGATATAAATTAAATCAATTTTATTTTTAAACTTTTTTTTTATTAAATAACCAATTGCTTTTAAATTTTCAGATTTAATTAAAATATTATTTTTCATTTCATAAATAATAAATAATCTTATTATAATTATGAGAGATAGAAATGATTTTTTAAATTTCCTTTATCATAAACCAAACATAAAGGACTTCCAGTTGGAAGCTCTATTGATGAAATTTCCTCAGGCATATGAAGACCAACTTTAATCATAATTGCTCTAAGAGAATTACCGTGCGCAGCAATTAATATATTTTTTTCATCTGCTATTAGTGGACTAATATTTGATTCAAAATATGGAGATACACGATTAACTACGTCTTTAAGGCTTTCGCCATTAGGTGGAGAAATATCATAAGATCTTCTCCATTTATGAACCTGTTCTTTGCCAAATTTGTCAGCAGTTTCAGCTTTGTTTAGACCAACTAAATCTCCATAATCTCTCTCATTTAGGCTTTGATCTTTTGTGTAATTTAGTTGATTATTATTAAATAAGTGTTTCATTTCTGCTTCTTTCATTGCAATTTCTGCCGTTTTATTAGCTCTTTGTAAAACACTGCTAAATATTTTATCAAATTTTATATTGTTTTTTTTTATCAATTGTCCTGCGTTTTTAGCTTCTTCAATACCTTTTTCTGTAAGCGGAACATCTTTCCAACCAGTAAATCTATTTTCTAAATTCCACTGACTTTGCCCATGTCTAAGTAATACAAGTTTATTCATATGTTTATTTATTTGTGGTATAACATATTAATAACAAATAATGACAAACAAAAAAAGAATAGAATATGATAGTTTAGGGCAAAAGAAAATTGACAAAGATAGACTATGGGGTGCTCAAACTCAGAGATCACTTGAAAATTTTAAAATAGGAAATGAAACTATTCCTCAGGAAGTAATTATTGCTCTTGGAAAACAAAAAATGGCAGCTGCATTAGCTAATATAGAATTAGGTTTATTAAATAAGAAAATTGGAAATAAAATTATTGATGCTTGCAAGAAGATAATTAATTTAGATTTAGTTGATCACTTTCCCTTATCTGTTTGGCAAACTGGATCTGGTACTCAAACTAATATGAATGCTAATGAAGTAATAAGTAATTATATTATAAAAAAAATGAAAGGAAAAATTGGAAGTAAAGATCCTGTGCATCCGAATGATCATGTAAATTTATCTCAATCTTCCAATGATACTTTTCCTACTATTATGCATATTGCTATTAATGAATTAACAATAAGTAAACTAATACCAAATTTAAAAATAATTATTAAAGAATTTAAGAAAAAACAAAATGAATTTAAAAATATTATAAAAATAGGAAGAACACATACACAAGATGCGACACCAATTACATTAGGAAACGAATTCTCAGCTTTTAAAGAACAAATTGAAGCCTGTTTTGATAGAATATTAATTGCAAAAAAAGAATTAAATTTTCTAGCCCAAGGGGGGACAGCTGTTGGATCAGGCATTAATTCACCAAAAAACTTTGACAGAGTTTTTTGCAAACATTTAAATAAAATGACTAAGCAAAAATATAAACCTTCAAAAAATAAGTATGAAGCAATTGCAACTCATGATTCATTAGTTAATTTTTCAAACAGTCTTAGGTCATTATCAGTTGCATTAATAAAAATTTTAAATGATATTAGATTCTTAGCATCTGGACCTCGATCAGGTATCGGGGAACTAATTATTCCAGCAAATGAACCTGGCTCGTCTATTATGCCAGGTAAAGTAAATCCAACACAAATAGAGGCATTGAGTATGGTATGTACACAGGTAATAGGTAATTCAACCACTGTAGATTTAGCAGGTATGAGTGGTCATTTTCAGCTCAATGCTTTTAAGCCAGTGATAGTTTATAATATTATTCAATCTGTTAACTTACTAAGTGATGCAATTAAAAGTTTTAATAATAATTGTTTGAAAGGCATAAAACCTAATAAAAAAAATATTAATGATCATTTAAATAATTCTTTAATGTTAGTTACATCTTTAAATAAATCAATTGGGTATGATAATGCAGCAAAAATAGCAAAGAAAGCTTACGAAGAAAATTTAACATTAAAACAAGCAGCGCTTAAACTAAATTTAATCTCTGAAAAAGAATTTAATATTATTGTTGATCCTAAAAAAATGATTTAATTATATATATTCAAAATTGTTATAATCAGAAAATAAAGATTTAAGTAATAGATTATTTAAACGATGACCTGATTTATTACCGTAAAAATATCCTTGAATAGGAGCACCAGCTAAATATAAATCACCAATAGAGTCTAAAATTTTGTGTCTTACAAATTCATCTTTGAAGCGAAGGCCTTCTTTATTTAATATTTTATGATCTCCAACCACAACAGCATTCTGCAAAGAACCACCTAAAGCTAGACCATTAGATCTAAGCATATCGACATCCTTTTCAAAACCAAATGTTCTAGCTGAAGCTATGTCTGTTTTATAATTTCCATTTATAAGCTGTAATTGACATGATTGTTTACTAATTACTTGGCTTGGAAAATCTATTTCAAAGTCTATTGCAAATTGCTCATTTGGCTTTAGTTGCACTGAACTTTCATTATCAATAATTTTAAGTTCTTTTTTAATTTTAATAATTTTTCTTTTCTTATTTAAACTTTTTATAGGAATTTTATCAATTAAATCTACAAATTCTTTAGAACTACCATCCATAATTGGAACTTCTGGCCCATCAATTTCAATTTTTAAATTATCTATGTGTAGTCCTGACAAAGCACTCATAAGATGCTCAATTGTAGAAATGCTTATGCCAAATTTATTACTAATTGTAGTGCTAAGCTTAGTATTAGTAACATTAGACCAAAGAGCATCAACTATATTGTAATCGTTAATATCTTTTCTAATAAATTTAATTCCATAATCTATATCAGCCGGTAATAATTTCATAATAGTATTAACGCCAGAGTGAAGCCCTATTCCTTTAACAATAATAGGCTCAGATATTGTTTGCTGATAAATATTAGAATTTGATAGATCAATCATATTTAATTAAATTATATTTAAATAAATAATTATATTTTTGAAATGATCTTAACAATTAACCTAATATTTCAAAATATTTCAAGCTACTATAATAATAACTTTTAGTTAGCTTGACGTCTTAAAAATGTAGGTATATCAAGTAATTCCTCTTCAGTTTCTTGGTTAAACTCTTCATCTTCTTCAGAGGATATTCTATCTTCTCCATCAAATTCATTTAGTGAATTCTCAGAGTTATTATTTTCAGAATATTCTGATTCAAGAGAAGCACCATCGTTAATTCCTATAATTGGCTCTGATTTTTCAACTTCTTCATTTTTATTTATAGGTGCTGATTCAGAATTTTCATTTGTTAAAGTATCAAATAAACTAAGTCTTCTTACGCTAGGCTCATCGTTCTTTTCCAATACTTCATGTTTTTTATCTATAATTAATTCTGAAGTTATTTCTGAAACATCATTACTGCTAATTGGCAAACTTTCATTTTCAGAATGAGGTATGGTGTCAGTTTCTTCTTTCAATTCATTACTAGTTAAATCAGACGATTGATTTAATTCCTGTAAAGTACTTTCTTCTATGCCTAAATCATCACTTGGATAGGAATTTATATTATGTGAATGATTTTCTTGAGTTTGATTAGATATGTTTTCAACCTCTTCATTGCTTTCAAAATTTAATTTTTCAGAACTATCTAATTCTTTTTTATAAATTTCATTATTTAGATTTATTGGTGCAAAATTTTCCATTGGATTTGCATTAATACTCATTTCTGCATCAATACCTGTAGCTACAATGCTAACTCTTACTAATCCTTCAAGTCTATCATCACATGTAGTCCCATAGATAATATTTGCATTTTCATCAATTTCTTGCTTAATTCTATTAGCGGCCTCATCTACTTCGTAGAGAGTGATGTCTTTACCTCCAGTTATATTTATTATTAAACCTTTAGCTCCTTTTAAGGAAACATCATCTATAAGAGGGTTTGCTATTGCTGCTTCAGCTGCTGCAATTGCTCTTCCATCTCCAGAAGCCTCACCAGTACCCATCATTGCTTTTCCCATTTCCGACATTACAGTCTTAATATCTGAAAAGTCTAAATTAATCATACCAGGCTGAACCATTAAGTCAGTTACACCTCTTACTCCAGCATACAAAACATCATCGGCCATTTTAAATGCATCTGCAAAAGTGGTTTTTTCATTTGCTATTCTAAATAAATTTTGGTTTGGAATTGTTAAAAGTGTATCAACATATTGTTGGAGCTCTTCAATACCTTTTTCAGCAAGTTTCATTCTTTGAGAACCTTCAAAATGAAAAGGCTTAGTCACAACACCTACTGTTAAAATACCTTTTTCTCTAGCTAATTTTGCTATTACTGGAGCGGCACCAGTGCCTGTTCCACCTCCCATACCAGCAGCAACGAATAACATATGGCAACCATCAAATTTTTCACTTAGGTCTTGTATTGCTTCCTCTGCAGCTTTTCTTCCTATTTCAGGTCGCATACCTGCTCCTAAACCTCTGGTACTATTTAACCCTAATTGAATTTTATTTGGACATTTTGAGATTTGTAATGCTTGAGCATCTGTATTTGCTATTAAAAAGTCTACACCTTCTAAATTTGCATTGATCATATTGTTGACTGCATTTCCGCCTGATCCGCCAACACCTAAAACAGTAATTTTTGGATGTAAATTTTGATCTACATCTTGTATTGATATGTTAATTGTCATTTAATTCTCCGCCGTTTATATACTTTTTTAACGATTTATAATCGAAACCGTCAACAACTTTACAACATATAGTATATATTAAATATATTGATCTAGCCAAGCAAAAAACCCAGAAAATGAAGGTTTTTTTCTAGTTTTATAGTTATTCTCTAAAAAATTTATTTTAAATTTTTTTGGATCATAGATTACTGATCCAATCACATCACAAAAGCTAGGATTGTTATATTCTTTATTGATATTTAGACCTTCCAGAGGTTTTGCTACCCTAACAGAGCTTGCAAAGATCGTAGATACATATTTTTCAATCTCATCTAATTGTGCCCCCCCTCCTGTTAAAACAACATTTCCTATTTTTTTATTACTTAAATTATTATCCTTTATTTTTTGCCATAATATTTCCAAAGTTTCCTCAATTCTTGGTTTTATAATTGAATTTAAACTTGATCTTGTTATTTGATTAAAGCTATTTTTTTCACCTGAGATAATAGGTATTTCGATTATTTCATGCTCATCGCTCGGTGAAGATGTTAAAGAGCCATACAAGGTTTTTAATCTTTCAGCACTAGAAATAGTAGTTGATACACCTCTTGCGATATCTAAAGTAACATTGTTACTTCCTATGCCTATTGTGTCACCAAATATAAAATTGTTATTTTCAAAAACAGAAATAGAAGATGTTGAATGACCTAAATTGATAGATATAGTTCCAAGTTCGAACTCATCTTTTGTTAATGATGATAAGGATGCCGATAGAGGAGATGGAATATAATTCTCAATAACAATATTTAATTTTTTAAAAATAGAAGAAAGATTTTCTATATATTTTTTTTGTGTAATTATTTTATAAAAATTAATTTTTATTTTATCCGAGTAATTCTCTAAGGGAGGTGTAAAAAATAGTCTATTATCTAATTCGTAAGATAAAATATTATTAAATAATTCAAACTCAGAAGTATTTAATTTAAAAAAATCTGATTGATTAATTATCTTTTTAAGATGCAGTTCTGATACCTTTTCATTTTCAATTTTTATTTCAGAGTCATAGTAGTAAGATGATGAATTTAAAAGAGAAAAATTTAAATTTACAGAATTTAACTTCGTTTGAGATTGCTTTTCATTCTCTAAAAGTATTAATTTTAATTGATCAAATAAAAGTTCATAGTTGAGTATAACATTTTTTTTTATGTTATTAGTGGGAATACTACTCATAGAAAGTATTTTAATATCAAATGGATTTTTATAATCAGCTACAATACAAGATAATTTTGAATTACCAATATCTAAACCTGCTTTTATCATTCCTTATATTTTATAATTGTTTTCTTAAGATTTCTTAAGTCAATACTTTCTATATTATTCATTTCTATTTCGCTAAGTTTTTTTTCAATTTTTAAATAATTTTCTATAGATTTTTTTGGAAAATTTTCAGACAATAATAATCTAATATTTTTTTTTAAAATAATATTCCATCTTCGATTTTCAATAAATACAAATTTTTTAATTTGAGATTTAAATTGTATATTTAATTCATCACAAATATTAATTATTTTTTGTGCATTTAAGTTTGAAGATTGGCCCTCGAATATGAAAAATTTGTTTGAACTAATATTTTGATTATTAATTTCATCAATTATTTTACCTTTATTATCAAAAAAGAATTTTCTACCATTAAAAGAATAAATCCCTAATGGTCTATATTCATCAATTTTTACATAAAGTGTGTCCTTGTAATTGGTTTTTAATTCTACATTTTTGATCCAATTGTTTTCCTTAAAATGATTAGTAATTTCATCAAGTGGCAATAAAAAAATTGATGATTCTAAATATTTTTTAGTTTTATTTTGTATGAATTTTTTTTTTACATTTATTAATCCATTTATTTCTAGATTTAAAA
>CACJGU010000025.1 GCA_902593125.1 uncultured Alphaproteobacteria bacterium
TTCAATATTAAACAAATTCAGCCATCAAGCTTTGATTTAAGCTTAAGCAACGAATGTTATGAAATAAAATATAGTTTTTTATCACCAAATACAAAGGTGAGAGAAAAACTAGATAATCTGATTGTAAAAAAAATTAGTCTTGATAAAACTTATACTTTTGAAATCAATAAAACATATATTGTAAAATTAAATGAAAGATTAAAACTTAAAAATGATATATTTGGTCATTGCAATCCAAAAAGTAGCACTGGCAGACTTGATATTTTTTGTAGAACAATTGTTGATTATGCAGATGAATATGAAAAAATTCCTAAAAATTATAATGGTGAAATTTTTTTAGAAATAACTCCAAGATCCTTTAATATTAATTTTAGAAAAGGTGATAATTTAAATCAATTAAGATTAGTCTATACTGCACATGATTATATTTCAGATGATAAATTAAAAGAAATAAATTCTAAAGATTTAATTATTTTTAATGATAAAGATTCTGAAATCAAAATTGAAAATGGTTTAAAAATTTCAGTTAGTCTATTTGAGCAAGATAATGTAGTTGCTTTTTTTGCAAAATCTAATTGTCCGACAATCGAATTTGATAAAATTAATTTTCATAAAGTAGAAGATTACTGGGAGCCAATTAAAACATTAGATAAATCCATTATCATTGAAAAAAATAAGTTTTACATATTAAAATCGAAAGAAAAAGTTAGAATTCCTCCTTATTTAGCAGGCGAAATGGTTGCGTATGACACTGGCATCGGTGATTTTAGAGCACATTATGCAGGTTTTTTTGATCCTGGTTTTGGAGATCCTAATGGTTCATATGCAGTTTTAGAAGTAAAGACTAACGAATTACCTTTTATTATTGAAGATGGACAAACTATTGCTCGAATTAGATATGAAAAGTTGAACAAAAAGAGTAATATTGTATACGGTGAAGGCATAAAGTCAAACTACCAAAATCAAGGACTTAAACTGAGCAAACATTTTAAATAAAGATGAAAAAAATATTAATTATTAACGGCCCTAATTTAAACTTATTGGGTAAGCGAGAAGAATTAATTTATGGAAAAGCAACATTAGAAGATATAAAAAACAATTGTGAAAAATATTCATCAAAATTAAAATTGAAAATTGATTTTTTTCAATTTAACAATGAAGGGGAAATTATAGATAAAATTCAAGAAGTAGAAAAAAAATACGATGGTTTAATAATTAATCCTGCTGCTTATACTCATTCATCAATTGCAATTCTTGACTCGTTGAGAGCAATTAAAAAGCCTAAAATAGAAATACACCTATCAAATATATATTCTCGTGAGGATTATAGAAAAAAAAGTATTACGTCAGAAGGTGTTGATGGATTAATATGTGGATTTGGTGAAAATAGTTATATTCTAGGAATTGAAGCAATACATAAATTAATTTATAATTAAAATATGACAAAAATAGATAAAACAGACATAAATAATATTAATTTAATTATAAAGGAAACTAAAATTAAGGATATTTCAAAAATAAAAATCAAAAAAAATAATTATGAAATTGAGATTTCTTCAGAATATTCTAATTTGCAAAGTCAAAAAATAATAAGTGCTGATAGTGCTCCAGAGAAAATTGAGGTCTCTGATGTAAGTGAAATAATTAATGAAGAAAATATTGTTAAATCACCAATGGTAGGTGTTGCATATTTATCTGCTGATCCAAATTCCCCTCCTTATGTCAAAATTGGACAACATGTTAAAGCTGGAGATACACTTCTATTAATAGAGGCGATGAAAACATTTAATGAAGTAAAAGCCCCTCGTTCAGGTATTATTAAAAAAATTGTAGTTTTAAATAGCCAGCCTGTGGAATTTGGTGATACTCTATTAATTTTTGAATAATGTTCAAAAAAATATTAATAGCAAATAGAGGTGAAATTGCTTTGCGTGTTTTGAGAGCATGCAGAGAATTAGGGATTAAAACTGTAGCTATTCATTCTGATGTTGATGAAAGTGCAATGCATGTTAGAATGGCAGATGAGAGTATCTGCGTTGGACCAGCATCAGCTCAATCAAGTTATCTAAATATCCCAGCTATAATAACAGCGGCAACATTAACTGATGTAGATGCAATACATCCAGGTTATGGTTTTTTAAGTGAGAATAAAAGATTTGCTGAAATAATTGAAGAACATAATATCAAATTTATTGGGCCGAAGTCTGATCATATAAAAATGATGGGCAATAAAATTGATGCAAAAAAAATTATGGATGACTCTGGTGTGCCTACAGTTAAAGGTATTAATAATTTAAATAATAAAAATAAAATTAAAGAATTTATAAATGAAGTTAAATATCCAATTATTGTAAAAGCTGCTAGTGGTGGTGGAGGAAAGGGTATGAGGGTAGTAACAGAAAATGATGATTTAGATAAGGCTATCGATGAGGCTAAAATTGAGGCAAAAAAATCATTTAATGATGAAAATGTTTATCTCGAAAAATTCTTAACAACCCCTAAACACATTGAAATACAAGTTTTGTGCGATTCATTTGGTAATGTTGTAACTCTTGGCGAAAGAGATTGTTCTATTCAAAGAAAGCATCAGAAACTTATTGAAGAGAGTCCGAGTTCAATTCTAACCAATGAAAACAGAGAAAAAATTTCTGAGCTTTGTAGAAAAGCTATGAAAGAAATTGGATATGAGGGTGTTGGAACATTAGAATTTTTGTATGAAAATAATGAATTTTATTTTATGGAAATGAATACAAGATTACAAGTAGAGCATCCTGTAACAGAAATGGTAACAGGGATAGATCTTGTAAAAGAACAAATATTTGTAGCAAATGGAGAGAAACTAAATATAAAACAGGAGGACATAAAATTAATTGGGAGTTCTATAGAATGTAGAATAAATGCTGAACACCCTGAAAGTTTTATACCATCACCTGGAAAAATAACACAATATCATCAACCTGGCGGATTAGGTATACGAGTTGACTCTGCTGTATACGATGGCTATTCAATACCCTCTCATTACGACAGTATGATTGGTAAATTGATTACCTATGGATCAACAAGATCGGAGGCACTAAGAAAAATGAATAGGGCTCTTGAGGAATATGTGATTATGGGTATAAATACAAATATTCAACTTCACCAAAAAATAATACAATCTGATGAATTCACAAGAGGTAATTATGACATCAACTTTATGTCAAAATTTAATTGAGAAAAATAATTGAATTAAAGAGTTTATTAGAATTTTATAAAAAAGCTTACTTTCCAATGGCTGATAGTAAGTCTAGTGAAGAAATAAAATTTTATAAACCAAAATTAAGATTTATTATTCCAATATCAGAATTTCATTATCCAAAAAAACTATTCAACGAATTTAAAAGGGGGAAATATATTTTTAGAGTAAATTATGATTTTCCTAAAGTTATAAAGTTATGCAAAGAAATAAAAAGAAAAGATAAAGATACCTGGATAAATGATATAATTTTGAATACCTTTATAGAGTTATATAAAATAGGTAAAAGTCACAGCGTAGAATGTTATGAAAATAATAAACTTATTGGTGGTTTATATGGATTGCACTTAGGTTCATGTTTTTTTGGTGAAAGTATGTTTAGCTTCAGAACAAATACTAGTAAATTTTGTTTACTTTATTTAGTGGCAATACTAAAAAAGAATAATTTCTTGTTACTAGATTCTCAGTTTTTTAATCCTCATTTAGTTCAATTTGGAGCTTTTGAAATTGAAAGTAAATTATATGAAAAACAACTTAAGAAAAGTTTAGAAAAAAATTGTAATTTTGAAGCCATTGAAAATTTTCAAGAAGTCTTATCAATATTACAATCTAATAACCAAAGATCGTAAATTGGATTTTCAAGAGGCGTAACATCAGGTGATGAAGAAATCATCCATCCTGTATAAATATTTATAATTTCTTGATTTATTGTATCATAAACATCAATTAAAACATAATCTTCTGGAATTTCATTAGGAGGAGTACTAGCACAATATAAAACTTCAATTTTAAGTGTCTCCCAATCAATTGTAGAATCTACTAAAATTTCTTTTTGAGAGACCTTATTAGTAGTTTTATTTAACAATTTAAAAGAAGCATACTTTTTCTCAATAGTTTCTGCATAAACAGATAATGAAAAGAAAAAAAATAAAATTATTTTAATTAGGAGTCCAAGACTTATATTCTTTTTGTTTTTTTTGAGGATCATAATTTTTAGAAAGAGGATGAGATGATGGAAAATATGCATTACTAGTACCGGTCATATTCGGCTTATGATTTTTCTGCCATTTATACATATGAGAATAGTCAGTTGGAGGATTATCTATAGTTTTATGAAGCCAAGCATGCCAATGTGCAGGAATGTTAGAAGCCTCTATTTCACCACTAAAAATAACCCATCTTTTTGCCTTTAGATCTTTAAAGTCTTTTGAATTACAATAATACTTGTTTTCTAGTTCATCTTTTCCAACTAAATTTCCTTTTAACCAAGTATATATTTTTGTTCCTAAAGACATATTTATTTCTATAATGATTAATTAACTACTTTCCAATTAATTTTTTTATTAGAATAAAAATTCTTAACTTTTATATCTTTATAGCTTGATAATTCAGGCACTATCCATTCTGTTTTTTCCAATTTGATTTTTGAATTATTTATTGGAAGATTATAAAATCTTGCACCATTAATAGAAGAAAATATCTCTAAATTATTAATTGCATTTTCTTGATCAAAAATTTCTGCATATAGTTCTATAGAACAAGGTGCAGAAAAAATACCTGGCTTAGAAGACATATCAGGTTTTTTTTCATCAATATGATGAGGAGCAGAATCAGTACCTAAAAAAAATTTAGAGTTGTCATGACATGCTGCCTTACGTAATTCAATTAAATCAGTCTCGTTTTTAACAACTGGCATACAAAAATGATGGGGATTTATTTTTTGATCAAAAAATACATCCTTCTTTGTCAATAACATATGATGAGGTGTAATTGTTCCAGCAATATTAGTATTATCTTTAATATATTTAACTCCATATGAAGTTGATACATGTTCCAAAACAATTTTTAAAAGTGGAAATTTACTTCTAATTATATTTAGTTCATCATCTATAAAAAATTTTTCTCTATCAAAGATATCAATATTATCAGCAACCTTTTCTCCATGAATTAATAATGGGCTATTTTCTTCCTCTAATATTTCTAAATATTTAAAAATCTTTGAAATATCACTTACTCCATGTTTAGAGTTAGTTGTTGCGTTTGTTGGATAAAGTTTTGACCCAAAAAAAATTTTTTTTTGTAATCCTATTCTAAAATCATCCAAATCTAAATTATCTTTTAAATAACAGGGGACAAGTGGTTCAAAATCATTTTTAGATGCTTTTATGATTTGCTCTTTATAAATAGAAGCTTTATTTGAATCAGTAATTGGAATTTGAGTATTTGGCATTGCTACACATCGCTTATTAATTCTAGAAGAAAAATTTGTTACCATTTCTAACATATCACCTTCTCTAAAATGGACATGCCAATCATCTGGCTGAGTTATTTCGATATGATTATTCACAATATTTATTTTCCTTTAATATATTATAAATCTTTTCTACACTTATAGAATTCATATATGATTTCGTTTTATCAATATCTAAACTTTTAAAATATTCATAGCTTTCATTAGTTCTAACAACATTAGAGTTTTTTTGAAATGGTCCGTAAATTTTATCATTTGTAGGTCCAAATAATACAATTGAATTTAAGTTTGTAGCTGAAGCCATGTGAGATAAACCCGAGTCATTTCCAATAAATACTATTGATTTTTTCATGAATGCTGCAGTTTGTGTAAGTGATTCACCAAATAAATTTACTATATATTTTTTATCAATATTTTTTGTTATTTTATCATAATAAAAATTTTCTTCTTGTTTAGAACCTACTAATATAAATTTGATATTTTTATTATGAGATAAAATTTTCTTTAATAAATTATTGTAGTTTTCTATATTCCAAATCTTAGGTTTCCAATTTCCACCAGGAAATATTACAAAGTATTTAAAATTTTGAGATAAGCTATCTTCAACTTTTATCTCTTCTTCATTATTAGTTTCTATAAATAATTCTGAGCAATTAAATCCAAAATAATCAGTTAATTGCTGAATATGATTTAGATTAGATTTTTTTTTGAAAATATACTTTTTTTTATGATTTAAAAAATACGATAGTAATGAGCTTCTAAAATCAATTATAATATCCCATTTTTGGCCAGCACATTTATAGACTATATTAAACCAATGCATATTATATTTTTTTTTAGAAATCTTGATTAGTTTTTCAGTAGATTTAAAATTTTTGAAAATTGGCCCTGCGGAGGGCCCTATAACAAAAGTAAATTTTGCTTGAGGATTTTGCTTACTGAAGAAACTTATAACGCCAGTTGAGAGAATTGTATCCCCTATTAGATTTGATGAAATAACAAGAATTTTCACAGAAATGTTACACTTTTAAAATATTAGATATATATTTAGAAAATTATGAAAGATAAATACTTTTTTCATCATTCAAATTCGAGATTTTTAAAAATTTCTGGAAAAGATAGTAAGGCATTTATTCAAAACTTAATAACAAATGACATTGAAAAATGTAATGACAATTCAATGATTTATACATGTCTTTTAACTCCACAAGGTAAATTCTTAGCTGATTTTTTTATATTCAATCTCAATGGAAGCTATTTTTTTGAAGTAAATGATAAATTTTATAACAATCTATTAGCAAAGTTAAAAATTTATAAGCTTCGCTCAAATATTGAAATTGAAGAAATAAATGAATTTTTCTCATATTCAATTTTTAATATAGATTACGATTCTCAACATATAATTCTCCATAACGACCCTAGAAATATTAATCTAGGTAAAAAACTTATACTAAAAAATAAAACTTTACCCACAGGTAATAATTTAGAAGAAATTAATGAAACAGAATATCACGAAATTTTAATTTCAAATAAAACTCCTTATTCGCCTTTTGATCTTTTAGAGAATAAATCTTTATTGCTAGAAAATAATTTTGATAATTTAAAT
>CACJGU010000026.1 GCA_902593125.1 uncultured Alphaproteobacteria bacterium
GATGCAGCTAATGCATCCATGTCAACTTGTGCAAGGTTAGCTGGAATTTGACCATAACTAGCAAAAGTCATAGAAGCCATAGGGCTATTTGTTAGTTTTACAAATTCCATTGCTAAATCTTTATTTGGAGAATTAGCATTAATACCAAGATTAGTTCCTGTTGCTTTATTGTAAGTCATTGGTGAATCACTAGAAAGTTTTGGATATGACATCATAGTAATTCCCAAGCTATCAGGTGTATTATAATCTGCTGGAGCAGATGAAATAAACCAATCGCCGTTACAATAGATTCCAACACCTTCTCGATCCAGCCATTTACCCCAAGCTTGAACTTGGTAATCCATACTTAGAGAGTCTTTTCTCCAAACTCCATTATCGTTAAGAGTTTTGTATGCATTTAGTGCATCTCTAAACATTGGCTGATCCCATGAAATTTTTCCATCAAGAGCCATGCCTAAAGAGTCTTCAGGGTAATTATCATTTCCTTGGTTTACAAAATTTGCAAATCCATCAAAAACACACCAAGCTTCAACTGGTCCAAACATTAAACCATCTAAACCCTTTTCTTTTGCTGCATTACCTATTGCAACCCATTCATCATCTGTGTAAGAGTCACCAAAAGCTGGTAGTTCAAAACCTAAGTCTTCAATCATATCATTGTAAACCCAGATTTCTTCTGTGAATGCATCTTGAGGAGCTAGGTATAGATTACCATTTCTACTAAGTTCAGGAATATTAATATTATTTCCTAGCCAACCCTTCCATTCAGAATCAGCTTCTTCAGTTATATTAACTAGATGTCCAGCATTCATAACTTCATCAAGATCAGGACCAGGATAAACAGCAAAAATATCTGGCCCCTGTCCAGATGAAAGAGCAGGTTTTAAGAATTCATTATAAGTGGAGACTGTATATTGAGTATACTCCACTTTGACTCCTGGATTAGCTGCTTCAAATTCTTTTATAAAGTCAGCATAAGCATTAGTAATACCTCCAACACCAGACTGCCAGTCTACAACAGTAATTACAGTTTCTGCCTTTGCACTAATTGATACGAAGGCACTAACTAGAAGTGCTAGAGAAAATTTAAAAATATTTTTAAACATATTTTCCTCCAATAAAATGAATACTAAAGCACACTTAAAAAATAAATACACTTAAATTATTAATATTTAGAATTAATGTTATTGCTTTTTGGCCATTTTTGTAACAAAATACAAACTTCATGGACAAACGTTACCAAATATCAGATATTAAAGTTTCAATAGTAAAAACTCAAAGTGCTGGTGCAGACTACACAGATCATGCTGCAGGTCACTGGATAAATGATACTATTATTGCTAATCCAATGTCAATTTATAATACTTTTCAGGAGTCGAGATCTTCATGGGGTATGGATGTGTTAAAAGGTATTTTTATAGAAGTTACAACTGAAGGAGGTCAACAAGGTTACGCAACTGCTTATGGTGGTTATATTGCAAGTTGGATAATTAAAAATCACTTAAACCGCTTCTTAATTGGTGCTGATGCAAGAGACCTGAATCTCCTTTATGATCAAATGTATAGAGCAGCAATTCCTTATTCAGGTCAAAATGGTGTTGTTATGAATACAATTGCAGGTATTGATTTAGCCTTATGGGATCTTATTGGAAAAGTAAGAAGTGAACCAGTTTACAAAATGATAGGTGGAAAAGTAAGAGATAAACTTCAAACATATGTAACAGGTCCTGAAGCAAAACTTGCTCAAGATTGGGGACATGTAGGTTCTAAAATACCACTACCTTATGGTCCAGGAGATGGAATTAAAGGTCTTAAGAAAAATCAAGAATATATTATGGAAACTAGAAAACAAGTTGGCCCTGATTACAGATTAATGATTGACTGTTACATGTCTCTTGATGTGCCATATGCAATAGATTTAGCAAATGCTGTAAGAGAGGCAAATTTATTTTGGATAGAAGAAGCTCTCCCTCCTCATGACCTAGAAAGTCATAAAATTATTAAAGAAGCATGCCCTTGGCAAAAATGGACTACAGGAGAACATACTAATTCTAGATATGGTTTTAGAAATATTATAAGAGATAGATCTGTTGATATACTTCAGCCAGATTTAACTTTATGTGGAATGACTGAAACACTTAGAATTGCAGCTATGGCATCTGCTTATGATATTATGGTGATTCCACATTGTAGTGGAGTTTATGCTTATAATTTTGGCATTTCTTCAACCTTAACACCTTTTAATGAGTTTATTAATTTACACCCAAAAGCGACAGAAGTGGTTCCTATTTTTGGTAAGATGTTTACCAACGAACCTGTACCTGTGAATGGCGAAGTTAGTCTAACTGACTTACCTGGTTTTGGAGCTGAATTAAATGCAGAAGTTGAGTTAGAAGAAATATAAAAAATTATAATTAAGAATGAACTAAACTAATTTTTTTTCCTTCTTCACAAGTAATTGAATAAATATTTTTAGACATCATCTTATCCCAATCTATTTCCATACCCAAGCCAGGTTTTGTAGGAGCATACATATATCCATCCTGACTTGTTCGTAAAACATCCTTCATGCCAAACTCAAAATTATTATAAGGCAGAGGTTGTTCGTAGTAAGAACAATTATCTGATGACAGCATTACGTGAAGGTTTGCTGCTGAAACTAATGTATATCCCCAAGACATTATTTCACAATCTAATCCTCCAGCACTTGATAAATCAATTGCCTTCTTACAATTGGTAATTCCTCCCATCATAGCCATATCTGTTCTAGTCGCCGACCAAACTTTATTGTGAATCGCTTCTGAAAATCTTTGCAGGTCTACAACCCAATTTCCAGATGGAATAACTTTAATTCCAACACTATCTGTAATTTTTTTATAACCTGCAAAATCGTAATCAGGTAATGGTGCCTCAAACCACGTGAATTCTAATTTCTCTAATTGTTTAGCAACTATTAAAGAGCTTTCTAGATCATAATTATTTTCAGCATCAATCATAAATGACATTGATGGAAATGCCTTTCTTGCAGCTTCAGCTAATTCTAAATCTTTTTTTGGTATACAGTAAGTATGAAATTTTACAGCAGAAAAACCCTGTTCTTTCATTTCATCAACAACTTTTAAATATTCATCAATAGTATTGTACATCACAGTACTTGCATATGACTTGATTCTATTTCTTCTACCTCCTAAAATTTTATAAATTGGGCTTTTACATTTTTTGCCTAAAATATCCCATAATGCGTTATCAATTAAAGCTTGTGCTCCAGGTGGTTGAGGAAAAACTCTTGGCCTAATATCATATAGAATTTCTTCTCTATTTAGAGGGTCTTTTCCTATCAATATTGGTAATAGATGTCTTAAAGACTCAGCCGTATATTTATCATATTCAAAATATGTAGCATTCCAAATAGCTGCTTCACCAACAATATCTTCATCAGTAAATATTTTTATTAGAGTGTTGCTTTGATAAACTTCTTCAATATCTTCTGACCAAGTATATCGTTTATCTTCAGGACCTATTACATGAACTTCTATTTTTGTAATTTCCATATTTAAAACGTAACTGATACTCCTCCGTCAACGAGTAAAGTTTGACCCGTTACATATTTACTATCTTCAGAACAAAAGAAATATACCGCACCAGCAATATCATCAGGATGACCGTACCGACCCAATGGTAATTTTTCGTATTTAAGATATACTTCTTTAAACCAATCAGTATCCCACTCTAAATTACCATCCTTCATTACAGACATAGGTGTGTTTATAAAGCCAGGAGCGACTGAATTTACAAGTATATTTTTTTCTGCTAATTCGACTGCCAATACCCTTGTCATATTTATGAGACCTCCCTTAGCAGTATTATAAGAAATATTTCCTTTATACCCTCTTACTCCTTGAATTGATGAAATCATAACTATTCTTCCAGATTTTGATTTTTCTAATAAGGGTAAAGAATATTTTGAACATAAAAATGGTGCATCTAAATTTACTTTCATAGTTTTTCTATATTTTTCATAAGATTGATCAGGCAGCATAAACCCATCCTCGATACCTGCATTATTAATCAAAATATCTAATACGCCCCATTTGCTTTTAACTAAATCAATCAATTTTATTATCTCATTCTCTTCTGATAAATTTGTTTCAAAAAATGTTATTTTATTTGTTTCTAAATTTTCAATTAATTTTTCTGCTAAGTCTTTTTTAATGTCTGCAATAATAATCTCCGCACCTTCATTAAAAAGTCTTTCAACAATACCCGCACCAATACCTCTTGATCCACCAGTTACTATTACTTTTTTACCTAATAATCTTTTATCCATTTCATCAATACATTATTTTTTTTTCTGAGCGTGATATTATACTTGCTATCAACAATACCAATAAAGAAGTTAGTATCAATATTAATGTGACAGATGCATTCACTTGTTTTGAAAAACCTACCCTCATTTTTGCCCAAAGTTTAATCGGCCAAGTAGTATCATTCCCAATTAAGAATAATGTGATAAGAGTTTCATCTAGAGATATTGTAAATGCTAAAAGTCCTGCAATAATTAGGGATAATTTAATATTTGGTAATAAAACATAATAAAACGCCTGCCATTTACTAGCACCCAAATCATAGGCAGACTCCATTAAGGAGGGTTTCAGTGTTTCAAGTTTATTTAAAATTATTTTAAATACTATAGCTAAAACAAATATAGTATGACCGATCACAACTGTATTTAAGGATCTGGGAAGATTAATTTCTCTAAAAAATATTAATAGAGATAAACCAGTTATAATTGGCGGTAACAGAAAAGGAAGAAAAATTATAAATTGCAAAAATTCTTTCATTTTACTTTTGCTTGTATGATAATAGTTTGCAAAATAAAATCCAATTACCACCGAACAAATTACCGTTACAATACCTACATAAATTGAATTCATTAAGGATTCTAAAATCTGACGCTCAAAAATTAATTTTGTATAGGGTTCGTATGAAAAAGAACCCCAATCTACCTTTCCTTTTCTTGATTTATAAAAAGAATAAAAAATTGTTAAAACTATTGGTGCGTATAATGCAGCTACAATTAATCCTGTCAACCCAGCTAAAAGATATTTAGTTAAATTTTCTGATTTTGTCATTTATTTAGTCTTTTAGTAAAATAATTAGTTAATAAAATAATAATCACTGATACAAATAGTAAGACACTAGCAAGAGCAGCACCAAATGGCCAATTAAATGCCATGCCAAAATTGCTGTATATTATTTTACCATAAGTAAATCCTGATGTGCCACCAACTAACTGAGGTGTTACAAAATCACCAAGAGCTAAAATAAATACAAAAATACTACCTACTACAAGTCCAGGGAAACTAATTGGAAAAATAATATATTTAAAAGCCTGTAAAGGTTTACAACCTAAATCAAAAGAGGCTTCAATGATATTCTTTGGTATTTTATCTAAAGAAGTAAAAGTTGGAATAATTATTAAAGGTAATAAAATTATAACAAGTGTTATGATAACTGAGTTTTGATTCCATAAAAAAAATTCTAGTGGTTTTTCAATTAAACCTAACATGGCTAGTACTTTATTTATTAAGCCAGAGTAACCTAATATGGACCTCATCATATAAATTTTAATTATATAGCTCATAAAAAGTGGAATTATCAGCATAAGAAGAATGGCATATTTGTATCTGCCAGCATATCTTGCCAAGAAAAATGCAACAGGGTATCCAAGTAATATGCAACAAGTCATGACTATTATTGCTAAAAAAATAGTTCTTATAAAAGTTCTTATGTATATTTCATCTACAAAGAATTCTTTAAAATTAAATAAACTAAATTCATGTATAATATCTGTTCCATCAACTGTAAAAAAAGAATAAGATAAAAAAGAAGCAAGAGGTATTAAAATTAAAAATATTACTAATATAAAACTAACTATCGTCCAAATAGATGTATTAAAATAATTTGATACGGAACTCATTCAGTAAAAATACTTCCAAATTTAGTATTAAATTCTATGCTGATTAAATCGCCTACAGATAAAGATTGTGAAATATTTGAACTAATATTCTGAATCTTTAAAAATGCATCTCCATTTTCGTTAATTGCATTAATAATTGATGTTGATCCCTTAAAACTTATATCTTTAATTTTGACTTGCATACTATTTTCATTTTTTTCTATCACTTTCACTTCTTCAGGCCGAATTCCATAAACAAATTCTAATTTACGACTAAGATTAGTATTTTTAGGTAGAATAAAATTACCAAACCCTGAATTAATTTTTATAGTGTTAGTATCCTCATCCACAACACGACAATTGATCAGATTACATTCTCCAAAAAATTTTGCCATATAAGTTGTATTTGGTGAATAATATAGATCCTTTGGTGTTCCAACTTGTTCAAATTTGTGATTATTGAGTACAGCAATTCTATCTGATAAAAATATGGCTTCCTCTTGATCATGAGTTATAAAAACAAATGTAATTTGAATTTTTTTTTGAATTTCTTTTAGAAATAATTGCATTTGTTTTCGCAATTCTGCGTCAAGTGCACCAAGAGGCTCATCTAATAAAATAATTTTAGGTTCACAGATAATTGCTCTCGCTAAAGCAACTCTTTGTTGTTGACCCCCAGATAATTCTTGAGGCATCCTATTTGAAAAATTTTCTAATCCGACAACAGCTAATACATCTAAGACCCTTTTCTTAAT
>CACJGU010000027.1 GCA_902593125.1 uncultured Alphaproteobacteria bacterium
GGAAAAAATAATCAAGATCCAGCAAGTATTGCATATCAAGCTGCTGAAAAATTTAAAAAAGAAGACTACGATTTTTTACTTATTGATACTGCTGGAAGACTATCGAATAATACTAACCTTTTAAATCAATTGATTAAATTGAAGAATGTTATCTCAAAATTTAATTCCTCTGTTAAAGTTGAAACTATATTGGTTTTAGATGGAACCAATGGCTCTAACATGATTAAGCAAGCAGAAATATTTGGTAATGAACTTAGTATATCAAGTCTTATAATAACTAAATTAGATGGAACGGCTAAAGGTGGTGCATTAATTTCAATTGCAAATAAATTTGAAATCCCTATAAGTTATATTGGTCTTGGTGAAACTGTAGATGATCTAGTTGATTTTAACTCAGAAAGTTTTGCTAGATCAATTTTAAATTTAGAAGAAAAAAATGAAATCAATTTATAAACTTTTAATTGATATAGGTCCACTAGCTGTCTTCTTTATTTTTTATACAAAAAGTGGTTTGAAAGATGCAATACTTCCTCTGATGATTGCAACTGTAATCTCAGTGATAATTTCGTACATTCTTGAAAAGAAAATACCAATTATGCCAACTCTTGGTGCAGCAATTGTATTAATATTTGGAGGTCTTACAATTTATTTTGATAACGAGATATTTATCAAAATGAAACCTACTATAATTAATTTTGTTTTTGCAATAATTTTATATGGAGGAGTAGTATTAAAAAAACCCCTTTTAAAATATCTACTAGGTGCTGCACTTAAGTTAGAAGAAGATGGTTGGAAAATATTAACTCAGAGATGGATTGCCTTTTTTATTGCGCTAGCTATCTTAAATGAAATAGTTTGGAGAACACAAAGTACTGATGTTTGGGTGAATTTTAAAGTTTTTGCTATATTGCCTATTACTTTTATCTTCACAATGACTCAATTTCCATTAATCAAAAAATATCAAATTGAAGAATAGGTTAGAAATTATTTTCTTTCAAAGCTAAATATCCTGGAGATTTATTTCCCTCTAACCATTCTAAAAAAGCACCGCCAGCAGTAGATAAGTAATTAAATGCATTATTAGCATTGGCCTTTTTAATTGCAGCAAGAGTATCTCCTCCTCCAGCAAGTGAATTTATTTGAGTTTTATTTGAAGAGTCTTTTATAATATTTGCAACTGAGATGGTACTCTTATCAAAAGGGCTATATTCAAATGCACCTAAAGGACCATTCCATAATACTGATTGAGATTTTAATATTTCATTTGATATTAATTCTGTACTTTGTTCTCCAATATCTAATATCATTTGATCTTTAGGGACATCATTAATGTTATATGTTTTAATATTTGTTTTATCCTGCAGATCTTTTGAGCAGACTACATCGATTGGAAGAAGTATTTTACATTTCTTTTCTTTTGCTTTTTTTTGAATTTCTTTTGATAAATTAATAAAATCATTCTCAATTAAAGAAGATCCAACGTTGTAATTATTTGACAACAAAAAAGTGTTAGCCATTGCTCCACCAATTACTATTGAATCAAAAATTTCCACTAAATATTTTAAAACTTTAATTTTTGTTGAAACTTTTGATCCACCTATAATTGCCAAATTTGGTTTAGTCGAATTTTCTAAAAAATTATCTAAATTTTTAATTTCATTTGAAAAACTTAAACCTGCATAAGAAGGTAGATATTTAGTAATACCTGTTATTGATGCATGATTTCGATGAGAAGCTGAAAATGCATCATTAATATAAATATCAAAGTTAGAAGATAATGATTTTGAAAAATCTAAATCGTTTGTTTCTTCACCCGGATTAAAACGAATATTTTCAAATAAACAAATTTCACCATCTTTCATCTCAGAGATCTTGTTTTGTATTATTTTTTTTTCAAAACTTTCTAAAAAATGTACATTTGGTATTTTGAAAATTTTCTTTAGATCCTCACGTAAAAATTTTATAGAGTATTTATTATTTTTTTTCCCTTTTGGTCTTCCAAAATGGGCTATTATAAAAATTTTGTTTTCATTTTTTTTTAAAATTTCAATTGTTGGAATAATAGAATTTATTCTTGAATAATCAGTTATCTTACCATTCAATACCGGAACATTAAGATCAGCACGAAAAATAATTTTTTTGTTTTTTATGATTATTTTATCCAAAGATTTCATTATATATTCACATTTATATTAAAAAAATATAGGTTTTCATTGAAATTTTTTAAAATATAGTAGTTTATTCTTTTTAAATAAGCATATTTAGTATATTAAGCGTTTTTACAACTACTATATATAGGGTTTTAAAATATGCCTTGGGATGAAAACAACGTATCAAAATTAAGAGAACTTTGGGATCAGGGGCTCCCAACAGCTCAAATTGGGAAACTACTAGGTTTTACGAAAAATGCTGTTGTTGGAAAAGCACATAGAATTGGTTTAGAAAGACGACCTTCTCCAATTAGAAGAACAGCAGTTAAGCCTGATAGAAAAAAGGCAAGATCTCCTGTTATGCCTAAATTAAACTTTGAAAAAAGTAATGAAATTTCATCAAAACCAAAAGAAGCAAGTTCCTTTCAACCAATTGTAAAAAATATATTCAATACAATGCCTAAAAGAGGCTGTGAATGGCCAAAAGGTCATCCAGATGAAATAGATTTTCGTTTTTGTGGAAAAGAAAGATTTGAAGATAAGCCTTATTGTGCAGAACATTGTGCTGTAGCCTATGTTATTCCTGAAAAAGAAGAATCTGAAAAAGAAACTGCATTAAGAACAGTATAAATAAATAAATAGAATTTAATTTATTAACTGATAACAGTTAGTGTCTATAATTTTTGCAAATGAGATCTAATCTATTTACACCTATTTTAATTGCAGGAAGTTTAATTTTACTACTAGGTTTTGCTATTAGGTCTACTTTTGGTTTATTTCAAATACCAATTGCTGAAGAGTTTTTATGGGCAAGATCAGAATTTTCATTAGCTATAGCTATTCAAAATTTAGCTTGGGGTATAGGAACACCTATATTCAGTGCTTTTGCAGAAAAATATGGAGATAGAAAAGCAATAACAATTGGATTAATTTTATATGCATTAGGTGTATTTATAAGTTCAACTGCCAGTAGTCCTGAGGCTCATCAGTTGCTAAATGTTTTAATTGGATTTGGAATAGCCGGTAGTGGATTTGGTCCAATATTAGGTGTAGTAGGCAGATCGGCATCTCCAGAAAAAAGATCTCTGTCTCTAGGTATAGCTACTGCTGCTGGTTCTGCGGGTCAAGTAATTGGTCCTCCATTTGCAGCAATATTATTATCTATCATGCCATGGTCAAGTGTTTTTGAAGTTTTCGCGATAATAAGCATTTTAACAATAATTTTAGTTCCAATTCTAAAATCTGATTCATCAAATATTTCAAAACAAAATGATGAAAAAATGAGTAAAGTTTTGATTGAAGCTTCTAAAGATCCGACATACATAATGTTATTTTTGGGATTTTTTTCTTGTGGTTTTCAATTGGCTTTTATTACTGCTCATTTCCCAGCTTTCATAGCAGAGTCAAGTAGCCCAATTATTCAAGGAAGTATAATAAGCTTTATATGTTCTTCGGTTGAAGGTTTAGGTGCTTTATCTATAGCTTTAATTGGATTATTTAATATAGTTGGTTCAGTTCTTGCTGGAGCACTAGGAAAAGATTATACAAAAAAATACCTTTTAGCTATAATCTATACAGGTAGAACTATTGCTGCAATTTTATTTATTATCTCACCTATAACACCACTAACAGTTGTAATATTTTCTATTGTAATGGGGGCTTTATGGTTAGCAACAGTTCCTTTAACTGCAGGATTAATTGGATACATCTATGGTTTAAAATATATGGGAACATTATATGGGATTGTTTTTTTATCACATCAAATTGGTTCTTTTGTTGGTGTGTGGCTTGGTGGTTGGTTTTATGATTTATATGGTAGTTATACTATAGTATGGTGGGTTGGAATAGGGGTTGGTGCATTTTCAGCTATAATTCATTTACCTGTTAAAGAAATACCTTTAACAGAAAGAAGACTTTTAACAAACTGATCTGATTATTTGATTGTTTAAATAAGAGATGTATAAATAATTAGAAATTATGAATGAAAAAAAAATAATAAGAAATTTAATAATTGTAATTTTCTTTTTAGTAATAATCTACTCAATTCTCAGAGTTGGAGCAGGACTTGATTTAAGTTTTGGTCCATATCTAAAATAAAATAGTTTTTTGCTTTTAAGACATTCCTTCTTAATTATTATAATTACCTTTCTATTTGGAAGTGCTTATCCTTTTCAGAAATTGGTATTTAATGAATCTGTCCCACCATTACTTATGGGCAGTTTGAGAATGTTAATAGTTTTCTTATGTCTTCTACCATTTTGGAAATTTGAAATACCTGATAAAAAATATTGGGTTCCACTTTTCTGTTTTTCATTATCAATGGGGTTTTTAGCTAATTTTTTTATGACATTATCTTTAAATATAGCAAATATTGTATCTCCTATAATAATTGGCTCACAATTAGCTATACCATTTGCCATACTCTTAAGTTCTTTTTTTTTAAAAGAGAAAGTATCCATTAAACAGTGGGTATTCATAATGGTTTCTTTTTTTGGTATTTTTTTAATAGGATTTGATCCTCTTTTAAAAAATGAATTAATAGCTTTAATTTTAATGGCTTTTATGGCATTTTTTTATGGAGCAGCTCAAGTCTTTTCAAGATATTTAAAGGATTTAAAAGTAACTCTCACTAATGCTTATATGGGATTAATAGGGTTTATATTTTTATTTTTTTCTTCTCTTACTTTCGAGGGTGATATCTTTCAAAATATGAGCAATATAAGTATTAGGTCTTGGTTACTAATTTTACATACAGGCATATTTGTTTCTATAGCGGCTCATATGTCGATGTTTTATCTTTATAGAATATACCCTGTAAAAAGAGTTTTCCCATTTTACGCTCTATTTCCTATTTTTGGTGTAATTCAAACTTTTTTTATATTTTCTGAAATACCAACTCTATTAACATTTCTAGGAGGTGGAATAGTAATACTTTCTATTTATTTATTGAACAAACAAGAATAGATAGAAATAATAAGCATTATTTGTAAATTTCCACAAACTTTTTAATAAATACAAAAATTTTTTTAAAAAATTATTGTTTATAATAGTAATGTATAATCAATTTATAAATAAAAATTATGAGCTCCAATCTTTTCGATAAAATTAATTTTCCATCAGATTTAAGAAACTTAAGTAAAGAAGAACTAGGTAAAGTTTGTAACGAATTGAGAATTAAAACTATAGAAACTGTATCAAAAACTGGTGGACACCTTGGAGCTGGTTTAGGTGTAGTCGAATTAACTGTTGCACTACACTATGTATTTAACACTCCAAGAGATAAATTGATCTGGGATGTAGGTCATCAAGCTTATCCTCATAAAATTATTACTGGCAGAAAAAATCAAATAGAAACTCTTAGAAAAAAAAATGGTTTGTATGGTTTTGTGAGAAGATCTGAAAGTGAGTACGACCCATTCGGAACCGCTCATAGTTCAACCGCTGTTTCAGCAGGCCTTGGTATTAAAATTGCTAAAGATATTAACAAGGATAATGCAAATGTAATATGTGTTGTTGGTGATGGTGCATTAAGTGCTGGATTAGCGTATGAAGGATTGAATAATGCTGGAGCTTTGAAAAAAAGATTAATAGTAATTCTTAATGATAATAAAATGTCTATTGATAAACCTGTAGGCGCAATGAGTACTTACTTAACACGTTTGTTATCTTCAAAATCTTATTCAAACATAAGAAATTTAATTAAAAAATTTAGTAAATCTTTACCAAAAAATTTTTCTAAAACATTGTATAGAACAGAAGAATATTCAAAAGGAATATTATCTGGAGGAACACTATTTGAGGAATTAGGATTTTATTACTTAGGGCCAATAGATGGTCACAATGTAAAAGATTTAGTTTCTGTTCTAGAAAATATAAGAGATAATAGGTTTGATAAACCTGTTTTTTTACATTGTATCACAAAAAAAGGAAAAGGTTACAGTCCAGCAGAAAAATCGGAGGATAAATTTCATGGTGTTGAAAAATTTGATATTGATACTGGTGCTTCACTAAAAAAATCTAATCAAAAATCTTACTCCCAAGTATTTGGCGAAACTTTAACTGAGCTTGCAGAAAATGATGAAAAGATTGTCGCAATTACAGCAGCTATGATGTCAGGAACAGGTCTAAAAATTTTTAGAGATAATTATAGTAAAAGATTTTTTGATGTAGGTATCGCTGAGCAACACGCAGTAACTATGGCTGCAGGTATGGCGACTGAGGGCTTTAAACCTTATGTGGCAATATATTCAACCTTTCTTCAAAGAGCTTATGATCAAATAGTTCATGATGTAGCTATTCAAAAATTACCAGTAAGATTTGCTATTGATAGAGCGGGCCAAGTAGGATCAGATGGCCCTACTCATGCAGGTTCCTTTGATTTAACTTATTTATCAACACTGCCAAATTTTATAATTATGGCGCCAAGTAATCAATCAGA
>CACJGU010000028.1 GCA_902593125.1 uncultured Alphaproteobacteria bacterium
AATCTCTTCTATCGAAAATATGGTTAAATCAAAATGATGCAATAAAATATAATAGAAATTTTGAATATATAATTAAGAGTAAACAGAATGTTTTATTTGATAATATTGAAAATAATTTAATTGAAGAAGAGTTATTTCATATCATTAATCATTGTAATGCTTATAATTTAAAAATTCTTATCAATTCAAATTATAATATAGATGAATTAAATATTTCATTACCTGATTTAATTTCTAGACTTAAAATATTTTCATTTTGTATAATTAATAACCCAGATGATGACATGTTATTAAATATTTTAACTAAATTATTTGTTGAAAAACAGTTCATAATAAATTCAAAAGATATTTTTAAATTCATTATTAGACGATCAAACAGATCTTATGAAGATATAATCAATATGGTAGAAAAATTGGATACATTGTCTATGGAAAAAAAAAGACAATTAACAATACCATTAATTAAGGAAATATTGTAGAGGCTACTTTATGAATAACTATCGATCCCATTACTGCTCTCAATTGAATTCAGATAATTTAGGTGAAAACATAACTTTATCTGGTTGGGTTGACACAATAAGAGATCATGGTAATTTGATATTTGTTGACTTGAGAGATAATTATGGAGTTACTCAATGTGTTATTGATGGTACTCACAAATTGTTTAGAGAATTTAGTAAAATTAGTAATGAAAGTGTGCTTAAAGTTACTGGTCAAGTAGTCAGTAGATCTAATGAAACTATAAATAAAAATTTAAATACAGGAGAGATTGAAGTAAAAATTGATAATTATGAGTTACTATCAAAGTCTGATGTACTTCCTTTACCTGTGAATTCAGATATTGAATATGGGGAAGAGATTAGGTTAAAATATAGGTTTCTAGATTTAAGAAGAAATAAACTACATTCAAATATTTTGCTTAGAAATAAAATTATCTCAGACATTAGAAAAAAGATGAATGAAAGAGATTTTATCGAATTTCAAACTCCAATTTTAACATCCTCATCACCTGAAGGCGCTAGAGATTACTTAGTACCTTCGAGAATACATCAAGGAAAATTCTATGCCCTTCCTCAAGCTCCACAACAATTTAAGCAATTATTAATGATTGCTGGTTTTGACAAATATTATCAAATTGCGCCATGCTTTAGAGATGAGGATAGTAGAGCCGATAGATCTCCAGGAGAATTTTATCAGTTAGATTTTGAAATGAGCTTTGTTTCTCAAGAAGATGTGTTTAATGCAATTGAGCCTGTTTTATTTGAAGTATTTGATGAAAATAAAAAAAATAAAGATATCAAAGTTAGTCCATATCCATTTAAAAGAATACCATACAATGAAGCCATGGAAAGATATGGAACAGATAAACCTGATTTGAGAAATCCACTTATTATAGATGACTATACAGATATATTTAAAGGTTCTAATTTTAAAATATTTAGTAGCCAGATTGAAAAAGGATCTGTAGTGAAAGGAATAATTGTAAAGCAATCAGGAGAAAAACCTAGAAGTTTTTTTGATAAGTTAAATAGTTGGGCAAGAGATGAAGGTGCTGCAGGTCTAGGATACATATCTTTTACAGAGGAAAATTTTAAAGGACCCATTGCAAAGAATTTAAATGATGAAGAATTAAAATCATTTAAACTTGATGATAAAGATTCAATATTTTTTATTTGTGATAAATTAAAGGAAGCTCAACTTTTCTCTGGCAAAGTAAGGGAAAAGATTTGTAATGAATTGAACTTACTGAACAAAAATTCTTTTGAATTTTGCTGGATAGTAGATTTTCCAATGTATGAAATTGATGAAAAAACTAATAAAATACAATTCAGTCATAATCCATTTTCAATGCCTCAAGGTGAAATGGAAGCTTTAAAAAATACAGATCCCCTTGATATAAAAGCATATCAATATGACATTGTATGTAATGGTGTAGAATTATCCTCTGGTGCAATTAGAAATCATAAACCAGAAATTATGTATAGAGCTTTTGATATAGCTGGTTATTCAAAAGAAGATTTAGAAGAAAAATTTTCAGGAATGCTTAACGCTCTTAAATTTGGTGCACCTCCTCATGGAGGTAGCGCACCTGGTATTGATAGAATTGTTATGTTACTTGCGGATGAACCAAACATAAGAGAAGTAATAGCATTTCCAATGAATCAGCAAGCTATGGATTTAATGATGGATGCTCCTGCAAGTATCGATAAAGAAAGATTAGAAGAATTAGGGATTAAATTAATAGATAAAAATTAATCCTGTCCCAAAAATTGCAATAATTGTTCCAACCCACGCCCCATAAGAGGGTATTTTTTTTGTTAATATCCAAAAAAGAAATAATATCATTATTGGACTAGTTGAAGATAAAGTTGCAACAATACCTGCATCAGCTTTTTGTAATGCTATTAAAAGTAAACTCATACCTAATGCCATGCCTAAAAAGCCACTAAGAATTGATTGGTAAATAATTTTTGAGGTAAGTTTTACTTTTGTATTAAAAACTTCATAATTTAAAAAAAATGTAAATGATAAAAAAATACATGAGATTGTTGTTCTAATTGCTGCTGAAGCTATTGGATCTGCACCATCTGATAATATAGGTTTCATCATAACCAATCCAATTGCCTGACACAAAGCAGCTCCAATAGATAAAATTATTCCTATATAAAGAGATCCCTCCACTGTTTCCCATCTATGCTCAGATCCTTTTTTGTCCCCATAGGTAATTGCAAAAACAACACCAAAAAAAACAATAAAACATCCTATAATGCTTATAGTTGAAGTAAGCTCATTTAGAAAAAAAATATTTATTAATACTGTAAAAGGTGCAGCTAAAGAAAAAAGAATATTATTTCTCCTTGGTCCAATTTTTTGTAACGCAATGAATAATAAAGTATCACCTAAAAATATCCCTATAATTCCAGAAATTATAATAATAGTTAAGTAATCAACACTTATTGTATTCCAAGTATTTAAATAAAATGTGTAAGTAATTAACATTATTGATACAAAAAATAATCTAAGACGATTAAAGGCCAAACCACCAATAGTTCTTGTAACATCTGCTGATACTAAAGATGCTAATGCCCAACAAAGTGCAGCAGTCATTGCAATAAAGTAATAATAGATCATATTATTTATTAAAATAAACTTAAAATAAATTTAATAGGTATTGATAAATACTCACCTAAAAGATGTTCTTGTAATGCAAATCTTTTAATTAAACCTGTAGCTCTTAATATTGCATATATTACTAAAGCCCATAAATAAATTCCAAAAATAAAATTTATGTATGATATTATTTTTTTAAATTTGTTATAATAATTCATATGAAACCTAAATATTGGAATAAAGGTAAGATTTATCTATCAAATAAAGATAAAGTTTTGAAGAAATTAATTCAAACTTATAGGAATGAATATTTAAATCTAAATTCTAATTATTTTCATTCATTAATTAATTCAATAATTGGTCAACAAATATCAGTATCTGCAGCTGATTCGATGAAAACTAAATTTTTTAAACTTAAAAGAAATATAACACCACAAACTGTATCTAAATTACGTACTACAGATTTACGAAAATGCGGTCTATCAAGACAAAAAATTTTATATATTAGAAATATTTCTAAATTTTTTTTACAAAACAAGAAATTCATAAAAAATATAAATAAAACTTCTGAAGAAGAAATTTATAATAATTTAATTGAAATAAAAGGAGTAGGGAATTGGACTATTCATATGTTTTTAATGTTTAGTTATGGAAGTTCAAATATTTTTCCAACAGGTGATTTAGGGTTTTTAAAAGCTATTTCAAAACTTTATAAAGTTCAACTGCCTATAAGTGAAAGAAAACTTAAATTACTTTATAAAAGATGGAGCCCATATAGTTCACAAGCCACATGGTATTTATGGAGATCATTAGACCCCATTCCAGTTAATTATTGATATTTGCTCCTTGCTCAATCCAAACTTTTAATATCTCTCTTTCATTTTTTGTAATACCAGTAAGATTATTTGGAGGCATAATTTCAGCATCAATAGCCTGAGCTTTGATTAATTTAATATTATTTACAATATCTTGAGCCGTGTCATATACAACACCTTTCGGTGCTGCTTCAATACCTTCAAAAGTTGGGTATTTTGCATGACATGTTCCACATCTGTATTTAATTATATTTTGTACTTCATTAAAACTGACTAATTCTAAAGAAAGAGATGCATTTGCATCTTTTTTTTCAAATATTGAAAGACTACTTAAAGTCATTAAAAAAAACATGATTAAACCGGCTGATGGTAAAATCCAAAATTTATATTGTTTTTTATTTCTTAAATTAAAGTAATGGCGAGTTAAAATGCCAGCTATCGATATAATAGCTAAAATTAACCAATTATTTACTGCCCCATACGTAAAAGAAAAATGTGAGCTAATCATGATAAATAAAACAGGTAGTGTAAAATAATTATTATGAATTGATCTGTTTTTTGCTTCTAATGAAAGATTTAAATTTGGCTTTTGTTTGTTTTCAGCTGATGAAACAAGATTTCTTTGTGCAGGAATAATTACTCTAAAAACATTAGCCGCCATAATGGTGCCAATAATTGCTCCAACATGTATGTATGCAGCTCTTGATCCATAAATTTGGGTTAAAAAATAACTTAAAAGTACAAATAATAAAACACCAGTTGCAATCAAAGTTTGTTCATTATCTTTTAAAACATTTTTACAAAGATAATCATATAGAAGCCAAGATCCTATAAGTAAGAATATAGATATTAAAATTGCTTGAATGGGTGTTAATATAATACCGCTTGCTCCCAACATCATAGAGCTTGCATTTAAGTAATAAACTAAAATAAGTAGTACAAAACCACTTATCCAAGTGGCATACGCCTCCCATTTAAACCAATGAAGAACTTTTGGAAGTTTTTTAGGAGGTCCTTTTAATTTTTCAATTCTATAAAAACCACCTGAATGAACAGACCATAAATAACCATCAAGGTGTTTAAAATCTGGATCATCTCTTTCCAGTCTACTATCTAGCCAATTAAAATAAAATGATGTTCCAATCCATGCTACACCAACAATTATATGAACCCATCTAACAATTAAATGTAACCACTCAGAATATACCGCAAATAAAGTTTCTGTTGGAACTCCTAAATTATAAAAAGCTGCAGTAAAAGCTATAACTATAGTAATTGCAATTACAATATAGAGCCTTTGTTCTTTAGATTTTAAACCTGAAAATGCCCCAAGGATAAAAAATAATAATAATCCTAATAATGCTGATGCTGGTAGTGACAAAAGTAAATTATGAAAAAAGGTTTGGAAGTCATAAGATTGAACTGGTGCAACAATTTTAAGAAAAAATTCCATATTAATATCTTATTTTATTTTCTTCTTTTTCCCAAATATTAAATGCTTTTATTGCCTCGTCACGTGATAATTGACTGATAGGGATTTTTCTCTCTCTTATTTCTAGTGATAGTTCATCATAAATAAACTTGTCATCAAATTTAATTTTTGCAGCATCTTCTCTAGAATTACCATAATATACTTTGTCTATATGTGACCAATATATCGCACTCAAGCACATAGGACATGGTTCGCAACTGGAATACAATTCACAACCTTCTAAGTTAAAGGTATTTAATTTTTGGCATGCATTTCTAATAGCAACAATTTCAGCATGAGCAGTAGGATCATTATTAAATGTTACTCTATTTACTCCCTCTGCAATAATTTTATTTTCTTTTACAATAACACATCCAAAAGGACCTCCACTATTTTTGATATTATCAATTGAAAGCACAATAGCTCTTTTCATAAAATCTATGTTTGTCATATAACTTCTTTAATTTTATTATTTGATAAATATTTTAAGCTATTTTTTATTGATATTATTCTTGTAATTATTGAGAAAGCTATTTCATTCGGATCTTTTGAGTTGCCAATATCAATTCCAATCGGACACTCAATTTTCTC
>CACJGU010000029.1 GCA_902593125.1 uncultured Alphaproteobacteria bacterium
GAATATATAAAGGCTTTTCTCCACCAATATCTCTTGCAAAATAAATATTTTTTTCTTTATTATCAATTAATATAAAAGAAAACATTCCTTCGATAATTTTTAATACTTCATCAAAAGAATAAAATTCAAATAAATTAATTAATGTTTCTGTATCTGATTTTGTTTTCCATCTATTGAAATTTTTATTCCTTAAATCTCTTCTTAATTCTAAATGATTATAAATTTCACCATTAAATGATATAATAAATCTACCAGAAAATGATTTCATTGGTTGATTTGAATCAACTGATAAATCTTGAATGGATAGTCGAGTATGACCAATCATAATTCTATGATTTAAAATCTCCATATCTTTCACGCTTTGAAAGTCAGGCCCCCTATTATAATTCAAATTATTAATTTTTTTGAAATCATTTGTAGAAATAGCATATTTAGTATTATGAATTAATCCTAGTATTCCACACATAATAATTTAATAATTATTTATTATAAAGTAATGAACTTAAAAATTGAATATTTTAAAAATTATTTTTTCAAAGAAAATGATAACCTTTATATTCTAAATAAAGATGATTCTTATGTGAAAAATTTTGGAAAACAATGGAAGGATTATAGAAATGTTCAAATTGATAGTATTAATAATTTTTCTATTTCAGAAGATTATTTACTTGATATGTGTTTTCAGAAAAAAGACTTGTTTGATAATAAAAATGTATTGGAAATTGGAGGTGGCGCTGGTAGATTTACAGAACATTTAGTTAAAAAATCTAATTTCTGTGTTTCTGTTGACCTCTCTTCTTCTGTTTATCATAATGTATCAAGACAATCTAAAAATCTTATAATTTTAAAAGCTGATTTCAATAAGTTAATATCTAATAAAAAATTTGATATTGTTTTTTGCAGAGGTGTATTACAACATACTGAAAATCCAAAAAAATCATTGTTAAACATACATAAATTTGTAAAAAAAAATGGTTTAGTTATCTTTGATATTTATAAAATGCCAAAACTTGGATATTTACATCCTAAGTATTTATTATGGAGACCATTAATAAAAAAATTTATAAAATATGAAAATTTTGAAATTTTTTTAAAAAAAAATATTAAATTATTATTAAAAATAAAACGAATATCAAAAAAAATACTTTTTAATTCCAACTTTTTAAGTGATTCTATTATTCCAATATGGGATTACAAAAATCAACTTAATTTGACTAATGAGCAACTTGAAGATTGGGCAATAATGGATACTTTAGATGGGCTTTATGCTAAATATGATTTTCCACAGAGTAATAAAAAAATTATTAAATTGTTAAGAACAAATAATATAAAAATTGTTAATAATAATAAAATTAAAAATTTTTTTATCACAAAGATTATATGAAAAATATAAAAAAAATTTTAAAAACTTTACTAAATTTTAGCAAATTATTTGGATACAAAATAGATATTAATAAAATTTCATCAAATACAAATTATACTTTAGTTGATAAAAATTCATGGGAGCCTTTTTTAAATATAGATAATAATTCTATTTTCAAAATTTATAATGAAGCTATTAAAAAAAGTCAGTCTGAATATTCAGATAGTTTTTTAAAACAATTAAGATTTTATTCTCTTTTTGAAATCGTCAAAAATATTTTATTAAAAAAAAATTATGAAAACTTTGCAGAATGTGGTTGTTGGAAAGGGCATTCGTCATATGGAATAAGTATTTTATTAGAACAATATAAATTTAATAAAAAATTTTTTATTTTTGATTCATTTGAAGGCGGATTATCAAATAAAACTAAGAATGATGTTAATATGAAAAGATATATTCAAAATAAAGATGAAATTATGAAACAAAAAAATTATTTTTATTCAAAATTTGAAGATGTAAAAGATTTAATGCAACCATTTAATTTTGTTAAGATATACAAGGGTTGGGTCCCTGATGTATTCAAAGAGATTAAAGAAGAAAAATTTAGTTTTGTTCATATTGACTTAGATCTTTACGATCCAACACTAAAATCTATAGAATTTTTTTTTAATAAGCTGACTTATGGAGGTATAATTATTTGTGATGATTACAATAGTTCAGATTTCCCTGGTGCTAAATTGGCAATTGACAATTTTATCAAAGATAAGAAATTTAGCTTGTTTTATGAAGTTCCACTTGGAGGATGTATAATAATTAAATAATTTTATCTAATCCTTTAGATAAGCTAATTAAATTTCTTTTAAGTATTTTCTTCATTTTTGTATTATCTGGTTTACGTCTTTTCATATCACCTTCTTTAAGTGGCTTAATATATTTAATTTTTGATTTTGAATTTGTTTTTTTCATAATAATTTTTGCAAGTTGGTTCATAGATATTTCTACATCATTGCCAATATTCACTACATCATTAATATGCATATTTTTTTCAAAACAATTTATTACTGCTTCAATTGTATCATCAATATAACAGAATGTTCTTCTTTGACTCCCATTTCCATAAATTTTAATAGTCTTATTTTGTTTTGCCAATTGTATAAATTTAGATATCACAAAATCTTTAGATTGAATTTTTCCATATGTATTAAAAAACCTAAAAATTGTATATTTTAATTTTTTTTCTTTAAAGTAGGTTTTACAAAAACTTTCACCTAGGTTTTTTACAATTGCATAAGGTATTCTTGAATTCAAAGGTGTAGTTTCTTCATTTTGTGGAATAATTACTGGTTCGCCATAAACTTCAGATGATGAACTATAAAAAAACCTTTTTACATTATAATTGCTAGAAAGTTCAAAAATATTTTGGAAACCTTTAATATCATTTAATACCTCAAGTGGGTAAAGTTGCGTTCTTTTTACTCCTACAAGAGCAGCAAAGTGGAATACATAGTCAAATTTGTGTTTAATAAATATATTTTTTAATTCATAATAATTATTTACGTCTTTTTTAATTATGTAATTTATATTTTTATCAACATTTTTTATTTTACCTGTAACAAGATTATCCAATACTACAATTTTATAGTGCTTATTTTTTATTAATTGATTTACTAAACTGGATCCAATAAAACCTGCCCCACCTGTTACTAAGATATTTACCATTTAAATAAAATATTTCTTATTATTAAAAAACTTCTTGGATTAAAAATTAAAATAGGGTCAAGAAATATTGATTTAGTATAATTTTTAATTACGTTTAACTTACCAGAAGTTAATAAAGATTGATAAAAAGTTTCAAAAGAAATCAAATGTCCAAGTATTTTGTTCATTTCATTATTATTTAGATTTTTATAAAGATTATTTTTAACTTTTTCTCTAATTATTTGTAATCTTTTAGATATTTTATCAAAATTTTTTTCATTCATACTGCGATCATTATGATCAACAATAGCTGATGTTACATATTTAAAATTGTAAATTTGATAGAATCTAGATATTCTAAGCCATAAGTCCCAATCCTCTGAACCTGATAGATATCTGTTTTCATCAAACTTAAATTTATTAAATATATTTTTCTTAATAAATAAAGAATTACAGCTTATAAAATTACCTCGTAATAATCTCACATTAGTCTTACCATAACTAATAACAGTTTTGGTTTTATTCTTATTGTTTTTAATTAAGTCGTAAGAAAGATGAAATATTTCAATAAAGTTATTTTGTTGAATTATATTAACTGCGCTTTTTATGTGATTATCATAAGAAATATCATCAGAATCAAAAAAATTTAAAAATAGTCCTTTTGATTTTTGAGCACCATAATTTCTAGCAGCTCCTCTTTCTGAATTTTTTATTTTAAAATATCTAATTTTTTCATTTTTAAAATTTTTCACAATTTTTTCGGTATCATCAGAACTACCATCATCAACAATTATAATTTCAAAATTTTGATAATTATTTAATAATATTGAATTTATTGTATTAGGAAGTATTTTTGCCCTATTGAATGTTGGAATTATTATTGATATGAGAATTTGCATTTATATATTATTAAAATATCTTTCATTGTCTAAATAGACTTTATCAAAGGTAATTATAA
>CACJGU010000030.1 GCA_902593125.1 uncultured Alphaproteobacteria bacterium
AACATTGATGTAATTTCTTCATTAGAATATTCAACCAGACCTGAAGTAAGATTTAACATTCCTAGTAATGTTTTCATAGCAGTTGATTTACCTGCTCCATTTGGGCCTACAATTACAACTATTTCACCTTCATTAACCTCTAAATTTATATCTTTGATTATATCAACTCCACCATATCCTGCTGTTAATTTTTTTCCTACTAAACTAATCATACCAACTTAACCTTTAGTAATCCCCTTGCCCAAATAGGCTTCAATAACAGCATCATTATTTCTCACTTCCTCGAAATTACCTTTAAAAAGTACAGAGCCTTCTGCCATAACTATCACTGGATCACAAATTTTTTCAATTAAATCCATATCATGCTCAATTACAAAAAAAGTATAGTTTTTTTCTTTATTTAATCTTAAAATTGCATCTGTAATTTCATTTAAAAGCGTTCTGTTAACACCTGCGCCAACTTCATCTAGTAGTACTATTTTTGGATCTACCATCATTGTTCTACCTAATTCTAAAAGTTTTTTTTGACCACCTGATAAATTACCTGCTAATTCTTGAGTTAAATGTCCTAAATTAAGAAAATTAATTACCTCAACTGCCTTCTCTCTAATTCTTTCCTCTTGCTCTTTTACTTTTGAATTATTTAGTAATGCATAAGTTAATTTTTCTCCAAATTGATTAGGAGGAACCATCATTAAATTTTCAAGAACTGTCAATGTTGAAAATTCATGAGCAATCTGGAAAGTTCTTAAAACGCCTTTTGAAAATAACTCATGTGGTTTTAAATAAGAAATATCCTCATTATTTAATATTATTTTTCCATCATCTGGCTCATATAATCCAGCTATTGTGTTGAATAAGGTTGTTTTGCCAGCTCCATTTGGTCCAATTAGTCCTGTAATTGAACCTTCTTTAACCTGCATTGATGCATTATTTACAGCTTTTAATCCTCCAAAAAATTTATTAACTTTATTTATTTCAAGCATCTTTCAATTTTTTTATATTTGCATTCACTTCTATATTTAAAACCAAGCCAATTGAAATCAATATAGATAACATTACAGAGCCACCATATGAAATTAGGGGAAGTGGTATACCTACAACTGGCATCAATCCAGTTACCATAGAAATGTTCATGATTACATATATAAATAGATTAGAACCCACACCTATTGATATAATTCTACCAAATATATGATTAGATTTAATGCTTATATAAAAACAAACTGTGATTATAATTAAAAATAATAAAATTATAAAAATTGTACCAATAAAACCAAACTCTTCACCAATAAGTGTAAAAATAAAATCTGTTTGTTTTTCAGGTAGATACTGTAAATAAGACTGTGTACCTTCCAAAAAACCCTTGCCTGTCAACCCTCCCGAACCTAGCGCAATTTTGGATTGTATAAGTTGATAGCCTGAACCCAATGCATCAGCTTCAGGATTTAAGAATGATATTACTCTATCTTTTTGATACGGTTTTAAAAAATTTAATAATAATGGAATTGAAATCAAAATGACTATAAATCCAAAAACAAATTTCCATATGCGAATACCACAAGCAAACAAGATTAAAATTCCTAATATAATAATACTTAATGCAGTCCCTAAATCAGGTTGAATAACAACTAAAATGAAAGGAAAGAACAATATTATAAAAGGAAAAAATAAATAAATCATATTTTTTATATTTTCAAATTTTAGATCATTATAAAATTTAGCTAAAGCTAAAATTATACTTATCTTAATTAGCTCAGAGGGTTGAAGACTAAAGCCGAATATATTTATCCACCTAGTGGCACCTTTACCAAAGACTCCAATAATCTCGACAGAAAGTAAAAGTAACAAACTTAATGTAAATATAATATAAGAATATTTATAAATTATTCTTATATCAATAAAAGCAATTGTAATTGATAATAAAGTGAAAACAAAGACTCTAATTAAATGTCGAGATGCCCAAGGTTCGTAAGAACCACCTGCAGCAGAATATAGTCCAGCAGCTCCAATAAATGAAACTAGTGAAATTAAAAAAATTAATAAAAAATTTAGGTTTTGAATTTTTTTTAACATTAGGCCTCTAAATTTTTTGTAAATTGAAAAATTTGCTTAGCTATTGGTGCAGCAGTTGAGGCTCCTGAACCTCCATGTTCAATTACAACAGATATTGCATATTTGGGCTTATCAGATGGCATATATCCAACAAATAAAGCATGGTCTCTTTTTTTCCATTCTACTTCTTTTTTTCTAAAATCATCACTTTCTCTCTCTTCTACTGTTATTCTTCTAACTTGGGAGGTTCCAGTTTTTCCTGAATAATCAACAAGATCAGATCTTGATTTAAAAGCTGTACCTTTTGCTTCATTTACGACTTTAAACATAGATTTTTTTATAATTTTTATTGCCTCTTTGTACTTATCTAATTTTTTAAAATTAATTTCTCCACGGTTTTGCAATATATTTGGCTCAATCATTTTTCCATTTGAAGCAATAATTGAAGTCATTGTAGCAAGTTGTAACGGATTAGTTAAAACAAAACCTTGACCAATTGCTGAGATTAATGTTTCACCAGGATACCAACTTTCACCAATGTTATCTTTTTTCCATTTTTTTGAAGGGACTATTCCTTTTTTTTGATTTTCAAGAAAGATCTTGTAAGTTTTTCCTAGTCCAAAATCTTTTGCTACTTCAGCTATTTTATCTATGCCTATTTTTTTCGATATTTCATAAAAGAAAACATCACAAGATTCTTTAATTGCATTTTCAACATTCATAATACCATGGCCATTATTCTTCCAACAATGATAAAGCCTGTCTCCTAAAGCAATTTTACCATTACAAGGATGGCTTGTATTTGTATCGATAACTCCATGATAAAGACCGGCTATTGCTACAATCATTTTAAATGTAGATCCTGGAGCATAAAGGCCTTGAATACTTCTAAATGTTAGAGGGGATAATTCATTTTCTAATATTGAGTTCCAATACTCTTTATTAGGCTTAGTTATAATTTTATTAGGATCGTAAGATGGTGTTGAAGCCATGCATAAAATATTTCCATTTTCAATACTCATCAATACTATTGATCCAGCTTTATGAGAGTTTAAAAGATTTAAAGCATAATTCTGAATTCTTAAATCAAGAGTTATTTTAAGATCTTGACCTTTAATACTGTCATTTCTTGATATTTCTCTAATAATTCTTCCATAAGAATTTACTTCAATTTCTCTTTGACCAGGCTTGCCAACAAGAGTGGGGTTAAAACCTTTTTCTAATCCTTCCTTACCAATATCTAGATTAGGCATATTTGAAATAAAAGGAAGATCCATTTCATCGTGATTAGGTTTATTGATATAACCGAGTATGTGAGAAAAAATATTATTGTATTTATATATTCTCATGAAGTCTTGAGAAATAAATATTCCTTGAGTTTTAAATTTGTTAGCTTCAATTTTTTCCAGAGTATTCCAATCAATATTTTCTAAAATTTTGATTTTTTCAAATTTTTTAACTTTCTTGCTTAATTCAAGTATTTTTCTTTTTTTAGAAAAATCAATTTTTACAATTTTTGATAATTCATTCAGTGTTTCATTAACATCTTGGGTATTTTCAGGAATTAAGTAAACATCAAATACTTTTTTATTTTCTACTAAAATTTTATTATTTTTATCTAAAATTTTACCTCTAAGTGGATATATAATTTCAACATCTATTTGATTATTTTTAGACAAAGTTTTATATTTTTCTGAATCCTTTATTTGAATATTGAATAATCTCCAACCAACAACAGTGAATAGAGATAGTTTTAAAATATATAGAAAAAAAGTTCTTCTATTTAAAAC
>CACJGU010000031.1 GCA_902593125.1 uncultured Alphaproteobacteria bacterium
CTAGATTTGGCTCACTTTGCTTTCTGTAACTAAAACCAAGAAGGTTGTATACATCAGCTTTTTTTTCACCCAGATCTTTACGCTTAGCTATTTTTTCAAGTAATTTAATAGATTTATCAAATTTCTTATAATAAACTAATTCGTAAGCTTTGTCGTATAATTTTGTAACTTGTTCACTAGCTGAAATGCTAGTTTCACTATCATCTGAACTAGTACTAGCAGCAAATGATGTGGAGCTAATAAATATTAATGTAAGTAGTATTCTAATCATAAAAATCAGATATGTGAGTTTAAACCAATTTCAATATTAGTTTTTCAATTAATTTAATTAGTGACAGGCAATATTATATTTTTTTAATCTGTAATAATTATAGGGCCATGGTGTTAAAAAACCTACTAAAAGCATTATAGGCACTATCCACCAAACTAGTTTTGCCTCACCTAATATTAGCCAATCAACAGAGTTCATTGCAATCTCCATGGCAAGCATAGAAATAAAACTCATTGTTAAGGCTGTTTGAAAAGCAATTTTAATGGTCATTTGTCTTGATAAAATTATTGTTTCTAAAATAATACTTGTGATTAGTCCGTTTATGATTGCCAAAATCATTATTGATAGAGTAGGCCAATTTATTGCATTTAGTTGAAAATATAGGATTGTTCCAAAATCACCAATTGAGCATCCAAGTAAACACCAAAGTGTATTTTTGGCACTTCTTCTCCATGTATGTTTACATTTCCAATGAAAACGTGGCGCTGGTTTTTTTAGTGTTTCGGCAACAGACATTTAAATTATATTCCTTGTTTAAATTCGAATATATTATTTATATCATTAATTTCATAACTTTCAACTGAACCATTCGTCCATTTGATTGATACATTTTTTATTACTTCACCTTCACGTAAACCGAAATGTGCTACTGGTTCCATTTGACATAAATATCCTGAACCAGCATCAATAGTCTTAGCATGATTTCTTAAATTTGTATGTAAGGTAACAGTTGCACCTCTGGCTGGAGCACCAAAGGTGTTTAGTGGTTTGATTCTAATAAAATTTGTATCTGATACATTTGCCTTAAATAAGCTCAATGGTTGGGCTCCTGATTCACCGTGAGAAATTAGTAATTCTAGAATTCCATCATTATCAATATCAGCAACTGCTGCACCGGTTCCTAGACCCTGAGCTTCAAGTGCTTCGTCTAATTTGATTTCCTCTAAGTTTCCTTCATCAAGAATACGAAAGAGTTTATTTGGTTGACCAATGTTATTTAAAAAGATTTCATCATAACCATCATTATCAAAATCAGCTGATATAACTGTTCGTATTCTACTTGGTAATCTAAAATCTAATGAAGACATATCGAGAAAAGATTCTTTTTGTTTTACAAAGATACGATGATATCCTTCCCAGTTACTTGTAATTATATCAAGTTCACCTCTATATAAAAAATCTGTTAAAGCAGTTCCTCGACCATTTTGAAAAGTATCTTGAACATTTTTTTCAATTGCAATATCATTAAAACTACCATTAGAATTCTTGTATAAAAAATTTGGACCTCTCTCATTAGCTGCGAATATATCCATATTATTAGAAACTATATGTCCTGAAATTACAGCTCTTCCTCCAGTTATTTGATCAATTCTAAGAATTGGCGCTAAGTCTTCAACCTCATTATCTTCAATTTCATAAAATCTAGTAGGGCCTCCATAATTAGCCACATATATACCATATTTTCCTGACCCATTTCTGTCTACACAAACAACTGATCTACCTGCAGTCAAATTTAAATTTTCTAAATTTTTTTCTAACTCAAAATAATCAAAAATTTTATTATTGTTGTTATCCAACAATCTATCAGAGTATTTTTTTTCTCCACTATATGTGTCAGTATTTAAGAAGTAAATTTCTTCAAAACCATCTTGATCTATATCGCAAGCTGATACACCAATGGTATTCCTCTCTTTATCAACAAATATACTGTCTTGAATTGTATTTATTAGTTTTCCATTGTTGTAACTAAGAGCTAGATTGGGGTAACCAAAACCTGCAACAATAAATTCATAACTTCCATCTTTATTAAAGTCAGTCACCGATACTCCATAACTTAATCTATCGTTATTATTTTCAATTATATCTGAAATATTTGAGAAGAATTCTGCTTTAGACATATTAGATATTAATAATATAAAAATAAAAATTATCTTACTCATTTCAAGTATTTTCAATTTGCTAGTCGAATAAAAATATCACCCATGCCAAAATTAAGTTTATCAAGAGGCATACTATTTCTTGCCTCACACATGGGGCCAGTTATTTGATCATTTTTTATATAATCAATATCATAAGCATCACATTTTTTTGCATTATGTAATAAACCAATAACAAGTTTATTATCTACTGAGTATGTATATTCTTTATTTAATTCATTACCACTGCAAATATAATCTCGATTTACAAGTTCTGGAAAGTCATTTTTGTTACAAGGATTATCAATTACGATAGTGTAGATATCCTTTGATTGATCTTTGAAATCAATATTTATTTTTTTTGTCTCTGAATATTTCATCACATCACATAAACAAGGCCAACAACATTTGTAATATTCACCACAAATTTTTTCATCATTTTCAGAATTAGAGAGGAAAATATCATCTGGTCGAGTATCAGGTGAAATTAAAGAGCCAGAGACTGCGCAGTATAACTTGTTAAATTGTTTAAATTCTTCATATTCTAAGTTTTGATCCAAAATATATTTAAAGAATCTAGGACCTGCTGCATTTCTATTACCATCGGGAAAAATGCTTGACCAATCATTAACAAGTTTTTCATACAATTTTTCAGTATTCGCATTGGCTTGAGCTATGGATAAACAAATCAATAAGAAAGAAATTATTTTTATTAATTTTCGCATAAAAAATTAAATAGGTTAAGGTTTACAAATGTAAATCCCTTGTTATGAATCAATCTTGAATCAATACGGTTCACTTTTTTGCTTTTTATTGCTATTTAATGGTATTGTCGCACTTGAAGAATTTGACTTATTTTGTGCTAGATACTACAGAGTAACCATAATTTGGGGCGTCGCCAAGCGGTAAGGCACCGGTTTTTGGAGTCGGCATTCGTAGGTTCGAATCCTACCGCCCCAGCCAGGTACTACATTATATTCATTTCAATATAATTTATTGACTTAAAATAGTAATCTAAAAATATCTGAAGATATGACATATTGAATTGTTCATTTTTTTTAATACCCCATATATACTTCTTTTTAATCCAACCACCTTGATTGTTTATAGAAATAAAACACCAATTTAATTTACATTTTGGTAAAAAAACTATTGAGTCAATTGTTACTTGCCCAATAATTTTTCCTTTTGAAGTATTATAAATATTTATATTATTTTTTTTATCTGATGTGATTATTCCATATCGCTCACCCTTGATTATACTTTTATGGACCCATCCAGTATTCTTTTGAGAGTCGACTATTTTTCTCCAATCGCCATATTCTTCAATAATTTTTAATGGATAATTTTTAATTATATATTTTCTTAATATTGGATAATTTTTACTTGGGCCTACTCTTACATTTGAATCATCTGATTTAAGAGAAACAAATCTTGGTAAATCTAATCCAGTTACTGGTCCTTTATCAGCAAAACTTATATTAGAAAAAAATAATATAAACAAAGCAAAAAAAATTTTCATATTTAAAACTTCCTCAAACTAGCATACTTTATAATTAAAGTGTATATATACAGCTATTTGCGCCCGTAGCTCAATTGGATAGAGCGCGTGACTACGGATCACGAGGTTAGGAGTTCGACTCT
>CACJGU010000032.1 GCA_902593125.1 uncultured Alphaproteobacteria bacterium
ATTATTACGGTTATAAATGCAAATTCTTTGGATTTTGTTAACTGAAAAATAATAATATAAACAAATATAAGTATAAGAAATGTTGAAAAAATTAATAAAATAAATGATAACCTATTGTTATCAAATAAAAAGTAATTTTGAAAATCTAGAAATACAAAATTAAGAGGTCTATCAGGGCTTATTTTAATATAATCAATAATTCTGAAATCTGTGCTTGATAAGTATCTCAAATAATCAGCAAAAGAGTCCGAGCCATATGATAATCTTTCTAAAGTAAAATAATGTGCTAAAATATGTATAAATAAAATAATTAAGATATATACTTTGCTATTACTTGAATAATTTGATTTCATAAATTAATAATGCTTTTTAATATATAATTTAACAATATGAATCTGTTTTTGTCTACATGGGGTTTGATATTTTTTGCTGCTGTAATGGATGTAATTGGCGCATATGTTGTCAAAGCTAAAATAAATGAGTTAGGATCTGTTAATTATGACACAATATTTAATGTAATTAACTATTTAGTTAGTTTAGCGAAATTTCCATTGGTCTGGTTTGGTACTTTCTTAATTTTAACGGCTCCTTTGCCTTATGCTTTAGCCTTAAGTAGAATGGAATTATCTACAGCTTACCCAGTTATAGTAACATTAAATGCATTATTATTAATTCCAATTGCTGTATTTTTTTTAAATGAAAGTCTTACTGTATATAAAATAATTGGATTTATAATTATAATAATTGGATTATATTTTATTCATAAGTAAAATAATAATGAAAGAGCATATAACAATAGGTTTAGGACAATTACTTGTTGAAGGTGGTGAGCCTGATAGAAATTTTGAAAGAGCCGAAATTATGATTAGAGATGCTTCTCATAATAAATGTGATTTAATATTATTACCCGAATGTATGGATTTAGGATGGACTCATCCCTCTGCTAAAACTGAATCATTAACTATTCCTGGCCTATATTCTGATAAGATTTGTAAACTTGCAAAAGAGAATAATATTTATGTTTGTTGTGGCTTAACAGAAAAAGATGATCAAACTCATAAAATATATAATTCAAGTATTATATGTGATAATAAAGGAAAAATTATTTGCAAATATAGAAAAATAAATATTCTTTCTGAGGCTCTAGATTACTATTCAATAGGGAGTAACCTCTCAGTAATTGACACACCTTTAGGAAAAATTGGTTTAAATATATGTTCAGACAATTATTATGATTCTTTAGAAATTGGAAATACACTTGGTCGAATGGGTGCACAAATAATTCTATCCCCTTCATCATGGACTGTTGATTATAATATTACTGAAGAGAGTGATCCTTATGGAGAAAAATGGATAAAACCATATCAAACACTAGCAAAAATATTTAATTTAGTGGTAGTTAGCACTACTAGTGTTGGGTATTTAGTTGGAGGACCATTTGAAGGAAGAAAAATGGTTGGTTGTTCTTTAGTTGTAGATAAAGATGGTGTCATATATAGAGGCAATTTTAATGAAATAGCTGGTGATTTAGGTATTAAAAAAATTAAGATACCAATTAGTGATATTAAAGGAACATTAATTGGAAAAAGAATAAAGGAACTTGACTTAAAGTGAAAATTTGCTCGATATGTATAATGGATGAGACAACGAGCGAAATAAAATTCGATGTTAATGGAAAGTGTTCTTACTGCTATAAACACGAAGCTCTTGATAAATCTTTTCCTCAAGACAATAGTCATATGAAAATAATTAATAAGATTATTGAAGATGGAAAAAATAAGAAATACGATTGCGTAGTTGGATTAAGTGGTGGACGAGACAGTAGTTATACAGTTCACTTAATGAAAAAATATGGACTCAGAGCTTTAGTTGTGCACTTCAATGATGGATTTGGCAATCCATTAGCAGGTGAAAATATTAAAAAAATTATAAAAGAAACAAACTTTGAGCTAAGAAGCATTACTTCAGATTGGCGTGAGTCTAAAGATATTAAGATATCATGTTTGAAAGCTTCAGTTCCAGATATTGAAATTGGGACAGATCTAGGAATAGCAGCGTCTCTATATAGCATAGCTTGTAAAGAGAATATTAAATACATAATTACAGGTACATCATTTAGAACTGAGGGTATAGCTCCATTAGATTGGAATTACCTGGATGGGAAATATTTAAAATCAATTCAAAAAAAATATGGAAAAGTAAAAATAAGAAAATGGCTACCTAATGATGCTGGATTTAATTTAGACTTAAAAGAAATGATTTATTATACATTCTATAAAAGAATTCAGATGATACCAATACTATATTATGAAAATTATATAAGAAATGATGCAGAAAAAATACTAGTAGATAAATATGATTGGAAAAATCCTGGTGCACATTATTTTGATGATTTGTATCAAAGCCTTATATTTTATGTTCTTAGAACAAAATTCAATATAGATTTTAGAAAATTTAATTACAGTGCTCTAATAAGATCGGGTCAAATGGAAAGAGATGAAGCATTGAAAAGAACTAAAGAAATATATGCAATAGAGGATAAGAAGATTATTGATTTATGCATAAAGAGACTTGGCTTAAGCAAAGAAGAATTTAATGAAATCCTTAAAAAGGATAAAAATAATTTTAGAAATTTCAAAACAAATTATAAAATTGTTAAAGCCTCAAAATTTATAATATACTTACTTTCAAAACTAAATATATTGCACCCATCAACATATTATAAATTTTTTTAATTTTTATTTTTTTTTGGAAAATTTACTAACTCCGAAACTATATATAATGGCCTATTTCTTGACTCATCAACACCCCTCCAAATATACTCTCCTAAAATTCCCAAGGTCATTAATTGCACTCCTCCTAATATTAAAATTATTACCATTAAAGATGTGTAACCTGGAATGTTTATTCCATAAATAAATTTTTCAAAAATAAGAATAATTGAGTAAATAAAACTAAATAAACTTAATGAGAGACCAACATAGGTTATTATCCTAATAGGAAAAGATGAAAATGATACAAAAGAATCAATAGCTAATTTTAAAAGAGAAAAAAAATTGTAAGATGATTTTCCATGTATTCTCTTTTTTTGATTATAGAAAATTACATCTTGCTTAAAACCCATCCAAGAAATAATGCCATTCAACATTCTATTTGTTTCCTTAAATTTATTTAAATTAGATATTATTTTTTTGTCAACTAGCCAAAAAGCAGAGGATCCATCTTTTGGATATTTTTTTAATATAGAGTACTTAATAAATAAAGAGTAAAAAATCTTTGAAAAAGTTTTGCTCAATAGGCTTTGTTTCCTGTGTTTTCTTACAGTCCATACAATTTCAATACCAGACTCCCATTTTTCAATTAATTTCAAAATAATTTCAGGGGGCTCTTGTAAATCTGCAGTGATTAAGATTGCTGCATGGCTATTTTTGACATGTTCAAATCCAGCAGATATAGAAATATGACTTCCAAAATTCCTGGATAATTTTACACATTTGATTTTTCTATCTTTTTTTGCAATTTTTTTTATATTTGTAAATGTGCTATCGGTACTACCATCATCTATAAATAATAGATCAAATTGATATTTTTTAATGGAATTAATAATTTTTTTTAATTCAATATATGTATTCTTAATATTATTTTCTTCATTAAAGCATGGAATTACTATACTGATATTCTTTTTTAACATTAATTGTTGATTATATAGAAATAATAGAAAATAAAGGAAAAAGTTGAACTTAAAATATATTAAAAATTATTGGAATGATTCTGCAAAGAAAACAAAGCCAAAATCATTAATTTCCCCAACTTCAAGAGACCCA
>CACJGU010000033.1 GCA_902593125.1 uncultured Alphaproteobacteria bacterium
TACGTACAGAGCGAAGGCCTTTAGCATCAAAAAGAATTAGCTTAATAGAAGCTTTTTTTTTATTAATTATATTTCTAATAATAAGCTTTCTTTTGCTATTACAATTTAATTATGCCGCAATAATAGTTGGGCTATTAAGCATTCCTTTTGTTATTTTATATCCATTTATGAAAAGAGTAACTTATTGGCCGCAAATAATACTAGGCATAGTTTTTAGTTGGGGTGTTTTAATTGTTACGATCCAGTTTAATGGAACTATAACAAGTCAGTTCTTCATTCTATATATTGGGTGTGTTTTTTGGACACTGGGATATGATACTGTTTATGCCTACCAAGATAGAAAAGATGACATTGCACAAGGTATAAAGTCAACTGCTGTTTTTTTTGGAGAAAATGGGCGTATATTTGTGGCTTTATGCTATTTTATAGTAATTTTAATTTTTGGATATTTAGGGTGGAATTCATCAAAATCTTTATTTAGTGTGATTATTATAGCTATGATAGGAATTTGTACGTATATAGCAATACAGAAATGGGATATCAATTCTCTAGAAAGTTCAAACTTTTATTTCCGACAAAATAATACTTTTGCGATTATGTTATTTTTATATTTACAGATATTTTAATGTCATCAAATCCAAAAAAATCAGTAACTTCAAGAATAATTTCTGATTATCTTTTAAGTCATAAAACTAAAATTGTATTAGCACTGTTAATGATGGTTATTTCTGCAGGAGCTACTGGTTTACATGCATGGTTAGTTAGACCTGCATTAGATGAAGTGTTGATAAAAGGAAATAAAGAGATGTTATTTTTAATACCTATCGCAATAATACTTGTAACATTAATTAAAGGTTTAGCTACATATACTCATTCATATCAAATGAGCAAAGTAGCTCATGCAATTATTGCAAAACTTCAAACGCAAATGTTTGAAAAACTAATGTATTTAAATATGAAATTTTATACTGACTCTAAATCAGGTAATTTAATTTCAAGACTTATAAATGATACCTATTACTTAAGACTTGCGATTGTAAAATCTGTTACTGGAATTATTAAAGATGTTTTGGTTATTATTTTTTTATTAGGAAATATGTTTTATCAAAGCTGGACACTTACATTATTTGCCTTTTTTGCGTTTCCTTTAGCCTTATGGCCAATAAGGAAAATTGGTAAAAGTATTAGGAAAATTACCTATACAATTCAAAATGAAATAGCTGTTTTTTCAAATGTGCTAGCCGAAAGTATTAAAGGAATAAGGCAGGTTAAGGCATATTCGAGAGAAAATTATGAAAAGCAACGTGCTTTTGAGACAATAAGTTATATTCAAAAATATTTCACCAATTCTGCTTTTATCAGTAATCGCCTAAGCCCTTTAATGGAATTTATTGGTAGTTTAGCTGTAGCATTATCAATTTATGCTGGTGGTGTATTTGTTTTAAATGAGAGTATGACAACAGGTCAATTCATGAGTTTTTTAGTTAGTCTACTTCTTGCTTACCAGCCTGTAAAAGCACTTGGAAATCTAAATATAAGTGTCCAAGAAGGACTTGCTGGGGCTGAGAGGATATTTAAACTTTTAGATACAGATGAAAAAAATATGGAAAATATTTCTACAAAAAAAACTGTAGATCTAGATGGTGATATTATTTTCAAAGATGTTTCTTTCTCATATAATGATAATTTGGTTCTAGATAAAATAAATCTGACAATACCCAAAGGTAAAAAAGTTGCTTTAGTTGGATTATCTGGATCAGGTAAATCCACAATAGCAAATATAATATTAAGATTGTATGATAATTATACGGGTTCAATATTAATAAACTCTAAAAATATTAAAGATTTAAATCTAACAGATATTAGAAACAGTGTATCAATTGTTACGCAAGAAACAATATTATTTAATGATACTATTTTTAATAATATTAAATATGGCAATCTTGAAGCTAATGATGAAGATATAAATGTAGTTGCTCAAAATGCAGGTGTTAATAGTTTTGCTGATGAAATGAAACAGAAACTAAACTCAGTTATTGGAGAAAGTGGTATAAAATTATCAGGTGGACAAAGACAAAGAATAGCTATTGCTAGAGCTCTCATTAAAGGTGCACCATTTTTAATTATGGATGAAGCTACTTCCTCTCTTGATAATATTACTGAAAATAAAATTCATGAAACTATAAACAATGTTATGAATAACAAGACTAAATTAATAATTGCACATAGACTAAGTACAATAGAAGATGCAGATATAATCTATGTATTAGATAAAGGTAAAATTGAAAATAAAGGATCACATTCCGAATTAATTTTAAAATCAACAATTTATAAAAAATTACAATTAAGAGAACAATTGGAAAATGAATTTTAAAAAAAAAATTTTTAAATTCACTTTATCTCAAAAAATATTAGCTTTTATAGGTTACATATATATTTTATTTGTATGTTATACCTCTAAAATTCAGATTATAAATGCTGAATTACCAGAAAAGATGTGGAAAGAAAACAGACCATTTATTTTAGCTTTTTGGCATAGTCAATTGATGATGATAGGACATGTATGGAAAAGTAAAGCTGTGTTAAATATGTTGGCTTCCAGTCACAGTGATGGACGTTTTGGTGCATATATTGCAGGTCATTTTAACTTAAAAAATGTTTCAATCATGTCAAAAAATAAATCACCTTCATTAAGAAAAGTGTTCAAAATTTTAAATGAAGGTAATTATATTGGTATTACACCTGATGGTCCAAGGGGTCCTAATAGAAAAGTATCGGAGGGAATTATAAAAATTGCTGTCCATTCTCAAGTCCCAATTATACCAATTGGTTTTGCTTCAAATAAAAATCTGAAACTTAGATCTTGGGATTCGTTTTTAATTACATATCCATTTTCTAGATGCATATTCGTTTGGGGTGAGCCAATTATTATTCCTTCTTCAGTAAAAGATAAAAGTTTAGAAAAATACAAGAATTTTTTGGAAGAAAAAATTAATGATTGTATGAATTTAGCAGAAAAAAAATTAAATGCTTAAAATATATCAAATAGTTAGTATTTTACTCATACCTTTCATTATTGTTAATATATTTATTCGTATCTATAGAAAAAAAGAGGATAAAATAAGATTTGTTGAAAGATTTGGTAAACCAACTGTAAAAAAAAATAATGAAAAAAAAATATTATGGATACATGCAGCAAGTATTGGTGAGTTTAAATCATCAGATTTGATTATAGATCGATATCATAAAGTATTTTATATTTTAGTAACAACAACAACAAAATCCTCGTCTGATTATATTAAAGAATTTTATAAAAATAAAGTTGTTCATCAATACATTCCATTTGATGTTTCTATATGGTGTTCAAGATTTTTAAACTTTTGGAAACCAA
>CACJGU010000034.1 GCA_902593125.1 uncultured Alphaproteobacteria bacterium
ACACTTAGTAATTGTCGATAATTTGAAATTGAATAACATTTTTTTTTTATCACTAAACAAATCTTTTTAAATCTATCAATGTATCTATCATTCTATTAGAGAATCCCCATTCATTATCATACCAGGACAATACTCTACAAAATTTCCCTTTTACAACTTGTGTTTGAGTAACATCAAATATTGAACTGCTAGAATTATGATTAAAATCAACTGAAACTAAAGGTAAACTATTTATAGTTAATATATTTTTTAGTTTTTTTAGTTTTGAAGCTTTTGTAACGATCGAGTTAATTTTGTCAGGATTTGTTTTTCTTTTACTTATAAACTTAAAGTCGATTAACGATACATTAGGAGTAGGGACTCTTATAGCAGTGCCATCCAGCCTTCCTTCAAGTTTGGGCAATACAAGACTTAAAGCTTTTGCAGCCCCTGTAGAAGTAGGAATCATAGACTCTGCTGCAGCTCTTGCTCTTCTTAAATCATTATGACTTTGATCAACTGTTCTTTGATCTCCAGTATAGCTATGAATTGTTGTCATAAAACCTGATTCAATTCCTAAATTTTCATCTAAAACCATTGCTAAAGGTGCTAGACAATTTGTAGTACATGAGCCATTAGAAATAACATTATGTTTGTTATTTAACTCTTTATTGTTAACGCCTTGTACAATTGTTTTATCAACATTTGAAGCTGGAGCAGATATAATTACTTTTTTTGCTCCTGCATTTATATGAGCCATAGCAGCATCTTTAGAGGTAAAAACACCGCTGCACTCCAAGACAACATCTATTTTTAATAAATTCCACGGAAGATTTTTTGGATCTCTTTCTGCGAAAAATTTTATCTTATTTTTGCCAATCGCTATCCCATTTTTTGTTTTAATTATTTTTGATGGCAATGTTCCGTGTATACTATCATATTTTAATAAGTGAATACTTGAATCTAAACTGCCCAATTCGTTAATTGCAACTACCTCAATATTTTTTAATTTTTTTTCTAAAAAAGCTCTAAAGACTAGTTTACCTATTCTACCAAATCCATTTATTGCAATTCTCATTTTTTTTACCCTTTACTCTTCTAAGTTTTCTAAAATTTTATTTATCAACATTTCATCGTTAATATTAAAGTGATCATATAGATCTTTGTAAGGTCCACTTTCACCAAATGTTGACATACCAATGAAATTTTTTATTTCTATATATTTTTCCCAACCATTCACAACACCAGCCTCAATACCAAACAAATTCTTTTCGCCTAAGATTTGATTCTTATAATCAGAATTGTTTTTTTCAAAAAGTTCAAATGATGGGATACTTACAACTCTTATATTTAAATTTTTATTTTTCTTCAATTTTTTAGATGCAGAACATGCTATTTCAACTTCTGATCCAGAGGACAAAATAGTTGCATCATATTTTGAATAATCAATAATTGCATAAGCTCCTTTTTTTAATAAATTTTTTTCTCTATGTTCTATCTGTGAAATAGGTAAATTTTGTCTAGTAAGAACTAAGACTGTAGGCCCATTACTACTGAGAGCAACTTCCCAAGCCTCAATAGTCTCAATGATATCACAGGGTCTTATAACAGTTAAATTTGGAATTGATCTTAGAGCTGATAAATGTTCAACAGGTTGATGAGTTGGCCCATCTTCTCCAAGTCCTATAGAGTCATGTGTCATGACATATATAACTGGAATGTTCATTAAAGCCGATAATCTTATTGAAGGTCTACAGTAGTCTGAAAAGACTAAGAATGTTCCCCCATATGGTTTTAATCCACCATGAAGCGCTATACCATTCATAATGCCTGCCATTCCATGTTCTCTAATTCCATAATGAATATAATTACCATTGAAATTATCTTTATTGATTATATCCATGCTATTTGCTTTAGTATTATTAGAGCCAGTTAAATCAGCCGAACCACCTAATAAGTTTTGATAATAATCAGAGATTAAATTTAATGACATTTCACTTGATTTTCTAGTTGCACAATTAGTTTTTTCATTAAAATGTATTTTTTTAAAATTAATAATTTCTTCATTTAATTCTTTATATTCAAGATTAAAAAAATAATTTTTAAAATCAGAGCTTTTAAAAATATTTAAATTTGTATTGTTCCAATTTTCTTTTAATTCAATATTTCTTCTATAGAATTTTTTCCATTTGTTTTTTAAGTCCAAAGGTATTTCAAAAGGTTCAGATTCCCATTTTAATTGCTTTCTTACTAGCTTTATTTCATCTTCACCAAGAGGAGAGCCATGAGATGAAGCCTTGCCAGATTTATTAGGAGAGCCATAACCAATTATAGTTTTGCAAGCTATAATTGTTGGTAAAGAACTTTTTTTTGCCTCTTTAATGGCTTGATCTATTTCTTCAAAGTTATGACCATCTATACTTAAATAATTCCAGTTATAAGACTCAAATCTTTTCTTAGTAATATCTGAACTTGAAAGGTCTGTAGATCCATCAATGGAAATTGAGTTGTCATCAAAAAACAAAATTAATTTATTTAATCTTAAATGCCCTGCTAAACTACATGCTTCATGGCTTAATCCTTCCATTAAACAGCCATCACCTGCAAACACATAAGTATAATGATCAATTAGTTTATTTGAGAATTTTGCAGCAAGTTTTTTCTCTGCAATTGCCATTCCAACTGCATTTGATAATCCTTGTGATAACGGCCCAGTAGTTGTTTCAATACCAGGTGCTGACCCATATTCAGGATGTCCAGCTGTAGGATTATTTAGCTGTCTAAAGTTTTTAATATTTTCAAGATTAATTCCTGAATAACCTGATAAATACAAACATGCGTACAATAGCATTGAACCATGACCATTTGATACAATAAATCTATCCCTGTCTATCCACTCTGGATCATTTGGATCAAATTTTAGATGATTTTTAAATAAAATTGTTGCTATATCTGCCATTCCCATTGGCATACCGGGATGACCCGATTTTGCTTTCTGCACAGCATCAATTGATAAAAATCTAACACAGTTAGATAAATCACTTAATTCTTGATTATTTTGCAAAATACTCAATTATTGTCCTCAGAATGTTATACAATACTTCTTTGTTTGTTAAAAGTCTCATTACAGTGACAACTTTAAAATTTCAAACTATAAAATAATTATGGATAAGTTGGTAAAAATTGGCCTTGTAAGTGATAAAATACAAGAATTAAAAATACTACTTGAAGATTATATTAATCTTCATGAGTCTAAAAAAAGCAAGATATCCAATCTGGAGAATGAGGTTGAAAATATTAAATCCTCAATTTCTTTACAATTA
>CACJGU010000035.1 GCA_902593125.1 uncultured Alphaproteobacteria bacterium
GATTTTGTTGCAGTGAAAGAAATTATTATTGAAACAAAAATTTTAATAAATAATTTCATTTTTCCTCCTTTTTTTTCATCCCCTATCAAATTTGCATTGATTAAGGTGATATGTAGTATTAGACTAACATGGATTTATATATGAAGAAAGAATTTAAATATGAACCAACTGTAGGCATCCATAGTACAAATCCTAAGGATATGCCTGAAGATCATTCGGAAATCCCAGTATGGAATGCTGAAAATTGGTTTTATGAAGATGTTATTCTTGATCATAAAATACGATCATTAAGAAGAACAATCTCAGAAGGTGAAGCAATGCAATTTAACATGATGGTTTTAGACATGCATCCATATGTTGCAGATGAAAATTTTGCTACTTCTGAAGGAATGTTTAATAAGAGATTAGTAGCAGGCGCAATGGTATTCTCATATGGGTTAGGTTTAGTTGCTACAAACTGTGTAAATTCATTTAGTTATGGTTACGACAAATTAAGATTTATAAAACCGGTATTTATTGGTGATACAATTTATTCAATTCGTACTAATATGGAAAAAAGACCAAAGTATCTTAAGATGGGTCTTGTACGTACGAGTTATGAAGTTTTTAAAGGTGAAGGAGAACTAGTTTTATACTGTGAACATTTGCATTCAGTTAAATATAAAGAACCAGAAAAGTTTGCAGATAAAGCAGAGGTAAAAAAATAGAATGAAACTTCTTAAAGGGATTGCCTGGGATCATCCCAGAGGTTTCGATCCAATGGTTGCAACTGCAAATTTATTTCAAAAAAAAAATCCAGAAGTAGAAATAAAATGGGATAAGAGGCCATTACAAGCGTTCGCTGATAGACCTATAGAGGAAATGGCTTTTGATTATGACTTGATGGTTATAGATCATCCCCATGTTGGTGAAGCTTCAAGAAAAAAACTAATTTATGAATTGAACAATAATAAACAGTATGAAGGTGAACTTATTTCATTAGAAAAAAATAGTGTTGGTTTATCTCATCAAAGTTATAACTTTAATGATAATCAATATGCTTTAGCAATTGATGCCGCAGCACCGGTAAGTGCTTATAGAAATGATTTAATTGAAAATCCGCCATCAACTTTTGAAGAAACTATTAAGCTTGCTGAACAATCAAAAGTTATTTGGCCTATAAAACCAGTAGACTCAATTTCATGCTTTAACTCTATTGCGGCAAATTTAAACAACCCAATTAATAAAGTTCCAGAGAAATTTGTTGAAAAAGATTTAGCAGTTGAGATTTTACAAATGATGAAAAAATTATCACAACTAGTTCCTAAAGATTGTTTGTCAATGAATCCTATTAATGTCTTAGATATAATGTCTGATTCAAATGATTTTTATTTTTGTCCGCAACTTTATGGATACTCAAATTATTCCAGAGTAGGTTTTCGAAAATCTGTTGTTAATTTTGGGAACATGATTTCTTTTGATGAAGATAAAAATAATTGCAAAGGCTCTCAAATTGGAGGAACTGGACTTGCTATTTCTAAAAGTACAAAACATTTAGAAATTGCGCTTGAATACTCCTTTTGGGTAGCATCAGAAATTTGTCAAACTGATACTTTCTATAAGTCTGGAGGACAACCTGGTCATTTAAAAGCTTGGCAGAATAAAGAGATTAACGATGATAGTAAAAATTTTTTTATGAATACACTTGATACATTACAAAAAAGCTGGCTTCGACCCCGCTATGATGGTTATATGTATTTTCAAGATAAAGCTGGTACTATAATAAATAATTTTTTAAAAGATAACTTAACTTTAGAGCAAGCACTTGATAATCTTTTAAAAGAATTTGAAAGGAGTTTTAGTGTCAACAATCAATAAACCACTTGAAGGTATTACTGTCTTAGAATTTAGTCAGTTTTTATCAGGACCAGCAGCAGGATTAAGATTATCAGATCTTGGTGCTAATGTAATTAAAATAGAAAGACCCGGAAGTGGAGATTTATGTAGAACATTATATTTAAGTGACACTGATTTAGGAGGAGATAGCACTTTATTCCATGCGATAAATAGAAACAAGAAAAGTTTTGCGGCTAACTTGAAAGATCCAAATGATTTAGAAAAAATAAAAAAACTTATATCAAAATCAGATGTTATCACTCAAAATTTTAGACCAGGTGTAATTGAAAGAATTGGTCTTGATTATGAAAGTGTAAAAGCAATAAATCCTAAAATTGTTTATGGAAGTATTAGTGGTTATGGAGATAAAGGACCTTGGAAAGATTTACCAGGCCAAGATTTATTAGCGCAATCAAGATCAGGATTAGTTTGGTTAAATGGAAATGGTGGTGAAGCTCCTACTCCAATGGGTCTTGCAGCAGCTGATATGCTTGCTGGACATTATATGGTTGAAGGTATTTTATCTGCATTGATAAAGGTATTAAAAACAGGCGAAGGAAGTCTAGTTGAAACAAGTTTAATGGAAGCGCTGTTAGATTTTCAATTTGAAGTTTTAACTACATACTTAAATGATGGAAATAGAAAACCAGTTAGAAGCTCTTACAACAATGCACATGCTTACTTATCTGCACCTTATGGAATATATAAAACAAAAGATAGTTTTATTGCAGTTGCAATGACTCCTGTTCCAGCTCTGGGAGAGCTTTTAGGATTAAAAACAATTACTAAATTCACTGACCAAAAAGAATGGTTTACAAAAAGAGATGAAATTAAAAGATTAATAGGTGAATGGTTAATTAAAGAAACAACAGATCATTGGTTAGCAAT
>CACJGU010000036.1 GCA_902593125.1 uncultured Alphaproteobacteria bacterium
GTAAAAATCGCGAAATAGCTTTTTTTCCAACACGAGTATTGATGCAGGATTTTACTGGTGTTCCTGCGGTTGCAGATTTGGCAGCTATGCGAAATGCATTAAAAAAGAGAGGATTTGAGCCAAAGATTATTAATCCTATTTCTAGAGTTGACTTAGTAATTGATCATTCTGTGATGGTTGATAATTACAAAAATAAGAATTCTTTAAATGAAAATGTAAAAAAAGAATTTGAAAGAAATAAAGAAAGATATGAATTTTTAAAGTGGGGTCAAAAATCTTTTGATAATTTCTATTTAGTACCACCTGGGGCAGGAATATGTCATCAGGTAAACTTAGAAAATATTGCTAAGACTATTTGGGTAAAAGATTACAATAGTAAAAATTATCTATTCCCAGATTCCGTTGTTGGAACAGATAGCCACACAACAATGGTAAACTCTCTTTCAGTTCTAGGTTGGGGTGTTGGTGGAATAGAGGCAGAAGCTGCTATACTTGGCCAGCCAATTTCAATGAATATACCAGACGTTGTTGGTTTTGAATTGATAGGTGCTTTAAAAGAGGGAATAACTGCTACAGATTTAGTCCTTACAATCACAAAAATTTTAAGAGAAAATGGAGTTGTTGGTAAATTTGTAGAATTTTATGGAAATGGATTATCTAAACTGTCTTTGGCAGACAGAGCAACAATATCAAACATGGCACCAGAATACGGGGCAACTTGTGGTTTCTTCCCTACAGATAAAGAAACAATTAATTATCTTGAATTAACTGGAAAGGATAAACATCACCTAGAAATTGTAAAAAAATATTCAAAAAAACAATCAATGTGGATTGATAAAAATTATAATCCAAATTTTGATAAAAAGATTTTATTAGATCTTAATTCAATAGAACCTTCATTGGCAGGCCCAAAAAGACCACAAGATAAGATTCTTTTAAAAAACATTCCCGAAGAATTTAAAAAGTCACAAAAAAATTTTAAACACAAGAATGACAATAAGCTTAATACAGGCGATATTGTAATTGCTGCTATTACTAGTTGTACAAATACATCAAACCCAAGTGTAATGATAGCTGCAGGACTTTTGGCAAAGAAAGCTGTAGAATTTGGATTAAATATTAAACCTTGGGTAAAAACTAGTTTAGCACCAGGTAGTAAAGTTGTAAGTGATTATTTGGACAAGGCAGGATTAACAAATTATTTAGAAACAATTGGTTTCTACACAGTTGGCTATGGTTGTACAACTTGTATTGGAAACTCGGGCCCTTTAGATTCATGGATTTCAGATGAAATTTCATCAAAAAATTTAACTGTTTGTTCTGTTCTTTCTGGTAATAGGAATTTTGAAGGAAGAGTTCATCAAAGTGTAAAAGCAAACTTTTTGGCTTCGCCACCATTAGTGGTTGCTTATGCAATAGCAGGTAATATCAATGTGAATCTAATGAAAGACCCTATTTCTAAATCTAAAGATGGAAAAAATATTTTTCTAAAAGATTTATGGCCAACTAATGAGGAGATAAATAATTTATTAAATTCCTCTTTAACTCCTGAAATGTTTAAAAAAAGATATAAGGAAATTTATCAAGGAGATGAAAATTGGAAATCAATTTCTAGTGAAAAAAAAATGACTTACAATTGGAATGATACTAGTACATACATAAAACATCCTCCTTTTTTTGAAGATAAAAATGAAGAGATGCTTAAAGACATTAGTAATGCCAGAATACTTGCTCTTTTGGGTGATAGTGTAACAACTGATCATATTTCTCCTGCTGGTAATATTCAAGAAGATAGTCCTGCTGGATTATATCTTTCTAATAGGCAGGTTAATCAAAAAAATTTCAACTCCTATGGTTCTAGAAGAGGAAATCACGAAATTATGATGAGAGGAACATTTGCAAATATTAGAATTAAAAATGAAATTTTACCCGAAACTGAAGGTGGTCTTACAAAATCATTCGTTTCGAATCAAAAGATGCCAATTTACGATGCTTCACAAGAATATATAAAAAATAATATAGATACTGTAATTATAGCAGGTAAGGAGTATGGCACAGGCTCTTCAAGAGATTGGGCTGCGAAAGGAACAAAGCTTTTAGGTATAAAGGCAGTAATTGCTGAAAGTTTTGAAAGAATCCATAGATCAAATTTAATTGGCATGGGTGTTTTGCCATTAGAATTTGTTGATAGTAATAAACATGAATTGTCTGGTGAAGTCCCCTTAAATTTAAGATCCTATCAGTAAATATATGTCCTCTTTCATAATCTGCTGCTAGCTGTACTTCATCAATAACTACACATTCAACATTCTTTTCAATAGGCATTGATTCGACAGTACAAAAAAAATACTTTGCTTCTCTAGGCACAATTTTTTCTTCACCTGTAATGAGAGCTATATTATTTACACCAACTTTTTTTAGAGCTTTGTCATAATTTTCTCTAGCTAAGAGTCTTAGTGGAAAACCCATCATCCCTGAAGAATATGTAAAAATTTTTTCGAATGCTGAATAAGTTTTTCCTGTATTTGTTGGGCCAAGAATAGCTAGTAAATTTTCATTTTTATCATTCATTTGCTTTAAGCTGCATTTGAAATAATTTCATTAAGAACAAAATTTAATATTCCTCCTGCTCGATAGTAATCTAATTCTTTTTCTGTATCTATTC
>CACJGU010000037.1 GCA_902593125.1 uncultured Alphaproteobacteria bacterium
GAAATTTCAATGTTAGAAAAAAAAGATAATGATAATGTTTCTATTTTATTGGATATTAAATCAATAGAACCACAATATGTTAATCAAATTAATATTTATGGTAACTCAAGAACATTTGATTACGTTATTAGGAGAGAATTATTAATTTCCGAAGGTGATGCTGTCCATAAAACTCAAATATCTGAAATAAATAAGAAATTACAGTCACTAAGATTATTTAAATCTGTCAAAGTTAAAGAAAAAAATATTGAAAACAATTTAATTAATATTGATATAGAAGTTGAAGAACAACAAACTGGCACAGTAAATGCAGGTGTCTCGGTAGGGACAATAGAAGGTTTTTCAGTATTAGCTGGATTAAGTGAAAGAAATTTTTATGGTACCGGAAGATCTGTAGATGCTCTATTAAATACTTCAGATAAAAAAACAGAATTTACATTATCTACTACAGACCGTCTTTCTTATGAAAACGATGTCGATATAAGTTATGAATCATCTTATAAAGAAGAAGATTTTGCTTCAACAAGTTCTTATAAACTTAATACATTTACTTTGGGTACAGGTATTGGATATAATATTAATTCTAAATTTTCCCATTCTATTGATGTAAAATATTTATTAAAGGAATATATTATAACTGATAGTAACACCGTTTCATCAACAATAGGAAACTCTTCTGGACAGAATGCTAGTTTTATTATTACTAATGGTTTTGTCCATAATTCTCTTAATTCAATATATCAACCACAAGATGGTTCACTAACAAGTTTTATTACCTCAATTGAGTCTCCAACTAGTTCCTCTAATGGATATGTAAAAAATGTTCTAACTATTAAAAATTTTAAAAAATTTAATAAAAATATCATTTCCAATCAAACTAGAATTGGAAATATATTTTCAACAAATAACAATGATATTTTGTCTGATGACAAGTTTTCATTAGGAGGTAGATGGTTAAGAGGTTTTGATGTTGCGGGTGCAGGTCCTAGAAATTCAAGAACATCATATATTGGCGGAAATAACTTAATTGTTACAAAATTTGATTATTCAAGAGAATTATTTGAAAATTCAAATTTCCCAATTTATTTAAATTTATTTAATGATTATGGACTAGTATGGGAAAATAAAACTACACCTACACAGACTGATAATAATATACGAGCCTCTGTTGGTTTTGGAATAAAATATTATTCTCCTATTGGCCCTATTGGATTTTCATGGGGTTTCCCAATTATGGATGAGGAATATGATATAAAAAGAATGTTTTTATTTTCTGTAGGAAATATAGATTGAGAAGCTTAATAATCTTATTTTTTATTGCTATTTATTCAACAAATTTATTTGCAACCAAAATTTTTGTAATTAATTATTGAGTGTACAAGTGCTTCAGGATGAATTTTAATATCAATTTTACTGTATGGAATATCAAATAAATAATGGGCTTCAATAACTTCTAAACATTTATTAACTAGAGTTGCTGAATCGATACTGTTTTTATATCCCATTTTCCATTTAGGGTGTTTTATAGCTTGATTAAATTTAATTTTTTTTAGTGAACTAAATTTTCTTTTGTAAAAAGGTCCGCCGGAGGCTGTTATGATTATATTCATTATATTTTTTTGGTAATCTAATTTGTTAATTTGATCAAATATTGAAAAATGCTCAGAGTCTAAAGGAAAAATATTTGTTTTTTTAAAGTAATTATTTTTTTTAAATAGATGACCAGCTGAAACAATTGCTTCTTTACTTAATATTCCTAGGTTATCAGTATTTTTTATAATTTGGTCTAGAAAATTTAATGACTTGTATCCAGAAATAGCCAATATTGACAAATCAGATTTAGAATTTTTAAGGTAATAGTTAAGCTCATCTGTATATAAAATTTTAATCTTATAATATTTTACGATTTCTTTTATAAATTTTATTTTACTAGGATCATTTAAATATACATATCGAGGATTAAAATGCTTAATTTGATTAATTAGAGTTTTATAGTTTTTGTTAGCAACTAATAAATTAATTTTAATATTTGGAAAATATTTAGATATTAATTTTAATGTTTTTTTGCCAATTACACCTGTAGAGCCATAAATATTTATATTCATAATAAAATATTTGAGAAAACTGTATATGGAATCATTGAAAAAATCAGACTATCAAATCGATCAAAAAAACCACCGTGACCAGGAAGAAAATTGCTAGAATTTTTTAAATTATTAATTCTTTTAAAATATGACTCAATAATGTCGCCAGTAAATGAAGAGAATATTATTATAAAAATAAATAGAATAATACTCAAATTAATTTCGTTTTTAAATAAAATTATTAATGAAATTGAAAGTAATAAAGAAAATATTATACCGCCAAAAAGTCCTTCTAAAGTTTTTTTTGGACTAATTGTTTTTAATATTTTTGTTGAG
>CACJGU010000038.1 GCA_902593125.1 uncultured Alphaproteobacteria bacterium
AATTAAAAAATAACAATAAAAGCTTAATTATTAATAATTCTTTATCATTCAATTTTTTAAACTAAAATTATTTCTGTAAAAAACTATTGGAACTATTAAAATTATAAAGATGACAAGCATTGGAACGAATATATTATTAATACCATAAGTATTTGCTATAAATCCTAACGTAGCTGGCGCGCCAATAAATGTGCCATAAACTGCAATAGATATTATAGTGATCCCTACCCCACTATCTATTCCTTCAATTTTACCTGCTAGACTATAAGCAATAGGAACTATTGAAGATGCTCCAATTCCTAATAAAGAGAAGCCAATAATTGCAATAATGATATTATTAAAATTTGCTAGAATTACTAAGCTTACTATGGTTGATATAAACAAAAAAAATATTAAGTAAAAAACTCCAATTTTGTCTCTTACCCAATCACCACTCAACCTTCCAATAACCATGAAGATGTTAAAGCTTAAAGTTGCAAGCCCTATAAAGAACCCATCTACTTGAATAAAATCTCTCATATATAATGCACCCCATGCATCAACACTGCCTTCTGTAAGAGCATTTGCCATCGAAATTAATGCCAATAAAAAAATAAGTAATGGCCAAATAAAAAATATAGTTTTTTTATTTGAATTATCTGATTTTAATTCAACTTGATTTTCTAAACAAAGTACAAAATATAAACTTAAGGGTAGCAAAATAATAACGTACAAAAGTATATTAAAAATAAAAGAATAATCCCACTCAAGTAAAAAACTAGTAATAAGAGAGCCAAATAAAACTCCTAGACTCCAAAAGGCATGAAAACCAGACATCATAGATTTTTTTTCTCTAATTTCTAAATTTGATGCATAAACATTACATGCGATTTCAAAGGCACCGTAACTCATTCCAAATATAAAAGAAAAAATCATAAATAGCCATAATTCTTGTATAAATGGAACTGGTAACCATAGGCAGCCTTCTGCAATTAAAGTGTAAGTGAGAATTGATTTAGTAGATGTTTTGAGAATTAAAGCGTTTGCAAAAATCATTGCAATAATTGAACCAATTGCAAATGAAAGCATAATATAACCAACTCCAACATAATCTGTTTGGAGTTGGTCTTTTATTGTTGGTATTCTAATAGCCCAAAGACCTACATAACATGCAGTAATAAAAAAAATTATTTTTATTGCATAAATATCACTGACTTTTTTCATTTACTTATTTTTAATTGAAATACTTTTTGTAGTATTCAGATAATTTATCTATGGAAACTCTTTCCTGTTTCATAGTATCTCTATCTCTTACAGTAACATTTTTATCTTCAAGGGTCTCAAAGTCTACTGTCAAACAAATTGGCGTTCCTATTTCATCATGTCTTCTATAGTTTTTTCCAATATTTCCAGAATTTTCTAGTACTACTCTGCCCAATCCCAATCTTTGAAGGTTAGATTTGATTTCTTTAGATAAATTTACCAATTCTTCATTATTTTTTTTAAGAGGAATAACTGCAGCTTTAATAGGTGAAAGATGAGGTTTTAGTGATAAAACAATTCTTTTATTTTCTTTGTCTATTTGCTCCTCATTATAAGATTCATTCAGTAAAGCAAGAATTCCCCTATCAACACCTGCTGATGGCTCAATTACATATGGAATATACCATTTCTTTTCTTCTAAATTTTGAACAGCTAACTTTGTTGTAGAAGAAGAATTTTTCATAACTTTAGATTGAATTTCAAAATCATTTTGATTTTTAGTATGAGATCCTAAATCAAAATCAGTTCTGTTAGCTATACCTTCAAGCTCCTCTTCTCCATGTGGAAATAGATAATTAATATCAACCGTTCTTTTAGAGTAATGAGCAAGTTCTTTTTTCTCTACTTCAATCTGTTTTAAATTCTCTTTTTTAATTCCTTGTTCTACCCACCATTCTATTCGTTTATTTACCCAATATTCATGCCATTGGTCATCAGTACCTGGTTGAACAAAAAACTCTAATTCCATCTGTTCAAATTCTCTAACTCTGAATATAAAGTTACGAGGTGTTATTTCATTTCTAAATGCTTTTCCCATTTGTGCTATACCAAAAGGCACTGTTCTAGACGTTGAGTCTAATATATTTTTAAAATTAGTAAAAATTTGCTGACATGTTTCTGGTCTTAAATATGCGAATGATGAACCATCATCTACTGGACCAAT